>JAXGCE010000025.1:0-20159 GCA_034186105.1 Selenomonadaceae bacterium
GTATTCAAGGAAACCCCATGCACGGCTCTCTGCTGACGCAGATTCGCCGGTTTCAAGGGAGAAATGCGGGGAATCTCCCGCGTGTCTACTGGTTATGGACAAGATTCTGAAAGCCTATAAGAGGGAGGCTGTCTCTAAAGAAACTTCGCGACAAATCCACCCTAACGTGATATACTCAAAGCAGCAAATCTTTTTCGCATCGGAGGATATCATGCACAGTTTCCCAAAATATTTCAATATGATGATCCAGGCGTGGAACACGATCTTTTTCGGTCTTGTCGGCCTCGGCGGGCTTTATCTGATCTCGCTCGCGTCGTACATCATCGGTGCCGTGCTGACGGTCATCGGCTTTGCCGGTGCCTGGTACTGCCTGACGCAGGCGCAGAAGTGGAATGACGTCAAAGATGAAGATTTGCCGCGCTATAAGAGCATCAAGGAAATGTTCCGGGCCAGCAAGCAGCAGATGAAGCATGTTGGGGACGACGCCAAGAAAACGAAATAACGGCACAAAAAAGAGGATGCAACCTACAGGTTGCATCCTCGCTTTGTTTTCATATGGTGCGCTCGGGCAGAGTCGAACTGCCGCTTTCGGCTCCGGAGGCCAACGTCCTATCCACTGGACTACGAGCGCTTTTCACAACAGAAAATATTATACCACAAGAAAAATCATTTGTCTAACTTGCTTTTTGATTCTAAGTATATTATAATTGGTTAGAAGAATGTGGAAAACAATCATACACACATGATGGATACAATGGATTGATGGGGTGATCTGATGGAACTTAAGAATTTTATGGAAGATGTCGTCCTCGGGAAAATGGATCAGGTGCTTGCGCAGTACCCAGATTGCTGCCGCTGTGAGCAGTGTCGGCGCGACATCGCGATTCTCGCGCTCAACCATCTGCCGCCGCACTACGTGTCGACGGAGAAGGGCGAGATTTTCACGCGTGTGCAAGCTATGTCCTTTGAATACGAGGTCGAGGTCATCCAGCAGATCGCCAAGGCCATCGAACTCGTCAGTGCGCATCCGCGCCACGAGAAAAAAGCATAAAAAGAACGCCCCTGCGGAGAAATTTTTGCAGGGGCTCTTTTCATTTCTTGTGGTTCTTCAGGAAGTTTTCGATGCGCGCGAGTGCTTCAGCGATCTTGTCGATTGACGTCGCATACGAGCAGCGCACATGGCCGCGGCCACATGTACCGAACGCACTGCCAGGCACGAGCGCGACATGCTCAGCCTCGAGCAGCGCTTCCGCAAATTCCTCGTCGGTGTATCCCGTGCTCGTGATGTCCGGGAAGATGTAGAACGCGCCTTTCGGCTCGAAGCATTTGAGTCCCATCTTCGTGAGGCCTTCGTAGATCAGGCGGCGACGGCGGTCGTACTCGGCGACCATCTTCTTCATGTATTTCTCGCCATGGCGGAGCGCCTCGATGGCGGCCATCTGTGCCGTGATCGGCGCGCAGAGCATCGTGTACTGATGGATCTTTGTCATGGCCGCGATGATGGCGGGGGCGCCAAGCGCGTAGCCGATGCGCCAGCCCGTCATGGCATAGGCTTTCGAGAAGCCATTGAGGAGCAGCGTGCGCTCCTGCATGTCCGGCAGTGACGAGAACGCGACATGTGGCTCGCCGCCATACGTGAGGTCGCCATAGATTTCATCGGAGATGACAATGAGATCGCGCTTCTTGGCAAATTCCGCGACAGCGAGCAAGTCCTTGCGTGTCATAATAGCGCCCGTCGGGTTGTTCGGATAGCCGATCAGCAGTACTTTCGTCTTTTCCGTGACATGCGCTTCGAGTTCTTCCGGCGTGATGCGGAACTCGTTCTCGATTTTCGCCGGTACAGCGACGGGCACGCCGCCCGCGAGGATCGTGCAGGCTTGGTACGAGACATAGCATGGCTCAGGGATCAGCACTTCGTCGCCAGGCGCGAGCAGCGCGCGCATCGCGAGGTCGAGCGCCTCGCTGACGCCGACCGTCACAAGGACGTCCGTTGCGGCATCATAGTGCGTGTCATAGATGTCGGCATAGTGCTTGCAGATTTCTTCGCGGAGCTCGGGCAGGCCGCGGTTTGCCGTGTACGACGTGTAGCCCTGTTCGAGGCCGTAGACGCAGCTCTCGCGGATCGGCCAGGGCGTGACGAAATCCGGCTCGCCGACGCCGAGCGAGATGACGTCTTCCATCTTTGCCGCGATGTCGAAAAACTTGCGGATGCCGGACGGCGCGATGGACTGGACGGCAGGGGAGAGGCGACTCGAAAAATCCAGTTCCGTCTTCATTACGGCGTCACCACCAGTCTGCGGTCGCGCTCTTCGTCATTGATGACGATGCCGTCCTTCTTATAGGCTTTCAACATGAAATGGCTGCGCGTCTGCGTGACGCCGTCGATGGTCGAGAGGCGCGTCGCGACGAAGTTCGCGACTTCCTGCAGCGACTTGCCTTCGATGATGACGAGGAGATCGAAGCTGCCGCTCATGAGGTAGACCGTGCGCACTTCGTCAAAGCGGTAGATGCGCTCGGCGATGGCGTCAAAGCCGACTTCGCGCTGCGGCATGAGGTTGACCTCGATGATGGACGTGACGGTGTTCTCGCCGAATTTCTCCCAGTTGATCAGCGTGTTGTACGAAAGGATGACTTTGTCCTTTTCAAGGCGCCGGATGTCCTGCTCGACCTCGTACTCGCTCTTGCCGAGCATCGGCGCGATCTCGCTGACCGGCCGGCGCGCATCATGTTCCAGAAGTTCCAGAAGTTCTCGCATAAAAATTTTCCCTCCATCAAAATAGGTGCAGTGTGCAAAAGAAGAGCCTCGCCCAAGGGACGAGGCTGATTTTCCTCGGTATTTCTATTACTATATCATAGTCTCAACAGAAATAGCAAGATTTTTCTGTAACACTGTAACGGCATCAGATATCCCAGTGTACGGTATCGGGATTCGGCGTTGCGCGGTCGACTTCGTTGAGGATCCACGAGGCGTTGTCATGCGTGGCAGAGAAGGCTTTTTCGAGGCCGGCTTCGTATTCTTCGGGGATCTCCATCGAGTGCAGCGCCATGTGCATGTAGTCCTTCGCGACGAGTGTCACGCCGCGCTCGGCTGCGCGCATGGCCTTGAAGCGGTAGCCGTAGTAGAGATAGCTGACGTGTTCGACGGGGATGTCCTTGTACGCCTCGATGCGCTCGTCGACTTCCTCCTCGGCCTCTTTGCCCATATCGAGCTGGTGCATGATGTTCCAGCGGTCGCCCCAGAGTTCGCCGCGCAGGATGTATTTGTAGAGGAAATCCGTGCTCTCGGCGAGCTCGATGGCCTCGTCGATGTGGCGCAGCGCGTCCTCGCCCTTGCCGTCGATCTTGCGCTCGATGTCGGCGAGCTTCTGCAGCGCGAAGACTTTTTCCTCGACGTCCTCAGCGTTTTCCTCGTCGACGTCCTCGGGAGCGACGGTGCGGAAGAGTTCGATGGCTTCATCGATTTTTCCGAGCTGCGGCATCGCGAGGAAGTGCGCGAGGCGGGCGCGCGCATGCCAGTCGTCAAAGCCTTTCGCGAACAGGTTCGCAGGCGGCTTCATCGGCGAATCAAGCACGAGATGCGTGAGTTTGTGGAATGTTTCCTGAGTCATATGGATCCCTCCATCAGGTGTTTTGCAAAATTTCTTTGTATATTATACCAGAGCGAAAAGGATTCTGCACCTTTGTGTCGAATCAAGCAAAAGAAGGGTAAATGAGAACGAAGGGAATGAGAGTATGAGAAAACACGTCAAGGGCAATGTGAGCTGGGTCGGCTATCTCGACTGGGAACTCGAGACGTTCCATGGCGACGATTATTCCATCTTCCATGGGTCGAGCCAGAACGCTTACCTCATCGAGGAGGAAAAGACGATCCTCGTCGATACCGTCTGGACGCCACATCATTTTGATTTCATCCAAAACCTCAAGAGCGAGATCGACCTCAAGAAGATCGATGCCATCATCGTGAACCATGGCGAGGCCGATCACTCGGGCGCGCTGCCGGCGCTCCTCGCAGAGATCCCCGGCACGCCGATCTACTGCACGGCCATGGCCGTCAAGAGCCTCGAAGGCCAGTATGGCAAGCAGGGCTGGAACTTCCATGTCGTGAAGACGGGCGACGAGCTCGATATCGGCAATGGCAAGAAGTTGCAGTTCGTCGAGATGCGCATGCTCCATTGGCCGGATTCCATGGCAGAGTTTCTAACGGGCGACAACATCCTGTTCTCGATGGATGCCTTCGGTCAGCATTACGCGACGAGCGAGCTGTTCGCTGACCTCGCCGAGCAGGACATCCTCTGGCATGAGGCGCTGAAATACTTCGTCAACATCCTGAATCCATTCGCCGCGTTGATTCCGCGCAAGCTCGAAGAGATCGGCAAGCTGAATCTCCCGATTGAGATGATCGCGCCGTCGCATGGCGCCATCTGGCGCGAAAAGCCGTTCACGATCCTCGAGAAATACGCCGAGTGGTCGAAAGCGTATCAGGAAGACCAGATCACGGTTGTCTACGATACGATGTGGAATGGCACGAAGACGATTGCGCACGCCATCGAGGCGGAGATCAAGAAGCAGAGCCCGTCGACGGTCGTCAAGGTCTTCCATATCGCGAAGAGCGACAAGAATGAGGTCATGACGGAAGTCTTCAAGTCGAAGGCTATTGCCGTCGGCTCGCCGACCGCCATCAACGATGTGCTCGCGAGCGTCTCGGGCTGGCTGACGTTCGCGAAGTCGCTGAAGTTCAAGAACAAGAAAGCCGCTGCATTCGGCTGCTATGGCTGGAGCGGCGAGGGCGTCGGTGTCCTGCAGGCAAAGCTCAAGGATGCAGGCTTCGACGTCGTCGAGGAAAACGTCAAGTCGCTCTGGAACCCTGGCGCAGAAGATTTCGCCAAGGTGCCGGAGCTGGTAAAGGCGCTGCTCGCTTGATGCGGCAGCCAGATAGGTAGGAGGTAGTTACGATGGACAAGTATGTATGCGGCCCTTGCGGCTATGAGTATGACCCCGCCGTCGGCGATCCCGATCACGGCATCGCGCCGGGCACGGCGTTCGAAGACCTGCCAGATGACTGGGTCTGCCCCATCTGCGGCGTCGGCAAGGATATGTTTGAGAAGGAATAAGATTGTTTGAACGAAAAGGGCTGTTGCACAGCGTGCAACAGCCCTTTTCCATGGAAAGAGGCTTCTTTTTGAAACAAAAAATTCTCCAACTTCTCGCGGCCACGGAACTGCTCATCGAAACCCACATCGGCTGGATTGTCCTATTGTTCGTGCTGAATTATTTCACGATCGTCTGGCAGAACCTCACGATGTACCGCGATACGGAGCTCGCTGTCTTGTTCCTTGACGGCATGTTCCTGCTGGCAGGCACGGCGCTTTTCTGCCTGCTCGTGGCCTGCATCCCGTGGCGGCGCGTGCGGCAGGTCGTCTTTGGCGTCACGTTCGTTTGCTCGGCCGCGCTCGCAGGGCTCGAAGTCTTTGCCATCACGACGTATCAGACGCTCGTCGGCGCGGGCATCATCACGGCGATTCTACAGACGAATCCGCGCGAGGCAGGGGAGTTCCTCGAGATGTATTTCGGCTGGCGCAGTCTGCTGTCGCTCGGCGTCTTTGCCGTACTGCTGCTCCTCGGCTGGGGCTGGTTCTTCCGCCAGCGCTTCACATTTTTCTCGCGCCGCACGCGGACATGGTTCTTCCTCATCCTGTTCGTCCTCGGCTGTGGTTCGGGCACGGTGCTTCTGAGGAACTACATGAACTTCATCACGAGCGGCACGCTCGACATCCCGCCCGTGCGCGTCGGCGCGGCGGCCATGACGTCCGTCGATAACATCCGCGCCTACGAAAAGCTCTCAGCCTCGATGGAAAACACGGCGACGGTCACGGAGAACGGCAGCGACACGCCGCAGGTCGTCTTCATCCTCGGCGAGTCGACGGCACGCGGCCGCCTCCATCTCTATGGCTATCCGCTCGAGAACACGCCGAACTTCGACGAGCTCGCCGCGAACGGCGACATCGCCGTGTTCCGCGATGTCATCAGCTCCGAGGGCGCGACGGTCGCCGTGCTGCGCAAGTTGCTGACATTTGCGAATGCTGAAAGCGTCGCGGCGGGGCAGGAGTGGTATGAGGCGAACAACCTCATCGACGTCATGGGGAGCGCCGGCTATGCGACGCACTGGCTGTCGAATCAGGAGAGCTCCGGCATCTGGGGCAACGTCGCGGCACTGTTCGCGAACCGCTCGACGACGAAGGCCTTCACGCGCATGCGCGAGTCGCACGAAGAAGACGCCTGCCTCGATGAGGCGTTGTTCCCGCTGATCGATGATGCCGTCGCGCAGGGCACGGGCAAGGATTTCTACGTCATCCACCTCATGGGTGGCCACGGACTCTACTATCTGCGCTATCCGTATGCGTTCACGAAATACCAAAAAGACGACCTCGCTGCGCCCGAAAGCACGTACAGTGAATCGAAGCGCACGGAGATCGCGCAGTATGCAGATGCCATTTTTTACAACGACTTCATCGTCAGCTCGATCTTTGGCAAGTTCGCGGACAAGGACGCGCTCGTCATCTACCTGCCCGACCATGGCGAGGCCGTTTACGACAATGATACAGCCATGTCCGGCCATGTCGAGGAGCATCCGAACCGCTACATGCTCGAGGTGCCGCTCATCATTTATGCGTCACCTGCGTGGCGCGAGCATCATCCGGACAAATGGCAGGCCATCGAGGCGGCCGTGAACCGTCCGTACATGACGGACGATATGATCCATACGTTGCTCGACCTTTTGGACATCCGCACGCCGGAGTTCGATCCGACGCGCAGCATCGTGAATCCCGCTTACAACGAAAAACGCCCCCGCATCGTGCAGGGGCAGGATTATGATCGTGCGATGAAGTGATCGGTTGTCAGGTGCGGCTCAGAACGAGAGCGTTTGTGATGATGGTAGCAAGGAGCAAGCCGATGAGCGCGATGACCGGATTGAAGAACGGGCCGCCGACAGCGTGAAGCACGCCGAACGCCGGCAGCACGAGCACGATGAAGAAGAAAAGCGAAAGGCGGAATCCGAGGCGTAACGCACGGGTGGCGCGCTGCGTCGTAGCGATCAGCGTGGGGATCGGTGGGAGAGAAGCAAGCAGGAGACGCGCAGGTTCCGCAGGGGCTTGCGCGTTTTCGTCTGCGCTCGATGCAGCAGGCGGGAAGACGCCTTGCGGCGCGATCGTGATCGTGAGGTCGGCGATGCTCGCAAAATCTTCGGAGAGTGTAGCGATGACGCTGCCACGCGCCTTGAGTAACTGGAGTTCGCGTGCGAGGTCCTCAGGTGTCGCGCCTGCTTTGACATCCGTGATGCCGAGGGCTTTGGCGAGCGCCGTGCCGTAGCGACGGCTGCCGCTCGTGCAGAGGACGGTCTTGACATTCGCGTGGCTGAGGGCGGCGATCGTCGTTTTTGCGTCTTCTGAGAAGTCTTGCTCGAAGGCGATGAGGCCGCGCACACGGTTTCCGAGACCGACGCCGATGACGGCGAGGCCCTTCGTTGAGAGCTGATCGGCGCGCGTCGAAAGTTCGGCGCTGAGTTTTGCGCCTTCTTCTTCGAGCCAGTCGAGGCGACCGACGCGCAGCGCTTGTCGCGTCAGCAATGCTTCGACGCCGGCATGCGGCACGGCCGTGCGCGCAGCGAGGCGATGGAGGCGCAACAGACGGTTTTCCGCCGTGCTGCAGATGACGCGCGCATAGGGATGGTCGGATTCTTGTTCGGCCGAAGCTGCAAGCGCGAGCAATGCGGATTGCGTCATGCCTTCGGGGGCGAGCTCCTTGATGTGCGGCTCGCCCGTGAGCAGCATGCGGCGGCGCAAGAGGACGATGTCGACGTCCTTGAGCAGGTCGAGCGCGTCGCCTTCTGATGAGGCATGCGCATCCGCAAGCGCCTTGCGCGCTGCACGATCGGAAAAGAGGCAAGCGAGCATATATGGCACAGGGAGGGATGCGATCCACGTAGCGAATGCTGCAGGGATGGCGCTTTCCGGCCCCTCGAGCACGAACCAGAGCAGACCGGCTGCGATGGCGAGCGCGATGGAAAAAAGAAAGAAAAATCGGATGGGGATAGGACGATGCACGTTGATTCCTCCAATGATGTTGTTCTTTTATTCTTTTCGTGATGAAATGGGAAAATCCCTTGCTCGCTCGGTAAAAAGTTGATAAAATCGAAGATAGCGTGTGTATTTCGTATACAAAATGAAATTTTGGATGGAGTGGTAGCACTTTGGTGACGATCAAAGGACAGGCGAAAATCAATCTGACGCTCGATATCCTGCGGACGCGGGAGGATGGGTTTCATGAGGTCGCGATGGTCATGCAGGCCGTCGACCTCGCGGATACGCTGACGCTCGAGCGGCGCGAGGCGGCGGGCATCGGCCTCACGATCGATGTGCCGTGGTTGCGCGCCGGGGAGAAGAACCTCGCGTATCGCGCGGCAAAACTGATGCAGGAAGAGTATCATCTGCCAGGTGGCGTCGACATCCATCTGACGAAGCGCATCCCGATGGCGGCAGGCCTTGCGGGCGGCAGTGCCGATGCTGCTGCCGTGCTGCGCGGCATGGACACGCTCTACGAGCTCGGAGCGACAGATGAAAAGCTCTGCGAGCTCGGCGCGCGGCTCGGCTCCGACATCCCATTCACGCTCATGGGCGGCACGATGCTTGCGACAGGGCGCGGCGAAGTGCTCCGGCGTCTGCCAGATTTCCCCGAGACATTCGTCGTGCTCGCGAAGCCGCATGTCTCTGTCTCGACGGCCTGGGCGTATGGCGCGTATGACGCGCATCCTGCCGAGCATCATCCCGATACGCAGGCCATGCTTGCCGCCATCGAGGCTGGCGATCGCGCGAAGGCCGCTTCTTTCTTGTGTAATGTGCTCGAAAGTGCTACGATAAAACGGTATGGAATCATCTCGCAACTCAAAGAGATGATGAAAGAGGCCGGTGCCATCGCCAGCCTCATGTCTGGCAGCGGCCCGACCGTCTTCGGCCTTGCAGAAACCAGGGCGCAGGCGGAGCAGATTGCTGACGCTGTCCGTTTGCCGGACGTCGACGTCTTCGTCTCGAAGACGGTCGGATGCAATACGAAATGAGGGATCTGATATGGAAAAGAAGCTTTCACCCATCCGTCTTGACAGCTATCAGCCGCTCCGAGAAGTCGTCTGCGAGTCGCTTCGTGACGCCATCCGCCGCGGTGTGCTGAAGCCGGGCGAGCGCCTCATGGAGATCCAGCTCGCGGAAGAGCTCGGCGTCTCCCGCACGCCCGTGCGCGAAGCCATCCGCAAGCTCGAACTCGAGGGCTACGTCATCATGATGCCGCGCCGCGGCACGTATGTTGCGAGCATGTCCATCCGCGACATCAACGAGATCTTCGAGATCCGCACGGCGCTTGAGTCGCTGTCGAACGGCCTCGCGGCCGAGCGCATCACGGCGGAGGAGCTCGAGAGCCTGCAGCGCCTGCTCGTCCAGATCGGCGGCTACGTCGAGGACGGCGACATGGAGAACATCGTCAAGACGGACATCGAGTTCCACGATCTCCTGTACCATGCGGCGCGCAACAGCCGCCTCGTCGGCATCATCTCGAACCTCCGCGACCAGCTCACGCGTTTCCGCACGCTCTCGATGTCGTATCCAGGACGTCTTGAGACGACGCTCGAGGAGCATCGCGAGATCGTCGAGGCCATTGCCGAAGGCGATGTGAAGCGCGCGAAGAAAGCAGCGGAGCGCCACATGGAGATGTCAGAAAAGACGCTTTTAAAGGCTGTCGATGCTAAGAAAAAAGAATCCGAGAAAAAAGCGGGCAAGAAGACGCGCAAGGTGTCGAAGTCCGAAGAATAATTTAGGAGGCATATTTTTTATGTCAGATTTTGTCACCATCATCCTCGCGGCCGGCAAAGGCACGCGCATGAAGTCGGCCCTGCCGAAAGTCCTGCACAAAGCCGGAGGCAAAGCCATGGTTCAGCAGGTGCTCGATGCTGCGAAAGCCGCTGGCGCGAAACGCCAAGTCGTCGTCACGGGCTTCGGCGGCGATCAAGTGCGCGAGGCACTGGGCACGCAGGCCGAGTTCGTTACGCAGGAGCAGCAGCTCGGCACGGGCCATGCCGTGAAGATGACGGCGCCGCTCCTCAAAGATGAAAAAGGCACGGTCATGGTGCTTTGCGGCGACACGCCGCTCCTGACGAGCGAGCTGCTCAAGAAGCTGTTTGACGAGCATGTGGCCGCGCAGGCGAAAGCGACGGTGCTGACGGCTGTCATGCCAGACGCGACGGGCTATGGCCGCATCATCCGCAAGGCGGATGGCTCCGTCGAGAAGATCGTCGAACACAAGGACGCGACGGAAGAAGAACGCCAGGTGCGTGAAGTCAACTCCGGCATTTACTGCTTTGACGCGCAGGCGCTGTTCGCTTCGCTCGAGCATGTCACGAATGACAACGCGCAGGGCGAGTACTACCTGCCGGATGTCCTCGAGATCCTCCAGAAGCAGGGCGAAAAGATCTGGGCCGTCGCCGCGGACGACTACGAAGAAACGCTCGGCGTCAACAGCCGTGCACAGCTCGCGAATGCCGAGCGCATCCTGCGCCAGCGCAAGAACGAGGAGCTCATGGCAGCGGGTGTCAGCATCATCGATCCCGCGACGACGTTCGTCGACAGCGACGTCACGGTCGGCCGCGATACGGTGCTCTATCCGATGACGTACCTCGAGAGCGGCACGACGATCGGCGAGAACTGCGAAATCGGCCCGTCCGTGCGCATCCAGAACACGAAGATCGGCAATGGTGTCACGGGCCAGTTCCTCTATGCGCATGATGCCGTCGTCGATGACAACGTCAAGCTCGGCCAGTTCGTCCATCTGCGCCCTGGTACGCACATCTGCGAAGGCGTCAAGATCGACAACTTCATCGAAGTCAAGAACTCCACGATCGGCAAAGGTTCGAAGCTGCCGCATCTTTCCTACATCGGCGACTGCGATATGGGCGAGAACGTCAACATGGGCTGCGGCACGATCACGGTCAACTACGACGGCAAGACGAAATTCCGCACGAAGATTGGCAACAACGCGTTCGTCGGCTGCAACTCGAACCTCGTCGCGCCTGTGACGGTCGAAGACGGCGCTTACATCGCGGCTGGCTCGACCATCACGACGACGGTCCCGGCAAATTCGCTGGCCGTTGCGCGTGCCCGTCAGAAGAATATCACGGGCTGGGTGGACAAACGCGACCGTTGATGATAAAATGCAAGGACAAGAGACCTTTTTCGTTTTTCTGCAAAGGAACTGGAGGAATTTAGCAAAATGGCTTTAGACACTGGAAACCTGGTCATTCTGGCCGGCAACGCAAATCCCGAGCTCGCGAATAAGATCGCGGACCGCATCGGCGTCAATCTCTGCGATGCCTACGTCGGCCACTTCAACAATGGCGAGACCCAGGTCATGATCAGCGAGAGCATCCGCGGCAAGGATATCTTCATCATCCAGCCGACGTCGTACCCTGTGAACGACAACCTCATGGAGCTCCTGATCATGGCAGATGCCTGCAAACGCGCGTCCGCGCACAGCGTCACGGCTGTCGTGCCGTACTATGCATATGCGCGTCAGGACCGCAAGACGCGTGGTCGTGAGCCGATCTCGGCAAAGCTCGTCGCAAACCTCATGACGACGGCTGGTTGCACGCGCGTCGTCACAGTCGACCTCCATGCTGGCCAGATTCAGGGCTTCTTCGATATCCCGGTCGACCATCTCGCGGCCGCGCCGACGATCGCGAATTATTTCCGCGCGCAGAAGCTCGAGGACGTCGTCGTTGTCTCGCCGGATCTCGGCGGTGTCACGCGTGCCCGCATCCTCGCTGACCACCTCCAGGCTCCGATCGCCATCATCGAGAAGCGCCGTCCGAAACCGGGCTGCGCCGAGGTCATGAACCTCATCGGCGATGTCGAAGGCAAGACGGCCGTCATCATCGACGACATCGTCGACACGGCAGGTTCGCTCTGCGAAGGCGCACGTGCCCTGCAGAAGCGCGGTGCCAAGCGCATCTTCGCTAGCTGCTCGCATGCCATCCTCTCCGATCCGGCCGTGCAGCGCATCAATGAGTCGCCGATCGAGAAACTCGTCATCACGGACACGATCCCGCTGCCGCCGGAGAAGCACAGCGACAAGTTCGTCGTGCTGTCGCTCGCTGAGCCGATCGCGGACGTCATCATCCGCATTCAGAGCCACCGTAGCGTCAGCCAGCTGTTCCGCTGATTCTACTCACAACCACAAAAATATTCATGGCACAGTACGGCGTTTGTACTGTGCCATCGTTTTAGGTGATGTTTATGCCCGACAATGCTTCTGATTTATACATCCGCACCTTCACCTTCTGGCCGCACCTCACGACGCAGGAAAAATCTCTCGTCAACAGCGGCACGCACGCCGTCCACTATGAAAAGGGCACGCAGGTACATCGCGGGCCATTTGACTGCATCGGCGTGCTGCTCATCAAGAAAGGGCAGCTGCGCGTCTACACACTCTCCGAAGACGGCCGCGACGTCACGCTCTATCGCCTGTTCCCTGGCGATGTCGGCATCCTCTCGGCCTCGTGCACGCTCGATGCCGTGACATTCGACGTCTACATCGACGCCGAGGAGGACACGGATGTGCTGAAGACAGACGCGGCGGCGTTTAACAAGCTCGTGCAGCAAAACATCTACGTCAAGGCTTATGCCTACGAGACGGCAGCACACCGCTTATCCGAGATGCTCTGGAAGATGCAGGAGATCCTGTTCCTTTCCGCTGACCGCCGCCTCGCGCTGTTCCTCGTCGAAGAAATGGAAAAAACGGGGGAGAGCGAAATCCACCTGACGCACGAGCAGATCGCGCGCTACATGGGCAGTGCGCGCGAAGTCGTGAGCCGCCTCGTGAAGTATTTCGCGCAAGAAGGCTATGTGAAGCCCGGCCGCGGCCATTTGACCGTGCTCGACGCCGACGGCCTGCGCGCGCTTGCGGGCAACCCGCGCGAAATTTGAACAAGGCGCATAAATTTTCCGTAAAGAATGGCGGCAAAGGGTGTACAGACGGCGTTCTTGTGTTATAATATGACCTGTTTCTAATATCTCAGCAAAAACAACAAGTGAAACAGGGGGATAAAAACAAGTGGATGTAAGTATCGCAGACTTACTCAAAACCGTCATCCTGGGCGTCGTGGAAGGCCTCACGGAGTGGCTGCCGGTCTCGAGTACCGGCCATATGATTCTCGTCGACGAGTTCATCAAGCTCGACGTGACGAAACAGTTCATGGACATGTTCCTCGTCGTCATCCAGCTCGGCGCGATCCTCGCCGTCGTCGTGCTGAACTTCGAGAAGCTCAATCCATTTTCGTCGTGGAAATCGCGGCGCGAAAAGCGCGACACGATCGAACTTTGGAAGAAGGTCATCGTGGCTACGATCCCAGCTGGCGTCATCGGCCTTCTGCTGAATAAGTTCATGGAGGAGCATCTGATGACGGCGCCGGTCGTCACGGCGACGCTGATTTTCTACGGCATCTTGTTCATCGTGATCGAGAACTACAACAAGCGCCGCCATCCGCGCATCACGGAACTCGAGCATCTCGATTACAAGACGGCGCTCATCATTGGTTTCTTCCAAGTGCTGTCACTTGTGCCGGGCACGAGCCGTTCGGGTTCGACGATCATCGGCGGCCTGCTATTTGGCACGAGCCGCTATGTCGCGACGGAGTTCACGTTCTTCCTCGCGATCCCGGTCATGTTCGGTGCGAGCTTCCTGAAGATGGTGAAGTTCGGCATCCACTACACGGGCGCTGAGATCCTGATCCTCGTGCTCGGCATGGTGACGGCGTTCATCGTCTCCATCGTCTCGATCCGCTTCCTCTTGAGCTACATCAAGACGAATGATTTCAAGGCGTTTGGCTGGTACCGCATCGCGCTTGGCCTCGTCATGATTGCCTACATGTTCTTCGTTGGTGACCCGACGGCGAACGATTGAATTTACAAAGTAAGCCTCCCCTCGTGGGGAGGCTTTTCGCGATAAATCGAAAGGGGCGTTCTATTTTATGAAAGTCATTGTCGGCCTGGGCAATCCTGGCCGCGAATACGCGCAGACGAAGCACAACGTCGGCTTCCTATTCGTCGATGCGCTCGCCAGCCACCTCGGCGTCACGGAATGGCGCGAAAAGTTCGATGCACTCGTCGCGGAGGCACGCATCGGCGTGGAAAAAGTGCTGCTCGTAAAGCCGCAGACGTATATGAACGAGAGCGGCAAGGCCGTCGGTCCGCTCATGCATTTTTACAAGCTCGCGCCGGAAGACCTCATCGTCGCGCATGATGATATGGACATCCCCGTCGGCACGATTCGCATCCGCAAGAAGGGGAGTTCCGGCGGCCACAACGGTATCAAGAGTATCCTCGCGCATTTTGGCGACGAACACTTCGCGCGCGTGCGCATTGGCATCGGGCGGCCGCTGCCGGGCTGGACGGTCGTCAACCACGTCCTTGCGCCATTTGACAATGAGGGCGCGCCAAAAGTCGCTGAGGCCATCCAGTACCTCATTCCCGCCGTCGAATGCATTGTGGGCGACGGCGTCGACATGGCGATGAACAAATTCAATCCCAAAAAGCAGAAAAAGAAGAAGCCTGCGAAAGAAGCAGGCGAAGCAGGGGAGGACGAAGCATGAGCAAGCACGCAGAACATGCCATGGACGATTTCATCACGGCTGTTTACGCCGATGAAGACGGCAACATCCTCGATGCAGCGGGCATGGCAGGCCTTGGCCGCACGGGACGCGAGAATGTGCCATTGACGCCCGACGACCTGATCCCGCTGCCGGAGAGCGCCGACCTCATGCTGCTGCCGGGCCACCAGGCCGTCGGCCAGACGGCGGACGGCGAAGTGCTGCCGATGACGGGGCTTGCCGTCGCGGCCATCCTGCCCGCGGGCTACACGCGCCTCTACCTGCCAGCCTACGAGCGCGAGGAGGGTGCCGAGCGCCTGCCGCTCTATGGCTACACAGCCGTCGTCGTCTACCACGACGAACTCTGCTGCGCGGCCGTCTACACAGACGAGAACGACAAATGGGATCCCGTACACTACAACACGCAGGAGCTCAAGAAACTCGTCAAGCGCACGAAAAAAGACCTGCCAGGCAACCGCATCGTCGAACAGGTCGCGGGCTGCTCGCTGAAGTGGCATTGCTGCACGGCGCAGAATCTTTTCTACCGCCGCTGGGAAGCCGGCATCCCCGCATCGCCCGTTTGCAATGCGAACTGCTTCGGCTGCATTTCGCTCCAGCCCGCCGAGTGCTGCCCGTCGCCGCAGCAGCGCATCACGTTCCGCCCGACGCCGGAGGAAATCGCCGAGGTCGGCGTCTACCACCTCTCCGTCGCGCCCGATGGCATCGTGAGCTTCGGCCAGGGCTGCGAAGGCGAGCCGAGCCTCGCCGCGGAGAGCATCGCGGCGGGCATCCGCCTGATTCGCGCGCAGACGAAAAAAGGCCAGATCAACATGAACTCGAACTCCGGCTATACGGAGGGCGTCAAGAAAATCGTCGACGCCGGCCTCGACAGCCTGCGCGTCTCGATCATCAGTGCGCGCGACGAGGGCTATGATGCCTACTATCGCGCGAGCTATCACCTCGCTGACGTCAAGGCCTCCATCCGCTATGCGCTCGACCACGGCGTCTATGTCTCACTGAACCTCCTGTATTTCCCAGGCTACAACGACCGCCCCGAAGAACTCGCCGCTTGGCAAGACTTCTTCCGCGAGCTGCCCGTCCAGATGATCCAGGTCCGCAACCTCAACCTCGACCCCGACGCGTTCCTCGACATCATGCCAGAGCCACAGGGAGCGCCCGTCGGCACGAAGACGTTCCTCGAGACCCTCCGCAAAGAATTCCCCCAGCTCGTCATCGGCAGCTTCAGCCATTACGTGGAAGGATAAGAGGGGCATCGATAAGATTTTCTTGCCAAAATCCTCCAGATTCGGTACAATAAAAGCAACTTGATGTGTATTGTTTCATTCGACAGGAGGGGTCATCATGGCAAAACGTTTCTTTATCTGCAGGACATGCGGCAACATCGTCGGGCTCGTGCATGAGGGCGGTGGAGCGCTCGTGTGCTGCGGGAAGCCGATGGAAGAGCTCAAGGCAAACACGACGGATGCGGCGCAGGAGAAGCATGTGCCGGTCGTGACGGTCGATGGCGCGACGGTCAAAGTCGTCGTCGGCAGCACGGCGCATCCGATGGCGCCGGAGCACTACATCGAGTGGATTCATCTCGCGACAAAGAAAGGCGCGCAGATGGCGCACCTCGCCCCCGGCGAAGCGCCCGAAGCGACGTTCGTCCTCGCGCCCGGTGACACCGCTGTCGCGGCATACGCCTACTGCAACCTCCACGGCCTCTGGAAAGCAGATATTTAAACCTGAACCTTATAGAGGAAGAGGGAGCTCCCCATTTGGGGAGCTCCCTCTTCCTCTATATTTTTATTATTTTATTCGATTTTTCAGTGCGCCCCGCACGTCCCCGTGGACACTTCGCAGTCTTCGTCCTTGTTCGTGAGGCCGAGGTCTCGGAGCATCTGCATGTCCTCTTTGATCGTCGTGCCAGACGTCGTCAGCATGTTGCCCGTGATCGAGGCGGAGGCGCCGGTCTTAAAAGCCGTGGCGCCGTTCTGCGGCAGGAGCTTGCGGCCGGCCGCGAGGCGGATGTTCGCCGTCGGGTTGATGAAGCGGAAGAACGCGATCGTGCGCAGGATGTCTTCCGCGGGGAGCTGCGGGCGGCCTTCCATGCCTGTGCCGGGGATGGCCATCAGTGCGTTGATGGGGATGGACTCGATGCCGAGCTCCTGCAGCGAAATCGCCATGTCGAGGCGGTCTTCCCACGTCTCGCCCATGCCGATGATGCCGCCCGAGCAGACGCAGAAGCCTTCCTCCTGCGCCATCTTGATCGTCTTGATGCGGTCGTCATACGTATGGCTCGTGCAGATTTCGGGGAAGAAGCGGCGGCTCGTCTCGATGTTGTGATGGTAGCTTGTGACGCCGGCCGCGTGCAGGCGGCGCAGCTGCTCGCGCGAGAGCAGGCCGTGCGATGCGCAGAGGTCGATGGAGAGCGTCTTCTTCATTTCCTTGTACGTGTCGATGGCCTTGTCGAAATCTTTTCCGACGAGCGCGCGCCCCGACGTCACGATGGCGAAGCGGTTCGCGCCCGCGTCCTGGTTCGCCTTCGCGTTCGCGATGATTTCCTCTTTCGGCAAAAAGCCGTACTCATCGATGCCCGTATGATGGCAGGCGGCCTGTGCGCAGTATTTACAGTTCTCGCCGCAGCGGCCGGAGCGGCCGTTGATGATCGTGCAAAAATCGATGTGCTTGCCGCAAAAATGGCTCTGCAGGCGGCCGGCGCCGCGCTGAAGCTCTGCGAGGTCGGCATCGAGGAAATACGTGAGGTCGTCCTCCCGCTGGATGCGGTAGCCTGCGATGATCTTGTCTGCCAGCTGGTCGATGGTGAGTTCGCGAAGGTTCATGGGAAATGCCTCGTTTCTAATAACATTTGCGTGAAATCAATTTATCGTCAACATTATAAAACTTTATGCGTTAACCGTCAAGCGCTACGCCGCCCGCGCTTATTGTAAAAGTGTCCGTCCTGTTGTAAAATGGGAAGGAATGATTTTGAAAGGGGCACGCTTTTTGCAAAAAACAGAGCCGATCGGGAAGACCATTTACTTCGAGGACCAGAAGGAGGCCGTGAGCCTGCTCGGGAGCCACGATGAATTTATCCGGGTGTTTCAGGAGAACTTTGACTGCCAGATGGTGAGCCGCGGCGACCGGCTGGAGCTCTTTGGTGCGGCGGATCAAGTGGAGCCTGCCGCGCATGTGCTCGAGGAGCTGCAGTATCTCTATCGCCAGGGCACGACGATCACGATGCACGAAGTGCGCTATGGCATCCAGCTCGAGAAAAACGGTAAGGGCGAGGCACTGCACACGCTGTTTTCCGACACGATCCTCGTCACGTCAAAAGGACGCCATGTGCGGCCGAAGACGCTCGGACAGCGCGTCTACCTCGATGCCATCCGGCATAACAGTATCACGTTCGGCATCGGGCCTGCCGGCACGGGCAAGACGTATCTCGCCGTCGTCATGGCCGTCGCGGCGCTGCGCACGAAGGAAGTCGACAAGATCATCCTGACGCGCCCGGCCGTCGAGGCAGGGGAGCGGCTCGGCTTTTTGCCCGGCGATTTGCAGGACAAAGTCGACCCGTACCTGCGGCCGCTCTACGACGCGCTGCAGGACATCCTCGGGCTCGACATGTACCAAAAATTCATGGCGCGCGGCATCATCGAGATCGCGCCGCTCGCCTACATGCGCGGCCGCACGCTCGAAGACGCATTCATCATCCTCGACGAGGCGCAAAACACGACGGACAAGCAGATGAAAATGTTTTTGACGCGCCTTGGCTTCGGCTCGCGTATGGTCGTCACGGGCGACCTCGGGCAGGTCGATCTGCCGCGCGGCGTGACGTCGGGCCTCAGGCAAGCGAGCGAAATCCTCGAAGGCGTCGAAGGCATCGGCATCGTGCGCCTCGCGCCGCTCGACGTCATCCGCCACGACGTCGTGACGCGCATCGTGCAGGCGTATGGGGCATATGAGGAGCGGCAGAAGAAAGAGAAAGAAGCGCGCCGCAGGGCGGCTGGAAACGAGGCAGATAGATGAACGTCATGATCAGCAATTACCCGGAGGAACTGGAGTTCTCGCCGGACATCGAAGAAAACGTGCGCCGTGCGGCCGAGAAAGTCGGCGAGCTCTATGGCGTCGAAAACGGCGAAGTCAGCGTGACGCTGACGGACAACGCGTACATCCACACGCTGAACAAGCAGTATCGCGGCATCGACCGCCCGACGGATGTCCTGTCGTTCGCGCTCAATGAAAGTGAGGAGCCGGACGTCGAAGACGGCCCCGATGTCAACGTGCTCGGCGACCTCATCATCTCCGTCGAGCGTGCAAAAGAACAGGCGGCCGACTACGGCCATAGCGTCAAACGCGAGATCGCATTTCTGACCGTGCACGGGATGCTGCATCTTTTGGGATACGACCATATGGAGGAAGCAGACCGGGTAGAGATGGAAGCGGAGCAGAGATATGTGATGGAGAAGTTGGGGATACCGAGAGAATAGGTGAATTCTCCGACAGCACAATCGATCGACGATTCACAACGTACCTTCGACACACCCACCACCGCTGACGCGGTCCCCCTCCCTCGGTGAGGGAGGCAAAAGTACGCGAGCCTCCCTTATACCGAAGCCCCTTCTTCGATGAGGGAGGCAAAAGTACGCGAGCCTCCCTTATACCGAAGCCCCTTCTTCGGTGAGGGAGGCAAAAGTACGCGAGCCTCCCTTATGGCGAAGCCCCTCCCTCGGTGAGGGAGGCAAAAGTACGCGAGCCTTCCTTATACCGAAGCCCCCCTCTCTGAGGGGGGACGGGCCCGAAGGGCGGGGGGTGTGTCGAAGGTACTCCCTTTCCATCATCTCGAATCTATCATCGAAGGAATGCATCATGGACAAACTCTCGATCAAGAAATTCGCCATCTATGCGCGCAATGAACTCATCGAACGCGTGACGCAGCGGGCTTATGTGTATGGCGTTGTCGATGACGCGCCGGATGCCGCTGAAAAACGGGCGGCGGATGGGCGGCCGTTTACCGAGGTCGAGCAGCGCCAGCGGGCGCGGCTCGTGGCCGAGGTGCGCGCGCATGGCTACCAGGCCGTCATGGAGGCGGCCGCCTATACGTGGTTCAACCGCTTTGCCGCGCTGCGCTTCCTGGAGGTCAACGACTACCTGCCGTCAGGTGTGCGCGTCTTCTCGGACGAGGGCGGCGCGTTCCGTCCCGCCATCCTTGACGAATGCATCCACATAGACGAACCGTGGCTCGACAGGGTGTATGTCTTCGCCTGCAAAGAAGCGAACGAGACGGCGGCGCTCTACCGCTACCTCCTGATCGCGCAATGCAACGACCTCGGCACGGTGCTGCCCGCGCTCTTCGAGCCCATCGCGGACTGGACGGAGCTGCTGTTCCCCGACCACATCCTGCGCGAAGGCAGCGTCATCGACCACCTCGTCGCGGACATCCCCGAGGAAGACTGGCGCGACGCCGTGCAGATCA
>JAXGCE010000026.1:0-60306 GCA_034186105.1 Selenomonadaceae bacterium
CTTTACCGAAGACCACGGCGGGCACCTTGGCCTGGTCGAGCGCAGCGATGTCTGCTATGCTGCCCACGCCACCGCTGGCGATGAGCTGCAATCCCCCACCATGGCAAGGTGGTGCTCTACCAACTGAGCTACTTCCGCATATCTGGAGCGGAAGACGAGACTCGAACTCGCGACCCCCACCATGGCAAGGTGGTGCTCTACCAACTGAGCTACTTCCGCAACCATCGCGCGAAGCCTTGCGGCCTCTCGCTGACTGACAAAATACATTATACTCAGATGGTGCCCCCCCGTCAAGCATTTTTTTCGAAAACCGTCAATTTTTTTGAAGCACTAGAAAAGCCGCATCTTTCGATGCGGCTTTTCCCACGTCTGGAACGATCCTATCTATTGCCTTGCACAAGTACGGAGGGAAGGGCGCATATCCACATTCATTTCCAGCTTCCGCTGCCGCCCTTCTGCATGGCTTCTACATCATGCTACTCCCTCAGCCACCTTACCAACAACTCGGCAATCGAGCCACTCAGCTACTGCCTGCTGGTCCGAAGATTTTGCGGTCTTCTGATCACGGCCGACCTTGTCATCTGCAGCGGCAAAGCTGTGAAAATTTTGATGACCCATAAGCTTTGCTGCCTTGGTGAACTGTTTTGTACGGACGGGAACCACTTTTTCTTCCATCCATTGGGAATATGTCTTGATCTTCATGATGATTTCGCTCCTTGCTACTTACAGTTTTATTGGCCACTCGGTGATGACCCTCCTCAGTCTCTCTTACCGATGTGGTATTTGCAAGCACCTTTCTCTTCGTTGCCTGCTTCCCTTTCTGTAAGCACATCTTGCGATGTTCCTCAAGAAATCAAGTGCATGATGGAGATTTCGAAATGACCTCTTCTAAAACCTTCTACAACGTTTGAACTATCTTTCCTGAGTTCTTTTTCTTATCTTTGATTACATTATAATCGCGACTGTGATGTTTGTCAACATGTAACTCTTGTTTTTTCTTGCACTTTGGATACAGTCGTACTTTCACGCCAATTCCAGACAAATCTGCACGCATTGATCCTCCATGTTTATTCTAGCGTGACGAATGTACGATGGCGTTGTTCGAAGTGAACGAGCTGCGTATAGCCGAATTCCTTTGCGTAGGCAACGGCCTCAGCGTTATAGGCACCGCAGTCCTCGGGCTTGTGCGCGTCTGATGTCGTGATGATCGGCAGGTCGTACTTTCGTGCGATGCGCAGGAAATCGGGATACGGCGAGATCTCCTGGATCGGGTAGCGATAGTACGTGCCCGTATTGATGTCGACGACCATATGCGCTTTCGCCATGGCACGCGCGACGCGCTCGAGGTACGGCGTAACGTCGAAGTCTGGCAGATATTTGAACAGCCGGATGTTGAATGGATGGCCGAGCACGTCGTATTCGCCGCTTTCCGCGAGCTTCTCGACTTCTTCTGCGTACCACGCATAGATTTCTTCGAGCGGATGGCGATCCCACTCGTCCTTGATTTCCGACGAGTCATACGCCCAGCCGCGCAGGAAATGAACCGAGCCGATGATGTAGTCAAATGGATAGTCTTTCAGGATGTCGTGGACTTTGTCCTGCTGCTGAAAATTGCAGACTTCGATGCCCGTACGGACATTCGGATGGCGCTTGCGGAGCTGTTCCATAAAGCGGAAGTAATCATCGAGCGTGTACTTGAATTTGTTCGACTGCAACCATTTCTGCTGGAAGCTGCCGATGAAACTGTTGTCGAGGATGAGGTCGTGGTAGTAGAGCTCTTTGAACTCGGGAAATGTGTGGCTGTGCTCGCTGATGCCGATTTCGTCGAGGCCGCGCTGTTTCGCCGCCTCGAAAAAGCCTTCGGCCCAGGTTTCGTCATACGCGCCTTTTTCAAAATGCATGTGGTAATCGAGCTTCATGTTCTTCTCCTCCTCAGCACAGCCCTGCATCGATGAGCCGCTGGATGCCCTTCAACACGCCGGCCTCGTCGTTACTGGCCGTCTCGTAGTTCGCGGCCTTTTTGATGTCGGGGTGCGCGTTCGCCATAGCGAAGCTGTATTTCGCTGCGCTCATCATCTCAAGATCATTGAGATAGTCGCCAAAGACAGCCACTTCGTCTGGGCGCAGGCCGAATTTTTCCTCAACGGCACGCACGGCGACGCCTTTGTTGATGTCCTGGTTCATGATGTCGAGCCAATAGTCGCTCGAAAGCACAACTTGCTGCGTGCTGCGATATTTGACGACATGCGGCAGGATGCGCGCCTCGGAATCGGCCGTCGAAACGTAGAATGCCGTCTTGATCACGGTGTCCTGCACGTCTTCGAAACGGTCGACGACTTGCGCGTGCGTGTAATATTTGCGAAGCTCGTCAATGTTCGGTCCGATGTACTGGCTGCGCAATACATACGCATCTTCGAGGCCGCAATAGACGCAGAAGATGCCGGGATCGGCCGCACTGACTTCATTCAGGATCTGGAGCGCCACATCGCGTGCCATCGGACAGGAAAAAACTTGCTTGCCCTGATAACGGACATTCGTTCCATTTTCTGCAACGAATAGGAATTCATCTTTGTATTTCGCAAACGATTCGATCAGCGAGAAATATTGCCGCCCGCTCGCCGCGCCAAACAGGACACCGCGCTTCTGGAGCGTCGCAATCATCTCGCCAAATCCCTCGGGCAGCTGACCCGCGCTGTCGAGCAGCGTGCCGTCCATATCCGTCAAGATGAGTTTGATCATCTATTTTCTTCCTTTCCCGTAGCAAAAAGAGGGCGATCGCGCGCCCTTGCGTGATTGCCCTCATTATATCATTTTAGATGCGATTGCGCTATATGTGGCTGTATGCGCCGCGTCAAAAACGAGCACATCATCGGCAAAGCGTTCAGCGAACGCGCGGTCGTGCGTGGAAAACACGATCGTCTTGCCGGCCTCGCGGAGCGCTGCGAGAAACGACGAGAACCACGCGAGGCCAGCCCCGTCGAGCGCGGCCATCGGCTCGTCGAACGTCCAGACAGCGGGATTCATCGTGAGGATGCAGGCGATGGCAACGCGCTTCTTTTCGCCGCCCGACAATGTATACGGCGTGCGCGTGCGGAGTTTCCCGAGGCCACAGCAGTCGATGGCATCTACGACGCGGCGGCGGACATCATCTGCCGAAAGTCCCATCTGCTCCGGGCCGAACGCGAGTTCTTCCTCGACCGTCGCGCAGAAAAGCTGCGCGGCCACATCCTGCCAAACATAGCCAACGCGCTGGTGGAACCACTTGCTGTAGCGGCGGTCGCGCATCACTTGTGCCGTGATTGCCGTGCCGTCAAAGAGATAGCGGCCCACCTCAGGAAAGATGAGGCCGTTCATCATGCGCAGCAGTGTCGATTTGCCTGCGCCGTTCGGGCCGAGGAGCGCGAGCGTGCGGCCTTTCTCCAGCGTAAACGAGAGATGGTGGAGGATTGGCGCATCGTCATAGGCGAAACTGACGTCGTCAAACGTGATCATGGCAGGTCCTTTCGATACGTTCCCGTGAAACAGCGGCAGACCATAGCCTCGTACGTCTCTCGCGAAAGGCGCTCGGAGCGTAGAAACAAGTTGCCGAGGATGCCGCCGAGGGCGCGGTGTTTGCGGCGGTTGCGGCCGATGGATCGGAGCTGCAGCGCCGTGAGCATCGCGCCAGCCTCCACGCCGAGCAGGTAGATACTGCGGAGCGTCGTGTCGAGAAGGAAGATGACGGTCTCCGGCACATGAAAGCGCGCGAGCGCTCGCGTGACATCATGCCAGGGTACGACCGTCGCAAACATCATAACAGCCGTCATCGTGAGGAACGTCTTGCACGGCAAGAGCCAAGCACGGCTGCCGCCCGCCGAAAGCAGGACTGCCGGTAGCACGATGAGCGCCGAAAATGCAGCGGCACCAAGCGCCGCCCCGAGGATGCGCCGGATGGTGCGGCCGTCCAGCATGGCGAGCAGCACGAGCTCTGCCGCAAGTTCGGCAAGCAGAATACCGCGTACCTGCACAAGCGACGTGATCAAGATCCATAGAAACAGCAGCGGGAGCGCGACGACAGCAGGAACACGACTCGCTCGCCGCCCCTGCGCACGCAGAGCAGCCAGCAGGCTCATGACGCGCAGAAGAGACCGGGTGAGGAAGGCCTCCCGGTCTCTTTGCGGTGTATATTCTTCGTCGTGGCAAACCCAATCAGGAAGATGCATCATCTGTCAGCCTTCCTGCGCCCCATAGTTCGCCGGGGTTTTCTTGAACGACGCGAGGACTTTGAACAAGATGATGACGAGCGCGGCACCGATGATGGCCGAGAGGATATAGCCTGCAACGTCAGGCAATCCCTCCACGGCGTAATCAGGGAACAACGCTTCGAACGAAAAGCCCGTCTCCATGCCCTGCGGCACGTAGCCGAGCGCGCTGCCAAAATCTTCGGTCTCCGCGATCTCATCCGCGCCCCATTCGCCCCAGGCCGTGCCTTCCGCGAGCAGGCCAAGCGGCGTGCCGACGATGAGCAGTGCGACGAGGCCATAGATAGCAGCGCCCGCCTGCGACGACGTGCCTTCTGCGAGCGCCGGCGCTGCTTTGCGCAAGTAAGCAAAGACAGCCGTCGTGAACACGACCTCCGCAAGACCGAACAGCGTGAGATGGCCGATCATCATCGCGGGAATGGAAACGCTGAGCGGATACGGGCAATAGAGAGCCTGCCCCGCTGCATCCGTGAACAGCATCGGCTGGATGCCGAACTCAATGGCCGCGCAGAGCGCTGCAAGGTTGATACCGACATAGGAGCCGATCCCAGCCGCCGCGACCGGATGGCCCGTCATGACCTTTTTCACGATGGCATAAATCGAATAGCCCGCGAATGGCAATACGAACGCCATGTTGAAGCAGTTCGCGCCAAACGCGAGGATGCCGCCATCCCCAAAGAACACGGCCTGCACGGCGAGGGCGACGCTGACGGCGAGACAAGCTGACCACGGGCCAAACAGCACAGCGATCAACGTACCGCCGACGGCATGGCCCGTCGTGCCGCCCGGTAGCGGGACATTGAACATCATGGCGAGGAACGAGAACGCCGCGCCAATGCCGAGGAGCGGCAGCTTCTCTTTCGGAACTTCTTTCTTCACTTTCTGCACGGCCATGAGCCAGACCGGCAGCATGGCAGCGCCCATGACCACGCAGGTCTCGGGGCTCAGATAGTTTTCTGGGATGTGCATGAAATGAGTGCCTCCTATCTTTGTCAGAAAAAGCGCTACGAATAAGTACAGACTTATCGTAGCGCTTTTCTTGATGATTTGGAAGCCCCCTATGGGGTTCGGATTTTAACCTTTGCGGCCGTGATACAGGCACCAGGGCTCTTCGGCCATGTAGTCGCCGTCGTGGTAGATGGCTGCGCGGGCGCGGCAGCCACCGCAGACGCGCTGGTATTTGCAGGCACCGCAACCTCCGCTGTAATTCAGCGTGCGAAGTTTCTGCAGCACCTCGTTATTTTTCCAGATTTCGTCAAATGGCGTGTCGCGGACGTCGCCGAGGTATTCTTTGAGGTAGGCGCACGGCTGCACCTTGCCTTTCGGGCTGATGATGCAGTAGGAAAGCCCTGCGAGGCATCCGCGATGGAAGCGGCTCTTCATGCCGAGCTCGGCCGCGATGCGCAGGAACTGCGGCGCACACGTCGGCTTGAGCTCGATCTTGACTTCCTGCTGCTTCTTCATGATGCGCGTCAGCACGTCTTCGTACTGCTCGGCACGCAAGCTCTCTTCCTCGATCGTCGCGGCACGGCCCGTTGGCACGAGGAAGAAGAAATGATGCGCGCGCGCGCCGATCTCGACGGCAAAGTCGATCATATCCTCGAGCTCCGGCGCGTTCCAATCCATAACCGTCGTGTGGATCTGGAACGGCAGGCCGGCCGCCTTGCAGTTTTTCATGCCATCGACGGCACCCTGCCAGCCGCCCGGGAATGAGCGAAATTTGTCATGCTTCGCGGGGTCGAGCGAGTCGAGCGAGATGCCCATGGCGCGCGCGCCGGCCGCTTTGAGGTCGCGTGCCATTTCGGGCGTGATCAGCGTGCCATTCGTGCCAAAGACGGGGAATAGGCCGAGGCTGTCCGCAAATTTCACGAGCTCCAGGATATCCGGCCGCATCAGCGGCTCGCCGCCCGAGAAAATCATAATCTGGAAGCCGGCTTTTTTGATCTCCGTTAAGAGCTTCTTCGCCTGCTCCGTCGAGAGCTCGTCCTCGGCCTTGCAGCCCGCGTCACGGTAGCAGTGGGCGCAGTACATATTGCAGGCGTTCGTCACATTCCACGATACGATGTTCATAAGCCGATCTCCTCATCCGTCAGATAGCACGCGGGGTCGGATTCCCAGAAATCGCCCGTGACGGCTTCGGCGCGCGTGCGGAAATTGCCATTGCAGCGGTCCAGCCACTTGCATTTCGCGCAGCGTCCTTTGAGCAGCGGCTTGCGGTCTTTGAGGCCGGCCATGATCGGGTTCGTCACGTCCTGCCAGATATCGCCGAACGCACGCTCGCGCACGTTGCCGAACGTATGATGCTGCGTGAACTGGTCGGGATGGACGTATCCGAGCGGATCGACTTCGCCGAATGCGATCCCCGAGCGGTTGCCGCCATTCATTTCGAGATACTTCATGATCTGCGCGGCAGCGGCTTCGTCGCCGGCTTCCTTTGCTTTCAGATACATGTAGATGCCGTCGCAGTGGTTGTCGACGGTCAGGATCTCTTTCTGCAGGCCGCGCGCCTCGTAGTCCTTCGTGCGGCGGATGATCGTGTCCATCGCCGCGCGCGATTCCTCGTGCGTGAGGTCGTCGTGCACCATGGCCTCGCCGCGGCCGCTGTAGACGAGATGGTAGAAGCAGACGCGGTTGATGTTCTCGGCTTCGATGAAATCGAAAATCTTGTCGAGCTCGCGCGCATTGTGCTGGTTGATGGTGAAGCGCAGGCCGACGCGCTGGCCGACCGCGACGCAGTTCTCGATGCCCTTCATCGCCTTTTCATAGGCACCATCGACGCCGCGGAACTTATCGTTCACATCCTTGAGGCCATCGAGCGAGATGCCGACATAGCCAACGCCGATGTCCTTGATGCGCTGCGCGACGCCCTTCGTAATCAGCGTGCCGTTCGTCGAAAGCGTCGGACGCACGCCAGCCTTTGCCGCATAGTCCGCGAGCTCGAAGAAGTCCGGGCGAATCAGCGGCTCGCCGCCCGAAAACAGCAGCACGGGCACATGGAATGCCGCGAGGTCGTCGATGAATTTCTTCGCCTCGTCCGTCGTGAGCTCGTCCTTGTATTTTTTCGCATCGGACTTCATATAGCAGTGCATGCACTTGAGGTTGCACGTCTTCGTCGAGTTCCAGACGACGACGGGGCCGACCCCCTCGGACGCGCCATTCCGCATGGTATGCGCGGATTTCGTATAGCGCAGGCGGTCGCCGAAATAGTCCCGCGCGAACAGCAGTTTCGTCACACTGATCATAAAAAATACTCTCCTACTCTGTGGTTATCTCTTCTGCACGCCCTCGAGGAGCATGCGCAATTTGCAATCAAAATTCTCGCGGAACGGCACGCCCGCATAGCTGAACGCTGCCGAGCGGAACGTCGAGTGCAGCATCTCGGCCATGAGCGGCGCGGGAAAATCTGCCCGGAATTCACCGGTCGCCTGCCCCTCTTCGATGATGGCAAGGAATAGATCCTTGATGCGCGGTGCTCGACTGGCCATCGCGGCCTCAGGTGCCCCTTTCGGCATGTCGTGCGGATGGGACGCGCCCTTCATCGCACCATGCGCTCCGCCCATCGCAGCGCCATGACCACCACTGACAGAAAGGAACAACGCGAGCACATAGCTGTTCTCGTCGAGCAGGCGCACGGTCTCGCGGCAGCCGACCGTCAGGCGCTCCGCCGCTGGGCGTCCTTCTCGCTTCATTTTTTCCAGCATCTGCGCAACATCCTGCAAGAGGCTGGCGAGCAAGTTCATGAGGATTTCTTCTTTCGACGAAAAATAATTGTAGAACGTCCCCACACCGAGCCCTGCGCCCTCCATGATGGCCGCAATCGACGCATCCTTGTAGCCCTTGCGGATGAATTCCTGTTTTGCCGCCTGCAAGATGGCCTGGCGCGAGGCGATCTTCTTCTGCTCGCGGCGGCTGAGTTTCTTTTCTTCCATGCAGGGTGCCCCTTCCTTCATTGATGAACCTCATTCATTATTTTAACGCTTCACGCACATTTGCGCTAGACCTCGAAAAAAATTTTTCCTGTACTTGTAATTTTCTCTTGACAGGAACCGCACGAACGGATATACTATTTTATGTTGATTGCAGGAGCACCTGCAAACGGCATTGGCCCAGTAGCTCAGCTGGATTAGAGTATTTGACTACGAATCAAAGGGTCGGGGGTTCGAATCCCTCCTGGGTCACCATTTTGAAAAAGCAAACCGCCACGACTTCGGTCGCAGCGGTTTTTTTCGTATTGCGAACAAAGATGCTTTCGAAAAAAGGCCCCTTCCCAGAGGGGGCTGTCAGCCGGATGGCTGACTGGGGGGAGTCCCTTGCACGAACTGACAAAGAAAATGCCGTATCTTCCGCGGGTGCGATTCGATTTCACACCCGTGGAAGGTACGGCATTCCTTATTGTTTTTACATGCAAGGGACTCCCACCACCGCTTCGCGGTCCCCCTCCCTCTGAGAGGGAGGCAAAAAGAAGTTTTTACGCTTCGCCGATCGTTCCCTCTGGCAATTGCGCGAGGGCAGAGAGGAGTTCTTCTTTGCTGACGGCGTACGTGCCGAGCTTGGCGACGACGACGCCGGCGGCGAAGTTCGCGAGGAACGCGGCTTCACGAGCTGGCAGGCCGCCCGCGAGGCCCATGGCGAAGACGGCGATGACCGTGTCGCCAGCGCCCGAGACATCGAAGACTTCCTGCGCGCGCGTCGGGATGTGCATCGTGCGCTCTTCCTGCACGAGCGACATGCCGGCTTCCGAGCGCGTGACGATGACGTTGCGGAGCTTGTACTTGCGCATGACGTAGTGCGCCGCGCGCTCGACGGCCTCGTCCTTGTTGCGGATGGGCTCGAGGAGCACTTCGTTGATTTCCTTGAGGTTCGGCGTCAGATAGTCCGCGTGCGCGTACTTCGTCCAGTTGCTGCCCTTGGGATCGATGAGCACGGGTACGCCATGCGCATGCGCCGTCTTGATGAGGTACTGGCAGAACGACTCCGTGCATGTCCCTTTGTCGTAGTCTGAAAGCACGATGGCGTCGAGGCTCTCGCTGAGCTTCTGTGCGATGTAGTTCTGCAGGCGCGCGATGTAGACGACGTCTGGCGGCGTCGTTTCCTCGAAATCGAGGCGCAGCATCTGCTGATGGCCGCCGATGACGCGCAGTTTTGTCGTCGTCGGGCGATCCGTGTGGACGAGCCCGCGAAAATCGATGCCGCGTGCCGTGAGTTTTTCCTCGAGGCTCTGGCAGTGGTAGTCGTCACCGACATAGCCCGCAATCGACGTGCGGCAACCGAGCCGTGCGAGGTTGTGCGCGACATTTGCTGCGCCACCGAGCGTCTCTTTCTGCGACGTGACATGCGTGATCGGCACAGGTGCTTCTGGCGAGATGCGATTGACTTCGCCGTAGTAGTACTTGTCAAGCATGACGTCACCGACGACGAGAATGTTGCATTTCGCCGCGCGATCCATGACGAACGAACTGAGTTCTTCTTTATCCATATTGTCCTCCGATATCATGCAGTTTCCTACATTATATCGAATTTCTTACCGATACTCAAGGTTCCGCGTCGAGCGGCGAACTTCTTCACTGACGGGCAACGATGCCTCGTAGCGGCGGATGATGACGTTCGTCGTCAGAACACCTGCGAGCAGCACGATGGCCGCGAGCAGGATGACGCGCGCGGCGTTGTCGTCGCTATCGCTGTCACCGCTAAAGAGGCCGCCGAGCCCCTGCTGGACGCTGTCAAGTGCTGGGCCGAAGCTCTGGATGGCGTTGTACGTGTTGTACGCCGTCGCGAACGTGTTCCAGCCTGCAACGCCGAGGTTCATGAGCGATTTCTCGCGCGCCACGTTGATCCACGACTGGATCGTGATGACGATGGCCGAGCCGAGCAGCGGGATGATGATCATGATGTACATCAGGCTCATCAGCACACCGAGCATCGCCGGCGGCAGATAGCCCGTCGAAACAGCGATGTAGGCGACGAGGAACGCGTAAACGTACGTGAAACCGACGGCCGACTGGATCGCGCCCGCCCAAGCGACGACGCGGATCCAACCGCCAATGGCCTTCGTCTCGGCCCAGACGCGGCCGACATTCCGCGCATTGAGGAAGCTGATGACGAGGTTCAGGCCCAAGACTAAAATGAGCATGCCCATAAAATCAAGTCCTTTCTTGTAAAAAAGTTATGCCACACCTTCTGCCGCTTTCTGGCGACGAGCCTTCAGATGCCCGATGACGCAGACGAGGAGGGCGAGGAGCGCCGGGAGGACGTAATGGCCGGCAGCGCCGAGCGAGCTGAACACGCCCGTGATCGTCTCGCCAAGCGCGCCGTCCGCGAGGAACATCTTGCCCGACGTCCAACCGATGATGGCCGCGCCGACGTACATGAGCGCTGGGAAACGATCCATGATCGTGCCAAGGATGCTGCTGCCCGCGACGACGATCGGGATGCTGATCAGGAGGCCCGCCGCGACGAGCAGGAAATGCCCCTGCGCCGCGCCTGCGATCGACAGCACGTTGTCAAGGCTCATGGCTGCATCCGCGATGATGATCGTCTTGATGGCCGCACCAAGCGAATGCGCCGCCTCGATGTGTGCGTCCTCGCCGCCCTTGTGCGCCGGCGCGAGTAGGCCAATGGCGATCGGCAGCAAGATCAGGCCACCGAGCGCCTGCAGGTATGGGATCGTGAGGAGCTCGACCGCGATGAACGTCAGCGCGATGCGGATGGCGACGGCGCCACCCGTGCCGATGAGGATCGCCTTCTTGCGCTCCTCATGCGGCAGCTTGTTCGCCGCCATCGCGATGACGACGGCATTATCACCCGCGAGCGCGAGATCCATGACGATGATCGATCCGAGCGCCATGAAGAATTCCATCGAAAAAGTTTCCATATTAAGAGGATCTCCTTTCTAAAACTACCTCCTGGAAACGAAAAGAGACTTCCACATGGTATCTGTTTCCAGGTATCATGCGAAAGTCTCACCTATTGCTGTTTGCTGCGAACTGCAACGCCGATGCCAGCCCGACCGGGCAGTGATTGTTGACAACGGCCTCTGAGGTTACTCCCCTTCGCTATTCACTTCTTGCCCCTGAGTATAGCAGGCACCTGCACCGCTGTCAAGAGGAAGATCTCCGCTTTCTTCTATCAAGACACATGTTTTACATCTGTTGAAAAACTCAGCGAATACACATTATTTAATAAAATATTTATTTTATGTTTATTGTTTTATAATCGCGAAAACCTATACTATGAACTCGTAAGGACAAGCTATCCCACTTCTACTTACATCGGTATGCGGTCCATCCCATCCGCGTATCGGACACATTCTTTACTCAATTTTACAACATATTTCCTAGGCAAAAGCCCGTTGGATCTTCCCAATCCAACGGGCTTTTGCTGTGGTGCGATCAGAGTTCATCAAAGATATGACTCAAAGCGCTCGAGATCGAGGATGCGCACCATACGGCCGGAGACCGAGAGGATGCCTTCGCGCGCCATGGCGCTGAGCTCGCGCGAAAGCGATGGCCGCGTGACAGCAAGATAGGCCGCGAGTGTCTCACGGTTCACAGCAAGCTGCACGGTGCCATCCGCCGCGAGATGGTCTGCGAGCAGCCGCACGATCTTCTCGCGCAACGTGCCGGACGCGAGCACCTGGATGCGTCCATGCATGGCATACGCCTTCTGCGCGAAAATGCGCATGAGGTTTTGTTGTACGCAGAGCGCCGGCCGCGAGAGATCGCCACCTGCGAGTGAAAACAGGCTGCTCGCGATCTCGAGCACCTCTGCACGCGTCGCGGCCTCGACGTACATGTCATACGGCTTCTTCAATACTTCGTAGACCTCGCCGAACATCTCACCCGGTGTCTCAACTTCCGAGAGGAAGATCTGACGTCCCGAGAACGTATCTTTCTTGATGATGAGCGCACCAGAAAGCAAGAGATAGAGCCCGCGCGGTGCTTCGCCCTCACCGAAGACGATCTCTCCCTTCGCAAGTTTCCGCCGCCGCACCTTGCTCGACGCGAGTAGCGCCTGCACGTCTTCGTCCGTCATGCCATGTGCGAGGCTTGACGTTTTCACGATGCCAAAGAGCTCTTGTTTCATCCCATCGCCCCCATAATTTGCCCCTCATCTGCTACAGAAATATAAAAATGATACGAAAAAAGCGTCACAAGAACTTTCCTGTAACGCCTGAATGCTCTGGTGCTCACTGAGGGACTCGAACCCCCGACCCCCTCCATGTGACGGAGATGCTCTACCAACTGAGCTAAGTGAGCTTGTCAACAGAAAGTATTATACTACAAGTGCGATAAAAAATCCACTGCTTTTTCAAAAAGTTTTCTCCCTGCGGCAAACGTTTGCGATGTGGCGCATTTTCGCCTATACTACAAGGGAACCGTGATGTTAGAAAGGATGGTTTTTCCATGAAGGATCTTCTCGATGTCCATATGCATACGATCGCGAGCGGTCATGCCTACAGCACCGTGCGCGAAATGATCACGATCGCCAAGGAGCGCGGTCTCGCACTCGTCGGGCTCTCGGAACATGGCCCTGCCATGGAGGGGAGCTGCGGGCAGATGTATTTCTGCAATTTCAAGGTTATCCGCCAGCAGGATTGGGGGATCGACGTCGTCATGGGTGCTGAGCTCAACATCATGGACTACACAGGCTCTGTCGACCTGCCAGCGCAGCGTCTGCGCGGCCTCGACTACGCCATCGCGAGCCTGCACGACAATGTCATCGACCCGGGCACGCGCGAGGAGAACACAGCAGCCATCCTCGGCGCGATGAAGCATCCACGCGTGAACATCATCGGCCACCCGGACAACCCTGTCTACCCCGTCGATTTTGATGCTATCGCGCGTGCGGCAAAGGAGCAGCACGTCCTCATCGAGATCAACAACAGCTCGTACAAGCCGGGCGGCAGCCGCAGCGGCTCCGAGCCCTATGGCCGTCAGCTGCTCGCCGCCTGCAAGAAATACGGCACGGAGATCATCTGCGGCAGCGACGCGCACGTCGATCTCGATGTTGGCACGCATGAATACAGCTGGAAGCTCATCCGCGAATGCGAGTTCCCAGAAGAGCTCGTCGTCAATACGAGCGTGGAGCGCTTCAAGGAATACATCAAATAATCATCATACGTTCGGCAGCTGCCAGTCGATCGGCTGCTCGCCGCAGCTTTCGAGGAACTGATTGACGCGGGAAAACGGGTGGCTGCCGAAGAAGCCGCGGCTGGCGGAGAGCGGGCTCGGGTGCGGCGATTCGACGATGTAGTGGCGCGGATTCGTGATCATGGCCTTCTTCTTGCGTGCGGGCGTGCCCCAGAGGATGAAGGCCATCGGCTTTTCGCGCTCATTGAGGAGCTCGATGATACGGTCGGTGAAGAGCTCCCACCCCTGATTGTGATGCGAAAATGCCTGGTGCTCGCGGACGGTCAGGACGGTGTTGAGGAGCAGCACGCCTTGGTCGGCCCACGGCTTCAGGCAGCCGTTGTTCGGGATGGTGCAGCCGAGGTCGTCGTGGAGTTCCTGAAAGATGTTCTTGAGGCTCGGCGGCGGCTCGACGCCGGGCAGGACGGAGAAGGAAAGCCCGTGCGCCTGGCCAGGGCCGTGGTATGGGTCTTGGCCAAGAATAACAACTTTTGTGTCCGCATAGCTCGTGTAGTGAAGCGCGTTGAAGATGGCGAACATATCAGGGTAGACGCGCGTTATGCGGTATTCGTGGATGAGGAAGGTGCGAAGCTTTTTGTAGTAGGGCTTTTCGAGCTCCGGCGTCAAGAGCGGCGCCCAGTCGTTGTGAAAGATTTCCATGGGGGTGATCCTTTCTTTCGTGGTCGCGAAGATTATTTCGTAGTCGCGGTCGGCCATGGGGAGGCAACGGAATCCACGCTTTCCTGCTTAATGGATTCCTTATGCCTCCCCATGGCCTCCCGAAGATAGATGAGCAACGCGAACATACTCCAAGAATGTCACGCCCGGTGTTTTGGCCGGGCGTTTTTTGATGCAGCGAAAGCCGTCGAGCGGCGGGAGGAATGTGTCAGCGGGCGGATCGGCGGCGACTTCGGTGAGGAAGGCGCGGCGGACGTAAGGGAGGAGCTGGCGGTAGATACTGCCGCCACCGATGAGCCAGAAGGGGCGGTTTGGGCGTTCACGGTGGAGTTGTTCCAGATAGATCGAAAGTTTTTCGATGGAGGAAACTTGACTGTTTCGAGACAGTACGACATTTGTCCGCCCCGCGAGCCCTTTCCCCCCTGGCAGGCTTTCCCACGTCTTTCTGCCCATGATGACGACGCTGCCTGCGGTCTTTGTCTGTTCTTTGAAAAACGCCAGGTCCTCAGGGATGTGGAACAACAACTTCCCACCGTTCCCGAGGCCGCGGCTCTGGCTGATGCAGGCGATGAGTTGGAGCGGCCACGGGTTAGAGAGTTCGTCGCTCTTTTTGACGCCCTGGCCGGCGTTTTTTTCGCACCAGTACGCGATGGAATGGCCTTCGAGGACGAGGTCGGAGGCAATTTCACGCAGGGGCTCGAGTACAAACGAACGTTCGAGCAGATAGGGATGCGGCAGGCGGAGTTCTGGCGTATCACGGCGCACGACACACGCCGGTTCGCCCTCGCTTTCCGTCGCATAGACGAGGTCGATATCGATGGTCCGTGCCCCCCAATGTTCGTGCCGCACGCGGCCGAGCGCGCGTTCGATGTCCTGCGTCGCATGGAGAAAATCTTCTGGCGCGAGGTGCGTCTCGACCTGCACGGCACCATTGAGGAACAGCGGCTGATCCGTCTTCCCCCACGGTACCGTTTCATAAAAAGAGGACGCCGCCAGAAGGCGCGTCCTCGGGAGCCCCGCGATGCGCCGAATGGCTTCGCGGAGCGTCGCTGCTCTGCGGCCGAGGTTGGCGCCAATGGAGAGGCTGATGTTCATGCTTTCTGATCCCCCTGGGCACGGCGGATCGTGATGGCCGCATCCTGGAAATCGCCAGGGATCGGCGCAGCCGGCTTGTGCACCGTGACTTCGACAGCACGCACCTCACCGTAGCGGCTGAGGATGAGGTCAGCAATGTGTTCAGCGATGGCCTCGATGAGATGGAAGCGCTGGCCTTCGACGACGCTCTTGACGATCTCAAAGACCGCCGCGTAGTTGACCGTGTTGCTGAGCTCGTCGCTCTTGCCCGCGTGATGGAGGGAGAGTGACAGCGTGACATCGACATAGAAATCCTGTCCTTGCTGGCGCTCTTCCGTGAGGCAACCGTGATAACCATAGAATTTCATGCCCGAAAGGGCGATCTTGTCGAGCTTCTCATTTGGTTTCGTCATATGTTTCACGTCCTATGATAAAGTCAGTCATGCGGCACATGCGCACGATGGGGCGCACGTCGTGGACGCGCACCATGTCGGCGCCTTTCGTGATGGCAACGACGCAAGCCGCGCCTGTGGCCTCCATGCGTTCATCGACGGGCAGGCCAAGCGTATCGCCAATGAAGCGCTTGCGGCTCGCGGCAAACAGCATGGGATACCGCACGCCATCAACGGTCAGGAGTTCATCCAAGCGGCGCTGCACGAGGAGGTTCGTCGCCGTATCCTTGCCAAAGCCAATGCCGGGATCGAGGATGATATCCGCGTCCTTGACGCCCGCATCATGCGCGATGGCGAGGGAGCGGTGGAAAAACGATTGCATGGATTCGATGACGTCGCCATCGTATGCTTTGCCCTGCTGGTTGTGCATAACGATGACGGGACGGCCGGTCCGCACGGCGACGTCAGCCATGGCGCCCGTGCGCTCGCCTGCGTATTGCAGGCCCCAGATGTCGTTGAGGATATGCGCGCCCATCTGCATGGCCTTTTCGGCCGTCTGCGCGTGGTAGGTGTCGACGGAAATGGGGACAGGGCATGCCGGCAGGAGTTTTTCTAGGAGCGGCAGGAGGCGCGCTTGCTCTTCCTCGGGCGAGAGCGCCGCCGAACCGGGCCGTGTGGACTCCGCGCCGACGTCGATGAGATCGGCACCGTCCGCGACCATCTCGCGCATATGCGCGAGCGCCGTCTCCGCCGTATCGTAGCGGCCGCCATCAGAAAACGAATCCGGCGTGACGTTGAGGATACCCATGACGAGCGTGCGACGGCCAACGGTCAGCGTCTTGCCGTCGGGGAAATGATACGTGTGGATGGGGCAGAGTTGCAAATTATTCAATAGTATCGCCTCGGTTGGTTGTTGTTGGGGGCTTTAGAAGAGCCCATGCCTGCTGGACGCGGACAGGATCGGCAAACGCGCCACCGGTCTCGCTCGTGATCGTCTCTGTGCCGTACGTGCCACCTTCGCGCAGCGTCATGCAGAGCTGTCGGGCGTGGCAGACAACGAGGACGCCCTCGGCGCCGAGACCGCGCTGGACGGCGGCAGCGATGTCATGCGTCAGGCGCTCTTGCAGCTGCGGACGGTGCGCGGCGATCTCCACGGCCTCGACAAAATGCGTGAAGCCGGCGATGCGGCCACCATGTGGCTGGTAGACGATGTCGACTGTGCCGAAAAACGGCACGAGATGATGCTCGCACATCGAAAAGAACGGGATGCCCTGCACGGCGACGAGGCCGCTGCTCCCCGCTTCGATCGGTTCGCTGAACGCCTCAGCAGGTTCGCGCCCGATGCCTCCGAAGAGGTAGCCATACATCTTTGCGACGCGCATCGGCGTCTTCTCCATCCCTGCAGCATCAGCCTCCACGCCGAGCGCCGTGAGGAATTCGCGCACGGCATGTTCTGCGCGCGCGGTATCGACGGCCATCGCGTCCACCTCCTAGTGCTTTCGATATTCTTTTATTTTATAACGGAGGAGGTAGGGCCGTCAATCATTTCTGCAATGAATCATTCGATTTAGTTATCGTCGCTCTGCTTAGCAGGAAATGTCCCCGATCAAATCGAATAGAGTTAGAAGAATCAAGCCACACACAAGTATAGAAGAGGGGGCATCATCATGCTCAAGAAAGAAATGACACGCGAGGCCATGTTCGACGCACTCGAACAGGATTATGACGGCCTCATGAACCTCGGCGACATCTACGGCGCCCGCGGCGTGGAGGCCGCGATGGACACGCTTCATCTCTACGAGAAAGCGCTCGCGCTCGCCTGTGAAGAAATCCAGAAGAGCCGCGCAAAGAAATTTACCGACACGAAGTCCACGCCGGAAATCTTCGACGAATATATCGCGTATGCGAAAACAACGAATTACGGAGAAGATAGCGAACATTAAAAAGGAGCGGTTGCAACAGCAGCCGCTCCTTTTGATTGGTCGGGAAATTTATTCCGCGATGCCCGGCGTCGTCATGGCTTTCGGACTCAGGATGTGGTTCATGCGCTCTTTCGAGAGGATGCCTTTTTCGAGGATGACCTGGCGGATGGGCTTGCCCGTGTTGTAGGCTTCTTTTGCGAGCATCGCACTGTTCTCGTAGCCGATGTGTGGCAGGAGTGCCGTCACGACGCCGACGCTGCGGTCGAGCCATGCCTTGCAGTGCTCTTCGTCCGCTTCGAGGTCGATGAGCAATTTGTCGACGAACGTGTTGACGGCATTCGTCATGCAGTTCATGGCCATGAAGAGGTTGTGCGAGATCACGGGTTCCATGACGTTGAGCTCGAACTGGCCGTTCTCGACGCCGAGCGTGACGGCGACATCATTCGCGACGACCTGATAGCAGGCCTGGTCGAGCACTTCGGCGATGACAGGGTTCACTTTGCCCGGCATGATGGACGAGCCTGGCTGGCGCTTCGGCAGCTTGACCTCCGACAGGCCGCAGCGCGGGCCGCTCGCCATCAGGCGGAAGTCGTTCGCCATCTTGATGAGCACGAGCGCCGTCGTCTTCATCGCAGACGAAACATCGGAGAACGCATCCGTGTTGTTCGTCGCGTCGATGAGATTGCTCGCCGTCTCGTAGTGCTCGCCCGTGACGTCACTGAGCTTCTGCGCGACGAGCGGGATGTAGGCGGGCTCGGCGTTCAGCCCCGTACCGACGGCCGTGCCGCCCATGTTGATGACGTGGATGCCCTCGCGCGCCTGCTCGATGCGACGGATACCGCGGCGCACGGCCGATGCATACGAGCCCATTTCCTGGCCGAGCGTGATGGGCACGGCATCTTGAAGGTGCGTGCGCCCCATCTTCAGAACATCCTGGAACTCCACGGATTTTTTGTCGAGCTCGTCCGCGAGGCGCGTCAGCGCGGCGATGAGCTTCTTCGACTTGCGGTTGACGCAGACCTTGATGCCCGTCGGGAAGGAATCGTTCGTCGACTGCGCCATGTTCGCGTGGTTGTTCGGCGAGATGATGTCATAGCGGCCTTTCGCCTCGCCGATGAGTTCGAGTGCGCGGTTCGAGAGGACTTCGTTCATGTTCATGTTGATCGACGTACCCGCGCCGCCCTGAATCGGGTCGACGGGGAACTGGTCGAGGAGCTCTCCTGCGAGGATCTCGTCAGCGGCCTGCACGAGCGCGTTACCGATCTTCTCCGGCAGGCGACCCGTCTCCATGTTCGCAAGGGCGGCCGCCTTCTTCACGGCTGCGATGGACTGGACGAAATCCGGATCGATCGTCTGACCCGTGATGTGGAAATTGTCGATGGCACGCATCGTCTGCACACCGTAGTAGACATCCTCCGGTACCTCGAGTTCCCCGATGAAATCATGTTCCTTGCGCATGTTCCTGCACCCTTTCTTTCCCGGGCCTCCGCCCGTCCGAAAACAGCCTTCTGGAAACACAAAACGAGCTACGAGAACGCTTGACCCCATTGTCTCTGCGCCCTGTTGCTCGCTTCTCTTTCTTCCCTACGCCTGTATTGTATCATGTATACAGAATACACGCAAGACTTTTCCGAACAAAATTTTGAAGAATTTTTAGGCGGGGAGCACATAGATTTTTTCGTACACAAAAGGCTGTGCATAAGTCTGGCGAAATTTCGCCGTTCTTGTGCACAGCCTTGCCGAGTTATCCACCGATTCGATCAAAAAGTGGATAACTTTGTGGATAACTCATGTGATTTGTGGATATTTCTCAATAAATGGACTTGTAGATGCCCTCGATCTCTTCCTGCGTGACGTCTCTCGGATTGCCCGGCGTGCAGGCATCGGCCATGGCGGATTTCGCGAGGAACGGGATGTCTTCTTCCTTGACGCCAAGCTCAGAGAGTTTCCTGGGGATGCCGACATCGTCTGCGAGCTTCTGCACGGCGTCGATTGCTGCCTTCCGCGCGTCTTCCGTCGAGAGGCCATCGACGTCTTTGACTCCCATGGCGCGTGCGATCTCGCGATAGCGGTCGCCCGTTGCTTCGGCGTTGAACTTCAACACGGGAGCGAGCAGGATCGCGCAGGCCGTGCCATGCGGGATGTCATAGACGGCCGACAGCGGATGCGCCATGGAGTGGTCGATGCCGAGGCCGACATTCGAGAAGCCCATGCCGGCGATATACTGGCCGAGCGCCATCTCCTCGCGTGCTTTCGGGTCGCCTTTGACGGACTGCCTGAGGTTCTTGCCGATGATTTCGATGGCCTTGAGGTGCATCATGTCCGTGAGCTCCCATGCGCCCTTCGTGATATAGCCTTCGATGGCGTGGACGAGCGCGTCCATGCCCGTCGCTGCGCAGAGGCGCGGCGGCATCGAGGCGACCATGTCGGCATCGACGATGGCGACGACCGGGATGTCATGCGGGTCAGCGCAGACGAACTTGCGATGGCGCTCGACGTCCGTGATGACGTAGTTGATCGTGACTTCGGCTGCCGTGCCGCTCGTCGTGGAAACGGCGATGATCGGCAGCGCCTTGTGCTTCGTCGGCGAGGCGCCTTCGAGGCTGCGGACATCGGCGAACTCCGGATTCGTCATGATGATAGCGATGGCCTTGCTCGTGTCGATGGCCGAGCCGCCGCCGATGGCAACGATGATGTCCGCGCCTGCCGCCTTGCAGGCTGCGACGCCTTCCTGCACGTTCTCGATCGTCGGATTCGGCTTGATCTTGTCATAGATTTCGTAGGCGATGCCCTCTTTATCGAGGAGCTCCGTCACCTTCGTCGCGACGTTGAACTTGATGAGGTCTTTGTCCGTGACGACGAGGACTTTCTTTGCGCCACGTCCGCGCACTTCGGGAACGATCTCCTGGATCGCGCCCGGGCCGAAATACGATGTCTCGTTGAGGATGATGCGGTTTGCCATGATGTTATGCCTCCTACATTTGTTTGTGATTTTACTTTATTTTACTGTATTTCCTTTGTTTTCATCCAATTCATACTATAGATTCTTTTTTGCACCTTGTCAAGAACAAAAAATACAAAACACAACAGGACTTTTCCCGCCGCAAGTCGAATAAATAGGAAGAAAAGGAGCCTTCATCATGAAACGTCTTCCATCGCACGACCTGCGGCCAGCAGCGCTGCTGCTCACCTTGTTCTGCCTCGTGCTCACGATACTCCCCGTCTCTGCTTCCCGCATCACGCGTACCACGACGGCATCGCGCGTGCGCATCGGCGTCGTGCGCCCCGATCTCACGCCCGAACTCGCCGATGCACTGTTTGCGCAGCAGACCGCCTATCTCGTCGAGCTCTCGAAATACGCCGATTGGGATTTCGACGTCATCGAGCTCGCACCAGAAGACATCGGCGACGCCCTGCTCACAGGACAGATCGACCTCGCGATGCCGACGGAGCTCCACATCGCGGACACGGAGCATTTCGCTTCGTCAAAGCCTTTGGCGCTCCGCGACCTCATCGGCCTGTACTGCCGTCCGGGCGACGACCGCTACACCGACGCTGACACGGATCTCGCCGTGCTCAATGGCGCCCGCATCGGCGTTTCCGCAAGCCGCCCTGACCTGCTCGGCCCGTTCGAAAAATTCTGCAAAGACAACGATCTTTCTGTGACGACCGTTCCCTTTGCGACCGATCCTGAGTCACACGCCGCACTCGCCGCGGGCACGGTTGACTTGCTACTCGACGCTGCGACATCGAGCGATGCGCAGGAATCATTTGTGCTCGCACTCGATTCCATGCCCATGGCCATCGCCGGCCTGCGGCAGAATGCGGGACTCCTCGCCATCATCGATGACGCGAACGATGCGCTCCAAGTGCAGAGCCCACGCTTTGCCGAATCTGCCCATCAACAGTTCGAAGATCGCACGCGACGCCTCGTCACGCATTTCACGCCCGCCGAGCGCGAGCTCATCGAGAGCTTGCCACCGCTCCGCGTCGTGCTGGCGCAGGACGATCCCTACATCACGCTGAATCGCGAGATCCTCACGGCGGTCTGCGACAACGCCGGCCTCCATCTCGCATTTTCCACGGCTGCGAACGCGAGTGAAGCCCGCTCGATGGTCGAAGACGGTGAAGCGGATCTCTTTCTCGACATCTACACATCGGCCTCAGACACGACAGGGCTCTACTACACCGATCCCATCTACACGCAAGAATACATCCTCGTCGGCCGTGACGGTGCCGTATTGCCAAAGAAAGGCGCGATCGCGACACCTGTCCTCCAGCCGTCATTCCTCGAGGCCGTGCGGCAGCAGTTCCCCGGATGGACCGTCCTGCCGACACCAGACGAGCAACATGCACTCGCCGCTGTTTCCAATGGCCACACGAATCTCGCGCTGAGCTCTGTCATCTCCATGCAGGCCACGCGCAACCTCATCCTCTACCCGAATCTCGTGCTCGTCCCATCGCAAAACCGTGTCCTCATCGGCACGAGCGTCGCCATCTCCGCGAATGAGCCGCGCCTGCTGCAGTCCGTGTTCAACAAAGCGCTCTTGCGCCTCGCCCCGCAGGAAAAAGAAAGCATCCTGCTGAAGCACGAGATCCGCACACCGCCGCATTTCTCTCTGAACTACTTCCTCGCATTTTACCCGCTGCAGACCGGCCTCGCGATCGGCGGCGTGCTGCTCCTTCTCTTTGGCGCGTTCTTCCTGCGCTCCCTGATGGAGCGTCGCCGCCTCGCCGCTGCCCAGCGTGCCGCGCTCGAGAATTACAAGTATCAGTCCGAAATCGATCCCTTGACCGGCCTCTACAACAAGGCCGCCATGCGCCAGATGATTGGACACTTTTTGCTCGAACCGCCTGCGCCCGGTCACTGCCATGCGTTCTTCATGATGGATCTCGATCATTTCAAGGCCGCGAACGATCTCTGCGGCCATTCGTTCGGTGACGAGGTTCTCATCGGTTTCGCCGAAAGCCTGCGCACCATCGTCCGCAGCCGCGACCTCATCGGGCGCTTTGGCGGCGACGAATTCGTCCTGTTCCTCAAGAACATCACACGCAGCGCGATCCCGCGCATCGCAGCAGATGTCAACCGCGCAGCCACCACGGTCGACGAGCGCGAGCGCACGACGAATGCCGAAGCGCAAAAGCACCCGGAGCGCCCGCTCATCACGGTCAGCGTCGGCATCGCCATCGCAGAAGGCACGCATGAATCCTACGAAGAAATCTTCCGCAAAGCTGATCAGGCCGTCTACTACGTCAAGAACAACGGCAGAGGTTTCTGGACGATCTACGGCGAGGAAAAGCAGAAGAAGGAATGACAGCAAGCCCCATGGCAAAGAAAAGCGCCCTCAGGAGCATCAACTCCCGAGGGCGCTTTTCTTTGCCGGAACTTCCGACGGTATTTACTTGTTCGAGCTCCCGAGCACGACTTTCGAGAAGATCAGGAGCGAAACGGCGAAGACGGCGAGGCCGAGGTATTCGGCCGTGTCTGCGAAGTCTTTGCCGACGAGGGAAAGCGGTGCATCGCTGCCGCCGCCCGTGACGGAGACGACGATGACGCCGGCGAGCAGGACGCCGATGATGGACTCACCGACGATGAGGCCAGAGGCGAACAGCGTGCCGCGGCGGTTGCCCGCAGCTTCTGCTTCTTCGCCGCCCTGCGCGCGCAGATGCTTGCGCAGGAAATAGCCGAGCACAGCACCGACGACGAGCGGCGTCTGGACGACCGGCGGCAGATAGATGCCCATGCCGACGGCCAGCGGCGGCAGGCAAAGGCTCTTTGTCGAGTGCTTCAGGAACTGGTCGATCGCGACGAGCACGACACCGAGACCGATGCCGATGTAGATGTAGCCCCACTCGAGCGTCGAGGAGAAGATGCCCTGCGCGATGGTCGTCATGAGGGCGGCCTGCGGCGCAGCGAGCGCCTGCGCAGGATCCATGCCTGGACGCGGCAATGCACCGGGGAAGCCGTACGCTTCATACAGGAGGTTCAGCACCGGCGCGATGACGAGGGCGCCGACGACGCAGCCGAGGAGCAACGCGACCTGCTGGCGCCACGGCGTCGCACCGACGAGGTAGCCCGTCTTGAGGTCCTGCATGTTGTCGTTCGAGATGCAGGCGATCGCCATGATGATGGACGTCGTGAAAATGGCCGTGGCCGTGGCGAATTTCTCACCGCCAGGCAAAGCGAAGATACCAAACGACTGGCAGAGCGCGTACATGACGAGCGATGCCACGATGATGGCGAGGATGCCGATGCCCGAGATCGGGCTCGAACTCGTGCCGACGAGGCCTGCCATGTAGGCGCAGGCCGCAGCGACGAAGAAACCCATGAGCACGGCAACGCCGACGCCGACGACCGTGAACGTCATCGTCTGACTGGCAGGGAGGTTCTCGGGGCTGACGAAAGCATGGAAGATGAAGAGCAGGCCGATGACCGTCACGAGGAACACGAGGCCAACGCTCTTCGCGCTCATGTCGATGTCCATGCGGTGTTCGCCCTTGTCAGCATCCGGCATGCGGACGGCCGCGAGGGATTCTTTCACGCCGTCGATGACGGGGCGTGCGAGCGTCAGCAGCGTCCACACTGCCGCGACACCCATGGCACCGGCACCGATGAGGCGGACGCGCTGCTGGTAGACCGCACCAGCGAATTTTTGCATCGTCATGCCGTCCGGCAGCGCGCTCGTGATCGTGTAGTACGGCACGAAGCCTGCCCAAGCGATCAGGATGCCGACAAGCATCGAGAGGCCAGCGGCGATGCCGACGAGGTAGCCAGCGCCGACGAGTGCCGTCGAGTAGCCGAGCGGCAACTGCGTCATGCCGCGGCCAACGGAGAACCAGAGCGACAGCTGCGAGCCGAGCACCTGGAAGCCGTTCGAGCAGAGCGCGACGAGACCGGCGAGCGCGCCGCCCGAGCAGATCTCCTTGATGCCCGAGCCGCCCTTCGCGGCCTGCACGTCTTTTGACGAGCTGCCGACTTTCAGGATCTCCGCAGCTGCGACGCCCTCCGGGTACGCGAGATCGCTGTGCACAACCATGGCGCGCCGGAGCGGGATCGTGAAGAGCACACCGAGGCAGCCGCCGCACGCCGAAACGATCAGCGTCTGCCAGAACTCGAACCCCTGCCAGTAACCGATCATGAGCATGCCCGGGATGATGAAGATGATGCCGACAGCGTACCTGCTGCCGATGCCTGCGTCTGCACCATGTTGTTCTCGAGGATGTTCGAGTCTTTCGCCATTTTGAGGATGGCCATGGAAATGACCGCCGCCGGGATGGCCGACGAGAAGGTCAGTCCGACTTTCAGTCCGAGGTAGACGTTCGACGCGGTAAAGATAACCGTGAGGATCGCGCCGAGAATCATGCCGCGGACTGTGAGCTCCGGCAGCCGCAGTTCGTGCTGCATGAACTCATTCTGTTCCGTTTGCATAGTAAAACTCCTTAAAACATAATTTCTCTTTGTCCACGCTCCGTGGACAAAGAGAAATACTATTATAGCATGAAATTGAAAAATGTAAACACTTGAATAAGAAGTTCTCGCGCGTTTCCCATGTATTCATCATACAATCCGCCAGAATCCCCTGTAAGCGTGACAAAGTTGACATTTGAGACGCAAAAACATAAAATAAAGTGTAAACTACGCCAAAACCTACAGAAATGAGATGGTTTCCTTGCCAACAAAACGACTCTACTTCCTCGACAACCTCAAATGGGTCATCATCGGACTCATGACCGTGTTTCATGCGGCGATGTGCTACATGGCGTATGCGCCAGACTGGTGGTACGTCGTCGACAAGTCGCAACCCGTTTTCTCCGGGACAGTCTTCATCCTCTGGGTCGACATCTTCATCATGCCCGTCATGTTCTTCATCTCCGGTTACTTCGGCCTGATGTCGCTCTCAAAACACGGCGCAGGGACGTTCTGGCGCAAGAAGTTCAGCCGCATCGCCGTGCCATGGATCTTTGGCGCCATGGTGTTCGCGCCGCTCGTGACGTACATCATCCTCGCAAGCCGTCACGCACCCACGGATTTCTGGACATTTTACACGACGCTGTTCTGGGGTCCGCTCTATGAGCAAGCACAGTATTGGTACCTCGGCGCGTTGCTCGCGCTCTACGTGCTGCTGACCATCGCCGTCGCGCTCGCGCCATCGCTCTGGACGCGCAGCATGCTGCCGAAGAGGCCATCTGTCCTGCTCTACGCCGCACTGCTCGTACTCTCGACGGCGAGCATCTACGGGGCGGGCTCCGTCATGCATCCTGACGCGTGGAAATTCTACTACTATATCCTCGTACTCCAACCCGTGCGCATCGTGACGTACATCCTCGTGTTCTTCCTCGGCGCCTGGGCATGGCGGTCGCGCTGGTTCGAGTCTGGCGGCTACGTGCCGTCTGCATGGTTCTGGGGCCTCGTGACGCTCGTCATCAGCCCGGCCTACCTCTGGCAAAAGCTCCTCCTGCCCACGACAGGTGCGGACGCCGCAACCCTCGCGCTCGCGAATGCTCTGACGCAAGGCCCGTTCATGTGGAGCGCCACGCTGTTCCTGCTCGCATTCTTCGCGCATCACCTCGACTACACGACGCCGTTGCTCTCGAGCCTCTCACAGACATCGTACCCCGTCTACTACCTCCACATGGAAGTCCTGTTCCCCGTCGCCTGGGCATTCACGGCACTGCCGCATCTCAACGTCTACATCAAATATTTCTTCGTCTGCGCCATCACGCTCGGCGTCTGCTATCTCCTCGGCAAACAGGTCTTGCTCCGGATTCCCTGCTTTGGCGGGAATCGGAAATAAACAAAAAGCGTGCAAAAACTCCCTAAAGGAACCTCGTCTTCCGAGTTCCTTTAGGGAGTTTTTACGTTATGTGTGAAGTAGACATTTTCCGGCACTTCCATGCCGAGGCTGCTCGTCGCGATATCTTTGATGCGGCGCGGCGATTTTAGTTTTGCGATGTCGATCTTCAGTCGTTCATTTTCCTGCTCGATGGCTTCCGCTTTTTGTTGGGTCTCCACGAGTGTATAGCCGCGGTTCGCGCTGATGCCGGCACGTGCCGTCACGGCCATCGCGAGTACGGCGATGATGAGGAACAGCCACTTGCAACGTGAGCGCAGGCGCTCGTCGAGCATGACGAGCGGGCGCGAGGGCCGTTTCGGGCGCGGCTGCGGTGCTACTGGCTCTTCGTATTCTTCGTAGTATTCTTTTCGGAGTCTCGCTGGCATCAGGCCGCACCCCCTTCCTCAAAAGGAGGGAGCTTCTCTGCCACGCGGAGCTTTGCGCTCTTGGCACGCGAGTTCGCTGCGAGTTCGCCTTTCGTCGCCTTGCTGCCCTTGACGAGCAGCTTCACTTCTGGGTGATGGTGGCAGACGCAGACGGGGAGCTCTGGTGGGCAGATGCAACCGCGCGCGAGCTCTCGAAGCGTATTCTTCGCAATGCGGTCTTCGAGCGAATGAAATGTGATGATCACAAGCCGCCCGCCAGGTGCGAGATGCGCAGCTGCCGTGCGGAAGGCTCCTTCGAGGATGCCGAGCTCGTCATTGACTTCGATGCGGATCGCCTGGAAGATGCGCTTGGCGGGATGGCCGTTCTCCGCACGGCGCACGGCCTTCGGCACGGCCTTGCAAACGATGTCGACAAGCTCACCCGTCGTCTCGACAGGCTTTTCGCTCCGCGCATCCACGATGAACTTCGCGATGCGGCGCGCCCAGCGTTCTTCCCCATAATCGTGGAAAATGCGATCGAGGTCGTCCTCGCTGTACGTATTCACAACGTCATAGGCGGATAGTGGTGCCGACTCGTCCATGCGCATGTCGAGCGGCGCATCCTGCATGTAGGAAAAGCCGCGCTCCGCCGTGTCGAGCTGGTGTGATGACACGCCGAGGTCAAACAGCACGCCATCGACGACGGGCGCGTCCACGCGCTCCAGAATATCGCCGAGATGGCGGAAATTGCTGTGCACGATGTCGATGTGGCACGGGAACGATGCCAACCGCTCCCGCGCTGCCGCGATGGCTTCCTCGTCCTGATCGATGCCAATTAGGCGGCCGCGTTCCGACAGGAGGGAGGCGATTCTAGACGCGTGGCCTGCGCCACCGAGCGTGCAGTCGACATAGACGCCATCCGGCTTCACTGCCAGTCCATGCAGGACCTCTTCCGGCATCACGCTGATGTGATGAAAATTTGTTGCCACACGCTCTCGCCTCCTTTCGTGCGCGCACCCGCGCAATATCAATTCTACTATATCAATTGCCGTACAGGGGACTCCCACCACCGCTAACGCGGTCCCCCTCCCTCTAGAGGGAGGCTGGTTTCGGTGGGACTTCAAATTCCGAGGCTGGTTAATGTCGCGGCGATGGCCGTGACGTCGGGCTCGACCTCGTCGGTGTAGGCCTGCCAGCGATCGCGGCTCCAGACTTCGATGCGGTTATCCGTGCCGGTCAACACGACATCCTGCCGCAGCACGATGCCTGCATAGTTGCGCAAATTCGCCGGCACGAGGAAACGCCCCTGCTTGTCGCATTCGAGCGTCCGCGCACTCGCGAAGAAGAACCTCGCAAGTGCCCGCGCCTCCGGCTTCACGAGCGGCAATGCGCGCAGTTTTTCTGCGAGCTGCTCCCACTCGGCTTGTGCGTAGAGGAACAGACAGCGGTCGAGCCCTTTTGTGAGGACGAACGAGACACCGAGTTCCGCACGGAAATCAGCCGGCAGGATGACGCGCCCTTTCGCGTCAATCGCATGGGTGTATTCTCCCATGAACATCCTGCTTCACCACCTCGTTGTCACCAAGTGACACTTCTCCCCACAATTTACCACCTTAAATATATTCTTTTTATAACAGAAAACTCCTGCCTATGCAAGCGTAAAAAACCAAAAAAGATTAAAAATATCGAGCTCGCCGCTCCGCTTCCTTCTTCTTTGCCGCTTTTTCTTCCTCCGCATTCATTTGTTTCGTGATGTAGTCGATGAGGATGCGGCTAATGACGTAGAGCGGCAGGCGGCTCGTGGCGTCGACGCTCGTGATGGAGACGTGCTTGTGCTTGTAGCCAAAGACGGCGACATGCGCGATGCGCGCGAGCGGCACGTCTGGGTCGCCACACGTGATCGTGATGATGCGCGCGCCGAGCGACGAGGCATTTTCCGCCGCTGTCAGGAGTTCCGGCGTCTTGCCGGACAGTGAAAAGATGATGACGAGCTCCTGCCTTTTGACATGGCTCGTCATCTCCTGCATGATGGCGGGGTCGCTGTTTTCAAAGACGTTGAAGCCGAGGATCTGCAATTTCAGCGCGAACTCCTGCGCGACGTGCTCCGACAGGCCGCGCGACAGCAGGTAGATGCGCTTTGCGCCGCGGATCTCCTTCACGACATCGAGGATCGTCTCGATGGAGAGATGGTCGATGGTGTTTGAGACTTCGAGCAGCGACTTGTTGAAGATTTCATTGACGTCGACGTCGTCTTTCTTCGTCTGCGTCTCCTGCGTCAGCAGGTAGCGGAGCTCGGCAAAGCCCGAGATGCCGCACTTCTTGATCGTACGCGACACCGTCGCGGGCGACGAGAACGTCTTTTCCGCCACGTCGCTGATGGACATGGACGAGATGGCCTCGACATTCATGTTAATGAAGTTGATGACCTTCTTCTCCGTCTCCGTCAGGTGTTCGTGGAAATCATGGTCGATCTTGATGAGCATGGTGCTGCCTCATTTCAAGCTGTTTCGACCTTCGGCTTCGCGCCGTCGGTGATGCATTCCTTCGTGATGATGACTTTGCGCTTCTCGTCGGATTTCGGGATCTCATACATGACATCGAGCATGACATCCTCAATGATGCCCTTCAGGCTGCGCGCGCCCGTCTTGCGCTCGATGGCTTTCTGCGCAACGGCACGCAGCGCGTCCTCCTCGAAGTCGAGCGTGACGCCGTCCATCGCGAGCAGCTTCTCGTACTGCTTGACGGGCGCGTTCTTCGGCTCCGTCAGGATGCGCAAGAGCGCGTCCTCATCGAGCGTCTCAAGCGTGCAGATGACGGGCAGGCGGCCGATGATCTCGGGGATGATGCCGTACTCCATGAGGTCTTCGGGGCGCACCTGATGGATGAGCTCGTCGAACTTCGGCTGCTCGTCCTTGCCTTGCACCTCAGCGCCAAAACCGATGGAGCTCGATTTCTGCAGGCGCTTCGCGATGACCTTGTCGATGCCGACGAACGCGCCGCCGACGATGAACAGGATGTTCTTTGTATCGACCTTGATCGTCGGGGCCTCCGGGTGCTTACGCTGGCCGCGCTGCGTGAATTCGACGACGCTGCCCTCGAGCATCTTGAGAAGTGCCTGCTGCACGCCCTCATGGCCCGGGTCAGCCGTGATGGAGTTGTTCGCGCCCGACTTGCGCGCGATCTTGTCAAACTCGTCGAGGTAGATGATGCCGTGCTCGGCCTTCTCGACGTCCTTGTCGGCCGCGTAGTAGAGATTGCGCACGGCGACTTCGACGTCGGCGCCGACGAAACCGGCCTCCGTGAGGCTCGATGCATCCGTCACGGCGAACGGGATGTCGAGGAGTTTCGAGAGATGCGAAAGAAGCGCCGTCTTGCCGCAGCCCGACGGGCCAAGCATGATGACGTTCGACTTCTCGATCTCCGTGCCGTCCTCGTGCTCGTAGCCATACTTCATGCGCTTGTAGTGGTTGTAGACCGCGACGGAGAGGATCTTCTTCGCGTGATCCTGGTTGATGATGTACTCGTCGAGGTACTGCTTGATAATATGCGGCTTGTTTTCCTTCAGAAGGTCATCAAGCTGGTCAGCAAAGACATGACGTTCCTCCTGCTCGGCCGCCGCGTCGTGCTCATCGAGGAAGCGGTTGATCTCGCGGATGCAGTTCTTGCAGATCGCGAACCCCGTGTTCGGATCATAAATCGGCATATCGTACTGATCATGCACCGTGATGACGCGTTTGCAGAAGCTGCACTGATGCTGAATGGGATTTTTTGCTGGCATATTTTAGATTCCTTTCTGGACGAATGTATCAAAGTATCAAAATAAGGTTCCTTCTATTATTGCGTATTCTGGCGAAAATAGCAACCCAGAGATCATGCGCCCTTGAGGAGCCTTGCTACAATGTGAACGTGTAAAATTCTTATTTTTAATCGTTTTGAATGGAGATATGAGAAAAAAGGCCTTACTGAGAGGGAGGAAGAACCGTTGACTAGCTCAATAGTCTGCCGTATAATAATGGTAACAAGAAAAGACAAGACGACAAGGGACGTGGGAAATCCCCGCAGCGCAGGAACGGTTCATCACCGCACGCGCTCGATGTCGGAATCGCCTTTCGGGATTTTAGGAAATTTGGAATAGAAAAGAGCCTCTGGCAATTGCCGGAGGCTCTTTTCCGTATGTTTCATCTTGTTTTCGTTTCATCGGGACTCACACCGCATAGCGCAGGACAGCATCTTTGCCGGCGGCCACTTCCGCGCCGATCGTGCCGGCCGACGTGAGATCGCGCACCTTATCGTAGTTGACGATGAGGACCGGCGAGATCAGGTTGATGTGGCGCTTTTTGAGGAGCGGCAGATCGAGGTGGAGGATCGGCGTGCCAGCCGTGACATGTTCGCCGGAGTGGTGGAGCGCCGTGATGCCCTCACCGTCGAGGATGACGGTGTCAAGACCAATGTGGACGAGCACTTGCACGCCGCTCTTCGTCGTGATGGCGAACGCATGCTTCGTCTCGAAGAACAGCGTGATCTCGCCATCGACCGGGGCGAGGACGTCTGCGCCCTCGAGCAGGATAGCACAGCCGTCACCCGTGAGTTTTTCGGAGAAGACTGGGTCAGGAACGCTGGCGAGTTCCACAATCTTGCCAGTGACAGGAGCGAGGATCTGATTCGTCATATAAATACACCTTCTTGGTTCTGCGACGTTTTTCTTCTTTACTTGAAATTCTTTGCTCTTATTTTACTCGATTCCATGGAAAGTTGCAAGGTGCAACAATGTTTTTCTTGGCAAAAAGTCACAGCGTCACGGCAAGTTCGGGATGTTCTTGCTGACGGCGGTATGGTGGATGATGTCATCGACACGCAAGTCGATGGCGAGCTCCTGCTTCATCAGCGTCTCCGCCGTATCAAACTCGCGCGGCTTGTCTTCCCGCAGGCCTTTGACGTAGTGCTGCCAAGCGCTGATCGTGACTTCCGTTGATTTCTGCCGCTGGCGCGCGAGGTAGCCCGCGCCGCTCGGCACATCGACTTCATCGAGTTTTGCCTGCCGCTTCTTGAGCGCCGGGATGACGTCCTCTTCGAGGAAGCCCGCGATCTTTTCGCGCTGCCGTTTCGAGAGGCGGCCATCCGTCGTCTTGTTCATTGAGGCAAACGTCGCTTTCTGCTCGGCAAAGGTCTTGTTGAATTCATCGACGATGGGCTTCGTCGCATCGATGTAATTTGCGATATCATCGTTGATAAGCGGCGCGATCGTATCGAGGTAGTTGCGGTAGTTCTTGATATAGGCAACTTGCCAATGGCCATCCTCGGCTTCTTCGAGGACGACAGTGAGGATGAACGCCGTATCCGTGTCGTCTTCCTTGATATGGATGTCTGCCGTTGCCGTCGTGCCCGTATGCGAGACATCACCGACGGAGACGAGCGTCGTATTGCGCAGCTGTGTGCGCGCGAGGAATCGCTCGAAGTCGATGCCGAGCTGGCGCCCTTTCAAGATGTCGAGGCCGTCTGGGAGTGTCCAGAGGCCGCTGTCGACGCGCCGGAGGATCGCTTCTTGCGTGCCGCGCGTGAGCTCGGGCTTCACGAGGATGTAGAATTTCTCGAACAGTACGCGCGTCTTCGGCGTCAGTGTCGCATCGTAGGCAAAGAGGTCGCGCGTGAGGTCATCGTATGCCTGGCTCGTCAGGAGATCGAGGTTGACATAGTGAGCGAAGCGTTCGCTGTCACGCTTTTCCATAGCAGTCTGGACTTCCTGCAGTGCATACTCTGGCGTTTTTGTGTAGAAGAAAACATACCAGACGCTCATGGCGATGCCGATGGCGGCGATGACCGCGAGCAGGAAGAATCGCCGCTGCTGCCGGATGCGCCGTTGCCGCTGCGCGAGCGAGCGCTTCCATGTGATCTCGTCCAAGATTCGACCTCCTTCCTTCTGAGATTCTGCTTCTAGTTTACCGATTCCACGGCTTGTTTGCAACTGATTCTTTGTGGTAAACTGAAAGCAGAAAGAATCGGACGGTATCGAAGAAAAAATGCGACGTGGAGGGAGGCACTGACGATGAAATGGATCAACCACCAAGTCGTGACGGGCGTCGTTGTCTATACGGCGACCTCCGATCTGCTGCTGACCGCCTACAGCATGGCAGGGGCACTCCTCCCAGACAAGGTCGAGGGCAATCCGCGCACCGGGAATTACTGGAGTTGGCGCAGCCGTCATCGCGGCTGGTCGCACTGGCCCATCTTGTACCTCGTGCTCCTCGGTGTATCGTTGCGCTTTGGTCGCGGCGAATACGGTTTTGCCGGTGGCGAACTCGCGACGATCGGCATGTACATCGCTATCGGCGGCCTGCTGCACATCGCCGAGGATGCCGTCTGCGGCAAAGTCCCAATTGTCACGCCGAACCGCAAGCACGGCGTGAAGCTTTTCACGGTCGGCAGTATCACAGAATACCTCTTCGCCATCGCCGTCGTGCTCCTGTGCTATGGATCGAAAATCTATCTGATCGGCTGAATTTCAAAAAGGAGTGGATCCTCATGCGTCCCATCCCGCATCCTGGCAAGCCCGGCAAAGTCCTGCGCCTGCTCGCGGACAAGTATCCGACGAAAGAGTCGGTCATGAGCCGTCTCATCTACCTGCAAGGGCAGCTCGTGCTGCCAAAAGGCGTCGAGCATTTCATGAGCGACCTGCATGGCGAATACGCAGCGTTCTACCATATCCTGAACAACTGCTCCGGCGTCATCCGTGAGAAAGTCGATTACGTCTTTGGTGCGCGGATGTCCCCTGAGAAAAAAGCAGAATTCTGCACGTTACTCTATTACCCAAAGGAAAAGATCGAGCAGATGACGGCTGAGCGGCGGGCGACGCCTGCGTGGTACCGCGAGAACATCGCGCGCTGCCTCGCGCTCGCGCGCCTCATGAGCTGGAAATATCCGGCGTCGAAACTGCCGGAGCTCATCCCCGAGCGGCTGCGCGATGTCATCGTCGAGCTGCTCGCGACGCGCCCCGATGCCGATGCCGCGCAGCTTGCATACCAGCAGCGGTTGCTCTCGAGCATCGTGCAGGCCGACGCGGGCGCGGAGTTCCTCGAGGATTTCGCAGCACTCGTCAAGAGGCTCGCCGTCGCGCAGTTTCATTTCGTCGGCGATTTCTTTGATCGCGGCAGCCGGCCAGACGCCATCCTCGACCGCGTCATGGCGCTACCGAACGTCGATATCGAATGGGGCAACCATGACGTGCTCTGGATGGGCGCGGCGCTCGGCAGCCGTGCCTGCATCGCGTCCGTCGTGCGCAACTCTCTGCGCTATGACAATACGGACGTACTCGAGCGCGGCTACGGTATCAGCTTGCGAGCGCTCGTGACGTTCGCCCAGCGCCTCTACCCCGACAAGGCGCCCGTCAAGGCAGCGGAAAAAGCCATCACGATCATGATGTTCAAGGAAGAGGGGCGGCTCATCGCGCGGAATCCCGAGCTCGGTATGGAAAGCCGCCGCCTGCTGCACTGCATCGATTTCCGCGGCGCGTGTGCCAACTTGCCTGGCGGCCGCTACGAGCTCTCCAAGGCGTATTTCCCGACGATCGACGAGAACACCGACGATCCGTACCGCCTGACGGAGGACGAGGACGCTATCCTGCACAATCTCTGCGTCTCGTTCACGGAAAGCGCCGCGCTGCACCGCCATGTCGATTTCCTTTACCGCAAAGGCAGCCTCTATCGCACCTGCAACGGCAATCTGCTGTTCCACGGCTGCGTGCCGATGAATGAGGACGGCACGTTCCGCGAGATCACGTATGATGGCAGGACGTATGCCGGCCGCAGCTGGCTCGATTTCTGCGACCAGATGGCGCGCGCGGCGTATCTCTATCGCGAGCCCGCCGCGCTCGACTTCCTCTATTTCCTCTGGTGCGGGCGGCTGTCACCGCTGTCGGGCCGCGAGGTCAAAACATTCGAGCGCACGTTTCTCGACGACGAATCGACATGGAAAGAGCCCGCCGACCCGTACTACCGGCTGCTGGATGACGAAGAAGCCTGCGAAAACGTCCTCCAGGAGTTCGGCCTTGCGCCAAAGCATGGCCACATCATCAACGGCCATGTGCCCGTCAAGGTCAAGAAAGGCGAGACGCCTGTCAAGGCCGGCGGCCGCGCCATCATCATCGACGGAGGCTTCTGCAAGGCGTATCACGAAAAGACCGGCATCTCCGGCTTCACGCTGATCTCGAACTCCCGCGGCCTGCGCCTGCTCGCGCACCAAAAAATCGCCGATGTCCGCACCGCACTGGCAGACAACGGCGACATCGAATCCGTCTCCGAAACCGTCGAACTCGCAGCGATCCACACGACGATCGGCGACACGGATAAGGGAAAGGCCATGCAGGAAGAGATCACCGACCTCTACAATTTGCTACTCGCGTATCAGAACGGCGTCTTGAAACCGCAAGCGTAACGTCAGAGCCAGCCTCCCTCACATCCCCGGCGCCATCATCGCGCACGGCACATGCACGGTGCATTTCCCACAGACCTCGCTGCCGACGCTGTTTGCCCCCGTGCCATCCTCATTCGTATACGAACTGCCGAAGTCTTGATAGGCTTCGGCGTTTTTCTTTAGGATCGCAAAGCACTTGTGGCGGTCGTAGTGCCCCGTGCCGTCTGTCGTCGTCAGCGCTCCCGTCGGGCAGCGGCGCAGGCAGGCGCCACACTTGCCGTTCTTCTTGTACAGGCAGTATTCCGTCGCGAGCGGCTGGCCGGGCGTGACGTCGAGGTCGGTCACGACCGTCGTATAGCGGCCGCAACCACCAGAGCGCGTGATCAGCATGTTGTTGATGCCGAACGTGCCGAGCCCTGCGAGATAGGCGAAATGGCGATGCGACCAATGGCTCACGAGCTTTTCGCGATCAAACGTCGATGCGGCCTGCGCGACGGCCGCGCGGACGCCATGCGCCGCGAGCAGCGCAACGAGGTCGTCATTCATCGCGCCAAACATCGCATTCGTGTCCTCGTATGCCTTCGCCCACTGCACCGACGCGAGCCCGGCGCAGGCATTCGTCTCCGCGAGTTCCTTCGAGAACGGAACGAAGACGACGAGCACGACCTTCGCCCCCGGCAGCACGTCCTCGGGCAGAGCATGCTCGGGGATGCGCTCGCGCACCTTTGCGAGCAGCGGATGATGCGCATCGGCAAAGCCCACGAGCGGCGCGCGCCAGATCGGTGCGATATCGTGCGATGCGCGGTACGTTTCCAGAAAATCAACAACATGCGCTTCGAGCGCTTCCTTTGTGAGAGTCGTTCTGGTCATGTGGTCTGCCTCCATTATCCATTCAGGTCATGGTTTCCTTTCTTTTATATCACATCACGCGACGCAGGGAAAGTACAAAATGGAGTCATGATTTTCTTTGTGTAACTATTGACATTACGATAAAGATGCGCTATCCTGTTCTTGTAACCAAAAGAACTACATCCATAGATGATTTCGCTGGGAGGAAACACGATGGAGCAGAGGAAGGACGCGGAGCGCGCGGCGCTCGTCGAGGAATTGATCGTGATGCTGCTCGAGGCGATGCCGGAGTATATGGAGGAGGCGCGGGACGTCCCACAGAGCGAGCGGCGGTATCTCCTGCGCTGCCTCATGAATGTCTGGGATCCGCGCCGCAAGCTGCCGAACGCGTATTTCGATCTCGAGGAGCAGCTGCTCACGGCCGAGACGCAGGAAAAGCAGCCAGTCGACGCGATGGCGCTCGCGGAAAAGGAGCCCGGCTTCTCGCTCTGGCAGGGCGATATCACGCGCCTTGCGGCCGACGCCATCGTGAATGCGGCGAACAGCCAGATGCTCGGCTGCTTTGTGCCAGGCCACAGCTGCATCGACAATGCCATCCACTCGGCAGCAGGGCTACGGCTCCGCGCGGCCTGCTACGACATCATGCGCCAGCAGGGACACGAGGAAAGGGCGGGGCGCGTGAAGATGACACCAGGCTTTGCACTGCCTGCGCGCTATGTATTTCATACCGTCGGCCCGATCATACGCGGCCGGCTGACGGATGGCGACCGTGACCTGCTCGCGAGCTGCTACCGTTCGTGCCTCGCGCTGGCGCTCAAGGAACAGCTTTCATCGATTGCGTTCTGCTGCATTTCGACGGGCGTATTCCATTTCCCGCCGCGCGAGGCAGCGAAGATTGCCATCGACGAGGCGCGCGCCTTTGTGTCGACGCACCCTGGGAAGCTCCGCGTCATTTTCAATGTGTTCAAAGACGAGGATCGTGATATCTATGAAGAATTACTGGGCTGAGGCACAGCAGGGCGCGACGACGCCAAAAGAAAAGATCGCTGCATTGATCGCGGCGGCCGAGCGCATCGTCATCGGCGCAGGCGCCGGCCTATCGACAGCGGCAGGCTTCACATACAGCGGCGAGCGCTTCCAACGCTATTTCACGGATTTTGCGCGGCGCTTTGGCATCCGCGACATGTATTCCGGCGGTTTCTATCCCTACCCCGACCATGAGACATACTGGGGCTGGTGGTGCCGCCACATCTGGGTGAATCGCTATATACCGCTGCCGAGCGACCTCTATGCGCGGCTGCTGTGTGCCGTCGAGGGGCGCGATTTCTTCGTCCTGACGACGAATGTCGATCACGCGTTCCAGCGCGCGGGCTTCCCAAAGAAACATCTTTTTTACACGCAGGGCGACTATGGCCTGTTCCTTGACGAAAGAGCTGCCGCAGACGTGCTATGTCAGCGTCAACCCCGCCGAGCAGCTCGTTCCGCCCGCCATCGAGGATCGCGCCTATGCGTTCGCCTGCGATATCGCCGATGTTTTTTGATCTATTCTGACTCGTAAAGGAGGACTCTGCCATGCAGATTTCCAGCCGTTTCACCATTGCCGTGCATGTCCTGACGTGCATCCCCGTGCTCGACGGGCAGATGCAGCTCAACAGCGAGAGCATCGCCGGGAGCATCGGCGTCAATCCCGTTGTCGTGCGCAACATCTTCCGCCAGCTGAAAAAGGCGAACCTCATCATCGTACAGCGCGGCGGTAATGGTGGCGTCTCGCTTGCCCGCGAGCTCACGGACATCACACTGCTCGACGTCTACCGCGCCGTCGACAGCGTCCCAGATGGGCAGCTGTTCCATTTCCATGAAAACCCGAACGCTGCCTGCCCAGTCGGCCGCAACATCCATCACGTCATGGACGGCCGCCTCGCAGAGATCCAAGCGGCCATGGAGGAAAAGATGAACGAGATGACGCTCGCTGATGTCGTCGAGGATACAGAGCATCTCATCGCAAAAGAGAATATGACCGCATGCTAAAGGAAGAAGCCGCCGCGTGCTCCAGAACGGAACACGCGGCGGCTTCTTATTCTCCATCCGTAGATACGCCCAGCAAGTCCTCTCACTCGATCGTGTGTACCTTCGCTGGGTCGAAGCGATCTTTCCACGTCCGCTTCTCCGCTGGATAGCCGACGGGGACGAGCGCGAACGGGAGCGTGTGGCTCGGCGTATGGAGGAGCGTGACGACGTTGTCGATCCGGTCCTCGAATGGCGCGATCGCAAGCCAGACCGCACCGAGACCGAGCGTCGTCGCTTCGAGCAACATGTTCTCCGTCGCATTTGAGAGGTCATAGGGCGCGATCTGCGGGTATTTCGTGTCTTTGCGCAGAATGGGCACGATGACGACAGGCGCATGCGCCGCGCAAGCTGCGAACGGACTCGCTTTCGAGAGCTCAACGATCATATCGCGATTCTTGACGACGTAGAATTCCCACGGCTGCTGGTTCACAGCCGATGGCGCGGCCATGGCAGCGCGCAGGATCTTCTCGATCTTCTCATCCTCGACGGGACGATCTTCGTATTTTCGGATACTCATGCGTTCAAAAATGGCATCCATGATAGAATTCCTCCTTTGAAATGAAGAAATCTCCGTTCTTCTTTTTCCTTATTCTACCATGATTCTATCCGAAAGTCATTAGCTTTTTCTGTTTTCTTGTTGGAACATCCATTCGCGAATGGCGTCGATATGATAGGCGAACGACCATGTATACATGTGGTTGCCATCAGCAAAAACGGTGTAATTGATGGGTGCGCCCTGTGCTGCTTGTTTGCGGACGGCGCGGTTGAGGACGGTGATGGGTGCCTTGTTGTTCCAAGGATCGATGTTCTGCGTGACCTGTGTGCCGAGCGATTTCCAGAGGGCGGTCGCCTCGTTCATGCCGGGATATGCTTTCGTGTCACCATCGCAAACAGTGATCCAGAGATGGCTGTCTTTCAGGGCGGCCATTTCGTCCGTCTTCCACTGGCAGGCGACGAGGTATTGCGCAGCGAAGAAATCGGGATGACGGTCAGCGATGGCGATGTTGGCCATGCCGCCTTGCGACTGGCCCGTGCCGTAGATGCGGTTCGGGTCGACCGCGTACGTCTGCGCGACGTGCTGGATCGTGTTCCACGCGAGTTCGAGGCCCTGCGTCCATTCATTCTTATCTGTCGTCATCATGCCGAGCTGTGTGACGAGGTCGTCCGTGTACTGTAGTGCGAGCACGATGCAGGGGTGATCTTTTTGCCAGGATGGATCGGCAAAGACGGTCGCGCCGTTCCCCTGAAAGAGCGGCGTCGTGACATCGTTGATGTTCGCGCTCGCGTCGGGGATGAAGATGACGAGCGGATAAAGCTGCGTGCCATCGTAGCCTGCCGGCAGGAAAAGATTGTACGGCATGGAGGCAGCGAGTGCCTCATCGTCATAGACCTGCTGCGTAAATGCAGAAAGAACGGGATTCACCACGCGCGCAGCGGCCACAGCCTGCGTGCTGGGTGCATAGGTGCGGCCGTCCGCTGTGAAGAGCGTGCCGACCTGGCGGACGGTAAACGAAAGGTCGGGCACGGTGCGGTCGGCACGCATGATGCCCATGCCGGGCTCCTCACCGGCTGGCTGGGCGTCGTGGCTCGACATCGTGGTAGCCGCTGTGTCTGTCGGCATCGATGGTGTGGCTGTCGGTGCAGCCGCTTCGCGTTTCGGCCCGCCACGGAGCACGCCGTCTTTTGCCGTGTTCTCGTGATGGAGCTTCAAAAAGACATAACGGCCGACGCTGCTCGTTTCTGGTACCTCAGCCGTCGTGCCAACGCGCACGTCATCAATCGTCTGCCCCGCGACGGAGAAATCGCCAGGCGTGACGGATGTCGGATTGATGGTCGCTGCATAGCGTACGACTGCCCAGTCGACGAATGCGCCATCGCCATACGTCTTTGCGATGCCTGTGACCTCTTGGATCGGCGCGGCGACGGGCGCGATGATTTCCGGCGGCACGACGGCGTCTGCCGCCGCCTCGGCGAGCACGGCCGTTGATACAGCATCTGTTGCCGTCGGCGTCACCGCTGCTTCGCCGACCGCCGTCTCTGCTGCCTCTGCCATCGATACGCCGCCCGCTGCCGCGCTGAGCGTCAGGGCAACGGCCGCCGCCAGCATCCGTTTCGTCCATATTTGTCGAATGTTTCTCATCATCTATGCCTCCCACGTCGTTCCATCTACAAAAAAATCGACATGCCCACTACAGGATGTCGATTTCTTGCTGCCCATGCAGCACGGCTCCTACACAGCCGCTTTCTGTTGTTGTCAGCGTATCATATCCATATGAAAATCCGCTCAGGAAAGAACTTCCTGTACGATTTTTTTATGCACGATGTCGAGATTGTTCGTGCTCGTCAGCACGAGCACGGCGCCTTTCGCAGCGCGCTTCGCTTTTTCCGTCGCAGCATGCGAGACGGCGTTCGTGTTGATGACGAGGACGTCGGCCGTGCGGAGCGGTGTCTCGTCAAAGCCCTTGTCGCTGCCAACGAACCGCAGGTAAGGAAAGCGCTCGGCCGCCCGCCGCTGCCACGCTGCGGAGCCGCCGACGACGAAGATGGAAAGCGCCGCGAGCAGATCGCGGGCGGCAGCATCATCACCCTGGCTATCCGCATTGGACGCATCCTTTGCGCCTCCATCGGCCGCCTCCTCTGTCGCGCTGCCGAAGAGGGCGTCGCCGACCTTCCGCCTGCCACGTTGCCAGAGCCGTAGCTCTTCGCGTAGCGCATCGCGCTCGGCGCGGAGCTCGATCGTTTTGCGGATGGCCTCGCCCCGCTCCGCGCGCAGACGCTCGTTTTCCTCGCGATACGCCACGAGCCGCGCGATGAGCTCTTCCGTCCGCGCGGCTGTCGCCTGGCGTTCCCGCGCCTTCATGCGGACACCGCGAACCGCTTCTTCATGCTGGTCACGCCCCTTCAAAATTCTTGCATCCAAACCAGAAATATCGTATAATATGCATAGATAGTGATAGCACCGCCCAGCGGCGCCCTCACAGAGTTACCTTTTCAAAAGCCACCTCAAGAGTTCGCAGCAGGAGAGGCGGTTAACGTTTTTCGGTTGCTACGATGATCAGAAGGATCAGCAAAAGCGTCAAGTTCATTTCATTCATAGGCCTAGCACCTCATTTCCGAGGGCATCGATTGGCCGCCAAACGGTACTTCTCTCATTGTAGCAAAAAAGTCGGTCTCTTGCAATCAAGAGGCCGGCTTTTCGATTGTTTCCGTTTTTATCGCTGCCAATTATTAAATCCGATAACTCAGCGCGTGCGACTTCGTGGCAACTGTTTGATAGGTTCCTGCGATTCTTCTGGAAACATGAATTTGGCTTCAGCGCACACATCATGTGCAATCTGTGCATTCACATCATCTACGATTGAGCTCATGCGAAAGGCATCCACAATCCACCAAATAATTCCAACCAAAAACAAGCATGTCACCCAAAACAAGATATTCTTAAGCGGCTTTCCCAGATAAAAATAGTAGACCCCAAAAAGAAACCATAAAATGTACGCCGTCGGCTCCCTCCCTTATAGCAAAAAACTAATCCTATTTTGTAATTTGACAGAAATTGCGTTTTTCCTGCTCGAATTTCAAAAAACAATTCTCGCGTCAATACTTTTCTTTACGAAATTCTTGCACCGTAACGAAAAAAATCGTATAATAGAAATAGAAACAAGGCACCGTCCAGCGGCGCCCTCATAGAGTTTTATACAGCAGAACCGTCTCTACAAGTTGCAGCTAGGAGAGGCGGTTATTTCTTTTCAGAAACTATGAGGATCAGAAGTATCAACAAGAGTGTCAAGTTCATCTCGCTCATAGGCGTTGCCCCCAGTCCGAGGGCTTCGATTTGCCGCCAAAACGATGCCTGTACCATCTATTTTACCACAAGAGCCGCCATCCCTACAAGGGAGGCCGGCTCTTTGCTTATCCATCTTACACCCGCATCGTCCGATACACGTACCCCGCAATCGCCATCTCCACGACGACGAGCAGCGCGAGGAAGAAGAACACATTCTCCAGCCCGATGGCGTGCGCGAGGACGCCGAGGTAGCCGAGCGTCGAGACGGCTGGCACCGCCGTTGAAAGCGGCATCGCGTCCTGTTTGCCGAGCAGGCTGTAGAAGACTGGAACGAGGAACGCGATGCAGAAGATGATGCCGATGAACGTCACGATGCCGCGCGAGATGGCGAGGACCTGCCCGACTGTAAACGCTCCTCTGGATGTTCCTTTGTTACCATGAAAGACTCCTTCCTACAAAAAAGAGCTGGTGGAAAACTCCGCCAGCTCTTCGTGTCTCTACGATATTGCGCCGCGTAAACGTCAGCAGTTTTTGAAAGCTAAAAGCTGCATCGCCTCTGCCTCCGAGAGGTAGCCGCGATCGAGGAGGTCGGCGCTCATCGCACGGATGGCGCGCTCTTCTTCGCTGAGGCCTTCCATCCCATCGTCCTGCACATCGGCAGCGGCTTCGTGATAGCGGCCCGCGAGCGCCTGCTCGACTTCATCGTGGAGCGATGCTGGGAGGAACCAGTCATCGACGGCATTGGAGAGGTACTGAGAAGCATTTTGGGAGAAATCCATAGGGGTTGATCCTTTCGTTCGTATTACCTACACACCTCAAGCCTGAGCCGTTGCGCCGACGCAGTCATTGAGGCCAGCGATCAGGGCATCGACGTCGATGCCGTGCGCGAGCGCGCCTTGCTCGATGTTCTCGAAATGCGCAGCGGCGCAGCCGAGGCAGCCCATGCCAGCGTTCATGAAGACTTCTGCCGTGTCCGGATATTTCTGGACGACTTCGAGGATGCTCATATCTTTCGTGATTGCCATGTGAAAAACCTCCTGACAAATTTTGCAGAATCTACAGGTGACGGCAGTGCCGTACACCCCCATGGGGTATTCTTTCCCCATCTGTAGTAGCATTATATCATAGTTCGCGCACGTTTTCACCCTCAAATGTTACGAAAAATGGAAAGTTATGATTTTCGAGGCGCGAGGGGTGGTTTTTTCTCAGTATCCGCGTTAGAATAAGGATTGATGAATCATTTCTGACAATACATTTCTGGAGGTCTGATAACGTGGGGCTCATCGCATGGGAAGGGCTGGGCGTTCCCATCTATACGTATGGTCTCGTGGTGCTCGTAGCCGTCATAATGGGTGCACTCTGCGCATGGGTGACGCTGCGGCTGCATGGGGAGCGCACGGCACCACTCCTTGACCTCCTTGTCTACGGCCTGCCCGTCGCACTCGTCTTCGCGCGGCTCGGCTTTGTACTGCACAACTTCTCGCAGTATTCGAGCAACTTAGTAGACATCTTCTGTGTCTGGCATGGCGGGCTGTCGTTCTATGGTGGCATGCTCGGCTTCTTTTTGACCGTGCTTGGCTACAGTCTCGTACATGGCGTCAGCGCGTGGCATTGGCTCGATCTCCTCGTACCGGCGTTCATCCTGTCCATCGTCGTCTATGAGCTCGGCATCTTCGGCATGCAGCTCACAATGGGCACACCGCTCCCGGCCGACGTGCCAAACGACCACACGCTCATGGAATACATCGAGTACCGCTACCGGCCAATGGGTTTTGAGAACATGCTGTATTTCCAGCCGATCGCACTCTATCAGGCAGGCTTGCAGCTCGCGGCATTCGTCCTCGTTTCGCTCGCAGCATGCATCGATGCGCATCGTGGTCGCCGCTGGCCCGCTGGGTGCCTGTTTCTCTTCGGTCTCGGCCTCGTTGCGGCCATCCGCTTCGGCTGTGGATTCTTTTACCTGAACGCCCACCCAGAGACGCTGTTGCCGCTCGGACGCCTGCTGTCTGGCGGAGCGGTGCTGGCAGCCATCATCTTCTTCGTGGCGCGATGGCGTTCGCGGCCGCATTTCTACTATTGAATGGAGGATTCCCACGTGTTTTCCCTTTCTCCGCATACCGACCGCCCGCGCTGGGCAAAGCGCCTCGTGTTGCTCGTGCTGCTGCTTGCGATCCCGTTTTTACTCGCGAGCCCGAAGCCGATGACGGCCAGCATGGTCGCTGACAGCGAAAACGGTACAAAGGTGCTGATCTTGAACTACCACAAAGTCGACAATATGAACATCTCGCTGTCTGTCCTGCCAGAGGACTTTGACGCACAGATGAAATATCTTTCCGAGCACGGCTACCACACGATCACGCCGGATGAGCTCTACGACAGCCTCGCAGGCAACGCCGAGCTGCCGGAGAACCCCGTGCTCATCACGTTTGACGACGGATACGAAGATAACTACAAGAACGCGTACCCCATCCTCAAGAAATACGACTTCAAGGCGACGATCTTCGTCATCTCAAGCTTCCTTGGCGTCTACCCGAACTACATCACCTGGGATCAGGCGCGAGAAATGGACGCAGATAATATCTCGATCCAATCGCACACCGTCGATCACAAATCCATGACCGACCTCTCGGATGACGAACTCCGCACGGAGCTCGTCGACTCGAAGAAGAAAATCGAAAAAGAGCTCGGCCATCCGATCGACTACATGGCCTATCCGACGGGCACGTACAATCTTCATATCGCAAATCTCGTCAAAGAGGCCGGCTACAAGGCCGCGTTCACGATCAAGTATGGCAACGTCGACAAGGCCAGCAATATCTACGCGCTCGAGCGCGTCCCCGTCTTCCACACGGAGGACACGAATAAATCCTTCCTCGAACGCATCCGCTATACGCCGATCTTCGAACGCTTCGGCTGGATCAAGAGCTGATTACGGTTCCGGCGCAAAGAACTCGATGATCGTATGAATGGCGAAATCCATGAGCTTCGGGTCGCGGAACGGATGGTCGGCCCCCTCGACCGGCACGAACTCGATGACGTTGTTCTCCGCGAATGCCTGCGAGTCCTCGATCGGCACCGTCGTGTCGGCCGTGCCATGCAGGATCAACATATCGTCGGCATCGTCGAAGTACTCGTATTTTCGCACGTCACTCGCGGCGAGATCGACAAACAGCTGCTTGTCGACTTTCATCTTGCGTTCCATGCCGATCATGACATCCTTGCCTTTTTCGATCTTCGTCCAGTCGTCATCTGAGACGTTCGCACGCATGAGGTCATACATGCGGATACCAGGACAGCGCAGCGCGATGCGGCGGAACGGATTGCCGATTTCCGCGATATACTTCAATGTCAGGTAGCCGCCAAAACTGACGGAGTAGATGAAGATCTCCTTCGCCTGCAGCACGTTCTTCGCGTGGTTCACGACGAGCGTCAGATACTCCATGCACTCGCTGAGCACGAGTTTCTTGCGCGCGTCCTGCCCATGACACGGCCAGTCAAAGGCGATGACGGCGTCTGTCTTGTACTTCGCCGTCTCCTTCTCCGCGAACTTCTGGATGTTCGCGCGATCCTTGTTGCCGCCATAGCCGTGCGTGCAGATGACGACGCGCTCGTACGTGCGCGCTTCCTTGCTCGCAACGAGCTTGCAGCGGACACTGTAGCCGTCTTCGTTGATATCGAAATGTTTTTCCATGAAAGCATCCGTCCTTCTTGTCAAAATTCTGCTTCCATTTTATCATCCTGCTACCTCATCTGCAATTTTCGCGACCACGAAGAAGCCGCCGGGAACCCCGTGCGGCTTCTTTGCTGTATGGAAATGTGTTGGAGGGAAGGCTTCTTCAGTCGACGTCGCACATCATGACACTCCCCGTCACGGCATCGACCATGACGCGGTACTTCACATCGCCATGCGTGCAGGCGATCTTGTAGGCTGGATGAAAGCGGAAATGGCGCTGCATCTGCTGCGGGCCGTTCGCATCCTGTGTGGGTACCTGCGCCTGCTGCGTATCTGCGGACGTATTCTGCGCCTGCTGGCCGTCCTGCGCTACCGGCGGCTGGCCCATCGAGGCTTGCATCGGCTGCATCGGGCCGTTCTGGCCATTCTGCGGTGCGCTCTGCGGCGGCTGTCCCTGCATCATGCCCATCCCCTGTGGCTGGCCGTGCCACTCCATATGCTGCGTGCCATCGTGATCGTAGCCATTGTGGTCGTAGCCGTCATGGTTGTCGCGCTCATGGTCGTCGCGGTCATGGCCGTCGTGATCGTCATGCTCGTACCAGTCCTCGCCATGACGGCCATCCTCTCGATGCGACTTCGGATCGAACTTCGCTTTCTTGTCGCCATCCTTGCGATCGCCTCGCTCGAGTGCGAGATTCTCGAGATTGACCTTCTTGAACGTCAGCGAGCTCTCGTCGATGCCGACAGCCTCAGCTGCCTTCGCCTTTGCCTCATCCTCGCTGATCAGCGTGATGTCCTCACGCGCGGCCTGCGTCGCGATGAGCTGGCTGCGAGCTGCGTCTTTCGCAGCGCGTTCGGCCTTGTGCTGTTGGATGTCGTAGACCGCGCCAGCGCCGCCGACGATGGCGAGTGCGACGACAGCCGCGAGGCCTTTCTTCCAATACTTCTTGCAAGCGCCTTTGGCCTGATGCTGCACGTTGTTCATCTTCTCCATATCCATGATAGGATCCTCCTTTTAAAATATCTGATGCATGTTTGCTTTGTTGTCGTTCCCCTTGGAACAATTCATATGATAGCAGGCAGTTTGAAATTCCCGCGCAACCATTTCGAAACAAAGTATAAACAAAGGCTTGCGAATCGGAAAACTTTGCACCGCATGCAAAAAGCCCTCTTTCGCCCCGCCCATTCTATGGTAGAATGGAAGGAAACGAAAGGGGGCTTTTCTGTGCTCCACATCCGCGATATCTCCCTCAAGAAGCGCATCCTGACAGCGCAGTTCCTCATGGTCTTCATCCCCGTGCTGCTGCTGTTCGTCGCCGGCGCGGCCATGGTCGGGGCACTGCGCCTCGCAGGCACGGCGCGGCAGAACGACTTCGCTGCGCTCTGGCCGATGCATGGGCCGTCGCTCTCCATCCAGTACGCGCTCGACGAGCTGCGCGTCGAGGCCGACCACCACAAGACACCGCGATTGAAGTCCTTTGAAGATCCCGTCGCCATCCTCGAAAGCGCCGGCCTCTCTGTCTCCATCACGGGCACAGACGGCCCCGTCTACGTCACGCCCGGCACGAGCACAGAGGCGCTCGCGCGGCAAGCGCTGCCAAAAGCGGCGCTCGCCCAGCAGGCACCGCTGCCCGAACTCCACAGCGGCCACCATATGCACGGCGAAAACCACGTCGATCACGCGCCGCCGATGATGACGCCCCCCGGTGGCGAGCGGCCGCAGGATGACGAATCCGAGCAGCTTCTCTGGACGCGTGACGGCCTGTTCTTTTCCTATACATCACCCGTGACGGGCACGACGGTCCGAGCAGCCGGGCGGCTGCCGTTCCTCGCGCAGGAGAGCATGGCAGAGGGGCCAGCAAAGCACATCATCGAGGCGCTCTTGATCCTTGTCGTCGGCTCGGCCATCCTGTTCATCGTCTGCCTCGGCCTCTACCTGTCGCGGCTGCTCTCCGCGCAGATCCTCGGCCCGCTCGGTGCGCTACGCGAGGCCTCGGCCCGCATCCGCGCCGGCGATCTCGCGACGCCAATGCCGCCGATGGCTGGCGACGAGATGGGCGATGCCTGCCGCGATTTTGATGCGATGCGCGACGAGCTCCGCACCGCCCGCGAAAAGCAGGCGCGCTACGACCAGAGCCGCAAGGAGCTCATCGCGGGCATCTCGCACGACCTCGCGACGCCGTTGACGCTTTTAAAGGGCTACGCCGATGGCCTGCTCTCTGGCCTCGCTTCGACGGAGGAAAAGCGTCAGACCTATGCGCAGCGCATCTATGGTGCGGCCTGCACAATGGAGCGCCTCGTCAAGAACCTCCGCATGTTCTCCCGCCTCGAGCTCGGCCGCATGGTGCTCACGCCAGAGCCCGTCGCGCTCGTGCCGTATTTCGAGGACTACGTCGCCGAGGAAGCGCCAGCGCTCCGCGATCGTGGCCTCGTGCTGACGCTTCGTGATGCGCCGCCCGACGCCCGACAAGCATGTACCGCCATCGACCGCGATGCGTTCGCCCGCGTCGTCGACAACATCCTCGGCAACGCCATCAAGTATAAGGAAGGCGCGACCGTCGCGATGGAGCTCATCATCGCCGTGCAGGGCGCCACGTGCGCCCTGACATTTGCCGACCATGGCCCCGGCGTGCCAGAAGACGCTCTGCCGCATCTTTTCGAGACATTTTACCGCACGGACAAGGCGCGCACGGACACGAAGAAAGGCAGTGGCCTCGGCCTCGCCATCTGCCGCGAGATCATCACGGCGCTCGGCGGCCAGATCGAGGCCAGCGCAACGCCAGGTGGCGGCCTGACGATCACGATCCACCTGCCACTGATCAAAGGAGCATTGGAAGCAAAATGAACAAGATCCTGATCATCGAAGACAATATCGAAATCGCCGAAATGGAGCGCGACTTCCTCGAAGCGTCGGATTTCGCCGTCACGATCACGACGGACGGTGAGGCCGGCCTTGCGGCGCTCGCGGATGGCGACTATGCCCTCGTGCTGCTCGACATCATGCTGCCGGGCCGCGACGGCTTCGCCATCTGCCGCGACATCCGCGCGAAGAGTGAGGTGCCCGTGCTCATCGTCTCGGCACGCGGCGAAGACATCGACAAGATCCGCGGGCTCGGTCTCGGCGCTGACGACTACATCACGAAGCCGTTCTCCCCCGGCGAGCTCATCGCTCGCGTGAAATCGCATATCACACGCTACGCCCGCGTCCTGCGCCAAGGCGCGGAAACAGGCGCTGCAGAGACCGCCGCGCCGCAGGAACTCGTGCGCGGCGAGCTCCGCATCCAGACGGCGAGCCACCGCGTCTTCCTCGGACAAAAAGAGCTCACACTCCCGAACAAGGAGTATGAACTCTTGACGTTCCTCGCCGAGCATCCCGGCATCGTCTTTTCCAAAGAACAGCTGTTCGAGCGCGTCTGGGGCCTCGACGCCATCGGCGATACGGCGACCGTCATGGTACACGTCAATCGCATCCGCAGCCGCATCGAGCCCGATCCCGCGCATCCCATCTACATCGAGACCGTCTGGGGGGCAGGGTATCGATTCCGAGAATCGTAAGCAAAAAATTCCGCAGGAGCACGCGCCCTTGCGGAATTTTTTATTATGGCTTAGCCGATCTTCGCGGTATGGATGACTTTGTAGCCTTGTTCTTCGATGGCTTTCGTGAGGGCTGCGATCTCGGCGTCATCCGTGATGTCGGTGCGGATGACGATCTCGTAGCGACCCGTCGGCTGACGGCAGGTCACGAGGCTGTCGATGGAGTAGCCTTTTTCGGCGAACAGGCTGGAGATGCTCTGGACGACGCCGACGCGGTCTTCCGTATCGATCGTGAAGCGCGTGCGGCCCTGTTCGAGTGCCATGACGTCGACGAATGTCTTGAAGATGTCGGTCTCGGTGATGACGCCGACGACGGCGCCGACGTTCGAGACGACGGGCAGGCCGCCGATCTTCTCCTTGTACATGATAAGCGCAGCTTCTTCGATCGTCGCGTCTTCATTGACGGAGATGACGTTCTTCTGCATGATGTCGGCGACTTTGAGCTTGGAAAGTAGCGTCGTGACTTCATAGCGCGACAGCGTCGTCGCGGGCGACGGCGAGACGCGCATGATGTCTTTGTCCGCGAGGAAGCCGACGAGCTTGCCGTCCTCGACGACGGGCAGGCGGCGGAAGCGGCCTTTCTTCATCAGGCGCGCCGCCGTGTCGATGCCGGTGTCCGGCGTGACGACGGTCGGGTTCTTTGTCATGCGATTGGCTACGAACATATGGGATCAAGACCTTTCTATGCGGATTTTCTGTCTTGTATATTCGATATATTTGAGGAAAAATCCTTTTCGTATCAGCCGCCGAGGTAGGCTTTTCTTACGTCTTCGCTGGCAGCGAGCTTCTTGGCGTCGCCGCTGAGCGTGATGCGGCCGGTTTCGAGGACGTAGGCGCGGTTGGCGATGCTGAGCGCCATGTTGGCGTTCTGCTCGACGAGCAGGACGGTCGTGCCGCTCTTGTTGATGTCTTCGATGATGGAGAAGATTTCCTTGATGAGCAGCGGCGCGAGGCCCATGGACGGTTCGTCGAGGAGCAGGAGCTTTGGGCGACTCATGAGTGCGCGGCCCATGGCGAGCATCTGCTGCTCGCCGCCCGACAGCGTGCCCGCGACCTGGTCCTGACGCTCTTCGAGGCGTGGGAACAGTTCAAAGACGTGCTTTTTATCAGCCGCGATGCCGTCCTTGTCCTTGCGGATGAACGCGCCGAGGTCGAGGTTTTCCATGACGGTCATTTCCGCGAAGATGCGGCGGCCTTCCGGCACCTGCGAGATGCCGAGGCTGACAATCTTGTGCGCGGGCGTGCCCGCGATGTCCTCGCCTTGGAACGTGATGGAGCCCGTCTTCGGCTTGAGGAGGCCCGAGATCGTGCGGAGCGTCGTGGACTTGCCAGCGCCATTCGCGCCGATCAGCGTGACGATCTCGCCCTGGTTGACCACGAGGGAGATGCCTTTGATGGCGTGGATGGCGCCGTAGTAGACGTTGATGTCGCTGATGTTCAGCATAGGTTCTGCCATTTCCTTACTCCCCTCCCAGATAGGCGCGGATGACTTCCGGATCCTGCTTGATCTCGTCCGGCGTACCCTCGGCGATCGTGCTGCCGTACTCGAGCACGTAGATGCGCTCGCAGATGCCCATGACGAGCGCCATGTCATGCTCGATCAGGAGGATCGTCAGGCCGAATTCCTTGCGGATCCACTCGATCATGTCCATGAGTTCCTTCGTTTCCTGCGGGTTCATGCCGGCGGCCGGCTCATCGAGCAGCAGCAGCTTCGGCTTCGTCGCGAGTGCGCGGGCGATCTCGAGGCGGCGCTGGGCGCCATATGGCAGGTTCTTCGCCTGCTCGTCGGCATGGCCTTCGAGATGGAAGATCTTCAGGAGCTTGCGCGATTCTTCTTCGACGCGCTCTTCCTCACCGAAATAGCGGCCGAGGCGCAGCACGGACTCGACGAGGCCGTATTTCACATGGCTGTGGAACGCGATCTTGACATTGTCGAGCACGGAGAGCTCCGAGAACAGGCGGATGTTCTGGAACGTGCGGGCGATGCCCTTCTGCGTGATCTGGTACGGCTTCAGCCCGACGATGCTCTCGCCGTCGAACGTGATCGTGCCGGTCGTCGGCTGGTAGACGCCCGTGAACAGGTTGAACGCCGTCGTCTTGCCGGCGCCGTTCGGGCCGATCAGGCCGACGAGCTCGCCCGGTTTGATATAGAAATTAAAATCTGAAACGGCTTTGAGGCCGCCGAAGACCTCTGAGACGTTTTCGCATTTTAATAATGGTTCAGCCATCACTGCGGCCTCCTTTCTTCAGCAACTTGCGGAACGGGCCGTAATCCGTGATCTCCATGTAGCCGAACAGCCCCTGCGGACGGTAGAACATCAAGAGGATCAGCGCAAGTGCGTAGATAATCATGCGGAACTCCGGCCAGCTCGCGAGTGCAGCGGAGATGAACGTGACGACGAACGCACCGGCAATCGACCCCGTGATGGAGCCGAGGCCGCCCAAGACGACCATGATGAGGTAGTTGAACGACTGCATGAACGTGAACGAGTTCGGGCTGATGAGGTAGAAGCTGTGGGCGAACAGGCCGCCTGCGACGCCAGCGAATGCCGCGCCGATCGTGAAGGCCATGACCTTGTACTTCGTCGTGTTGACGCCCATGGACTCGGCTGCGACCTCGTTCTCGCGGATGGCGAGGCAGGCACGGCCGTCCGTCGAGTTCACGAAGTTCTTGATGAAGAACAGCGCGAACAGCATGATGAAGAACACCCAGGCAAACGTCGTGTTGTGCGGGATGCCTTTGAAGCCCGCCGCACCGCCGACGTAGTCGATGTTCATGATGCAGATGCGGATGATCTCGCTCATGCCGATCGTCGCGATGGCGAGGTAGTCGCCGCGCAGACGCAGCGTCGGGATGCCGACGAGGAAGCCGAGGAAGCCCGCGAACACCGCACCAGCGATCAGCGCGAGGCCGAATGGCACATGGAAGAACGTCGTGAGGACGACGCTGCTGTACGCGCCCGCGGCCATGAATCCCGCATGGCCGAGCGAGAACTGGCCCGTGTAGCCATTGATGAGGTTCAGGCTCACGGCCATGATGATGTTGATGCCGATGATGATGACATTGAGCTGCCAGAACGAGCTCATGATGCGCTCGGTGATCATGACCTGCAGCACCGCGAAGATTACGATGCCGATGCCGAGCATGACGAGGTCGTTTCTACGCAAGTATTTCATATTGCCGCCCCCTTCAAACCTTTTCCTTCGTGTCCTTGCCGAAGATGCCGGCCGGGCGCACGAGGAGCACGAGGATCAGGATGGCGAACGCCGCCGCATCACGGAACGTCGACGAGATGAAGCCCGAGACGAGCGCCTCGACGATGCCGAGGATCAGGCCGCCGACCACAGCACCGGGCAGGATGCCGATGCCGCCGAGCACGGCCGCGACGAACGCTTTCATGCCCGGCATGATGCCCATGAGCGGATCGATCGAGTTGTAGTAGACGCCGACGAGCACACCAGCGACAGCCGCGAGCGCCGAACCAATGCCGAACGTGTAGCTGATGATGCGGTCGGAGTCAATGCCCATGAGCTGTGCCGTCTCGACGTCAAACGACGCCGCGCGCATGGCCTTGCCCGTCTTCGTGCGCTGCACGACGTACGTCAGGACGATCATGAGCACGGCCGTAATGCCGAGGATCAGCATCTGCTGGCCGTTGATGACGATGCCGCCGACCGAGACGGCGACGTCGCCGAACATCGCCGGGAACGTACGCGGCGTCGGCGAGACGAAATACATGCTCGTGTACTCGAGGAAGAACGACACGCCGATGGCCGTGATCAGCACCGAAATGCGCGGCGCATGACGGAGCGGTTTGTACGCGAGTTTCTCGATGACCATGCCGAGGCAGCCCGTCACAACGAACGAGATCAGAAGCGCCGGCACGATGGAAAGATGCGCCTGCGTGATGGCGAAGAAACCGATATACGCGCCCACCATGTAGATATCACCGTGGGCGAAGTTGATGAGCTTGATGATGCCGTAGATCATCGTATAGCCGAGCGCGATCAGGGCGTAGATGCTCCCGAGCGATATGCCATTGATGAGCTGCTGCAAAAGCTGCTGCAAGACTTCCATAAAATCTCCAATCCTTTCAGCAAAAGAGAGGAAGACAGCAAAGGATACCTCGCTGCCTTCCCCTCACAAATGCTTTCCTCTACCGAATTATTCCGGCATAATTTTAGCAACCATGACGCGGTCGCCGCCCTTGTTCTCAAGGATGACGGCCGGCTTGATCGGGTTGTGATCTTTGTCGATCGTGATCGTGCCCGTGCCGACCTGCAGATCCTTCGTCTCCTCAAGCGCCTGGCGGATTTTTTCCGGATCATCGCTGCCTGCGCGCTTGATGGCGTCGATCAGCATCTTGCCGGCATCATAGCCGAGCGCTGCGAAAACGTTCGGCGCATGGCCGTATTCCTTGTTGAACGCGTCGATAAAGCCCTTGACGGACTCATCCTTGTCGGAGAAATGCGTGCTGAAGTACGTGTTGTTCAGCGCGTCAGCACCAGCGATGTCCGCGACTTTCGGATCATCCCAGCCGTCCGTGCCGAGGATTGGCGCCGTGATGCCGAGCTCGCGCGCCTGCTTGACGATCTTGCCGACTTCCTCATAATAAGCTGGAACGAAGATGACGTCCGCATTCTGTGCCTTGAGCGTCGTCAGCGTTGCCTTGAAGTCCGTATCCTTCGCAACGAACGCCTGCTGATCGAGGACTTTGCCGCCTGCCGCCTCGAACTTCTCCTTGAAGACCTTGCCGAGGCTCTTGGAGTAGTCCGTGCTGTTGTCAACGTAGATAACGGCCGTCTTTGCTTTCAGTGTCTCCGTTGCGAACTTCGCCATGACGGAGCCCTGCTGCGGATCGATGAAGCAGGAACGGAAGATAAACGGCTTGACCTGGCCATTCTCGACCGTGACGTCCGGGCTCGTCGCATCCGGTGCGATAACCGGAACCTTGTTATCCGTCGCGACCTGCGACTCGGCGATGACGTTCGCCGTGACGGCAGGGCCAACGATGACTTTGACGCCGTCATCGGAGATGAGCTTCGTCGCCGCGTTGACGGCCTCGGATGCCTCAGACTTGTTGTCCGCCGAAACGAGGTTGATCTTCTTGCCGTTGATACCGCCAGCGTCGTTGCACTCCTTGATCGCGAGTTTCAAGCCGTCCATCGAAGCACTGCCGTAGTTTGCGACATTGCCTGTCAGCTCGAAATTCGCGCCAACCTGGATCTCGTCGCTGCTCCCGGAACCGTTGCCGCCACAGCCGGCGAAAACGCTGCCCATCAGCGCGACGCCGACAGCCGCTGCCATGAGCTTCAGGCTTTTGCTGCCAAACTTCATAAATACCCTTCCTTTCTGACCCCCGCGAAGCGCGGAAGCTGCACGACGGCGACTTGTGCGATTCCCTGCCGTCGATGAACTTGATGCACTCATTATAGATTACGAGTTTACACACGTCAAGAGTTTTCCGTGTGAATACATAGAAAAATAGCATTCTTGTTCCCTTCGTAAGGACACAACACTTGCATTTCCGAATTTGTGGTAAAATTTCACTACAATTCGAAGCTTATTGTTCTTATTTGATGCAAGTTTTATCTGATTTTCTCCTGAAGAATGTAATCCGTCCATCTCGATTGTCCGTCAGAGAAAAACTTACCATCTTAGCAGGAAAATCGGCGTGTATGTCGAATCAAAAGAATAGCGTATCTATGGGATACGCTCGGCCGCACACGGAAGGCGAAAAGCACGAAAGGAAGCGATGAACATGATCCTCCTCCTGACGGCAGGCATCATGGGCATCACCCTGTTCGTCCTCGCGAAAATTGCAAAACACTGCGGTATCCGCATCAAAGGCAAGGCCCTCGCACTCGCAGGCATCCTCTCTTGCGCCATCGCAGCCATACTCCCGATCATCGCCCCCTTCCTCACGGAAGGCTACTACATCAAGCTCGGTGCCCTCGCCATCGGTGCCGCCCTGCTCGTCACCGGCTACAACGCCTATTTATGGAAAAAAGACGACAAGGCCGCAGAAGAAGCAGGGGCAGACGGCGCAGAAGCGACGGAAACCGACAAAGGCTCGGAAGCAATGAATGTGGAGAAAGCTGTCGAAGCGGAGCCTCAAACCGTCGCCGACCGCACAAGAGCCGCCATCGGCCCCCAACGCTTCAAATGGGAGCCCCCTGACGAGCCTGAGGAAGAAGCTCCCGAACCCGAACCCGGACCAGAGCCGGATCCCATCGCGGAATCCGAAAAGCCAGCTCAAAAGGACGAGCCTCTCTCCAAGGGCGAGCCCCCCTCTCCGAGGGGGGAGGGCCGCTTGCGGCAGGGGGTGTCCCCTGCAGAGCAGGACGAAAAGCAGGACGTTCCTTCCGCGGGTGCGACAACAGAAGAACAACCTGTCGAGCCTGAGCCAACTCCCAAACCGGAGCCTGAACCCGAGCCAGAGCCCGAGCCGGAGCCAGCCCCCGACTTCTCCACCTTCACCACCCTCGACGACTACCTCGACTATGCGAATGCCGCGCAGAAGCAGGGCGACCTCGAACACGCTACGACCGCCTACGCCAACGCCGTCGATATCTACGCCAGCGACCCATACATCATCTACCTTTATATGGATCTCGGCAACCTCTTGAAGCAGCAAGCGCGCTATGCCGACTGCATCAATGTCTACCATGCAGCACTCTCCATCCCGATCCTCGCCGAAAACCCCGCGATCGCTAGGGAGTTCGAGAAGAACATCCGTTACCTCGAAATCGTCCAGGCTGTCCTCAAGCGACACCACGCTGAGGATCTACCATTTGGCGACATCCCGGAGGATATCCGCACCGAGATCGAAGCTGCCGATCAGGCGCTATCAGAAAAAGCAGCAAAACAAGCCAGCAAGGACGAAACGTCCTGAGCATATACTTTTCCTAAACAAACGAAATCACTCACTGGAGGAATCTAAATGAAGAAAAGTGTAGAAATCCTCGGTCTTCCGATCATCAGTATCACCGAAGGCCGCGAACTCGGCATGAGCAAGACCTTGCTCATCGACGCCAAGAACGGCAAAGTCGCCGCCATCACCATCGAAGACGAAGACTGGTACCGCGGCGTCAAGCTCATCCCGTACACGGATGTCATCGCCATCGGTGATGACGCCGTCACCATCACGAACAGTGAGAACATCCTCAAGCTCGAAGATGCTGGCGACTACGAAGCACTTCTCGATGAGAACATCCGCGTCATCGGCACGAAGGCCATCACGAAATCTGGCTCCATCCAGGGCAAGATCAGTGAGCTCTTCATCGGCGACGATGGCACGATCGAGAAATGTGAAGTCACCGCCCCTGACGGCACGTCGAGCGAAGTCACGAATGACCAGATTTCCATCTTTGGCAAGCAGGTCACCGTCATCGACCCGTCGGGTGAAAAAAAAAATGAGCTGACGCCTGCCGCCGCTCATGCCGAGAAGATGGCAGCCGCCCCGGCCGCCGCTCCGGCTCCGGCACCGGCTCCGAAAGCCGAGCCGCCGAAAGCACCGGAAGCACCGAAGGCCGAAGCTCCGAAACCTGCTCCGACACCAGCGCCTGCTGAAAAGCCGGAACCGCCCAAAGCCACGCCGGCGCCAGCTCCCGCAGCGAAGCCCGAGCCCCCAAAAGCCGCTCCAGCTCCGCAGAAGCCCGCTGCTCCGGCCGCGCCGAAAGTCGACCCGAAGCAGGCCGCTGCGGACAAAGCCACGGAAGAGCGCCATCGCCGCTTCCTCCTCGGCAAAAAAGCCACGCGCACGATCAAGATGGACAACGGCATCGTCATCGTCGAAGCCGGCCAGGACATCACGGAGGAAGTCCTCCAAAAAGCCAAGCTCGCCAACAAATTCATCGAGCTTTCCATGAACGTGCAGTAAGAGCACATCCAAAAATTTCACAGCGTACAAAAACACCGCTCGGTAGCAGGGAAATCTCCCTACCACCGAGCGGTGTTTTACATACAAATATCCATTCGGCCATCACATCATCATTCACGGCTGCTCATCCCGTAAAGCCTTGTACAATAGCGCGTCAAACGAGGATCAACTCAATGTTACGAAACGTCTGTGCGAGTAGACTGTCAATACACGGCGCAAGATACGGTGCAACATTGTACACTGGCACAATCACTGATATCTCAGGCGTCTGTCTGTCTGTCTGTCTGTCTGTCTGTCTGTCTGTCTGTCTGTCTGTCTGTCTGTCTGTCTGTGAAAATCATGTCCTATTTGATCCTCCTTGTCAAGCGATAGTTTTGCAACACGAGATTGCCAGACGACTTCATTATCGAGCTGTCAAAAACGCCCCCATATACAGCGGCAACGTCAAGACATCGCCCGCACGGCCGACCTGCGCATCGGCGAGCTTGATTGCTGATGTCACATGATATTTCTCTGGGTACATGAGCACCGTACGCAGGCTCTTCGCATTGCCGTTTCGTGCTTTCACCTCAACGAGCGTCGCTACGCCGCGATAGCGCATGACAAAATCTATCTCGAGCCCCGAATCTTTTCGGAAATAATAGAGTTTCCGCCCCATTTTGTGGAAGAAATCAGCGACGAGATTCTCGAAAATCGCGCCTTTGTAGCCCAAGAGATTTCCCGTCATGACATCCGCCTGTGTTCCGTCTTCCAACATGCTGATGAAGAGTCCCGTATCCATGAGGTAGAGCTTGAAGATATTTTCTTCCGCGTTGCCATCGAGCGGGAGCTCCGGCACGGAAAGGTTGTGGCAACGAAGCGCAAGGCCTGCATCCTCCAGCCATGCAATCGAACTTTCAAGTTTCGCCGACGTCCCCCGTTTCTCAACGAGCGCATACTGGAATTTCTTGTTCTCCTTTGCCAATTGACGAGGAATGGAACGAAAGCTCGCACGGATACGGACTTTGTCGCGCGTCTGCGCGTATTTCACCATGTCATCTTCATATGCATGCACGAGATCGCGCTGCATCGCGAGGACTTCAGCGAGATTTTTCCGATCCACGAAGGCCTGCACGACAGCCGGCATACCTCCGACAACGGTGTATTGCAACAACAGTTCGCGCATCCGCTGATGAAGCGCTTCTGGCACCAATGTTTCATCACGCAGGCAGGTGCAGAGAATATCGATGACGGCATCTGGAATGCCATTCGCCCAGAGAAATTCTTCAAAATCCATCGGCACCATGCGGAGCATGGTTTCATAGCCGACAGGGATAGAACGCGGTGCTTTGCCATAGCCTTCGACGCCGAGCAACGAACCCGTCGCTATCACATCATAGCGACCATCGAGATGGAAAAACTTCAATGCCGTCCGTGCTTCGGGACATTCCTGGATCTCGTCAAGCACGATGACAGTCTCACCAGGCACGAACACGGCCTGCGCGCCGAGTACCGTCGTCATCATCATGACGAGCGTATCAACGCCAAGGCTTCCTTGAAAAATCGCAGCATACTTCGGTTGCTCAAAAAAATTCAAATAAACGACGTGTGCATAATTCTTCCGCGCAAACTCAAGCACAGCAACGGTTTTGCCACATTGACGGCATCCTTTGACGACGAGCGGCCGATGACCGGGGGTCGCCTTCCATTCTGCCATCGTCCGCAAAATCTTCCGTCGCAACATTTCCGCCACCTCCTATCAGTATCATAACAGAAGAATGGTTTTTTTCAAGGGAGTTTTTGTGGAAAAATATTTTTTCTCAAGCAAGTCATTGCAAAAAGAGGTTTTTTACAAACGAGTTTTCTTTTTTCTTACATTCGCCTTGTCAGTAGCGGGCGCTGTGGGTATACTAAAAAACGATGGGAAGTTCGAAACATGTGAAGATCGATGCTGAACTCATTGTCAATTCCAAACATCATGCATATCAGCATTCTCCAAGGACTTTTGAACAATGAATGGAATTATGCCGATGCTGGCATTCTTGATCGGACGCACTTGCGTTTCTTCACACGCAAAACAGCTCTCAATATGGTAACAGACGCTGGTTATCAAATTCTCGCATGCACCGCATCACACGTCCCAGATAATGAGGACAGTCGCGCATTGAAAGAAAAATTGCTCCCTCTGCGTGGGCCAAACGCCTCTAAAGCTGACTTCGATGCATATCAATGGATCATCGTGGGGGAGAAAAGATGCGACTCATAATCGCATCCCGATCGCACATCGACGCCAAAAGTTTCTGCGAAATCCACATAAACGGAAGATGCCTCGGAACATCCCGCAATAAACGTATCTACATAAGGAAGTACGTCCCATGACGGAAGCGTTTCCGCATGATGAAGCAGGATTTGCGGCGCGTCTGATCCATGCGCACGAGCCATCTCCTGCACGCGTCCGAGTTCTGGCGTTTCCCTAGAATCCGCTGGTATCTCGATCAGCAAAACGACTGGGTCGCCTGCACGGAACACTTCGAGATACGCCTGCAAGACTTTGTCCCAGACAGGTTTCTGTCCATGCGCATCCCAAAGAAGCGCATACACCTTTTTTCCATCAGCATGCGCCTTTTCGATGTATAACGTAATGGAGCTGGATGCAGAGGGAAGCGCGGCATCGTATTTCTCGGCAAATGCCTGTGGGTATTTCATTTCCCCACGACGCTGCTCGATGGTCGCCTCGTCCCAATACCACCACTTGATGCGTTGGAGCTTTTCGATGACATCTTTCGGAAAACGATATTTCACGACACGAGCGGGATTCCCGACAACGACAGCATACGGTGGCACATCCTTCGCGACCACGGCTCCGGCACCGATGACCGCACCATTGCCAATATGCACGCCACCGAGGATGATGGTATGGCACCCGACCCAAACATCGTTGCCGATCACAACCTGATAATGGTTATGGTCATAGGCATGGCCTATATCTCCATCCGCGCGCAGGATCTCAAAATCGCGAAATGGATATGTTGTAACTTCCCGATGCGAATGATTCATCCCGACTTCAAACGTCACAGCGTGCGCAATCGATGTATAGCGCCCAATCAAAATATGTGCTCTCAAGCTTCCATAATCATAATCCGCATCAGAAATATATGATTTCCGGCCAAGCGTCACCATCAGATGCTGCTTCCCCTGAAACGCTGCCTGCCATTCTATGATGTGCGGTATCGGCTTCGTCATGCTCAATTGCAAGATAACTCCTTCTTTCCTTTGAACTCTGTCCATCATGTTAGCACATCCGCCCCCCCCTGAACAAGAAATATGCATTTTCAGAATCTCAAACCCCAATAAAATCGAGGGTTTGAGATTCTCTTTTTTTGCCATCCCCCCTACCGCTGTCCGCGATGCAGGGACGATTTTTGCATTAAAGTTGC
>JAXGCE010000027.1:0-170289 GCA_034186105.1 Selenomonadaceae bacterium
TTCACGCAACTTTAACGCAAAAAACGTCCCCGCATCGCGGACAGCGGTGGGGGGACGGCAAAAAAAAGAGAACCACGAATCGTTGAATTTTCTAGGGTTCGCGATTCTGAAAATGTATTTTGCGTTTATGGGGGGGTAAAGGAGTATTAGAAATTTTAATCGACTTTTCCACAGATTCGTTGATCTCGAAAAGCAAAAAGAACCTCTGGTAATCTTGCACATTTTACGATAAAATGGAATAGATTTTGAATGCAAAGGGGATTCATCATATATGCTCAGATGTGAACACTGCGGCAAGGTCATGGAGGAAAAGGACGCGCTGCGTCATAAGACGGAGGACGGGCGCGAGGAGGTCATCTGCAAGCCGTGCTTCAAAGAGATCACGGGCGTCGATTATGATACGTTCGCGTTCCGCCGCGAGAATGCGAAGCAGACGCTCTTCGCTGTCGTCTTCTGCCTTGCGGCAACGATCTACGCGTTTGTCGAAAAAGGCCCGCTCTGGGGCGGGCTCGGCATCTTGCTGACCGTGCTGATCTACTTCTTCGCGAGCAAGGCGCGCTGATGGTGCGTCGAGGCGCTGACGCAGCGCTCCGCAGCTTTCTCGCACAGCAGAAACGGAAGACCGTGACGCTCGACGCGATGCAGGCGGCATGCCGCGGCATGGAGTATGATGCGTTTCATACGGCTGTCGCCGCGCTGGAAAGCGTTGCCATCCTCGTGCCGGTCAAGGCGAGCGGTGTCGACCATGGCGGACTTGCGCGGAAATATACGATCCATCGCGGGCCGCTCTTCGCGGAGACGGCCGCCCGCATCCAGCAAGAGGCCATCGAGGAGGCGATCTCGGGAGAGCTCGACCTCTCGTGGTACATGACGCAGCCGTATGCGGCCTGGCAGCAAGACCGCGACGCTATCTCGTGCCTGAGCCATTACCTGCAGGCGCTCCCATGCCCGCTCGCAGGGCTGCCGAAAACGTCGCTCCAGCAGCGGTCGTATGACATCTTTGGTGACGAGAAGTTCTTGCTCGCGGGCAGCCTGCTCACGCACCTCGGCCTCTCGCGTGAAGCGCTTGGCGTCGCACCAGAAGCCGACCCACTAATGATGGCATTTCATCCGACCTCCTCGATGCTTTCGTCTCCCATCTACGAGAATGAACACGTCGTATACTACCACCTCATCGTTGAGAACAAGGCACCGTGGATGGCGCTCTCTTCGCATCTTTCCGAGACGGCTTTCACGAGCCTCATCCTCGGCTATGGCTGGAAGATCCTCGCGAACATCGACCAACTGCCGATGCAGTGCGGCTTGCCGACTGGCTATCATACGGTCTGGTACTTCGGCGACTTTGACTGGGAAGGACTGCGCATCTGGCACGAGCTCATGGAAAAATGCAAAACCCTCCATGGCGCTACCATCGATCTGAAGCTGGCCTCGCCATTTTATGCGGCGTTCCTCGCCCATCCGGAATCGCGCGGCAAGGAGCAGCAGACGCCAGCACCTGAGGCGCTCCGTGCCTTTCTCCGCCGCATGCCACGCGAGCTACGCGTTCGCTTCCGCAGCCTGCTCGAAGCGGGCTGCTATTACCCGCAAGAAGCACTTTCGACGAAGGAACTGCTTTCCTGCCTGAAAGAATTGATTCCCGAACGTTATCGCTAAAGGGGACTCTCCATGGAACTTGAAAATTTCAGCGAGCGCATGAGCCGCATCCTGCTCTTCGCGCCTCTTTACCGCCTGCGCGGCCGCAAAGTCCGCCGCATGGACGGCACGGAGACGACGATGCTGGAGCTCGGACTCATGACGCTCCTTTTCTTTTTTGAGCACATGCTCGACGGACGAAAAGACGCCGGCATCCGCGAGCTTGCGGGCTTTCTGCAAGACGCGACGAACAGTCAGTTTTCGGAATCCTTCCAAGACTACGAAAAGATGGCGCGCGACATCGTCACGACGTTCCGCCCGACGACGGGCCGCCGCAATGCCGAGACGTTCTTCGATTGGTCAGCGAAGCAGGAACGCACGGCCGAATTTTCGTATCTCAAAGCCGACAAGGTCGATGTCTCGTCAAATGCGCAGTACTATGTGCTCGACGAGCAAGGGCTCGAGCTCGTGTTCGCGACGAAGGAATATTTCAATGAATACCAGCTGTCGATCAACCAGCTGATCCTGCGTAAGCAGCTCGAAAAAGGCCAGTTCACGCTGGCGCTGCGCCAAGTCGAAGAGATGCGCCTCGATGTCGAGACGCTGCACGGCCGCATCACGCGCATCCGCCGCGAAATCCACCGCAGCATCGTCTCGGAAGAAACGCTCGCGCGTTACCGCAAGATCGTCACGGATCTCAATGATCGCCTGAAAAGCGAAGAAGACCAGTTCAAGGAGCTCAAGACCTTCATCGGCACGACAAAGCGCCGCATCCACGACAACATCGACCAAGACCCCGTCCAGAACGCGCTCGACAGCATCCTGCTTGTCGAGCAGCGCCTCGATGCTGTGCATGGCAAGCATCGGCGGCTGCTCGAACTCGGCATTGAACTCGGCACATCCGCGCTCGCGGCCGCCGAGGAAGCACTGTATTTCTCCGGCATTGATTCGTTCAACTTCGAGGCCGATGTCGCGAACCGCTTCTTTGCGACGCCGCTGCCGCTCGAAGCCTCCCGCCGCCTCATCGAGCCATTTTTGCCGACAGCGAAAGCCGCCATCTGGTCGCCCGTCGACATCTTTGCACCGCAGCGCCTCGAACGCTTCGAGCGCGCAGGCGTGCAAGAGGAATTTCCTGATGCGGAAATCGAAACGGCCAATGACGCGCAGGCCAAAGCGAATCTGCGCCAGCATTACCGCACGATCGTGGACGATCTGCTCGCGTTCCTCGATGGCGAGACGGAAACGACGCTCGCCGCATTTGTCGAAGCGGAGACGGAGCGCCGCCCAGAACTTCTGACGGAAAAACAGTTCTACATCTTCTGGATGATCCTGCATCGCCGCCACACCGTGCTGTTTGACGACGAGCATCTCGGCGAGGACTCGCCATATCGCGAGATCGCGCTCCAGCATCCAGAGCTTGCGGAGCTTTCCGTCGACGACGTGCCGGGTTTCATCGAGCAGCCGGGCTTCACGATCAGCAATATGAACATCAAGGTGGGACGAAACCATGGAATATCCTGAGAAGACCGTCTTCCGCGCATTCGACCTCTACAGCCATCTCGCGGCGAAAGGCAGCGTGGCGAAAGCAGAATATGCTGACCTCTACAGCGACGAGGACGTCCGCAGCCTCGCACAGAGCTTTGCCGCGCGCGTCCAATGTACGATCATCGACGATGCCGACGCCATTTATCTGATCCCGATCGCCGTCGACTCGCCGTTTCACATGGCGAATGAGCAGATCAAGAAGGAGTTCATGACGGCGAAGTCGCTGAACATGGACATCTACCTGATGTACCTCGCGATCATCGTCTTCGTCGGCTGCTTTTACGATAGCTATACGAGCTGGGAGCCGCATGATTTCGTCACGATCCAGAGCTGGCTCGAGCACATGAACCAGCGCATCGACGCGCTCGCCGCACGGCCCGAGGCCGAGCTGCGGCAGGCCGAGACGGACTACCATGTGAACTGGGTCGCACTCGTGCGCAAGTGGACAGACCTCGACAGCGTCAAGGAGACCGTCCAGCGCCAGGACGCTCGCACGACGAGCCGCACCGGCTTCCTCATGATGACAAAGCGCTTCCTTGAAGCGCAAGGCCTGCTGCACGACGACGGTGCCGGCGAGTACAGCCTGACAGAGAAAGCAAAGACCATTTTCACGAACTACTACCTCGAAGAGCGCTACAACCGCGGCATCACGGACTTCCTCTACGCGCTCGACCATCCGGCGAAAGCGCCAAAGGAGGACTGACGACATGCCATCCATCAGCCGCATCCGCTTCACGAACGTCGTCTACGACGGCGGCAAGAAGCGCTATATCGACACGACATTCCAGTTCGATGGCTACAACGGCATCCTGTTGCTCGAAAACGGCGCAGGCAAGACGGTATTCGTCCAGACGCTGATCCAGGCCGTACTGCCGCGCAAGACCGTCGCCCAGCGCAAGATCCAGGAGACGCTGCTGCTCAGCAACTCCATCGCGCATATCGCCGTCGAGTGGATCCTCGAAAACGATCCGCGCCGCTATGCGCTGACGGCCGTCTCGCTGTTTCTCAACAGCAAGGACCAGCTCGCCTCGCAGGAATTCGCCTATGAATACGCTCCCGGCGACAAATGCAGCATCGACAAGCTGCCATTCGTGCAGAAGGAAGACGGCCATGACCGCCCGGCGACGAAGGAAGAGCTCGCCACGTATTTCCGAGGCGTCGCCGACAGCAGCATGACGGCGCATTTCTTTTCGGAAAATGATTCCCTGCAAGCGTATGGCAAGTACATCGAGGAACATTTCCGCATCATCCCAGCCGAGTGGAACAAAATCGCGGCCATCAACGAGACGGAGGGCGGCGTCGAGGCATTCTTCGAAAACTGCCGTACGAATGAGACGCTCGTCGACCGCCTGCTGATCCCGACGGTCGAGGAAGGTCTCGCTGACGAGAACGGCACGGAGAAGGACAACGGCAACGGCTTTGCCGAGCTGTTTGAAAAGCAGCGTGACCATTTCCGCCAGCAGCGCGTGTTGCAGAAGCGCATCGAGGAAATGCAGGGCGTCGTGGAGCGCATGGAAGCCTACACGGCCGTGCAGAAAACGACGTTCGACATCGAGAATGCGTTCCGCGCCGTGAATGGCAAGCTCAAGACGCTGTACCAGCGCGCAACAGATGTCCTCGCATCGCGCCGCACGACGCAGGAAGAGCTCGCGGAGCAGGCAGAGACGCTGCACGGCCAGCAGAACGACGTCCGGCAGTCGCTCGAGGCCTGCGGCGTCGCCGAAGCAGAGGCCGCCGCAACCGCGCGAGAACACACATATGAAAAAGCGCAGGCCGCCTGCGACGAAGCGGAAGCGCGCCTGCGCGAAAGCGATGCCCTGCTCCAGAGCCTCGTGCTCGCCCGCCTGAAACAGGAACACGGCGAGGCGCAGCAAACCGAGCAGTCGGCTGCCGCCGCGCTCGCCGAGCTCGACCGCGATGAGGAGGCACAGGAACTCCGCGCGAAACTCGCCGAGAACAGCGCGTTCCTGCATGCCGTCTTTGCTGCACAGGAAGCGGCCTGCGCAGCGCAGCGCCAGAAACTCGAAGAACAGCAACAGCACATCGTGCAGGCGCAAAAGGACGAAGCCGAAAATGAAGCCGCCATCCGCAAGGAGGCTCGCCGCCTCGCACGTGAACTCGGCAAGACAGAGTCCGCCATCCATGCTGTCATTGAGCGTATGGAGGCGATCGAGCAAGACATCTTTGACGACAGCCTACAGTCCGATGCCGCGACCCAGCGCGATGCGTGGCAGCGCGCGCTCGAACACGTCGTGGCCGCGCTCAAGGACGATGAGAAGAACCTCGCATTTTACGAAGAGCAGAAAAAGACGCTGCAGAAGAAGCTGCCTGCCGAGCGCGAAACACTTGCCCATCTCACGAGCGACATCGCCCAGATGGCCGTCCAGATCGGCAGCATCGACACCGAGGCAAAGAACCTGCTCGACAAGCTCCGCCTCGTGCCGGAATGCGCGAACATCGCCGCGACGACGCTCGAACTCTACCAGCGCTCCGCGTTCCTCTCCGATCAGCTCGGCGACAACCTCGTACGCGAAGACGAAAAAAAGAAGCAGCTGTCGCTCCTCTGCCGCCAGGCACACCGCTTCGTCGACCAGTATGAAAACGCCGCCTCGTTCGCGGCCGATCCCGCACTCGACGAACTGCTCGCCAGCTGGCGCAACGATTTCCCAACGCTCGAAAGCGGCGCCGATGCCTACCGCGCTGCCGTGAAGAGCGGCCGCGATGGCGAAGAGCTCCGCCGCAGTTACCCGTTCTGGGCCGCGTCCGTCATCACGAGCGAAGACCATGCCACGGAGCTCCTGCGCCGCCTCGCGGCAAAGACCGAACTCCTGTCGCAGCCCGTCTTCGTCTTGACGAGTGGCGAGCTCCGCACGCTGCTGACGGAGGGACAAGCACCAGCGCTCCCCCGCTCCATCACGCCAGAATACTGGGATCACATGATGGATGATGAATTCCGCGCATGGATGAGTGGCCTGCGCGAAGAAGCCACACGCCGCGACAAAGGACTGGCCGAGCAGGAATCCATCTGCGCTGACCTGCGCGCCCTGCGTGCCGCACTCATCGACTTTTACCAGAGGCGGCCATTTTCCGAATATCAGGAAATCACGACGAGCCGCAAGGAGGCCGAGGCCAAGGCCGAACTGCTGCAACGCTCCATCGCCGAGAGCGAAACGACGATCGAGCAGTGCCAGCAGAGCATCGGCAACTACCAGAAACTGCGCTACGACCACAAAGCCGAGCAGGACCGCCTCCAGCACCGCCTCGCCGAGCTCGATGTCTATGAAAAACTGCAAGACGAGCACAAGCACCACCTCCAGACGCAGGACGCGCTGCATCGCAAGGAACAGGCCGTGCAAGACGAGCTCGCAAAGGAAGCGGAAAAGGAAGGTCACCTCAACCGCGAGCTGCAGAGCGTCCTGACATCGCTCGGTGGCCTCGAGAGCCAGGCGGCCAGCATCCACCAGCTCCCGTACTACGACGACGTCCAGCAGACGCCGCCGCAGGCAACGGACCGCAGCTACACTGTGCTCGCTGACGAACGTCGCCAGCTCCTGAGCCGTATCGACGGCATCCAGGCAAACCGCGGCCGCCTCGAAGAAAAACGCGCACAGGCCGCCAAAGACCAGAAGCGCCTCACGCGCGACATCGACCGCCTGAAGAAAGAAGCGGCCGGCAGCGAACTGCCGCTCGACGAAACCCTCTCTTACCCCATGGATGGCGCCGCGCAGGAACAGCATCTGCGCGACGCGCGTCCCGAGCTGCTGCACACGGCAAAAACGCAACTAGCCGAGCGCGACCGCACGCGCCGCACCTATGACAAGGCTGTCGGCCAGCTCGAAACGATCCGCGCCCGCTACATCGCACAGTATGGCGAGCCGATCCGCACGATTGACGGCGACCTCGCCGAAGCCCGCGCACGCTTTGAGAAACAGCAGACGGCCATCGCTGCCGCGCTCGCCGCCTGCCAAGCGTCAAGCGGCGAGAACCAGCACCAGATCGACCGTCTCGCCGCGACGCTGACGCGCCTCGACAAAGAGAACGTCACGCTCCAGTTCACCGTCGACCGCGTGCGCGCCGTGCTGCTACCCGAGGAATGGCAGACAGACGACAGCGCCGTCTTTGCCAAAGCCACGCCGCCGCTCCTTTCCGAGAGCCACGAGATCTATGACCGCTACGCCGTCCAGCGCGAAAAGAACCGTGCGGCAAAAGACAGCTTCATCACCTACTGCGAACAGCACATCCGCGAAGAGCGCCGCCGTCGTCATATCGTCGACGGCATCCGCAGCAAGGACGCCTATGAAGACTATGTCGAATGGCGTGCCGTGATTCTCAAGACCATCCAGCAGAGCATCTCGCTCGCTGAGACGGAGCGGCAGGAGCATTTCTCCCATATCGAGCACATGGTCGAGCACATGACGCTCTACCTGCAGGAAATCGGCCGCGGCCTCAAGGAAATCGCTGCCAAGACCCGCATCCGTACGGAAAGCGGCACGAAAGACATCTACACGCTGCATTTCGCCGAAAAGAAAGACTCCGAAATGCGCACGGCCATCCGCAGCTATCTGAGCTCGCTGACAGAACGCCTCGACTCCGAAGCATTCCTCGACGAAGACGGGCGTGAAGACAGCCGCAAGGTCAAGGACGAGCTCCAGAAAAAGCTCCGCACGCAGCAGATCCTCGCCGCGACGCTCGGCAACCATGCTGTCAAAGTCAAATGCCGCAAGGCTACGAGCGTCGGCACGTTCTCCGAGCGTCCCTATGACTGGGAAGAGTCGAACAAGTGGTCGGGCGGCGAAGTCTGGTGCAAGAACATGGCGCTGTTCCTCGGTTGCCTGAACTATCTGTCGGAAAAACGCGCCCGCATCCCGCACACGAAATACACGAACCGCGTCGTCGTCGCCGACAACCCATTCGGCAAGGCCTCGAGCGACCACGTCCTCGACCCCGTCTTCTTCATCGCCGAGCAGCTCGGCTTCCAGATCCTCGCGCTGACAGCGCATGAAGATGGCAGCTTCGTGCGCAAGTACTTCCCCGTCGTCTATAGCTGCCGCTTCGCCGAACTCGCTGGCGGCAAGGGCAAAATCTTGAACCCTGATCGAAAGATCCAAACAGCATTCTTTGAAGAACACGATCCCGCAGCGCTCGAACGCCTCGAAAGCTATGAAGAAACGGGGCTGTTCGGAGAATAAACAAAAAAATCGCGACGCTCCTCCAATGGAACATCGCGAAAACATATTGGTCCCTATCAGCCGCTGATCGGCTGTAAGCTCCATCCGCCATCACCGGTGAGATGGAGCTCTTTTTCATGCTGTGCAAAAAGTGTCGAGCGGTGGCCGACGCTGACGATGCTGAGGCCGGGCAGGCGGCGCTTCAAGAGGTCGTACATCTCCTGCTCACGCGGCTCGTCGAGCGCGCTCGTCGCCTCGTCGAGGAAGACCCATCGCGGCTTCACGAGCAGCACGCGGGCAAACGCGAGGCGCTGCTGCTCGCCAAGCGAGAGAATGCGACTCCAGTCGTCGATGCGGTCGAGGTCGCCTGCGAGGCGGCCGAGGCCGACGTCTGTGAGCGCAGCCTCGAGCTCCTGCTGCGTACCCGTCGCCGTCTGCGGATACGCGAGCGCGCGGCGCAGGCTGCCGAGCGGCAGGTACGGCCGCTGCGGCAGGAACAATGCGCGGCTCCCCTTGCGGATTATCACGCGGCCATCGCCATATGGCCAGATGCCCGCAAGCGTGCGCAAGAGCGTGCTCTTGCCCGCACCCGACGCGCCCGTCACGAGCACGCGGCTCCCTGCGGGGAGCGTCACGTTGCAGTCCTTCATGAGCTGCCGCCCGTCGGGCAACGCGACGTCGAGACCCGCAAGCGTCAATGCGCTCTCGCCTGCTGCCTGCTCCTTTTCTTCATGCGCGACGCCGTCCTGCAGCGCCTGCGCCTGCTCCATGTGCTCCGTGAACGTCGAGAGACGGCGGATGACCGCCGCGAGCTGCGCGATCGTATCATACGACTCGACGAAGTACGACAGCGCATCCTGTACGCGGCCAAAGGCGCTGACCGTCTGCATCAGGCCGCCAAGCGCCATCGCGCCGCCGAAATAGCGCGGCGCCGCGAGCACGAGCGGCACGATGATCGCGAGCTGTGCATAGCCATTGACGTAGAAATTCAGGAGCTTTGTCTGGCGCATGAGCTGCCAGTAATTCGAGATCACATGCGCGAACCGCTCTTTGAAGCCGACGCCCTCGGCATCCTCGCCGCGATAAAACGCCACGCTCTCGCTGTTCTCGCGCACGCGCATCATGTTGAAACGGAAATCTGCCTCATAGCGCTGCTGATCGAAATTCAGCCCGATGAGCCGGCGGCCGACAAGATGTGCGCCGACTGTGCCGAGTACGGAATAGACGAGCGAGAACCAGAACATGTAGCCATAGATCACGAACTCATGGCTGCCGAGCGGCACCGTGAACGCGCCCGAAAGATTCCAGAGCACGACGCCGAACGCGCCGAGCGTCGTGAGTTGTTTTAGAAAGCCCAAAAGCAACTGCAGTGTCAGCGTCACGAACTGATTGATATCCTCGCTGATACGCTGGTCAGGGTTGTCCGTGTCGCTGCCGAGCACCTGCAGGCGGTAGTAAACCTGATGCTGCATCCAACCCGCGAGGTAGCGATCCGTCATCCACGTCCGCCAGCGGATCTGGAGCATTTGCCTGAGATAGATGGCATAAACGGCGATGATGATGTAGAGGAACGCCAGCGCCGTGAACTCGCCGACGAGCGGCCAGAAGCTCTCCTGCGCATACTGTTGCAGCGCATTGTAAAACTCATTATACCAGCTGTTGATGCGCACGAGCAGGTACACCGACGCAAAATTCAGCCCGATGACGAAAGCCAGCAGGCCGCGCGCGCGCCATTTATGTTCGGAGTTCCAGTACCCGCGGAACAGATGCCAGAAGGTACGAAACGAACGCTTCTTCATGAAGACACACATCCTTTGATTTCTAAATTCAACGAATTTCCTCTATTATAGCCGTTTCCCTGCATTCATTCAAGAAATGTGGTAAAATAGCACCAGAAATTACGACAATTCAAAGGAAGGAACCACCATGATCCTCTACTTGCTCGCAGCCATCCTCATCGTGCTGCTGATCCTTTTGTACCGCTACCTGCCGAACAAGCGCATCTACGCCTGCTTCTGCCTCACGCTCGCCGTGCTCGGCGTCGTCTGCTATGCGTTCTGGCCGCGCACGCAATCGACGGAGGCCATGACGCCGGAACAGGTCTACGACCTCCAACAGCAGCAACAGATTTTTTCCACTTGGTATGCCGGCTACCAGAAAGACATCAAAGACCTCGACCACAACTGGCGCTGGTATCACCAGATCCTCGAGGACTTCAAAGAAGACAACATCAGCATCCAGACGGCCTACGTGCGCCTGAAGCAGCTCGAAGAGGACGAAAAGCTGCTGACGGCCCGCATCGCCGAAAGCGCTCCGCCGCTCGAACTCCATGACAACTTCTACGACCTCACGGCCGCCATCCTGCAAAAGACGAAAGCCTACGCCGACGCCCAGCAGAAAGCCATCACGCTGACGCGCGCCGCCAGCGACCCGCAACGCCTGACGACCGACGACCAAGAAGAACAGGCTCGCCAGCTCCAGACCGTCATGGAAAAAGAATCCCCCGTCGGCCTCTTTACAGCAGAAGAGATCGCGCAGATCCAAGAAGGACTGGCGATCCCTGATACAGAAAATTGAATACTTGTTGAACCCTTGCGCACGAACCGTGGAAGCTTCCGCCGTTCGTGTTTATTTTTTCACCGCGCACACATCGTCAAAGAACATATGCGAATCGACGCCTGCATCGCCGACCGTGTTGCAGTAAATCGCGAAATGCTGCACGGCGGATCTGTCAAACGTGCCGCCGTTTTTGCCTTTGAACTGTGCAAATGGCAGCGTCACGAGCTGCGGCGTCGTTGTCTTTGCGAGCTCCGTGAGATCGACTTCGAAATCCTCTCCATTCGAATTCAGCTGGCAGATAAGCTTCTGCCCTTTGCCGTCCGGCGTCACCCAGAACTGGATCGCATCATACGCCGACCAATCAACGCCGCTAAGGCTCTTCACAATGCCGGCATAGCCGCCCTTGATGATCGCGTAGTGGAAATCCAGCCCTGCGTCCCCGCTGTTGCGCGTCGCAGAAAGTGATGGCTCAGCGGAGCAGCCCGTTCCGCAGTTCGTCGAATACGCTGCCGCGAGCAAGCCGCCATCGCCATAGTAGCTTTCAAAATCATCGACGAGCGCTGGATCGGCTGCGGGCGCCGGCAAGTTGAACAGCACCATGACGCTGTCTGCTGTCTTGCCGTCAAGTACCAAGTCGATGGCACCGACCGTCTGCCCTGCTGCTGCGAGCATGTCCTTCGTGATGGTTCCTGTCAGCATGTCGTTCTTCCGCGTTGCAGGAATCGTCGCGACTACCGTGCCGTCTTTGCGCTTGAGCACGAACCCTGCCACCTCTGCCTCGCCTGCGACACGCGCCGTGATCGTCGTCTCGCTAAGCACGCGTGCCGTCCTTCACGGCCGGCAGCACGAGTCGCGTGAGCTTCGAGCTGTACGTCTCTCCTGCTGCGCGTTCCGCGTCCGTGAGCTCGAGTTCGTCGCCCGTCAGCGCGAGGCCATCGACACCGACGATGCCCGCATCATCCTGCACCATGTCATACGTGTCCGAATGGCCAGAGAGCGTGCTGACCTTGCGATGCATCTCGTTCTGATGGCCATAGACGACATGGTCTGTCGCTGCGATGGCACGGAGTGCCGCATATGTCTGTGCCGTCTTCTGCGTCGCATGCGCATCGACGAGAGGCACAGAGGCCGAAACATCCTGCGCAGAAAGCACGACGGGTGCCTGCGGCTGCGTCTTCGCCTGCACATCGACATAGCCGTCCGCGACCTGTTCATGATGCACATGCAGATGGCCGAGGAAAAGATCGCCTGTGTAATCCGTATTGCTGCCAACGATGCTGATCATGAAATACGCGAGCGGCGCCTGCACCTCCGGCACCTGCACGTTCACGTGCACGACTTTCCAGCCCTTGCCCGCGTCTTTCGCTTGGGAAAGATCGATATCCGGTGCCGCGTTGATGACCTCTGTATCGTTTCCGTCTTTCGCATACACCTTCGTCTTGAACTGCCCGCACGTCATGGCCGACGGCTGGAAATAAAGATCAAACGAAACGACATTCGCGCCCGTGACATCGAGCGGCACCGCCCCGCACTCGAGCTTCACTTCCGACCAGCCGGACGCCTTGTCCTCTGCAAAATTCACGCCGAGCCGCACCGCGCCGCCATGCTCGCTCGATGCTTCCACGACCGGCTCGCCCTTGTAATCCCACTTGCCGCCGTATTTCCATCCGTCGAGACCGTCTTTAAATTCCCATTTCACGCCCTGCGTCTCCGCCGCTTCCGCCTGCGCGACAAGTGCCTGTGGCACGAACTCTGGCAACACCGCAGGCATGCTCAGCAACATCCCAGCCGAAAGCGTCCACGAGGCCATCTGGCGTAATTTCTCACATTTCATATCCGTTTGTTCCTCCACATCCTGATACCACATTCTGATGACAAGAAAAATTGTTCTTGCTTGATTAATATTATACAAAATTCATCTTATTTCGTCAATAAAAGTTATGTTTTTATTTTTAAAAAATATTTTTAATTGGATTTTTGGCATCAAAAAAAGAGAGGCGGCTACTCGAAAACCGTCTCTCTTTTCTGCATTCAAGACTTCAGCGGATGCTGACCGAGCGGAATACGCTGCGGTCGCCGCGATGGTGTGAAATGGAATATTCGAATGGACGCCCGTCATCGAGGAACGCGACCTGCACGACTTCCAGAATCGGCATGGTTCCCTTGATGGCGAGTTCTTTTTTTTCGTCGTCCGTCGGCATGACAGCGCGGACGGTGCGATGCGCGGACTGGATCTTCAACTTGAGGTCTTCCTCGATGTAGCTGTAGATCGAGTTTTCGAGCACCTGGCGCTTGATGCCGGGGATGAGCTGGATCGGCATCTGCGTGTACTCCACGACGATGGGCTTGCCATCGCACGAGCGCACGCGGATGATGTCATAGATGAAATCCTCGACGCTAAGCTGCAACTTGGCCGCGACTTCTTCCTCGGGATGGACGATGTCAAATTTCACGACTTCCGTCGAGACATCATGCCCCTTGAACGTCGCCGCGAAACCATTGAACTGGTTCGCCATGCTGAGTTCTTTGACGTCTTGATCCTCGAGAGACTTGACAAACGTACCGGAGCCACGGCGCTTGACGACAAGGCCCTGTTTCACGAGCTCGTCGACCGCGCGCTTGATTGTGATGCGGCTGACGTCGTACTGCTCGCACATCTCCTTTTCGAGTGCCAGTTGCTGACCTGGCGAGTAAACGCCGTTCATGATATTTTGCCGAAGTTCATTCGCTATCGCTTCATATTTTAACATGAACCTACCTTCTTCCTGAATCAATATCAGCCTCTATTATACATGAGACCTACTCAAATTACCATTCATCCATTGTTATGATTCAGGAAATCATGCTCAAAATCCATGATTGGCAATAACATCATGCATCCAATATCCCGACTTCTTGATCGTCTTCTGCTGCGTCACGAGGTCAAGAGCGATGAGACCATAGCGGTTCTTGTAGGCATTCGACCATGACCAGCAATCGATCGGCGTCCAGAGATGGTAGCCAAAGCAGTTCGAGCCCTCCTGCATGGCCTTGTGCAACCAGCTGAGGTGTTCCTTGATGAAGTCGATGCGGTAATCGTCCTCGATGAAGCCATCGGCGTTGCGATATTTTTCTTCGCCTTCAACACCCATGCCATTTTCCGAGATATACCAAGGAAGATTGCCGAGCTTGTCACGCACGTTGATCGCGATGTCATACATGGCTTTCGGGTAGATTTCCCAGCCGCGATACGGGTTCATGCGACGGCTCGGCATCTCGTAGTTCTCGAAATGCTGTTCCGGCAGCCAGCCATGGCTCGCGTCGAACGGAGTCTCGCGTTTCTTCGCGCGGAACGGCTGGTAGTAGTTGATGCCGAGGAAATCAACCGTGTTGTCTTTGATAATCTCGAGTTCGTCGGGCGTTGACTCCCAGAGCACGCCGTCCTGTTCGAGCACGTCGACGAGGTCTTTCGTAAAAAAGCCATGCACAGCCGGATCGAGGAATGAATTGTTTTTGAAATCTTCCGCAAACTTCGCCGCCGCGACATCGGCTGGATCGTCGGAGCGCGGATACGCCGGCGTGAGGTTCAGCACGATGCCGATGCGGCCGCCGAGCTCGGCGCACGTAGACTTGTGGAACTCTGCAATCGCTTTGGCCGATGCGAGGTTCAGATTGTAGAGCACTTGGCATGCTTTCTTGCCATCGACAAGCTTCGGATAGTGGAACTCATAGAGATATTCGCCCTCGACGATGACCATCGGCTCGTTGAACGTGACCCAGTCCTTCACACGGTCGCCGAAGAGCTCGAAGCAGCGTTTCGCGAACAGCGCGAAGAGGTCCGTCACATGCTTCGACGTCCAGCCGCCATATTTCTCGTAGAGCTCGATGGGCAGGTCGAAGTGATGGAGATTCATCACGGGGCGGATGCCCTGCCGCACGAATTCGTCAATGACCGCATTGTAGAAACGAACGCCATCAGGGTCGGTCTCGCCCGTCTCGAAATCGCGGATCAGGCGCGTCCACTGGATGGATGTGCGCACGGTGTTCAAACCGATTTCCTTCATCAATGCGATGTCGCGGCGATAGTCATTGTAGAAGTTCGACGCGACATTCGGGCCGACGCCATCGAAGAACGCCTGCGGCTCCGTGTCATACCAGTAATCGAAGACACTGCGGTGCGCCTTGTGGAAGCGGCCTTCCGACTGTGGCCCCGACGTCGCAGCCCCCCACCAAAAGTCCTTGGGAAATTCATGTCCGACGCTCATGCATCTGCCTCCATTTTTCCAGTTTGCTCTTTTAGCGCCGCATACATCTCGACCATGAGATTTGCCATGTCGCGCACGGCGAGCGCCGTCATGAAATGATCCTGCGCATGGATCAGCAAGATGGATTTCTCGACGGGCTGGCCGTCGCATTCCGCCGACATCATGGCCGTCTGGATGTCATGCGCTTCGCCGATCTCCTTGCCGCCCGCTTCGATCTTCTTCTTCGCGGCATCGATGTCGCCATCTTTTAACATGTCACGCACGGCCTCGATGACCATCGAGCGCCCCGTGCCGGAATGCAGGATCAGCTGCATCGACTGTTCGACCGTTTTCTCATCCATCATTCCTCTGCCTCCTCATCCTTGATCTTGTTCGACGCGATGACGAACGGCGCATAGATGCAGACATCCATGACGCGCCAGATGACCTGCAAGACGCCACCGGCGATCGAGCCCGTGCCGATCGTCGCACCAAAGAACAGCGGCATCGTCCACGGAACGACATACTTGAAAATCGGAACGAGACCGGCAGAAATCGCGAGCCAGCCGACGACCGTGTTCGCGAGCGGCGCAAGGATGTACGGGATCAGGAGGATCGGGTTCAACACGATCGGCAAGCCGAACGCGATCGGCTCTTGGATATTGAACAGCATGGCGGGGAAGCCGAGCTTCGCGACAGCGCGCCAGCTGTCTTTCTTCGAAAAGATGAAAATTGCGATGACGAGGCCCATGATGTGCATGAGGCTGGCTTCGAAGAAGCCATTTGAGAAGACATATGCAGCGTCGCCGGCCTGGTTTGCGAGCTGTGCCGGCATGTAGACCATGTTCTGGATCGCGGCCGTGACATTGTGACCATGGATGCCGAACCACCAGAAGAACCAGACGATGAATTGATAGAGGATCGAGAAACCGATGCCCTGCGAGAAGCCCATGAGTGGTGCCTGGATGATGGCATAGATGAGGTCGTTGAGTGCCGTCTTGCCAAGGAACTGGCCGTTCGCGAGAATCGTCGAGAACACTGTGAACGCAAAGAGTGTCACAAAGACCGGTACGAGCACGGCAAACGACTGCGAAACGGCAGGTGGCACAGTCTCCGGCATCTTGATGCGGAGCTTCTCATTCTTCGACAGCTTCACGAACATCCAGGCCGCGACCGTCGCGACGATGATCGATGTCAGAACGGCCTTGTTGCCGAAATAATCGAGGCTGAACGCGCCCATCTTGTCGCCAGCCTTGCCCACGACCTGCTGCGGCGTCACGATGATGAACGCGCCAATGGCCGTCAGCGCCGTCGAGAATTTATCGCCGCCCCAGATGCCGCCGAGGCGATACGCGAACGCCGCAACGAGCATGAACGAGAAAATGCCAAAGCCGACGGTGACAACGTTGTTGCAGAGGCCCTACAGCATCTGCATCGTGCCGACGAACGATGAAATCTTGTAAGCGTCGCTCGTCTGGTCGAGACCCGTGAACGTCTTGCCGAGGCCGAGGCCGTCCGGGCCCATGATCGTGCCCCACGGGTCGAGCACGACCCATTCGATGATGCCGAAGAACGAGCCGACGATGATGAACGGTAGCAGCATCGAGAACGAGTCACGCATGGCTAGAAGATATTTGTTGCTGGAAATCTTCCCAGCAATCGGCATCATGACATGCTCGAAGCTTTCCACGATGGAATTCATTTTATTTCCTCCTCATTATATTATGGATGCTATTTGCCTGACGGCAAATGGCTAGCATGCCCCTAAGCGCTAAAGCGCTAAGGGTCATCCTATCATTTTCAATGCCTTTGCCAGCACCTTATCGCCGCGGATCATGCCGTAGTCGCGCATGTCGATGACATCGACGGGGCACTTGCCGTTCACGACTTTTTCGACATCGCCGAGCATGTGGCGGATCTGCGGGCCGAGCAGCACGCAGTCGGCCGTATCGACGCGCTCGTCGAGGACTTCGACGGAGAACGCCTCGATATGGACGTCGTCGAGCGATTTCTTCGCGGCCGCTTCCTGCATCTTCTTGACGAGGATCGACGTGGACATGCCTGCATTGCAAACGAGATAGATGTTCATGATGAGTTCCTCCTGTTTTGATATGATGGAATCTGTCACTAAATGTGTTCGACTGTTTCGCATTCAGGACATCTCTTATTTACAGCACTTATTATATTCTATTGGTCATGTTTTGTCAATAAAAGATATGACAAATTTTGAAAAAAGTTTTCTCTTCGTAAGTTCGATATGACATAATCTATGCTTGACAATGTTAGTTGAAAAGTGTATGATTTTATCAGATAAGAAATTGTTATTCCAAATTCCTTATCATTGCATCTTATAGGTTTTATGGATTCATTATGGAGGGAAACAGTATGATGAAGAAACATGTCCTCGCTGCTGCCGTATCGGCGCTCGTACTCGGCTCCGCCAGCAGCTGCCTCGCGGCTGCCAACCCGTTCTCTGATGTCCCCGAAGGCCATTGGGCGTATGATGCCGTCGCGCAGCTCGCGCAGGACGGCGTGATCGACGGCTACGGCGATGGCACGTATCAGGGCAGCAAGAGCATCACGCGCTACGAAATGGCGCAGATGGTCGCAAAAGCTATGGCGAAAAAAGATGTCTCCGCTACAGATAAGGCAACGATCGACAAGCTGTCGGCAGAGTTCGCAGATGAGCTCAATAACCTCGGCGTCCGCGTCGCAAATCTCGAGAAGCATGCCGACAATGTCAAATGGAGCGGCGTCTTCGCGCAGAAAGCCATGAAGGGCAACACAGACGAGAATACGTGGTGGGAGAAAGAACTTTTCCTCAATGTCGACGGCCAGGTCAATGACAACTGGAAAGTCCATGCCGGCATCGACACGAAATGGGGAACGAACACGGACGGCTTCAACGGTGAAGAAGAATTTTCTGACAAGTATGGATCGAATGACCACAAAGTGTCGAACATGCTCTATCACGTCTACGCGCAGGGCCCACTCTTCAAAGGTTCGAACTTCACATTCGGTCTGTTCACGCCAGGCCTTCAGAGCGGCTATGTCGGCAACGCCCGTACGAAGGGCGCGGAGCTCGACTATAAAGTCGGCAAGACCTCATTCAAGGTCTATGGCGGCAAGCTCCATGAGAAAAATGCAGACCTCTCCTCTTCGTGGTCTGCGTTCTTCCGTCGCGGTGGCGGCCTCGGTGATTTCGAGGAAGGAAACAAGGCTGAGGGCTCCGGCGGCTTCTATGACCGCAATCTCAATGTTGTCGGCGGTTCCATCGAGCACGACTTCACGGATCGCACGTCGGCTGGCATCGGTTACTATGCACTGAAGAATTCCTATGCCTACGACAAAGGCGACAGCACGCTCGGCATCTGGTGCGTCGATCTCCGCCAGAATCTCGCGAAGAACCTCGACCTCACGGCATTCTACTCGCACGGCAACCAGCATTATCAGAACAAGGCATATGACGTGAAGCTCACGTACAATGGCAGCCCGTGGGGCAGCAAGCCTTGGGGCGCTGCGCTCGGCTATCGCTATCTCGGCTCCGACGCTCTCATCATGTCGAGCGTTGTCAATGGTTCCGAAAAACCGGGCATGAAGGGTCTTGAGGCGCAGCTCTGGTTCCACCTCGGCAAGAATATCCAGCTTCAGAACTACATCTTCAACGGCAGCCCGATTGCGAACGGTATCGACCGTGCAAGCTATCATCGTACGGCGTACTTCTCGAATTTGATCTTTGCTTTTTAAAATAAATGACATGACTTATATTGACAAACATCTCCTTAAATGATATGCTATCTATGTTCGAGAGTTCCCCCTTTCGAACCACGCAACCCCTTTCCCCATAGTACCCTTAATAAGTTCCAGAGAATTCCTAGTCAAAGAACCCCGATGCCCTTCCCACTGGCATCGGGGTTCTTTGTATTTCACAGATGAATTTATATGCTCAAAGCTTGCTGAGGATGAGGTCGCCTGCGCCTTTCAGGGTGTATGCGCCGAGGCCGGCGGGCAGGAACGCCGTCTCGCCCTTTTCGTACGTGACTTCGTCCTCCCCTGCCAAGAGCACGAGCCTCCCAGTGAGCACCGTGAAACTCTGGAAGCTATCGGCGCCGCAGAAGAGGTGCGCCTCGCCATCGATATCGAGATGGTATGTCGTGAAGTATTCGCACGACGCAAGCAGCCGCGCTTTCGCACCTGCGAAGATGTCCATATCCGTCGCCATCGCTGGATGCGCTTTCGGCGGCTCGAGGTTTGTGACGTCGAGCGCCTTCGCGACATGGAGTTCGCGCGGCTTGCCGTCCTTGCCGACGCGGCCATAATCATAGATGCGGTACGTCGTGTTCGAGTTCTGCTGGATCTCGCAGATCAGGATGCCTTCGCCGATGGCATGCAGCGTACCGCTATCGATGAAGAAGACATCGCCTTTGTGGACAGGCACGCGATTGCAGACGTCAAGCAGCGTATTGTCCTGGATGCGGCGCTCGAATTCTTCTTTGCTGATCTTACTCTTGAACCCATAGAGCAGGCTCGCCCCCGGCTCGCAATCGACGATGTACCACATCTCCGTCTTGCCGTACTCACCTTCGACGCGCTGCGCGTAGTCATTGTCCGGATGCACCTGCACCGAGAGGTTGCCGCGCGCGTCGATGAGCTTGATGAGCAGCGGAAAATACGGGAACTTCTCGACATGCGTGCCGAGCACGTCGTCCTGCTGTTTCACGAGCCACGCTTCTAGCGTCTCACCTTTCGCTTCGCCATTTGCGATCATGCTCTTGCCATCTTTGTGGCAGGCGAGCTCCCAGCTTTCGGCGACGATATCAAGATCGGTCTTCTTGCCGTATTCGTCTTTGAGGCGTGTGCCGCCCCAGAGATAGTCTTTGAGTGGAGCGATGAGTTTCATGGGATAGCGTTTCATATTTCAATCTTTCCTTTCTTTCCATACGTATGCGCTTCCAGTTTATCGAGCAGATTTCGCACAGCACCGAGCAGGTTTGCGTCGTTGCCATGCTGTGCTGCAGCAAGGATCGGACGCACATGCGCGATTCCGACATCTTCCAAAATCTCGTCGACGTGTTGCTGGACAGCCTCGGCAAAGCCCGGCCGCTCACTGACAGCGCCGCCGAGCACGATGATCTCGGGATCGATGGCATACTGGATGTTGTAGGCTGCGCGAGCCAGTGCTTCTTCCATCGCATCGACAGCCTCGCATGCTGCCTTGTTGCCCTCATCCGCCAGCGCGAACGCTTTCTGACCATCCATGTCTTCGTGCGGCAGTCCTTTCGCGTCCGCAACGGCTTCCGCGACGGCGCGCGTCGATCCGGTTTCGCTGAGAATATGGTGATCTGCGCCGAGCACCATGAAACCGAACTCGCCACCATGCAGGTGTTTGCCATGATGAATGCGCTTTCCCTTCACGACAGCGCCGCCGACGCCCGAGCCAATGACGAGGAATGCCATGTCGTCATGGCCTTTGCCTGCGCCGAGCCACGACTCGCCGAGCGCGGCGCAGTTCGCATCGTTTTCCATGGCGACCGGCATCGCAAGCCGCGCCTCGAGCTCCTGCCGCATCGGGAAGTCATGGATGTACGGGATGGCGCTCGCGCCACCGATGATGCCAGACGCATCATCGACGGCACCGGGGAAACTGAACGCCGCCCCCGAAAACACATAGCGCCCAGCAAAGGAAGCCATGGTCTCCCCGACCAACGCAAAGAAGCCGTCCCTCGTTTCCGGGGTCGGCTTCTTTCCTTTCGTGAGGATGTTTCCCGCTTCGTCAATGACGGCATACTTCACGCTGCTGCCACCGATGTCAAAGCTGAGGATCATCATAGTATCAGCTCACTTTCTAAAAGTTATGTCCTATAGCTGATACCATTATATCTGATTTCACTGGATTCTGCAAGCGGCATTCCGTTCTCAAAGCTTGAACTTCCGCACGTTCTCCTGCAATTCCATCGCCATCTTTGCGAGGCTATGGCTCGCGTTTGCGATTTCCTGCACAGAGGCCGTCTGTTCCTCTGTCGCCGCCGAGACGGATTCGGCTTCTTCTGCAGCCTTACTGCTCTCCTGGCTGATCGTATCGACATGATGGACGATGGCTTTTGCACCTTCATCCATGCTCGCGACGACCTGGCTGATGTTCTGCACCTGCTGCGAGACCTCTTCGACGATCTCGATGATGCGACGGAACGATTCGTCCATCGTCAGGATCTTCTGGGCACCGACCTTGACTTCTTCGCTGCCCTGCTGCATGCCGTTGACGGCTTCCTGCGTTTCTTTCGTCGTAACCGTGATGAGGTCGGCGATTTCCTGCGCGGCTTGCTGGCTCGACTCTGCGAGCTTGCGGACTTCTTCGGCGACAACGGCGAATCCACGGCCATGCTCACCTGCGCGCGCAGCCTCAATGGCAGCATTCAACGCGAGAAGGTTCGTCTGGTCGGCGATGCCGGAGATCGTGCCGACGATCTCGCCAATCTTCTTCGAGCGTTCACCGAGCTGCGTGACCGTCTCGGCCGATTTTGACGTCGTCGTCTCGATGTGGCGAATCTGCTCAATGGCTTCGTCGAGCGTCTTGCCGCTGTTGCGTGCGATATCTGCAGCTTCCTGCCCGTGGCTGGCCGCTGCATCCGCATCCTGGGCTGCCGACTGTACGATGCGACTGAGGTCGTGAACGGCATCCTTCGTCGCATCGACGGCGCGGAGCTGTTCGTTCGTGCCTTCGGCGACCTTGACGATGCTATTTGCAACTTGGTTCGACGCCTGTGCCGACTGGTCGGTCGACGCGTTGAGCTCTTCTGCCGAAGCCGCGAGCGTCTCGCTGCTTTCGCTGACTTTCGTGATGGTATCGGCCATGCTGCCGCGCATGTCGCGCATGGCCGCTGCGAGCTGGCCGAGCTCGTTGTCCGCCGTCACGCGGTTCGGGCGGTTGCGGAAATCGCCCGTTGCCATGAGGTGCATTTCATCCATCATGGCTGCGAGCGGCTGCATGATGCGGTTGACCGTCAGGATGACGCCGACCGTGATGAGGATCAGGATCAGGAGCGAGATGACGATCATGATCTTGAGCGTGTTGCCGACAGGGGCAAAGACTTCATCCTCATAATCGACGACGGCAACGCCCCAGCCAGAAGCATCGACCGTACTATAGAATGCGATCATGTCTTTGCCGTCTTCATTTTCGAATTTGAAGACGCCCGTTTCGCCCGACGTCATTTTTTCGCCGAGTTCACGCAGGCCGACGTTCTGTTCTTCCGAAATCTTCATCTTCATGATCTTCGATTCGTCTGGATTCACGATGTACGTGCCATCCTTTGCGATCATGAGGCTGTAGCTGTTCTCGCCAATCTTCAGCGCCTGGACTCTTTCCTGCAGCGCATCGACATTGATAGCCGCAAGGATCATGCCGATGTTCTTGCCCGCATCATCCTTGACGAGTGAAATGCTGTTAAAGATGATCTTGCCGGTGGCCTGTGAGACGACCGGCGAGCTCATCCAGGTGTCATGTGCGCCCGTCATGGTTTCCTTGTACCATGCCTTGTCCTGGTTGTGCATTTCCTTTGCGCCCGAAGATGCCCAGCCGTGGAGGTCGCCCGAGCCATCGAACGGGCCCCAGCTCACGCTGTCGTAGACGCCCGGGTAGTCTTCTTTCATTTCCTCGTAACGATAACGCGTCTCAAGGTTCATGGCTTCGGCGGACATCGAGCGCGCCGTCACATTGTTCGCTTCGATGCGCGTCTCGAGCATACGCGAGTCGAGCCATTCGGAAATGACATCCGTCGCTTCTGAGACATTCGCCGTCTGGCTGCGCGTAATCTGGTCGTCGAAATTGCTCGCGACATACTTGAAGATAATGGCGGACATAATGACGAGACCGACGATGACGATCGGCAACACAAACATCAAGATCTCCGTCTTGACGCTGCGCGCCCGCGCAAGGCCGCCTGCCTTCGCGAAGTCGTCTGCAAGATCCTTCTTTATCTCCATGAGGATTCCCCCTTTTTTCACAACGCGGGATAGGCCCGCAAGATTTCCTGTGTTCTTTATTCTCTTTTTGTGTCGTATTTCCTGCTGATTTTTCTGATAGATGGATAAAAAAACAAGCCTTCCCCTCTGTTTCGAGGAAGACTTGCTGTATTTTTCAGTGTGCCATTTTCGCTGCGACAGCCTTGCGACGGAGAGCGCGGAGCTTGTACCAACACATCGGCAGGATGAGCATCGGCAGGCCGGCGTAGAGCGCCTCTTGCAGGTCAGGCGTGAAGAACATCACGACGAGGCAGAAGACCTGCGCCCAGATGCCGAACAGCGTCACGTATGGGAACAACGGCGTGCGGAACTTCAGGTTCTTGTCCTCACCCGTCGCGATCATCATCTTGCGACGGCGGTACTGACTCCAGCAGATGGAGATCCAGGCGATGGCGCCCGTGAAACCTGAGACAGCGAGGAGATACGTGTAGACAGCCGAGTCCGGATCGATGCTGTAGAGCAAGATGACGGCCCAGCACGCGCAGATCGAGAGCAGGATGGCTTTCGACGGCATGCCGTTCTTGTTGATCTCGCCGAGGAAGCGCGGCGCCATATCCATGCGCGCAAGCGAATGCATCGCGCGCGCTGCGCCATAGAGACCGGAATTCGAACACGAAATCGCCGCTGTCAGGATGACGAACGCGAAGAACGACGAAAGTCCCGTCATGCCATAGTTCGCAAGCGCGGCCGCAAAGACGCTCTCGTCAAGCCCCGCCTGATCCCATGGCAGGATGGAAATGAGGAGCGAGATCGGGATGATGTAGAGCGCGATGATGCGCCACGTCACGTTGCGCACAGCGATCGGAATGCTCTTTTCCGGATTCTTGCACTCGCCCGCTGCGAGGCCGATGATCTCTGTCCCCTGGAAGTTGACGAGGATGATGACCATCGTCAGGACGATCGACCAGTAGCCATTCGGCGCGAAGCCACCGCTGCCTAAGAGCACGGACGTACCGATATAGCCCTCATCGCCGATGAGACCGAGGCAGATGAGGCCAGCCACGATGGAGAACGCCACGAGCGCAACAATTTTGAACAGGGCGAGCCAGAACTCGCTTTCGCCGAACTTGTCCACATGGAACAAGTTGATGATAGTCACGAGCAAGCCGAACAGCACCGCCCACCAGAGCTGGCTGATGGCCGGCACGAAGTTGCTCATGATAATGCCTGCGGCGATCATTTCGGATGGCACGTAGGCAACCCAGGTGATCCAATAGGCCCAGCCAACACCGCAGGCCCATGTCGAGGAGATATTCTCCTTCGCGTAGGTCACGAAGGAACCGGAGACCGGTTTTTCGACGGCCAGCTCCGCGAGGCAGAGCATGACGCAAAGCACGATGACGCCGCCTAAAAGATAGGCAAGGATCGCCGCTGGGCCGGCTTTCTCGAGAACGTAGCCCGTACCGAGGAAGTAACCGCTGCCGATGACGCCCCCGAGGGAGATCAGCTGCAGGTGGCGGTTCTTGAGGCCCCTGTTCATCTTGTTTTCGTTCATGACGTCTGTAACACAACCTTTCCGCAAAAAGCGCTGGATTTTTTGTCGAGTGTCTGCGTATCAAGGATACTACAAACGGGGGCAAAATACTAGATAGAAATCCGAAAAAAACAAGAAAAATTTGCAGGGTGCCGCCGCGTCACATATAATGAAAGGAAAGTATCGACAAATGGAGACGAGATCATGAAACCATACAAGACAACAACAGGCGAAAGCAGCGCGAGCTACGAGATCCAGCGCTCGAAATTCTACACGCACACGAAGCATGTCGAAAGCGAGGAAGAGGCGCGTGCCTTCATCCAGGAACAGAAGAAAGCGTACTTCGATGCGCGCCACAATTGCTCGGCCTATGTGCTCGGCCCGGATGGTGCGAAGCAAAAATCGAATGACGACGGCGAGCCGGGCGGCACGGCCGGCAACCCGATTCTCGATGCCATCAAGAAAAACGGCCTGACGAACATCGTCGTCGTCGTGACGCGCTATTTCGGTGGCATCAAACTCGGCGCGGGTGGCCTGATCCGCGCATACAGCCACAGCGCCGTGCTCGGCCTCGAGGCAGCCGACGTGGCCCTCATGACGCCGCTCGATGTCGTGCACGTAACGATCGACTACAACTTGCTCGCAAGCGTCGAGAACTTTTTGCGCAAAAAAGAAATCCGCACAGGCGAGAACGCCTATGCGGAAGATGTTGTCGTAGAAATCCTGCTGCGCGCGGAGGAAAAGGAGGACGTACTCTCCGCTCTGACAGATCTGACGAGCGGCCGTGCGCAGTTCGAGGATGCAGGGACGCAGATTATCGCTGTGCCCGTTTCTTCGTAAGATAGGCGTCCATGGCCTCGGCGACAGCCTTGGAGTTCTTGACCGTCTGGATGACGTTCCACGGGCCAAGCACGACGTCGCCGCCCGAGAACACGCCTTCCTTCGATGTCTCGCCATTGCCATGCACGGCGATGAGGCCATGCTCACCGAGCTCGAGCCCCGTCGTCGAATCGGCGATCTTGCTCTTCGTCGTCTGGCTCACGGCGATGATCGTCGTGTCTGCCGGATAGAGCTCCGGCGCGCCCTCAGCCGTGACGTTGCCCTCTTCATCGAACGTGCGTTTTTTGAGCATCGGGCCTTCCGGCGTGATTTCGTCGACATCAACGCCATAGACGAAGTCGACGCCATCCGCCATCGTGTAGTCGATCTCGCGCACGCTCGCGCGCGCTTTCTGCCCACGGCAGTAGATCGTGACCTGGCGGCTGCCCTTGCGCACGGCCGTGCGCGCAACATCCATGGCCGAGTTGCCCGCGCCGATGACGGCGACGCGGTCGCCGAGTTGGTAGACGTCCGGATTCTGGAGATAGTCGACAGCATAGGCGACGTTGCCGAGGCTCTCGCCCTTTACATTCAGGCGGCGCGGACGCCACGCGCCCGAGCCGATGAAGACGGCGTCGAAGCCATCCGTGAACAGATCGTCGAGATGCAACGCACCGCCGATCGTCGTGTTCGGGCGGATCTGGATGCCGAGTTGCTGCAGCTTGACCTGGTAACGCTCAAGGATGGATTTCGGCAGGCGGAACTCTGGGATGCCATAGCGCAGCATGCCGCCGATCTTGTCCTTGCGCTCGAAGATCGTGATGTCATAGCCGAGCTGTGCGAGGCGCACGGCGACCGTGATGCCCGCAGGGCCCGAACCGATGACTGCGACATTTTGATGCTTTTTGCGGTCGCGCTCGAGCACGGCCCAGTCGAGATAAGCATCCGAGATGTAGTGCTCGATCGTCGAGATCTGCACAGGGCTCCCCTTTCGCCCCTGAATGCAGTGGCCCTCGCACTGCGCCTCATGGTCGCAGACGAGCGAGCAGACGACGCTCATCGGGTTGTTTTGAAAGAGCATCGCGCCCGCCTCGCGCGGCTTGCCTGCGAGAAAGAGCCGGATCATCTCCGGGATGTTCGTCTGTGCCGGACAGCCCTGCAGACGGCAGAGCGGCTTCTTGCACTGGAGGCAACGGCGCGCTTCATTGATGACATGTACAGCCATGGATGTCGTTCCTTTCTTTTCCCCTGTCGTTTCCTGTATACAATGCTTTATGTGTCTTCTTTCATCTTACTAATTCCTGCTTTGAAAGTCAATGCTTGAAAGCGTTTTCTTCTTTCGTTTTCCCTATAGTCAATCTGGTTTCCCTATAGTAAAATAGGGACAGAACATGTTTCAGGAGGGAATCAGTATGAAAAAACTTGGATTCATCGGCATGGGAAATATGGCGCAAGCGCTCGCGACGGGCTTCATCGAGTCCAGCAGCATCGCGAAGGCAGACGTCTTCGCCTATGCGCCGCATCAGGACAAGCTGCAGAAGAACGCGGAGCGCATCGGCTTTACGCCGTGCGCGGGACTGCGAGAACTCGCCAGAAAATGCGACACGCTCGTCATGGCTTGCAAACCTTACCAGATTGAAGATGTCATCAAAGAAATCTATGACGACCTGAAAGGAAAGGCTCTCGTCTCGATTGCAGCAGGATGGGATTTTCAAAAGTATTGCGGTAAAGTTCCAGACAACACTCGCGTGCAGTTCGTCATGCCGAACACGCCGGCCATGGTCGGCGAAGGCGTGCTGCTGTTTGAAGAGACGAACTCACTTGCAGCGGAGGAACGCCAGGCGATCTGGAACCTCTTCTCGTCTGTCGGACTGACCGTCGAGCTGCCATCGAGCCTCATGGGCATCGGCGGCACGGTCACGGGCTGCGGCCCGGCCTTCGTCGACCTCTTCCTCGAAGCCTACGCTGATGCAGCCGTCAAATACGGCATGAAGCGCGCCGACGCCTACCGCCTGATTAGCCAGATGGTACTCGGCAGCGCGAAGCTCCAGCTCACGACAGGCGAACATCCAGGCGTGCTCAAAGACAACGTCTGCTCCCCCGCCGGCACGACGATCCGTGGCGTGACGAAGCTCGAGGAATGCGGCCTGCGAACGGCCTGCATCCAGTCCATCGATGCGATCATGAAAGGCTGAACATCGGAACATAAAAAATCCTGCGAAGGAACGTTTTCCCTCGCAGGATTTTTTATGCTGTCAGCGCACGAGACCTTGCACGCCGGGGCGGAACGAGATCTCGTCGATGCGAGCAAGTTCTTCTGCTGTAAATGTCGCATTGCCAAGCGCCTGGATGTTGTCGAGGATCTGCGCCGGCCGCGAGGCACCGATGATCGTGCTCGTGATGGCGCCGTCCTTCAGATCCCACGCGAGCGCCATCTCCGCGAGCGTCTGTCCGCGCTGCACCGCGATCTCGTGCAGATCGCGGATGGCAGCGAGCTTCTCGTCCGTCAGCGACTTCTCCTTGAGGAAGCGCCCGTCGCGGCGGATGCGGCTGTCCTCGGGGATGCCATGCAGGTATTTCTCCGTCAGGAGCCCCTGGCAGAGCGGGCTGAACGCCACGATACCCTTGCCCTCGGCGACCGCTGCGTCCTTGAGGCCGTTCTTCTCGATCGTACGATCGAAGATCGAGTAGCGGTTCTGGTTCACGATGAACGGACAGTGCAGCTCGCGCAGAATCTTCGCCGCCTCACGCATCGTCTTGCCGTCGTAGTTTGAGATGCCCGCATAGAGCGCCCTGCCGCTCCGCACGATGTCCGCGAGCGCTGTCATTGTCTCCTCAAGCGGCGTCTCGGGATCCATGCGATGGTGGTAGAAGATGTCGACGTAGTCGAGCCCGAGCCGCCCGAGGCTCTGGTCGAGGCTCGCGAAGAGATACTTGCGGCTGCCCCAGTTGCCATACGGCCCCGGCCACATGTCATAGCCCGCCTTCGTCGCGATGACGAGCTCATCGCGGTACGGACGGAAATCCTCGGCGAGGATGCGGCCGAAGTTCTGCTCCGCGCTGCCATATGGCGGTCCATAGTTGTTCGCGAGGTCAAAATACGTGATGCCGTGGTCAAACGCCGTGCGGCAGAGCGCCTTCATGTCCTCCATCGCCGACGTATCACCGAAATTGTGCCAGAGACCGAGCGCGATGCGCGGCAGCTTCAGCCCGCTCCGCCCGCTCGGCACATACGCCATCGATTCATATCGCTGGCTGTCTGCCTGATACATGATGAAAGTCTCCTTTTTTCCAGGATCTCATTCCTTTGCTGCGTTGCTGAGCAGCGAATTGATGAACTGCTGTGCCGCGCGGCCCGAGACCTGCGAATGCGCCATTTCCCAGCGCACGGCGCCGGCCTTGAGCTCTTCATCTGTGAGCGTGATCTCTGGATGGCGGCGCGCCAGCACCTGCACCATATCGTAGTACTCCTGCCGGCTCGGACGGAAATAGCCGATCGTCAGGCCGAAGCGTGCCGAGAGCGACAGCTTTTCCTGCACGGTGTCGTTCTCGTGCATGTCGTCCTTGACGGCATCAGGACGATCCGTCCACGTCTCGCAGATCAAGTGGCGGCGGTTGCTCGTCGCGTAGATCAACACGTTGTCCGGCTTCACTTCGAGGCCGCCTTCGATGACGGCTTTGAGATACTTGTACTCGATCTCGAATTCCTCAAACGACAGGTCATCCATATAGATGATGAACTTGTAATTGCGGTTCTTGATCTGCGCGATGATGCGCTGCAGATACTTGAACTCATGCTTGTAGACCTCGATCATGCGCAGGCCACGGTCGTAGAACTGGTTCAGGATGGCCTTGATGCTCGTCGACTTGCCCGTGCCCGCGTCGCCATAAAGCAGCACGTTATTCGCCACGCGCCCCTCAACGAACGCCTCCGTGTTCTCGACGAGGCGCTGCTTCTGCGTCTCGTAGCCGATGAGGTCCGAGAGCTTCATGTCGCCCGTCGTCGTGATGGCCTCGAGCAGCTCGCCCGTCTGCTCATGGTTCGGCGAAATGCGGAACGCCTTATTGAGACCGAACATGCCGACGCCATAGCGCTTGTAGAAGTCCGTTACGATGCCGAACATCTCCGCGCCATCCTTCGCGCCCTCGATCAGCGTGCTGAGCTCCTGCACCTTCTCGCTGACGCTCTTGTTGTAGATCTGCTCCTTCTTCTCGACGGCCTGGAAATGCTCGATGACATCAAAGCAATCGAGCCCCGTCGCTTTTTCCAGCGGGCCGAAGTCATACGCGAGCAGCTTGCGGAAGATTTCGAGATCGTTCTCGACAAAGCGGCGCACGCTGCCCTCGCTCGCGCCATGCTTCTCGCAGACGAGCGTGAACGGCGTCTCCGTCATCGCGAGCAGGAACGCGATGTAGTTGTGCCAGAGATTGCCATTGAAGCCGTAGACCGTCGCGATGTCGAGCATGCGGTTGATCTCCGTCAGGATGCGGCCAGACAGTTCCCCCGCATCATAATCCGTCGTATAAAAATCTCGACAGATATCCGCAAGTCGGAACAAGATGCTGTCCTCGCCGATCTTGCGATAGACGATGAGTTTGGAAACAAGACGATGCATGAAAAAGACCTCTCTTCGCTGATGTAATCTTGTAAAGCGTTCCTTACATGATAACACGAAAAGCGAAGAGAGGAAAGGATTTTCTTATTTTGCAGACATGTGCTGCATAAACCCGTTCTTGTTTTCCACCGGCGTCGTCTTCGGCCGCCCGAGGTCTTTTCTCGCACCAATGGCCGAAGGGACGACAAGCAACACGGGGCCATTACAATCTTGCAAAGAAGCCAGCGTATCGCGGAGGCCCTGCTCATCTGCGATTTCGATGGCCATCCGATAGCCACAGGCTTTCGCCACGGCCGCGAAATCGACATTCTTTGCCGCTGTCGGGAAGCCTCCGACGGATTCATGCGCTTCGTTGTCAATCAGGACGTGTACGAGATTTCGTGGCTGCGCCTGGCCGATGATGGTCATAGCCCCCATGTGCATGAGCGCCGCACCATCACCATCGACGACATAGATACGTTCACCTGGTCGCTGTAGCGCAATGCCGAGCGCGATGGAGCTCGCATGCCCCATGGAGCCGACGGTCAGGAAGTCACGGCTATGATCTTCGCCGCGACGCTCGCGCAGCTCGTAGAGCTCTCGACTCGCCTTTCCCGTTGTCGAAACGATAGGGCTCGTGCCAGTGAACTCTAACAAGATCTCGAGCGCCCGCTCGCGTTTCATGGGATAGTCGTTCTGATAGTCCACAGCGAGTTCAGATGTCAGGGCGCCTTTTTCGATGACAAACGCCACTTGATGGCCCTCAGACAGCGGCATTTCAAAGGATTGCCGCGCGGCCTTGAGTTCTTCGACCGTCGTCACCTTTCCGACAACAAAGGAAGGGATTTCGAGCACATCGAGGAGGCTCCGCGTGATCTTGCCCTGAAAGACATGCTGCGGCTCGTCGTAGACGCCGGGCTCACCGCGCCAGCCGACGATGAAGATGGCGGGAATGGCATAGACGTCAGAATGCAGCAGAGATGCGACGGGATTTACAAGATTTCCCTCGCCGCTGTTCTGCAGATAGACAACAGGCACGTTGCCCGTCGCGAGATGATAGCCTGTCGCAATCGCCGCTGCGTTGCCTTCATTCGCCGCGATGACATGATGGCGCAGGTCATTCGGATAGCGATGCAAGAGCTCGTTGCAAAGTGCTTTTAAAAGTGAATCCGGAACACCTGTATAAAACTCCGCGCCGAGCACACGGAGAAATGCTTCGACCTTCATGGCACTACCTCATTTCTCATACCGCACGGGCACGGCGACGCCGAGCTCTGCGAGCGCGCTGCGCAGCACGCGGAAGAATGCCGCGACATCCTCCGCTGTGATGGCGCCGAGCGCACAGAGACGGAACGTGCCCTGTCCTTGCATTTTGCCGGGATAGATCGTGAAGCCCTGCGCATAGCAGGCGTCATGCACGCGCTCAAACGACCAATGAGGATCGTCTGGATACGCAACAGCGGCGACGAGTCCTGCCTGATATTCGCGCGGGATGACCTCGCGGAAACCGAGTGCCGCGAGGCCGTCGTGGATGGCTGTCATCGTCGCCGTATGACGCTGCCACTTCGCCTCCTCGCCTTCCGCAAAATATTCTTTGAGCGCCTGCCGCGCCGCATAGAGCACCTGCACGGGCGGGGTGAAATGCATCTGGCCATTCTCTTTGAAATACGCGTACTGCTGATAGAGATTGCAATAATACGAACGGACAGGATATGCTTTGCTCGCTTCGATGATGTCTCGGCGGCCGATGATGAAGGCAAGCCCCGTCATGCCCTGGATGCCTTTCTGCGACGACGCCATGCAGAAATCGATGCCATCGCGCACAACGTCGATGGGACGCATGGCGAGCGTCGATGTCGTATCGACGACGAAGATCGCGCCATGTGCGTGGACGACGTCCGCGAGTTCGCGAATCGGATTCAGGACGCCTGTGCCCGTCTCCTGATGCGTCGTGTAGACGACGGCGATATTTGCATCCGCGTCGAGTGCCGCTTTTGCCTCTGCGATGTCGAATGGACGATCGACGGGCTGTTGGCAGTCGACAAGATCGAGATGATACGCATGCGCGATATCAGCCGCGCGGCTCGAATACGCACCATTGTCGAGCACGAGGAGCTTCTTGCCCGCAGGCAAGAGCGAATTCACACAGACATCCATCGCGAGCGTGCCCGAACCGCAGAACAGCACGGTCTCATATCGGTCGGCGGGCGCATGGACGACGCGGCAGAGCGCCTCCGAGACCTCGCGCATGACATCGCCGAACTCCGCTTCGCGCGGGCAGATATCCGGTACGACCTGCGCGAGCTTCACACTATCCGTCGTCGTCGCTGGGCCAGGGTTCAAGAGAACATTTCTACGAATAGATTCTATGTTCATTTCAGTTTCCTTTCCAATGCATAGAGCTCATCGACCGTGTCAATCTCGATAACGTCGTCTGCTTCACAAGGACGCACGCGGATATCATATTCACCGAGATGGGCATCGAGTGCAATCTCGTCCCAGTAACGCGCATGGCCCCCCGGCGCATCGTAGACTTCGCGGGCATGCGCGAGGAGTCTCCGCCCATCCTCCGCCGTCCAGTACGAGCAGCCGACCATCTGCCAGCACGGCTCTCCGTCACTGCCGACGGCCATGCGTGTGATGCGATGCTCGTCATCCGTGAAGAAGCACCAGTCATTAGAAGCAGGCACAGAAAAAGCGAGATAGTTCGAAACTGTCCCGATCCGCTGAAAAACCGCTGGATGATGAAAATAGAGGTCGCCTTCGATGACGAGCGCATCTTGCAGAAGCTCGCCTGCGACGAGAATGGATGAAATGTTGTTCGCCGTCGCAAAATCAGGATTCTCGAGGAACTGTACCTCGGGATATGTTGCTTTCAACGCAAAGAGCTTCTCTTTCTGCCAGCCGCAGATAACATAGACATCTGAAATATTCGCGAGACGCAGGCCGTCGAGGATCGTCGTGATGATCGGCCGCCCGCAGACGGGCACCATCGGTTTCGGCAGCTCCGCCGTCAGCGGCCGCAGCCGCGTCCCCATGCCCGCCGCCAGGATGACGGCGTGCGCAGGTTTTCCATTACTCATGGTGACACCTTGCTTTCCATTTATAGATGTTTGCTTACAATTCGTCAATCAGCGTGATGATCTGCTTGATGGACATGAGCTGCTCGTCAATCTCCTTCGCCCGATGATGGACGAGGATGCTCTTCGCAGCGTTCTCCATAGCGGGGAACGCACTGCGCATGAGCTGGTTCGCATAGATGACGACTTTGACGCCATGAGCGACGAGTTCCTGCTCCGTGACCTGATTGTACGACGTCGGCACGACGACGATCGGCACGTTCGGTTGCTCGGCATGGAACGTGTCGCAGAACTGGAAGATTTCTGTCGGATCTTTCTTCCGCGAATGAATCATGATACCGTCGGCACCGGCGGCCGTATAAGCACGCGCCCGTGCGAGCGCATCGTCCATGCCCTTTTCGAGAATCAGGCTCTCGATGCGCGCGATGATCATGAAGTCATCCGTACGTTGCACCTTCTTGCCCGCCGCAATCTTTGCAGAGAAATGCTCGATCGTGTCCTGGGTCTGCCGGACTTCTGTGCCGAACAGAGAATTCTTCTTGAGCCCCGTCTTGTCTTCGACGATGATGGCCGAGACGCCCATGCGCTCGAGTGTGCGCACGTTATAGACGAAATGCTCAATGAGGCCGCCCGTATCGGCATCGAGGATGATGGGTTTCGTCGTGACGTCCATGACGTCATCGATCGTGCGGATGCGCGACGTCATGTCGACGAGCTCGATGTCGGGCTTGCCGCGATCCGTCGAGTCGCAGAGGCTCGAAATCCACATCGCATCGAATTGGTCGAGACCACCATCGTGTTCGACGACGGTCTTTTCGGCGATGAGACCCGTCAGGCCACTGTGCACCTCGATGGTCTTGACGATGGGAATCATGTCGATGAGCCGCCGCAGCCGCCCACGCCTGAGCTCCGGCATGGCGAGCTTGTCGCGCACGCGGTCATCTGCCTTCTTGACAGCCTCGTTGTACGTATACGGCACCTCGATGAGCTGGCCGCCATACGCCGCGAGGTTCTCGATGACGTTCTGCCGGATGGCCGACTCCGGACCGCCGCGCCAGTTATCACCATGAATGACGTAGTCCGGACGGAGCTCCGCGAGCACCTTGTCGTACATGATGGCATCCTGCACGATGACGCGCGAGACCTCAGGCAGGACTTCGAGTTGATGGATGCGCTCCTCAAGCGTCGTCGTCGGGAAACGATTATAGCGCACCATCTCCGCATCACAGAGCACGCCGACGACGAGCTCGCCATATTGCCTCGCGGCACGGATGAGATTCAGGTGTCCTTCATGGATGATGTCCGTGCAAAAACATGTGTATACCGTTTTCATTCCCATCCCTCCAACATGAACTTCTCTGCATGATGTTTGAGATAAGAATGAAATGCTTGGCGCACAGCGTTGTCTGTGACCTCGACATCCTCTTCGCCTTCGCGCCGGAAAACTCGAATCGTATAGGAAGAGGCATCGACCGTCCCATCCACTTGCGTGAATGCTTCTGTCTCAAACCGACAAGCATACTGCTCCGTTCGCAGACAGATCTTGCGTGTCTGCCCTGCAAAGATGGACTGGCTGACAACAATGTCGCGACGCTTGCCGCCGAAGACCTCGGGCAGATTGCTATCGAGCTGCAGCGCATCGATGGGAAAGCCACAAACATGGCCGAGAATGGCATAGATGTCCGCCGTGCTCATGAGCTCGTCCGCGCGCACGCCGCGCGGAATGCCACCACCGCGCACCATGAGTGCACTGTTGGAATGCATGGAGCTCAAAAGCCACGGTTTTTCGCTATAGATGGAGCATCCGTGATCCGCATAGAGGCAGACGAGGAGTTCGTCTTCTTTGTAGTGCGTTGTCAGATAGTCGAACAACATGCCGAGCTGGCGATCCATGTTGCGGATATTCTGCTGGTTCAGCAACTGATTGCGATGCGTTGCTTGAAGAAAGACGGATGTCGTTTCGGGTGGGGCATTGAAAAATTCTTCTGGCGGTAGCTGCGTCTGCACAGATTCCAGACAACGGATATCACTGTTGTAGGGATGCGAATCGGCCAGATGGACGAAGAGAAACTGATCGGCCTCACCAAACGCCTCAAGATGCTGAATGGTACGTTCGACAGCTTTGTATGTCGGTTGCATGTAATGGTTGACAATCATGCGATCGTATCCTCGCGTCACGCCATTATAGATACCCTCACCATCACTCATAAGGTTGACACAGTAATACCCCAGCTGCTTCATCTGCTCGGAAAGTGTCCGATGGTTTGCCCCGAGGCGCGTGATGGCATCTGTCGAAAAAATCTGTGAAGAGGTCGGTAGCATCCCCGTCTCGATCGTCGCAAGGGATGGATACGTATACTCCGAACCGGAATACGCATCGTCAAAGATCACACCCTCGGAAAAGAACTTCATGATGTTCGGGATATTCGCATATCCTTCTTTTTTCTGCTCACCCCAGCTGAGGCCGTCTGTCAAGAGGTTGAGGACGACTTTCCGGCGCTTCGAGCTGTGCTGCAAAAGGATCGGCGTCCCCAGCCAAAACGACATTTCTGAAGAAAGTCGCATCGGCTCCTGCACACGCAGGAATGTCGTCTCGTATTTCGAAAGCGACAAAGTGCCGTGCTGACCATTTCCCAGTTCCACGATCAATGGCTGACCAGCCTCCACACCCGCGATAGGCTGGAGATATCGCTCTCCAGCGTCTGGGGACAGCGTGACATCTTGCACAGACTCCGCATGCATCAAATCATAGGTAAAATCACCGTAATCTGCGATATCGAGATGCGATGCACGATATGCCTCGGCCAGCCTTGCCCGCACGTCTCGCCGATTCTGTGGATTGTAGACGCCGACAAAGTAGCCAGGCACACCCGTCGTTTCCGCGGGCAGACAATCACCGAGCACGACGTCCTGCTGCGTATCCAAAGAGCTCTCCCGGCGTACGATGCTTTTATGATACGGCGCGAATTGCGGATGGCTGAGTGCATAGCCGACGCCACGTAACAGCTCGTCAACATTTTCTAATTCCGCCGGTGCTTGAATGCCTGTGCCCAGTTTCTTCGCACGAAGTCCCATCCAAAATCCCATGGCAAACACATCGCCTTCGGCCCATGCGACCTTCTCAAGCAACTGCCAGACCGACGGTTCGAGCTTGCGCAAATCATATGCTTCCCATGCAGCTTGCGCAGCTCCGAGAATATCACCTTTGCCCAAGCATCGACGTCCGTCCTCCAAAAGTGCTTCTACTTGTTTCATGTCTTCTTCACCTTTACGTTTCCTTGTTCCGCACATTCTTTTCTTTTAGGATAGCACACCCCTTCCCACCAAACAAGACAAGATCGCCGGGAATCACACAAAGAAAAAACTCCGGCCTGCAAGTACGCAAGACGGAGTCTCAAAACCTACGAAAAAAATCATTGTGCGGAAGATGTCGAAGTGCGGACGGCTGCCTCCGTTTCCGCTGCCCGCTTGCCATGCAGTTTCAGCACGGTCGCGATGGCGAAGTTCAGGACGAACAGGCCGGCAAAGAACAGCAGGATGGCCGTGTAGCCCTGCGTCTGCTCGCGAAAGAGCGAGACGAGCGTCGGGCCGACGACGCCGGCGACGCCCCAGGCCGTGAGGACGCGGCCGTGGATGGCCGAGAGCTCGCGCGTACCGAAAAGGTCGGAGAGATACGCCGGCATGCACGAGAAGCCGCCGCCATAGCAGCTGATGATGAGCAGCACGAGCGCCTGGAACAGGAACGCATCGCGCGTGCCCGAGAGCAGGGCGAATGCTGCGACTTCGAGGACGAAGAACAACATATACGTCAGGCCACGACCGAGGTAATCCGAGAACGTCGACCAGAGAATGCGGCCGCCGCCATTGAGCAGGCCGATGATGCCGACCATCGAAGCGGCCTGTGCGGCATTCATGCCGACAACTTCCTGCGCCATCGGCGACGCGACGGCCAAGAGGCCGATGCCGCACGTGATGTTGACGAAGAAGATCCACCAGAGCGCGCCGAACTGCCACGTATGCATGGCCTCGGACGCCGTCGCGCCGAGCGTGCTCGCGTCGATGGCGGCTGCACCTGCACGATGCGTCTTCTTTGCCTGCGCCGCGCCCTGCACAGCCGTCTTGGCGGGCGGCTTGAGGTACAGGGACGACGCGCCGATCAGCACCATGTAGACCGTGCCGAGGATCAGGAAATTCTCGACGAGGCCAAAACGCGCCGTCAGCTGCTGCATGACAGGGCCGGCGATGAGCGCGGCGAAACCGAAGCCCATGATGGCGAGCCCCGTCGCGAAGCCGCGATGGTTCGGGAAATACTTGACGAGCGTCGAGACCGGCGTGATGTAGCCAACGCCGAGGCCGATACCGCCGATCGCGCCATAAAAGAGATAGAGGAACGGCAGGCTGCCGAGGTGCAGCGCGAGCGCCGTGCCGAACATGCCAGCGCCGAAGAAACACATCGAGACGAGGCCGCTTTTCTTCGGGCCATACTTCTCGACAAATTTGCCGAGGAAGCCAGCCGAAAAGCCGAGGAACAAGATCGCGATGGAAAACGCCCACGTCGTCTCCGAAAGCGACCAGCCGAGCTGTTGCATGATGGGGCGCGTCAGTACGCTCCAAGCATAGACGCTGCCGATCGAGATGTGGATCCCGACGGCCGAAAGTGCGATGAGCCAGCGATTGCGCATGAAAACCATCCTTTCTCCCTGCGAAAACAGGGACATGAAAGAGAGGTCTTTCCATCCGTTCGGCAAGCAAAAAAGCCACACCGCCGGGAAGATCTCTCTGCCCAGACGGTCGGCTTTTCCTACAAGCACGCAAGACACGTGGTACGCTCCACTCATCCGTCAGCCTTGCCTGCTCTATGAACTTGTTGATGTAACCAGCATATCGGAAAATCGCATCGCTGTCAATGAAAATTTCTCTATGCTGGATAGTTTCTGGCTATTTACGCCTTCAGGCTCCCGCCATTTGTCGCGATGACGTCTTTGTACCAGTAGAACGACTTCTTGCGGTAGCGCGCGAGCGTGCCGCTGCCGTCGTTGTTGCGATCGACATAGATGAAGCCGTAGCGCTTCTTCATTTCCGCCGTCGAGGCGCTGACGAGGTCGATGCAGCCCCATGTCGTGTAGCCCATGACGGGCACGCCGTCGGCGATGGCCTCTCCGACCTGCACGAGGTGGTCGTTGAGGTACTCGATGCGATAGTCGTCATTGACCGTCTTGCCGCCCTTGCCGTCGTCGACGAGCTCGTCGTTCGTGCCGAGACCGTTTTCGACGATGAACAGCGGTTTCTGCCAGCGGTCATAATAGCGGTTCAGCACGAAGCGGATGCCCTTCGGGTCAATCTGCCAGCCCCAGGGCGATGCCTTGAGATACGGATTCGGCACACCCGGCACGATGTTGCCCTCGCCCGCCTGCTTCGACGGGTCAGCCGAGATGCACGAGCTCATATAGTAGCTGAACGAAACGAAATCGACGGTGTTCTCCTTCAGGAGCTTGAGCTCCTCGGGCGTCGTCTGGATCTCGATGCCATGCTCGCGGAAATAGCGCTTCATGTAGCCCGGATATTCGCCGCGCACATGCATGTCGCCGAAGAAATCATTCGCATGGTCGGTCTCCATCGTCTGGATGACATCGTCAGGATTCGGCGAAAGCGGATAGAAAGGAATCGCGAGAATCATGCAGCCGACTTTGGCGTCCGGCATCATCTCGTGCGCAATCTTCGTCGCGAGCGCCGAGGCCACGAACTCATGATGGCAGGCCTGATAGAGGTCGGACTTGCTGAGCTCGGAGAGCGGCGTCATGATACCGCCCGAAACGAGCGGCTGATGCAGCACGCTGTTGATTTCGTTGAACGTCAGCCAGTATTTGACTTTCTTGCCGTAGCGCGCGAAAATCGTGCGGACGTATTTCTCGTAGAAGCCGATGAGGTCGTGGTTCGCCCAACCGTTGTACTTTTTCGCGAGGTGCAGCGGCGTCTCATAATGCGAAATCGTCACAAGCGGCTCGATGCCATATTTATGGCACTCGTCAAAGAGGTCGTCGTAGAATTTCAAGCCCTGCTCGTTCGGCTCGGCGTCGTCGCCATTCGGGAAAATGCGGCTCCACGCGATGCTCGTGCGGAACACCTTGAAGCCCATTTCCGCAAACAGCTTGATGTCGTCCTTGTAGCGATGGTAGAAGTCAATGGCCGTGAGCTTGAGATTGTCGGGCGTCGGCTCTTCGGTCGGCGGCGTCTTCATGCCATGCGGCAGAATGTCCTGGATGTCGATGCCTTTGCCGTCTTCATTATAAGCGCCTTCGCACTGGTTCGCAGCGACCGCGCCGCCCCAGAGGAAGTTTTCAGGGAATTTCATGAAATGGCTGCTCCTTTCCGCAAATCGTTATGCAACAACCGTGATGAGGTTTTCTTTCTCCTTGATGGAGCCTGCCTCCGTCGGGACAACGTCGAGGTAGCTCGCCGTATTCGTCACGAGCACGGGCGTCACGACCGGGTAGCCGGCTTCCTTGATCTTCTCGACATCGAACTCGATGAGCAGCTGGCCTTTCTTGACCTTGTCGCCCTGCTTGACATGAGCTTTGAAATACTTGCCTTCGAGCTTGACCGTATCCATGCCGATGTGGATGAGGATTTCGGCGCCCTTGTCCGTGATGAGGCCGATGGCATGACCCGTCGGGAACAGCGTCGTGATCGTCGCGTCTGCCGGAGCGACGACGCGGCCCTCGCTCGGCTCGATGGCGATGCCTTTGCCGAGCACGCCAGCCGAGAATGCTTCATCAGGAACGTTGGCAAGCGGAACAACTTTGCCGGAAACTGGAGCTGCGAGGATTTCGCGCTCGACGGACTTCGTCTCTTCATCTTCCGTCGTGACGGAAAGCTCCGATTCGCCAGCTTCGACCTTCTTGTCGCGATAGATCGGGAACGTGAGCAGGAAGCCGACGGCGAAGGCAACAGCCGAAGCGATCATGCCGTTGTACATGCCAGCCATGTTGTTCGTCGCCGAGTCGATGAAGCACGGATAACCGAAGATGCCGAGGCCGCCGAAGATGTAGAGACGGACATCGAAGAACGCGATGAGCGCGCCGCCGACGGCTGCGCCGACGCAGGAAAGTGCGAAATATTTCTTGCGTGGGAGCGTGACACCATAGATAGCAGGCTCCGTGACGCCGAAGATACCGGAAATGAACGCAGGAATCGAAAGGGAGCGGAGGTTCTGATCCTTCGTACGGAGGAGGATCGCAAGGACAACACCGATCTGCGCGAACGAAGCACCAAAGTACGTGACGACGAGCGGGTCATTGCCATAGACGGCCACGTTGTTCAGCATGACCGGCACGAGGCCCCAATGCAGGCCGAACATGACGAAGACCTGCCAGAACGCGCCGATGAAGAGGCCGGAGAGCACCGGGCTCAGGCTGTAGATTGCCATGGCCGCCGCGCCGACGAGCTTGCCTGCCCACATCGCGACTGGGCCGACGACCATGAGCGTCAGCGGGATGACGACGAGCAGCGTGCAGAACGGAACGAAGAAGCCTTTGACCATCGTCGGGATGACACGTGCAAAGAAGCGTTCGACCTTCGCGCCGAAGTAAATGGCGACGATGGCCGGGATGACGCTCGATGCGTAGTTCATCAGCAACACCGGGATGCCGAGGAACTCCGTGTGCACCGGTGACTCGAAGATCGTGCCCGCGAACAGCGTGTACATCGGCTCGCCGCCCATGATCTTCGCGAGGCTCGGATAGACGAGCGCCGCGCCGACCGTCATGGCGGAGAAGATGTTCATCTTGAACTTCTTTGCCGACGTGTACGCGAGCATGATCGGCAGGAAATAAAAGAACGCATCACCGATGATGCCGAGCATCTGCGCCGTGCCGCCCTTCGGAGCGACGATGTCCGTCGCCGTCAGGAGCACCGTGAAGCCCTTGATCATACCGGCTGCAGCGAGGACGCCGAGCACGGGCTGGAACACGCTCGAAATCAGATCGATGAAGCGGTCGAGGAGGCTCATGTCCTTCTTCGCTTCATCATCCTCTGCCGCCGCGCCGGCACCATTGATGCCCTGCGATGCGAGGATCTCGTCATAGACATCGCCGACCGCGTTGCCGATGACGACCTGGTACTGGCCGCCGCTCTGGATGACCGTCACGACGCCGTCATGCGCCTTGATGGCATCCGTCTGCGCCTTGCCTTCGTCCTTCAGCTTGAAGCGCAGGCGCGTGATGCAGTGCGCAAGCGAAATGACGTTGTCCTTGCCGCCGACGAGCTTCACGATGTCCGCCGCGAGCTGTTCATACTTTCTCATAAAACTGTCCCTCCAAAAAATTGAGAATGATCTTGGAGGTTTGGCCAACCACGCGATCCCTTCCACGGGACGCATGTTGTCACCATCCGCGCCGCATTTGCGGCAAAAAAATAAGCGTGGATACAACCGTCTGCACGAACGAAAAACGCCCGTGCTGAAGGTTTGGCCGACTCAACGTAACCATCCCGCTTTGCGATTTCTATTATAGTAGAATCTCTATTGTTTTGTCAAGTATCATTCAGCAATTTATCAAAAAATTTGTCTTTGTGGTGCGAAATTGACAGGTCTCCACACGATTGTTATTCTAGAAAAGGCAGAATAACAAGGAAAGGTACAGGAAGGGAACGGCCTTATATGAACCAGAAGCAACTCGCCTATTTTCTCACGGTCTACAGCGAAGGCAGCATCCAGGCAGCGGCGGACAAGCTCTACATTACGCGACAAGGCGTAAGCCGCTCACTGAGGCAGCTCGAAGAGGAACTCGCACAACCGCTCTTCCATCGCACAGCCAACGGCATCACGCCGACGGATTTCGCGCGTTCTATCTTGCCGCACGTCCGCCAGCTGCTCAGCGAATACGACTACATTGCCGGCACACAGACGCTCGCGACACAACGGCGCTCCGTCGTGACAGTCTACGCGCTCGACCATATCGCCGCATGGCTTGGCGCGGACTTTTTTCTCGCCTTTGCCGAGGCACACCCCGGCATCACGCCGAGCTTCATCGAATCGACGGATCAGGGTGCGGCCGAAGCACTCGCGCATGGCAAAGGCGATTTCGCCATCACGACACCGCCGTTTGACACGGCGCTCTTTTCCGCGCAGACGCTCTTCCGCACGCCATTCTGCGTGCGCCTCCATCAGACGCATCCGCTTGCGCAAAAAGACTCCCTCACCATCCGCGACCTTGCGGGTGAGACGGTCGCGGGCAAAGGACGCGCCTACCAATGTTTCCGTGAAAAAATCGATCGCTACCTTCTCGCACAAGGCCTTGCTTGCAACATCCTGCTCGAATCTTCTGATGAAACGCTGCTCACGTCCCTTGCCGCACAGAACAAGGCCATTATCCTCGAGCACGGCTATACCGCCTCCCTCGTCGCGCATCCCTCGACGGTGCTGCGCCCGATCACCGTCGGTGCAGACGACGGTGTTGACATCTGCCTGCTTGCACGCCGCGGCCAGCTCCCGACGCAAAGCGCCCGCGTGTTCCAGCAGTTCCTGCTCACGTATCTTGCCGCACACCCAGACGACACGGCAAGCAGCTGATCTGCTTTTCCCTCTACGAAGAACCGCTCGTCAGTGCAACAGTTTCGTTGCGCTGACGAGCGGTTTCATTTCTTGTCCATGCGCGTAATTTGGGCTAGAATAAACGCAAGAAATCAATCATTCCACACATAGAAAGGGCACAATCATATGAACATCCAGCAGATCCGCAACGCAACGCTCCGCATCACGATCAGTGGCAAGACCTTCCTCATCGACCCGTGGCTCGCAGCAAAAGGCACGATGGGCTGCTTCGCCGATATCCCCGGCCATCCCTTCACGCTCCTGGATCCCGTGAAAGAACAGATTCCCATGCCAATCTTTGACCTCCCCATGGCCATAAGCGACGTGCTCGCAGATGTCGATGCCTATCTCATCACGCACATCCATCCCGACCACATCGACATGGCAGCTGATGGCACGGTCGGTGCGCTGCTCGACCACGCGAAACCAATCTATGTGCAAAACGAAGCCGATGCTGCCGTTTTCCAGCGTTCCGGCTTTTCCGACGTCCGCGTGCTCTCTGCCGATGGTTCGGCCTTCCACGGAGTCAAGATCACGAAAGCGCCTGCCCGTCACGGCGTCATCCAGCCTTGCGGCGATGCTTGCGGCCTCGTATTCGAAGCAGCGGACGAACAAACGCTCTATGTCGCCGGTGACACGGTCTGGTATGAAGGTGTTCGTCAGACGCTCGCGACCTATAAACCGCCCATCATCGTGCTGAACACGTGTGCCGCTGAAATCATCGAAAACGGCCGCCTCATCATGGGCGACGAAGATGTCGAAGCCGTTGCTCGCACGATGCCGGAAAGCAAGATCATCCTCACGCACATGGACAACGTCGCGCACGCCTCCATCACGCGCCACGAGATGCGCGGCCTCCTCGCGCGTAGGGGCATCGAAAACTATCAGATGCCTGCCGATGGCGAAGTGCTTGCATTCTGAAAAACATCACTCCTCTATTCCAAAAGACACGCAGAGCCCCCCAACAGGAGAATCCTATCTCTCGCTGGGGCTCTGCGTGTCTTTGTCATCATTTCGTTTCATCCCTGTCAGAATCAACACACATCTGGTATAATTTAGAAGCAAATAAAAGCAAGATAGACATTCAAAGGAGGCTCTTCATGCCAGAACTCACGATTTTCAAAGCCGTCCTCCGTGCGCGCGATGGCGGCATTTATGGGCTGCATGTCGCACAGGATTTTTATTTCATGCGCGCGCCAAAGCTCTTCGTCTCTATCACGAACCCACCGCGCCAAGATGCCGAGCAAGAGAAGAAGAGCCGCTACGCAAAAATGTTCCTCGATCCCGATAGCGACGGCATTCACATGATCCGCAAGCTCCGGATGGGCGTCAGCCATCTGCGCTCCCACACGGAATGGCTCGACCTCTGCAAGATCTACAAAGGCGGCAAAGACCACAAGCGCCGGTATGGCGTCGATGTCGTTTCCCGCATCCTTACCATGTACGCGGAAAAGAACCGCATCATCCTCAAAATCGAGATTTCTAAAGGCGAGCAGAAGCAGGCGCGCAACAAGGAAGGCGCGCTCGTGCCCGGCGTCGTGAAGCCGATGGGCGGCGCCCCGCTCACATCCGTCAGCTATGCGCTGAACGAAGATGCCGCACTCGACCTCGCATTCGCGCTCGAAAAGGAATACACCGCGTGGCGCTGCGCGCTCAACATGGACTTCCTGCAGCATCCCGAGAAATATGCTTACACGACGCCTGCTTCCTCATCCTTTGAACATCCGTCCAGATAATGAAAGTTCTTCCATCGCATCGACGATGCTTGGAAATGCCATCGTACCGAGCAGGCGCTGGACGATGCCTTTGTCTTCCTTGATGCGCAGTTCCTTGACAGGCGCATGCTTTTCGATGCCCGCGAGCTCGCGCAGGGCGTCATAGGCGTCGAGATACGTGCCGAAGGCATCGATCAGGCCGTTCTCTTTTGCCGTGACGGCATCGACGGGACGACCGTCCATCATGTCTTCTTCGTTCTGGATGCCAGGACGATGCTCCTTGACATACGAACGGAACAACGCGTGACCCTGTTGCGCGATTTCCGTGAGGAACGCCTGCTCCTCGTCCGTCATGTCGCGCATCGGGTTGCCAATGTCCTTCATGCGACCGCTCTTGAACGTCAGCGTCTTGACGCCGATCTTTTCTGCAAGCTCCTGATAGTTCGGCACCTGGAGGATTGTGCCGATCGAACCCGTCAGCGACTGCCGGTTCGCAAAGATCTTGTCGGCGACGACGGCGATCATGTAGCCGCCCGAGCAGCAGACATCGGCAATCGATGCGACGACGGGAACCTTCCGTGCCTGCTTGACGCGCTCGATCGCACGCGCGAGTTCTTCTGACGCGCCCGCCGTCCCGCCCGGCGTGTTCATGCGCAGCATGATGCCGTCAAGTGCCTGCTTCTCATCCTCGAGATCTGACAGGAACTCGATCGTCTTGCCGAGGCTGAATCCCTTCGAAGCAATCGCGCTCTTCTTCGAGCTCGCCGAAATCACGCCATCAATCTCGATGACGGCAATGGTCTTCTTTTTCCCAAACATGAAAAATACCTCCCGTCCTACTGCGGCTGCATGGAGATGCTCCAACGCTACCAGTATAGGACAGGAGGTATTTTTCTGTCAAATTCGCATTTATTTCGCCGTGACGATGACGCGGGCGTAGTGCGTGAGCGCCGGCGTGCCGCTGTCGGTGACGGTGAGGATGAGATGGATGGTCTCACCCTTCTTGATGTCTTTCGGCATCGTGAAGGACGTCGTGAGGCCGTCGGTCTTCGCGAGCTTCACTTTGCCCGCGTACGTGCCGGCTTCCTGATACTGCATCCACGAAGATGCCAGCTTGTCGCCATCGGGGTCTTTGGCCGTCGCATTGATCGTGACGGTCTCGCCCGGCGCTGCCGTGCGGTCGAGGCCGCCTGCCACGCTGACCTCCGGCGCATGGTTCGCGTCTTTCGGATCTTTCTGCGTCCACTGGATGCGGGCCGCGAAGTCATTCTGGATGGCCTGTCCCCAGCGGGCCTGCGCGTAGAATTTCTCGCGCTGTCCCGTCGCGGGGTTCACATCCCACGAGCCTTCGTTGTCCTCCCAGACATTCTTCGTGCTCATGCACGGCGAGAAGCGTCCGCCCCAGCCGCCATAGGCTGGGCTCTCGTACGAGCGCAGTCCATTGTCGACCAGATAGAGGAACGACGGCGAATCGCCCTCGGAAATGAGGTCGTGCAAGCCGTAGCCCTTCTCTTTCGCGACGCTGAGCTGGCCGAACGTGTCTTCGGGGTCGCCCGCGAGGTGATGGCCGTCGCCATACGTCATGTAGTCCTTGCCGTAGCCAACGAGGATGTTCTTCTGCATCCATGGACCACGGAAATACGGTTGCTGCTCTTTCGGCACGACATCCTTCCAGATATAGGCAAGGCTCGCGAACTGGATGCTGTTGTACCAGACTTTGATGTCCGGCCACGAACGCGAGATGTACGTCTTGTACGTGTCGTCCTGATCCATGATGTTGTAGAGGACGGCTTTCTTGCTGACTTTCTCGTAGATGCTGTTCCACTGCGGCGTGCCCTTGCACTCGTCCTCGATGGACTTCAGCGCACGGGCGATCGTGTTGCAGCCGCCCCAGGTTTCGAGGTAGATCGGCGCGTCGTTATTGTCGAGCAGCTTCTCCTTGATGAGGTTGCTGCCCTCCGTGTCGTACGCCATCTCGCCTTCGAAGTCGATGTTGCCGACCTTGACGAGGCTCTGCAGCTTGTCGGCCGTCGGATAGCGGCTGTCGTTGGCATGGAGCTTCGGATAGACGGCGCGATATTTCTCGATGTAGTCGTGAATCCAGTCCGTGCCGCACCAACGAAGATCCGTGCGCGGCGTGCTGTAGATCGGCTTCGTCCAGCCCATCTGCGTCTGGAACGTCGTGCCTTTGCCATCGCCCTTGTAATGCCACATCGAGGCACTGTAGACGATGCCCTCGACATCGAGCTCGTTCGTGTAAAGCAGGAAGCGCAGGAACGAGTTCATGTCATCGACTTCGCCATCCGTCGTGACGATCGTGCGCGGCGCGAGCTGTGCAGCCTCGACCATGCCCATCGTGGCAAAGCCTGTCGCCATCGTGCCAGCCACGACGGCTGCCGTGAGTTTCTTGAGAGATTTCTTCATTTCAGACCTCCCACGGCTCAGCGATGCTGTGCCGCCATCCAGTCAAAGAGCTTGACGGCCTTGCCATTGATGGTATCTTCGCAGCGGTCGTTGTAGACGTAGATCCAGGACCAGTGGCCTGCGTACTCGTACGGCGTGCCATCGGCTTTCTTGTAGAGGCCCGTCTCGTCGACAACTTTGTCAAAAAAGCTGAAGTGCGCATCGGCACCAATCTTCTGCAGGCGCGCGAACGTCGGAACGACATAGTCTTTCGGCGGCAGGACGGTGTCCGTCTTCGCTGCCGTAAACCAGATCGGCGTCTTGGCGATATTCTTGAGGTCTTTGTCGGAAATGAGCTTGTCGGCCAGGCCCTCGCACGTCGGGAATGCGGCTGCGAAGTAGCCCGGGTTGTCGCGCACCAAGAGCATCGTCATGTAGCCGCCATTCGAGTCGCCGCCAACATAGATGCGGTTTTCGTCAACGCCCGGATGCGCCGCGACGTAGTTCTTGATGAAGGCCATGAGGTCCTGCGAATAAATGGACGTGCCATCGGCGAACGTCTTGTAGCCATGCATCCAGTACGTGCGGGCCTGCGGCGCGAGCACATAGGCGCCGCCGAAATGCTTTTGAATGGATGCGTCTGCAAACTGTGTGGCCTTGTTGCCCATGATGGGCAACGACGGCGAGTTGCCGCCCTCGCCCATGCCATGGAGCCAGATGATCAGCGGATGCTTGCTGCCGTCGTTCAAAGACTCCGGCTCGTAGCTCGCATACGGGAACGAGAGGCGCGCCTCTTTGCCCGTGCCGACGCCATACGTGAACTTGTCCGCCTGCGGACGGATGTCGCCCTTGCAGTTGTCGATCGTCGCATTCGCGGCTTCGTCCGTGATCGTGTACTCGCTCGTGACCCAGTTGTTGAGGAACGAACGCAGGTCGAAGTTCAGTGCCGCGCCGAGTGTCTCCTGCGGGCCGACCTTCATTTCGAGCGTCACATAGTGGCCGCTTTCCGCCTTGTTGCCCTGCGCGTCCGAGACATACGCCGCCGTGATCGTGCGGTCGCCTTCGAGGTCCTTGTCAGACTTCGCCTCGGCACCGAGCACGACATGGTCGTTGCCCGCATTCCTCGCCTTGGCAGCCTGTGCGGCTTTCCACGTCATCGCGCCTTCCGCGAGGACGCGCTTGACATGCGCGCGGAACTGCGACGCATCGACGTCGCCAGCTTTGACTTCGCGGTCGACATCGACGACGACTTTCGAAACCGAGGGACCCCAGTCAAATGTCTCCGTGACCGTCTCATACGACGGCGCAGCCGAAGCCGTCGGCAGCGCGCCGCCGACGCTGATGGCCGCCGCGAGGAGGCCGAGCAGGCCGAGGCGCATGGATTTCTGCATATGACGCATGATCTTCCGTTTCATGAAAAATTTCCCCTTCCAATTTCCCGATTCTTATTTCACATGGATGGCCGGCACGCCGTACTTTGCCGTGCGCGCATCCTTGATAACGCCTTTCCAGTTCATGCCATAGGCAAAGTCATACGTATGGCCTTCGCTGTCCGTGTAGCACGTCATGTCGCGCGGCACGTCTTCCTTCTGTGCTTCGACGGCATCCATGTCCTTCGGCTGCTGCATCGGCAGGAGGCCCTGCGGCTCGAACTTGCCCGCGAGGATGTCAAAATACGCCTTGTCGCTGACGCCATAGCCGACGAGAATCGCATCAGACAGCGGCTCGACTTCGGAGAAGACCATCGGCTTCAGCGCATGCACCATCGTGATGACGGGCAGCTGCTTGCCGGACTTGGCAGCGACATCCGCGCACTGGCGGCCATACGTGACGCTGTCGAGGTCCGTCGCGTTGATGATCTCGGCCGTCTTGCCATAGTAGCTGCGGTCTTCGCCATCTTCATGCGCGATGGAATGGCGGCGCACATGCTTGCCGTCCGCCGTGTACGTGCCATACTGCAGCGACATCGGGATGTAGCCGACGGCCGGATCGTAGCCGAGGCCGTCGAACTGGTTGCCCTTGTTCGTCGGGTTGTCGATCGCCGCGAGCACGAAATCTGCCTTGGCAACGGCTTCGGGCGCGAGGCGCTCGATATCGCCAGCCGATGCCATGGGCTTGCCATCGCGGTCGACATCGGACGGCGCCTTGACGGTATCCGTCACGATGTTGAAGTATTCGGAAGCTGCCTTTTCATCAATCGGCAGGCTCCAATGCGCCGGCGTGTAGACCTTGAACGTCTTGTTCTCCGTCGCCGGGCGGAAGATCATCGGCACATAGACCGTCGGCTTCGCGGCATTCTTGGCGGCCTTGTGGATGACGCCATCCTTGTTCTTCAGCATGACGATGGACTTCAGCTGCGCCGTGTAGCCTGCCTGCATGTCCTTGTCATTGCCGACTTCCTTCACGCTCTCCGCCACATCGAGATACGGATTCTCGAACAGGCCGAGCTGGAAGATGTTCTTGAGCAGGCGTTTCGCGGACGTCTGGAAGCGCTCGTCCATCCACTGTTTGCCATGCTCCTTGACGCCCATCTCATACGCTTCGAGCACAGGGCCTTTCGCGTTGTTGCCGCCGAACTGATCGACGCCGGCCATGAGCGCCTGGTAGTGGCGGTAGCCCTCCGTGATATTCGTGTCTTCATAGCCCCAGGCCGTCGAGAGACCCTTGCCCGGCGTGCGCGTGACGCACCAGTCCGTGCAGATGACGCCGTCATAGTGGTATTTGTTGCGCAGAAGGTCGAGCTTGTATTTGCTGTATGCGCTGCCGACCTTGTCGCCATACTTCCCGTCGTCGCTCCAGGCGATGGAGTACGACGACATGACGGCACTCGCCTCTTTCGTCTTGCCCGGCAGCTTCAAGCCGCCCTCGACGAATGGCACAAGCTGCGTCTGGAAGTTGTCGCCCGGATAAACGGCATACTTGCCGTATTTCGAATGCGCCTCGCGGCCGCCCTCGCCGACGCCGTCGCCCGGCCAGTGCTTCATCATGACGTTGATGCTGTACTTGCCCCAGCCTTTGTCCTTGCCGTTCTCCTGCGTCGACTGCTCGCCGTCGATCGTCGCCTGCGTCATGTCGCGCGAAAGCGCGGGATCTTCGCCGAACGTGCCATAGTTGCGCGTCCAGCGCGGGTCCGTCGCGAGGTCGATCTGCGGCGAAAGTCCCGTGCCGAGGCCGAGCAGGCGGAACTCTTTCGACGAGATTTCGCCGAACTGGCGCGCGACCTGCGGGTCGAACGTTGCCGCGATACCGAGATTGTTCGGCCAGCGCGAAACGCCTTTCTTGACTTCCTTCAGATAGACGCCATTCGCACGCGCGTCGCTGCGCGGATCGGAGCTCGTATTCGTCGGGATGGCGAACGGCAGGCTCTCGGCATAGCTCTGCAGCGCGTTGTTCCATTTCGCCGTCGTCTCGACGGACGCGGTGTTGTCGGCGTTCAACACCGTGCGCACATGGTCTTCCTTCAGCATCTTCTTCTGCTCGTCCGTGAGCTCGGGCTGGAGGTTGCGCTGATGGGCGCTGTAGAGCATGAGGCCCGCGATGTCTTCCGTCGAGAGCTGCTTTGCGAGATCCTGCGCGCGCTCTTCTGCACTGAGGCGCCAGTCCTCGTACGGGTCGAGCTTGCCATTGCGGTTCATGTCCTTGAACGCTTTGCCATCGATCGTCAGGAGCTTGACGCCCGAATCTTTTTCATAGCCGAGCGTCGCGCCGTCCTTGTTCTCGACGCGCGTCCAGCCATCGGCCGTCTGCGTTTCCGTGAAATCTGCCGCCATGGCGCTCCCCTGTGCGCCCATGAGGCCGCAGAGCACGGCAGCTGTCAATGCGAGATACCGTTTTTTTGTCACTGTGATTTCCCCCTAAAAAAGGGAGCAATGAACCTGTCATTGCTCCCCCGAATATCATCAGAAGAAGAATTCTGCCTGGAAGCGATAGAGATCGTTCTTCGCGCCCGTGTCGATGTCGCGTGCCCACTGGTAGAACGAGTTGAGCTTGATGTTCTTCGCCGGGACATAGTCAACGCCAAGGCGGAAGAAGCGCTCGTTCAGGCCGCACCAGTCTGTGACCGTCGGCCACGACAGTGCTGGCTCATAGCGGTAATCTGCCACGATGTCGTACGTGCCAGGGTTCTCGAGCTGCGCCTGCTTGTACATGAGCTGCACCCAGCGGCCCGGCTGCTTCGTCTTCGTGCCCGCTGCTTCGTTTGTCGGATCGCGCTTTGCGTTGCTCGCGATCATGCCGGCGCGCAGATCCCAGTTCTTGTCGAACTTGTGATGGCCATGCGCGTAGTAGTAGAACACGCGATGCTGGTCGTCTGCCTGATAGCGGCTCTGCATCGGCGAGCTCCACGACATGCCGAAGTTGACGTCGTTCTTCTTGTCGAACGGATAGAAGAAGCGCAGGCTTGTGACCTTTTCCTTCGTGCGGTCTCCGCCCATCGCGTCGTCCCAGAGATCCATCTGGCCGGCCGTGAAGAACGTCTTGAAGTCCTTCTTGCCCTGGCGGAACTGGAAGCCCTCGAAATCGCAGTCGATGTCCATGCCCCAGCCGTAGATGTTTCACTCGTTCCACTTGCCGAACTTCACGTCAAGGCCGAGTTTCGGCAGCTGGCCCGTGATGTACGGATCGACGATGATGCCCGTCTGGTTCTCGCCCGGATGCGCAACCTCGAACTCGTTAAAGCCGCTCAGCGTGTTACGATAGCTGATATCTGTGTGCGCCTGCCAATCCTTGTTGATCTTGTACGTCGTATCAACGGAGATGTTGATCATGTTCGCACGCGTCGTACGCTTCTCGCCCGTGCCATCCTTCTTGTCGTTCAGGAAATGGTCGTTACGCACGCGGACATAGCCGTTGACAGACAGCTTGTCAGCAAGGTCTGCCGCCTTCTTGAGGCCGGCGCGCTCCTCTTCCGTGAAGCCGTCGCCGCCCTTGCCGCCATTCTCGATGTTCTGCATCTGGCTGTTGTCGAGCGTGTCGATCTTGTTCAGCAAGGAGAGCTTCTTCATGTCGTAGTAGTACGCTTCCTTGAGCTTTTCCGTTGCAGCTTTCTGCTCCGCCGTCATGGCGCTCTCATTGCTGACGGCCTGCTGCACGATCATGGCCATCTCGAGACGGCTCAGCACGCGGCCCTGCGGAATCGCCATGTCGTAGTCGGGCACGACACCGGCCGAGATCAGGCTGTTCGCCGTCTCATACGACCAGTCGCTCGTCGGCACTTCCGCGAGGAAGCCGTTCGATGCCGCCTCTGCCGAAGCCGCGCCGCCGAATACCATCGCTGCGACACCCATCGCGAGAACCGTCTTGCTGCACTTGTTCCACTGTTTCATTGTTCTGAATACCTCCAAAATTTGATTGTGTCGAAATCTTGAAGGTTTGGCCAACCACGCAATCCCCATTGCATGTTGTCACCATCCAAACAACAGATCCCCAAAATACTTTCTTTTACTTTTCTCTGTTTTCTATATCTTCCTATCGTCTCTATCGTGTGCTGCCGGCTTCCCTCCGGTCTGACGATCCGCCTCCTTTTTGCAACCGCCCTTGCTCTCCAGCTCAGACGGCCGCGCTCTGCTTGATGACCTTCGCGACGTGGATGGTCAGGTAGAACTTCTCATCCCCGCTCGTGTCATAGCCATATTTCTCCTTGACGAACGCTGCGACTTTCTCAACGCAGCTGTGCGCCAGCGCGTATTTCGTCGCGATCATCTGCGCCATGTCCTCGTCGATTTCCTCGTTTGGATGCTGCGTGCCAGAAAACATGCGCTTCGCGAAGAACTTCAGATGCGTCACGAAGCGGTAGTACGCGAGCGACTCCTTGTCGTACTCGATGTGGCCGGCGAGGCGGACGATGTTCGTGATCTCGCCGATGAGCGCGACGATGCGCTCGGCCATCGGCTCCTTCGCCGGCGACTGCGCGTCGATGAGATGCATGGCGATGAACCCCGCCTCGTCCTCTGGCAGATCGACGGCGAAATGCTCGCTGAGATAGGAAATAGCATTTTCCGCGATGGCGAATTCCTCCGGATAGAAGCGCTTCGTCTCCCAGATCATCATGTTGCGGATCGGGATGCCCTTGCGGATGCGGTGGATCGCCATGTGGATGTGATCCGTCAAAGAGATGTAAATGCTGTCGTCGAATGTCACGCCGAGCGATTCCTGTGCTTGCTCGATGATCGCATTTGACGCATCCATGTACTCGGGCGAGATGCCGGAAAGCAGTTCCTTGAAATGCTCGAGCATCTCTTGGTCGCTCAGGCGATAGACCTTGTCGACACGCGCGTCATCGATGGCGTCGCCATTGTGATGGCCGAACGCGATGCCGCGCCCCATGGCGACGACTTCATGGCCGTCGCCATCGTGCGTGACGATGACGTTGTTATTCAAGATTTTTTCGATGATCATAGATCCGGATCCCCCCACAAAAAAAAGACAAGGCGCCGCGAAGGGAATCCCCTCACGCGCGTCTTGTCTCGACTTCACACGTTCTATTCCCTCGAAAAATCGCTACACTGCTCATTCTCGAAGGTTTGGCCAACTGAATGTCACCATCCAAACGAAAGAAATTTTCAATCAGAACACTATATTTTCTTGAACGTTTTTCCAAAACTGGAATCAGTATATCGCGGTCTCGCGTATTTGTCAAAAAAGATTCCAGACGTTTCAAAGTGTTTCTTTCGATTGTTTTCCTACAGCGTTTTCTTCTTCGTCATCCCACGCCGTCTGATAGATGACTTGTGGCGTGATGTCGCCGCGCTCCGACGTCAGCACTTTTGTCTCGATGCGGACGGTGACGGCATCGCCAAGCGAATGATGGATCTCCTGCAGCTGGTCGCGCAAGGCTTCTGCAAGGTCTTCCATTTCCTCGTGGCTCTGGCACGAGCGCAACACGGCGAACGTCGCCCCCGAGAGGCGCGCGACGATCGTGTCCGGCCCTGCGGCCGCGAGCACGCCGTCGGCCATGCTCCAGAGGAGTTCCTTGCCTGCGCTGTCACCATATTCGTGAATGATGTGGTCATACGACTTCATATGCAGCAGCACCATGCCATACGCGAGGCCATGCTGGCGCTTCTCCTGCTGGTAGCGGAACAGCGCCTGCACGCACCCCGTCGCATTGAGGAGACCCGTGAGGTCATCGGAAAGGAACGACTGCGACAACGCATTGAAACGCTGCTCGATGGCCTCCATGTCTTCAAAGACGCCGAGCAGGCCGACGATCTCGCCATGGTCATAGACGGGCCGTTTCGTGTAGATGATCGGCTTCAGGCTGCCACGGATGATGCACTCGCCCTGCTGATTCAGCTGCGTCGCGCCTTCCTGCACGACGGCGAGCTCGGCGCGATGCATGTTGTCATCGTTGACATGCCAACCGACTTCCGCATCCGTCTTGCCGAGGATGTCATGTACAGACTTGAAGCCATACGCATCGAGGAAACCACGCGACGCACCGCGGAAGCGCAGATCCTTGTCCTTCCAGAAAAAGTTGATGCGCTGTGTCTGCATCAGGCATTTCCAGAGCATCGCACCTTCACGTGCCTCATCGGCGTGCTGCTTCTGCACGAGCTGACCGTCCTCTGCATCCCAGTCAAGTTCTTCCAGCAACGCTTCTATTGCAGCCTTGCGGTCACTTGCGATGTCCTTGACGCAGACGAGGGCACGTGACCAGCGCGAATCCGGGAGGACGATGACGAGGAATTCTTTCCAGACGTAGCTCCCCTCGCGGTTCTTGACACGGAAGATGTCCGATAGCATATGGTGCGGCCGCTGGTCGCGCAGACGATGCATGAGCGTCTCCGGATCGAGAAAGTCAAAGAAACGCTTTTGATCGTCTGCGTGGAGATTCGTACCCATGTAGCGGCGAAATGCCAGCTCGAGACCAACCGTTTCTTTGAGGATGCCCTCAGCCGAAACATTGTTTGTAAAAAGCGGCGCGACCATGTCACGGCGCAGATCGATCGTATGAATGGAATCGAAGATCTGGTAGACGTGACGAAGTGCCTTGTCGAGCTGCATTTTCTCACGAGAACGGCGATCCTTCGTGAGGTTCATCGTCGAAATGAGGAATGTCGACCGTCCCTGTGCCTCGGCGATGAGCTGCACAGCTGTACGCAAATAGTTGCCCTGATTCGTGTAAAAGAAGACCTCTTCCTGCCCGGAACGACGCGGTGCCTCAATGAACGAGCGGAACTTGTCGAACATGATGTTGTCCGGTTCATTCATGGCCTGCACAGCCTCGTCGAGCCCATCGAAGCCTAAAGAAGCGAGTTGTTTGCGGTATGCCTCATTCGCATAATAGCCACGGAATCGCTGCCGATCCTCAAACTCGATGATCGAGAGCGGCTCATCCGTCGTGCGGATGCAAGCACCGATGTGTGCATAGTAATGGCTCCACTTCGGTGCTTCAAACGACAGGCCGCGATCTCCGACATAAGCTTCGAGGCGCTCCATCGGCATCGGACTGCCATAGTAATAGCCCTGTACCATCTCGCAGCCGATTTCGTGAAGGAACAACACATGCTCTGCTCGCTCCGCGCCTTCGGCGAGCGTGCGGATGCCGAGTTCCTTCGCCATGTTGACGATGGCCGTGACGATCTTTTGTGCTTTTTCCGTGAACGACGAAAGGAAGCGCATGTCGAGCTTGATGAGATCGACATCGAAATCCTTCAGCGTGTGGAGCGACGAATACTCTCCGCCGAAATCATCGAGCCAGACCTGGTAGCCCGCCGCACGGAACTGGTCGATGGCGTGCTTGAGCTTCGACGTGCCATCGACAAGCGATTTCTCGCCGAGCTCAATGTGGATGAGGTTGCGCTGGATATCCGCCTCGGCGAGCGTCTGCTCGAAGAAGCGAAACGTGTCCTCGCGCAGGAAGTCCTGCCACGAAAGGTTAATGGAAATGGGCACGACGGGCTGCTCATTTGCAATGCGCGCTTTGAGCATGCGACAGATCTCGCGCAGCACGGCGCGATCGAGTTCATAGAGACGCCCTTCGCGCTCGAGCACGGGCAGGAAGCGGTTCGGCGGCACGATGCCCTCTTTCTCGTCCTTCCAGCGGACGAGGGCTTCCATACCACAGACTTCTTCTGTCAGCGTGCGGACAATCGGCTGATAGTAGACCTGGATGCGCCCCTGCTGGATTGCTTCCTCGAGGTGCTCCAGGAAATATGCATCTTTTTCAATCATAAAGCCATCCCTGCTTCACATTATTTCACAACGATGTTGACGAGCTTCTTCGGCACGCAGATGACCTTGACGATCGTCTTGCCCGCCGTGAGCTCCTTGGCGCGCGGCAGCTCTTTTGCGACCTGTTCCATGCCCGCGCGGTCGAGGCCTGCCGGGATCATGACGCGATCGCGAACCTTACCATTGATCTGCAGCACGATCTCGACTTCATCGACCGCGAGCGCCGCTTCATCGTACGACGGCCACTTCTGCTGATGGACGCTGCCATCTGCGAACAGGCGGCTCCAGAGTTCCTCCGTGATATGCGGCGCGAACGGCGCAAGCATGAGAATGAGGCTCTTTGCGACTTCGCGCACGAGGCCAGCGTTGATTTCTTTATTCTGGAACGCATAGAACGCATTGACGAGCTCCATGACGGACGAAACGGCCGTATTGAACATGAAGCGGTCGCGGATGTCCTCCGTGACTTTCTTGATCGTCACATGCAGCACGCGGCGCAGGTCTTTCTCTTCCTTTGTGAGCGCGCTGACATCGTAGCTGTCCTTGCCGCTCTTGATGGCGTCTTCGAAATGGCCGAGGATGCGCCAGACGCGGCCGAGGAAGCGGTACGCGCCCTCGACGCCCTGATCGCTCCACTCGAGGTCGCGGTCGACCGGCGCGGCGAACAGGATGAACAGGCGTGCCGTGTCGGCACCGTACTTCGCGATGATTTCTTCCGGCGAGACGACGTTGCCTTTCGACTTCGACATCTTCGAGCCGTCTTTGAGCACCATGCCCTGCGTCAAGAGGTTCTTGAACGGCTCATCAAAATCGACGAGACCCGCATCATGCAGCACTTTCGTGAAGAAACGCGAATACAGCAGATGCAGGATCGCATGCTCGATGCCGCCGATGTACTGGTCGACGGGCGCCCAGTAATTGACCTTGTCCTTTGCGAATGGTTCCTTGTCGTTGTGCGGATCCGTGTAGCGCAGATAGTACCACGACGAGCAGATGAACGTGTCCATCGTGTCCGTCTCGCGCGTCGCATCGGCGCCGCACTTCGGGCATTTGCAGTGCAGGAAGCTGTCGCTCGATGCAAGCGGCGACAGCGAGCCCTGCTCGAACGAGACATCCTCCGGCAGCAGCACGGGCAACTGGTCTTCCGGCACGAGCACTTCGCCGCAGTGCGGGCAGTTGATGACCGGGATCGGCGCGCCCCAATAGCGCTGGCGCGAAATGAGCCAGTCGCGCAGACGGAAGTTCACGCGGCGCTTGCCGAAGCCTTTTTCCTCGGCGAGATCCATGATGCCCTTCATGGCCGCATGGATTTCCATGCCCGTAAACTGTGCAGAGTTGACGAGCACGCCGTCCTTGTCCGTGTAGGCTTCCGTCATCTCTTCGAGCTTCAGCTCATGGTCTTTCGGCTGCAGCGTGATGATCTTCGGGATGTTGTACTTCGTCGCGAACATCCAGTCGCGCTGGTCTTCCGACGGCACGCCGATGACGGCGCCCGTGCCATAATCGGCGAGCACGTAGTTCGTGACCCAGATCTGCACCTTGTTGCCATTGAATGGGTTCACGCAATACGCACCCGTGAAGATGCCCTCTTTTTCCGATTCGCTCGACGTGCGCTCGATCTCGGACTGGTTGCGCGTGCGCTGGACGAAGGCCTTGATCTCATCGGCTTTCGGATTGTTTTCGCAGAGCTTTTCGACGAGCGGATGCTCGGCCGCGAGAGCGAGGAACGTGATGCCATAAACCGTGTCAGGGCGCGTCGTGTACGCGGCGATCTTCTCGCCGAGCTCTGGTGCATCAAGCTCGAATTCGAGGCCTTCGCTGCGGCCAATCCAGTTGTCCTGCATCGTCTTGACGCGCTCCGGCCAGCCCGGCAACTTCTTAAGGTCTTTGAGCAGGACGTCAGCGTAGTCCGTGATCTTCAGGAACCACTGCGAGAGGTCTTTTTTCTGTACGGGCGAATCGCAACGCCAGCACTTGCCGTCGATGACCTGCTCGTTCGCGAGCACCGTGCCGCACGTATCGCACCAGTTGACGGATGCCTTTTTCTTGTAGGCGAGGCCGCGCTTATAGAAAAGCTCGAACAGCCACTGCGTCCAGCGGTAGTACTCAGGATCGCACGTCTTGACTTCGCGATCCCAGTCATACGAGAGGCCGAGCTTCTTCTGCTGCTTCTCCATGTTCTCGATGTTGCTGTACGTCCAGTCCGAAGGCTTGACGCCATGTTTGATGGCCGCGTTCTCGGCTGGCATGCCGAACGAGTCAAAGCCCATCGGATGCAGCACGTTGTAGCCTTCCATCGTCTTGTAGCGCGCCATGACGTCGCCGATGGCATAGTTGCGGACATGGCCCATGTGCAGGTTGCCCGAAGGATATGGGAACATTTCAAGCGCATAGTACTTTGGGCGCTTTTCGTCTGCCTCCGTATGGTAGACATCCTCCTCTTCCCACTTCTTCTGCCATTTCGCTTCGATGTCCTGCGGCGAGTATCTCTCCATGGTCGTTCCTCCTAATAAAAAAGGGCTGTTGCAAACCATATCTGCAACAGTCCTATCATGCTCCTTCCACTGCTCCCCTCGCGGGGAGACGTTTCACATTTACATTCTTTTTCATTATAACGAAGAATGATTTTTCCGTCAAATCTTTCTTGTCAGCGCTGTGCCATCTGGTGCTTCTGCTCTTCCCATTTCCGTTTGGCATCTTCGTACGTCTCGCATTCGAGCGTGAAGCCCTTGCCGCTGACCTCCGACGTGTCCGAGACGATCATGAACGCCTGCGGGTCGTGGTGCTGCGCAATGATCTTGACGCGGCCAACCTGCGTGAGATTCACGACGACGAACAAGATGCCTTTCGGCTCCTGCGTGAAACCGCCGCGACCATCGATGTACGTGACGCCGCGATGCACGTTTTCCATGATGTCCTGGCAGATCGTTTCGGCCATCGGCGAGATGATGACGATGGATTTCTCGCGGTTGAAACCAGCCGCGACACGGTTTGTGAATTCCGCGATGACATAGATGGAAATCATCGTGAACAGCGCTTCCTCGATCGTGAACAGGAATGCCGACGCAGCGACGATGACAGCGTTCAGCGCAAAGATGACCGTGCCGACATCAACGGCATAGAACTTCTTGACGACGGCACCGACGACATCGAGACCGCCCGTGTTTGCATTGACGCGGAACACGATGCCGAAACCGATGCCTGACAGCACGGCGCCGAACACAGCGTTGAGGAAGAGGTCGGGGCAGATAGCCCAATCAATCAGGAAACTCGTTGCGTCAAGGAACACGGACAGTACGGCCGTGCCGACGATTGTGTCGATGGCGTAGTGCCGCCCGAACACACGGTACGCAAGATAGAGGATTGGGATGTTGTAGACGAGGTTCTGTGCGCCGACGGGCAGGCCCGTGAGGTAATAAATGATGATGGCAACGCCGCTAAGACCGCCCGTCAAGAGGTGCGCTGGAATCAGAAACAAATTGAAACCGAGTGCGATGACAAGGCAGCCGAGCACGATCTGTGCATAGCGGATGGCATGGCGGCGGAAATCGATATTCGTCACTTTTGTGACGTTTGTTGCCTCAGATGACATGGAAGAAATCCTCCGACTGCGTATCCGCGAATACTTCGACGTGCTTCTTCCGCTCCGCGAGTGCATCTGCGAGGCGCTGGCGCAGGCTCTCGACGACGGGGAACTCCGTGCCGAAATGGCCAGCGTCAATGACGTGAAGGCCAAGCTCCGCCGCATGCTGCGCATCGTGGTAACGCACATCACCCGTCACATAGGCATCGGCGCCGAGCATGGCCGCACGGGAGATGAACTCCGCGCCGCTACCGGAGCAGAGCGCGACCTTGCGCACGGGGCGCAGCCCCGCATCGACATAACGCACATGCGCCGTCGGCAGCGCCTCGCGCACCTGCGCGGCAAAATCCGCAATCGTCATCGGCGTCGCGAGCGTTCCAAGACGACCGAGGCTGTAGGCATGGCCGTCAGCATCCTGCTGCTCGATGACAAAACTGCTGAGCTTTCCGACGCCGATGGCTGCCGCCAGTACGTCATTGACGCCACCCTCGGCGATGTCAAGGTTCGTATGCGCAGCCAGCACGGCGATGTCGTGCTTCAAGAGCTCTGCGATGCGGCGGCCGAGCGGCAGATCGGTGCGGACGTTTCGCATGGCCTTGAAGATCAGTGGATGATGCGAGACGATAAGATGCGCATCCGCCTCAATGGCCTGCTGCACGACATCATCGCTGACATCGAGGCAGACAATGATGCGCTCCGTCTTCTGCGCGGGGCTGCCGACGAGCAGCCCAGGATTGTCCCAATCCTCAGCGAGATGCTTCGGCGCGAAGCCTTCCATGATGTCCATGACTTCCTGTACGCTTACCATACAAGGCGTTCCTCCAATGCTTTGATGCGTTCCTGCATCTTCTTGTATTTCGCACTCTTCTTTGCGCGCTCACTCTTCTCCATGCCGGCCGCCGCACGGCGCGTGGCGAACAGCAGACTCTCGATGTGATGGCGCAGGAGCTCGGGCTTTTTCTCCCAGAGCACAGGGCCGATCTCAAGCGTCAAGGGGTCAGGCATCTTGCGCCGCCCCTTTTCCGCGCGGATGACGGTGTAGATGCGGTCATCCGCGACGACGAGCGTCTCATCCGCGACATGCCAGCCGTGCTGGTAGAGGTAGTGTCGGAGTTCGTACTCGCCATTCATCGGCTGCAAGACGAGCGTCCCGAGTCGCTTGACGACGAGCGGCGCAGCCGCGAGGATGTCAGCCATCAGCACACCGCCCATGCCCGCGATGCAGGCTGTCTGCACTTCGCCAGGGGCGATCACGGTGAGGCCATCGCCCTGGCGCACGTCGACTTGCTCCTTCAATCGTTCTTCGCGCACGGTGCGCCGCGCAGCTTCGCACGGGCCAAGGTTCAAGTCGCTCGCGATGACGTGCGTCGCCCTGCCCTCCTCTACGAGCGCAGCTGCGAGATAGCCATGGTCTGTGCCGATGTCGGCAACTGCACCGCCCTCTGGCACAAACGCGAGTACGGCACCGAGTCTGGCATCGAGTTTCATAATGAGCTCCTCCTCTCAGTGAAAGAAAGAACAGCGAAAAAATAAAAGAGCGCAACGCATGCGTTACGCCCTGTAATTTCTGGCTCCCCGAGCAGGATTCGAACCTGCGACAGCCTGATTAACAGTCAGGTGCTCTACCGACTGAGCTATCGGGGAATCTCAACAACAGGTATGATTATACGGCATCATCGCCGCGTTGTCAACATAATTTTTGAGGCATTTACCAAAATCAGTCGAGGAAATCTTTCAGCTTGCGGCTGCGACTTGGATGACGGAGCTTGCGCAGCGCTTTTGCCTCGATCTGTCGGATGCGCTCACGCGTGACGCCGAAGTTTTGGCCGACTTCTTCGAGCGTGCGGGCGCGACCGTCGTCGAGGCCAAAGCGCAGGCGCAGGACTTTTTCCTCGCGCGGTGTCAGCGTGTCGAGCACTTCTTCGAGCTGTTCCTTGAGCAGCATGAACGATGCAGCATCGGCAGGTGCCGGAGCGTCCTGATCTTCGATGAAGTCGCCAAGATGCGAATCTTCTTCTTCGCCGATCGGCGTTTCGAGCGACACCGGCTCCTGCGCGATCTTCATGATCTCGCGCACGCGGTCGACGCTGATGTCCATCTCTTTCGCGATTTCCTCCGGTGTCGGTTCGCGGCCAAGCGACTGCAGCAGCTGACGCGAGACGCGGATGAGCTTGTTGATCGTCTCGACCATGTGTACGGGGATGCGGATCGTGCGTGCCTGATCGGCAATGGCGCGTGTGATAGCCTGACGAATCCACCACGTCGCATACGTCGAGAACTTGTAGCCCTTCGTGTAGTCAAATTTTTCGACAGCCTTGATGAGACCGAGGTTGCCTTCCTGGATGAGGTCGAGGAACAGCATGCCGCGGCCGACATAGCGTTTCGCGATGGAGACGACGAGGCGCAAGTTTGCTTCCGCAAGGCGCTTCGATGCCTCTTCGTCACCGTCGTTCATGCGTTTCGCAAGAGCGACTTCTTCCTCCGCTGTGAGGAGAGGCACGCGGCCAATTTCCTTCAGGTACATGCGCACGGGGTCATCGATGCTGACGCCCTCGGGCACCGTCAGATCAATCTCGACTTCCTCTTCATCCTTTTCGGGGATGTCGTCTTCCACGTCGTCCTGATTCGTGTCGTCCACGATCTCGATGCCCTTCTTGCTGAAGACATCGTACATATCATCGATTTCGTCTGGGGAAAGATCCTGCGTTTGCAGTGCTTCCATGAGGTCGCCATACGTCAGCGTACCACCATTTTTCTTGCCCTTCTTCAAAAGGCCTGCGATGATCTCCGCACTATGGTTTTCCGCCTTGGCCACCTTCTTTTTCGTCTCAGCCATGGAGCAGCCCCCTTTTCGCATCGTACTTGCCGTTTTCTTTCATTCCTTCTATGACTTTTATGAACGTCAACGTCAGCAACGTGTTCTTCAACGTGTCAATCATCCATTTCTTTCTTGATTTCTGTGATTTCTTTCAGCTTCGCTGCAGCAGCCGCGACATCGCCCCGTGTACTCGCCTCAGCTGCTTCTCGGCTCAGCCGCTCATAGCGCGCGGTCAGATACGTGCGCCGGAGGAGCCCGACGGAATCGTGATAGGCAACGACGTTCTCGCTTGCATCCTCATTTTCGACGATGGCACGTGACAGCTCTTCGGCTGCCTCGTCCCCGAGCGCTTCTGCCGCTCGTGCGGCGTCCCAGCGCTTCCCTGCCGCCTGCTGGTCGCGCAGGTAGCAAAGGATCTTCCTCTGGACTTCGTCCTGGAGCTCATCCAGCGGCACCATCGAGGTGACATGGGATAAGAGCGTCGCATCGGCCCAGACGGCGCGGATAACGATGCGTCCTGCCTTCTGCAAAGCGCTGTCAGCGCGGCGCATCGGCTGTCGCTGCGCGGCTTCTGATGCTTGTACCTGCGCTTGCCGCTGATGATCGCGCGGACCGATCGTGCCGTGTTCCTCTTGAAACAAGCGCGGATTGCGCGCGGCTTTTGCCGCCTCTTCGCGGATGATGCCTTCGTCGATGAGGAGCGTCGCCCCTAGCTTCTTGATGAGCTCGCCACGCTCTGCTGCGCCGTGGAGTGCGACGATGACAGGCAGCATCGCACGAAGCGCCTGCATCTTGCCATCCGTCGTGTCGATGGACGTATGCGCGAGCACGTAGCGCAAGCGGTAATCGGGGATAGAAAATGCTCCATCGAGGAGTGCGCGGAACGCGTCGGCACCATGCTTGCGGATGAATTCATCCGGGTCCTTACCATCTGGCACGACGATGACGCGCACATCGGCCCCAGAGTCGCGCACGATGGACAGCGCGCGGATCGTCGCGTTCTGCCCTGCGTCATCGCTGTCGTAGCAGAAATAAAACCGCTTGCAGTAGCGCAAGAGCTTCTTGCAGTGCTCTGCCGTGAACGACGTGCCAAGCGACGCAACGACATTTTTGACACCTGCATCAAACACCGAGATGGCATCCATGTACCCTTCGACGATGATGGCATACCCCGCCTGTCGGATCGCCTGATGCGATCGGTCGAGACCGAAAAGCAGCCGCCGCTTGTTGAAGAGGACGGTTTCCTTCGTATTGAGGTATTTCGGTTTCGCATCGTCGAGGACGCGCCCGCCAAACCCGACGATGCGTCCCTTCTCATCCGCGATCGGGATCATCACGCGGTGGCGGAAACGGTCGTAGATGCCACCGCCTTGGCGTTCCATCGCGAGACCATTTTCAAGCAAAAACTCTTTTGGCACGCCGCGCGCGAGAAACGCTTTCGATAGCTTATCCCACGCCTCCGGCGCGTAGCCGAGGCTGAACTCATCGATCGTCTCCACGGAGATGCCGCGCCCAGCGAAATACGCTTTGCCGACCTCGCCCATATGCGTCATCGTCAGGCAGTTATGGAAAAACGTCCGCGCCATTTCATTGACCTTCAAAAGATCCTTGAGCCTCTGCTCGCGCGCTTTTTCTGCCTCGGAACGATGGCGTTCCGGCATGGGAATGCCTAGCTTCTCTGCCTGCAGCTTGATGGCCTCAAAATAACTCACATTCTCGATGAGCGACAAAAATTTGAAAACGTTGCCACCTGCATGACAGCCGAAGCAATAAAAAAAGCCCTTGTCGGGAACGACCGAAAATGATGGGGTGCGTTCTTGATGAAACGGGCAGCACCCCCAGAAACGATTTCCCTTCCGTTTGAGCGTGACATACTGGGAGACGACATCGACAATGTCGGAGCTCTGCTCGACGCGTTCGACAAACGCGTCCATATCCGCATGGTCCATGGTCTCCTCCCTCCGTCAAGATATATATATTCACCAAAAAAAGAGAATTTCCTTTTTCTCTTGACAAAAATAATTCTTTGAATCTCTTAAAATTTTTAAAGACGCCTCAATGCACCATCAAACCGACCGGCGGCATGAAGATTTCGTTGAACAGTTGCACAGCATAGCTGTCCGTCAGGCCAGCGACGTAATCCGTCACGATCTGCTGACGTCCCCAGCATGACTCGCGTGCCACGAATTCCTGCGGCAGACGGTCAAAATTTGCCACGAAATACTCGTAGAGCTGGCGCAGTACGAACATGGCCTGCCGCCGCTCATGCGCGAGCGCAGCCGAATGGTAGACATGCTCGAACATGAACGTGCGGAAGATGTCCATCGTCTCCTTGCCCTCAGGGCTCTGGAGGATGTCGCCTTGGCCCATCGACGCCTGGATCATGTCCGCGACCATGCTTGTGATCATATGCGACGTGTCCTCGCCAAAGCGCTCGTAGACGACGCTCGGCAAGTCTCCGGGATGGAGTAGCCCTGCGCGCAAGCTGTCGTCGTAATCATGCGACAGATAGGCGATGCGATCGGCTGTGCGCACAATGCGTCCTTCGAGCGTACGCGGCAAGCGCTTGCCACGATGGTTCACGATACCATCCTTAACTTCCATCGTGAGGTTTAGCCCCTTGCCACCTTTTTCGAGGAACTCGACGACGCGCAGGCTCTGCTCATTGTGCACGAAATGGCCCGTAAGCTCCTCCATTGCGGCCTCGCCCGTATGACCGAACGGCGTGTGCCCGACATCATGACCGAGGGCGATGGCCTCAGCGAGGTCTTCATTGAGGCGCAGGGCTCGTGCGATCGTGCGCGAAATCTGTGAGACTTCAAGGCTGTGCGTCATGCGCGTGCGGTAGTGGTCACCAGCGACGATGTAGACCTGCGTCTTGTGCTTCAGACGGCGGAACGACTTCGAGTGCAGGATGCGATCGCGGTCGCGCTGGAACTTCGTGCGGAACGGGCATTCCTCCATCGGTTCCTTGCGCCGCGCTTCGCGGCTCTTCGCCGCCTCCGGCGCGAGGATTTCATACTCCAGCTCCTCCGTCCGTTCGCGGATGGTCTTCTCTGCCATAGGGCACCACCTTTCTCTTTCCCGTATGATGTTATAGTTCCGCACGCATACGCAGAAATCCTGCCATGCAAAGTGTTTTGAGGAACAAAAAAGGCTCGCACCCACCGGTACAAGCCTACTTCTTCAAATGGTGACCCACCACGGAATCGAACCGTGAACCTACTGATTAAGAGTCAGTTGCTCTGCCAATTGAGCTAGTGAGTCATATCCTGTCGTATCTCTCAACGACAAGATATAGTATAGTCCTTCGTGCAGCCGTTGTCAACAACTTTTTTCAAAAAGTAAAATTTTCTTGTCAGACTTTCTCAATCGGCGCGTATTTCTGCATAAGACCTTTGACGCCCTGGTCAGGGAAGGCGATCTTGAGCTCGACTTCTTCGCCCTTGCCTTTGACAGAGACGACCGTGCCGATGCCCCATTTGCCATGCTTTGCCTTATCGCCGACGCGCCACTCGACGCTGAGGTCGGGGCGGATGACACCCGGGGCCGATTTCTGATTGACGCGTTTTTGCGCGAGTGACTGCATGGCTTCGAGCGCAGACTGCGGACGTCCTGTGAAATGTGCGCCACCACGCGCACCACCGCCCATGCCGCCGAAGCCCGACATCGAGTTGCGGAATGTCATGACGCCCTGCCGCTGCTGTGCGCCATACGAGTTGGCGTTCGCAAAGCCGTAGGCATTGCGGCGCGGCACGAGCTCTTCGAGGTATTCTTTCGGAATTTCCGTGAGGAAGCGCGATGGCGGGTTATTGTTCGAGCGGCCATAGAGCGTGCGCATGCGCGCATACGTCATGTAGAGCTTGCGCTCGGCGCGCGTGATGCCGACGTAGCACGTCCGGCGCTCTTCCTCGATCTGGGTTTCATCCATCAGCGTGCGACTGTGTGGGAAGATGCCTTCCTCCATGCCCGCCATGAAGACGATCGGGAATTCGAGACCTTTCGCCGCATGTAGCGTCATGAGCGTCACGCGGTCGTCCTCCATGTCGGCGTTGTCGATGTCGGAGACAAGCGACAGCTGTGCGAGGAAGTTCTCAAGCGTCGGCTGTTCTTCCGTCTTCATGAATTCTTTCGCCATGCCGACGAACTCCTTGAGGTTTTCGAGGCGGTCTTTTGCCTCGGGCTTCTTGTCGTCTTCGAGCTCTTTCTGGTAGCCGGATTCCTTCATCACGCGCTCGATGAGCTGATCCATCGAGAGGTTGCTCTGGATGGCCATCGTATTGAACAGGAACGTCGTGAAGAGTTCGAGCGGCTTTTTGACGCGGCTCGTGATGCCCGGCACCATGGCGAGCGCGTCGGGGTTCGAGATGATGTCGAAGAGCGTGAGGCCTGCATCTGCAGCATAGCTCATGAGCTTGTCGACCGTCGTCTGGCCGATGCCGCGCTTTGGCACGTTGATGATACGCAGCAGGCTCACACTGTCGAGCGGGTTGAAAATCACGCGCAGGTAAGCGACGATGTCCTTGATTTCTTTGCGGTCGTAGAACTTCAGGCCACCGACCATCGTGTACGGGATGTGCGCCGTCATGAGGCCTTCTTCAAGGATGCGCGACTGCGCGTTCGTTCGGTAGAGGATGGCCATGTCTCCATATGACGCATTGAAGATCGTCTTCTGCTTGCGGATCGTCGTCGCGATAAAATTTGCCTCGTCGCGCTCGTCCATGGCCTGATACGTCGTGACCTTCTCGCCTTCGGGGTTCTCCGTCCAGAGCTCTTTCTTCTTGCGCTCCGTGTTGTTCTCGATGACGGCGTTCGCAGCTGCGAGGATCGTTTTCGTCGAGCGATAGTTTTGCTCGAGCTTGATCGTCGTGGCATCAGGATAGTCTTTCTCAAAATCCATGATGTTGCGGATATCAGCACCGCGCCAGCCGTAGATGGACTGGTCGGCATCGCCGACGACGCAGAGGTTGTGGTGGCCGCCCGCGAGGATCTTCGTGAGCTGGTACTGCGCACCGTTCGTGTCCTGGTACTCGTCGACGAGGATGTACTGGAAGCGGCGCTGGTACTTCTCGCGGATGTCCTCATGCTCTTCGAGGAGTGTCACAGCGACCATCAAGAGGTCGTCGAAATCGAGTGCGTTGTTGTCGCGCAACTGCTTCTGGTAGATCTCATAGATCTCGGCGACTTTTTCCTGAAAGAAGCTGTCCGCGAGTTTCTTGAACGCATGCGGGCCTTGCAGCTGATTTTTCGCGTTCGAGATCGCATTCAGGACACTCGACGGCGTGTACTGCTTGTCGTCAAGGTTCAACTTTTTGAGTGCATCTTTGATGACAGCCTGGCTGTCGCTCGTGTCGTAAATGACGAAGTTGCGCTTGTAAAGCTCCGTTGCCTCGATCTCGCGACGCAGAAAACGCGCGCAGAACGAATGGAACGTGCTGAGCCAGACGTCCTTCGCCGCTGTGCCGATCATGCGCTCCGCACGTTCCTTCATCTCCGTCGCAGCCTTGTTCGTAAACGTGATGGCAAGAATGCGGTACGGCGCGACGCCGTGCGCTAAAAGGTTCGCGATGCGGCACGTCAAGACCCTCGTCTTGCCCGAGCCAGCGCCCGCCATGATCAAGAGCGGCCCCTCCATGTGTTCGACGGCCTGTTTTTGCGCTGGGTTGAGTCCCTCAAAGATATCCAAATGTTTCCTCCTGTCTTTTATAGTGAACGGATTTGCGGCGTAAAAAGCCGCCCCTACAGTCGTTGCAGGAGCGGCGAAATGTCGATATTTCGGTAGTTCCTTACTTTTTCTCGATGCGCTTGACGGCTTCAGAGAGTGGCGGGATGATCTGCTTCTTGCGGCTCATGACGCCCGGCAGGTAGACATGCGTGCCGCTTGCGTCTTTCTTAAACGCTTCACCAATCAGCGTCTTCGGCGAACCCGCGTAGAGGAGATATGTCGCCTCTTCGAGGATGTCCGTGACCATGACGAGGCTCATGTCGAAGCCTTCCTTTTCACAGATCGTCGTCATCGCCTCGATAAGCTGCGGCTCGAGGTCCATGACTTCCTTCGTGTCCATGACGGAGATCTGGCTGACGATGATGCGGTAGTCGCCGATCGTGAATTCCTTGAGGTCGTTCTTCGCGATCTCCATCGGCGTCATGTCGCCGATGCCGGAGCCTGCTTTCAGCATGGCCATGCCGTACTCCTGGATATCGACGCCTGCGATTTCGGCGAGGCGCTCGGCCGTCTTCTTGTCATACGGCGTGCACGTCGGGGACTTGAAGAGGACGGTGTCGGAGAGGATGGCGGAGAGCAGCAGGCCAGCGATGGACTGCGGGATGTCGATATCGCGATGCCAGTGCATATTCGCGACGATCGTCGCCGTGCAGCCGACCGGCTCCGCATGCGTGTAAATCGGCTCACTCGTCTGGATACCGCCAAGACGATGGTGGTCGATGATCTCGACGATCTTCGCGGCCTCGATGCCTTCGACGGCCTGTCCGCGCTCGTTGTGGTCGACGAGGATGACGCGGTCACGCTCCGGCATGGTCAACTCGTCGCGGCTCACGATGCCGACGAGGCGACCGTTCTCGACGACGGGGTAATTGCGGTAGTTCGTTTCTTCCATCGTGCCTTTGATGTCGGACAGGAGGTCGAGCGGCTTGAAGCAGACGGGGTCCTGATGCATGATGCGGCGCACCGGCACGCACTGGTTGATGAGGCGCGCCGCCGTGTACGTGTCGTACGGCGTCGAAAGCACGAAAATACCGCGCTTTTCGGCTTCCTCGATGACGTCAGCCGAAACGCGGCCGTCGCCCGTAATGACGAGGACGGAAATGCCCTGTGCGACGCAGTCGATGATCGTCTCGTCATGACGATCGCCGATCAAAACGATGTCGTTCTCCTTGATGTGCGCCTTGATCGTCTTCAGCGAGCCCGCCGCAATGCGGACTTCACCTTTGATGAAGTCGCTCTCGACGCCGCCAACGAGGACTTTCGCATCGATGGCCGCAATGATGTCGCGATAACGCACGCGCATGTCAGCGAGGTTCGCCATGCCGAGTTCCTGGAAATAGCGCTTGGCGAGGTCGGAAACCGTCACGATGCCCACGAGGATGCCCTTGCTGTCCGTGACCGGCACGGAGCGCAGGTCATGATCGCGCATGATCTCGCCGAGCTGCCGCAGCGTATCATGCTGCTTCACGACGATTTTGCAATCGAGCAACACATCCTTGACGCGTGGATAGAGATCCGTGAGGAGTAGCGGCTGCTCGACATGGAAATGCTCGAGTGCGAACTTCGTCTCTGCATTGACCTTGCCTGCGCGCGCCGGGACGACGTTCTCGCCAAGCGCCTGCTTCAGGTGCGCATAGCCGATGGCGGAACAGATGGAGTCCGTATCCGGATTGCGATGGCCGATCGTGTAAATGGGTTTCGTGTTTTTCATTCTGAAAGAATCCTCCCAATCGCTGATTCTCAAACTGTCTATTTTCCATTATAATCAAATTCCGCGCGACCGTCTACCCTTTGCGGGGCTTGCGCGCAAAAAAATCGCAAGCATCTTTCGTTGCCTGCGATTTTCCACTATAATGTTCGTATTCCACTTTGACGAAAGAGAGGTTCTTCTTTTGAAGATCAATATCCCGCAGAACTACTTTTCCAAACTCATGCACGCTGTCGTCGAGTTCCAGATGATCAAGGACGGCGACCGCATCCTCATCGGCGTCTCCGGCGGCAAGGACAGCATGTTCCTCGCCTACGCGCTCGCCATCTTGCGCGAGCGGCTCAAAAAAGACTTCACACTCGGCGCGCTGACGATCAACCCGATGTTCCCCGACACGCCATTTGACACGGAGCGCATCGCCGCGTTCCTCGCGGAGCTTAGCATCCCGTATGGCACCGCCGATGTCGACATCGCGGGCGCCATCGAGGCGCAAGGCGGCAAGACGCCATGCTACACCTGCGCGTTCTTCCGCCGCGGTGCCATGAATCGCTACGCCAAGGAGCATGGTTACAATAAGATCGCCTACGCGCACCACAATGACGACGCCGTCGAGACATTCCTTATGAGCATCCTCTGGTCAGGACAGGTCACGACGTTCACGCCCGTGACGTACCTCGACCGCACAGACCTCACCGTCATTCGCCCGCTCATCTACTTCCGCGAAAGCGAAACGCGCGAGGCGATCAACTACCACGGTTTCACGCCCGTAAAATCCCCGTGTCCACACGACGGTCACACTGTGCGTCAAGACGCAAAGGAACTCATCGCAAAACTCGAAGAGACCATTCCGGACCTTTACGACCACCTCGCCGCCGCCATGCGGAAAGGTTCCGTCGGCGAACTATGGCCGAGTGCGTTGTCGCGCAAAGAGATGCGGGAGACGTACTTCCGATATATGGGGAAATAACCAGCCACACGGGACGTCGCTTTTATCGCCCTTTATGAATATCCCAGATGAGTCGGATGCTCAAGAAAAACGCGATGAGGTACCCGAAAAAGCCGAGGAGTGGAATCTCAAGAATCTTCGGCGTCATATTCGTCGTGCAGATCGTGCTCGAGCCGAGCAGCAAAGCTGCCGTCAGTACAGCGACGATGACACGGTTCACCATCTTGTCGATGTGGCGAAGCGGCTCTTCCGAGCCCGTAACGTCGAGGTTCACCTTCGTCTGTCCGCTCATCGTCATCTTGAGGATGTCCGAGATCTGCTCCGGCAGCTGCATGGACTTACGCAGGAGGATGTAGCCCTCGCGCCGCGCTTTCTGCGCCTCTTCGCGCCAGCTGAAGTTCTTCTTGAAATTGAGCTGCAAGCTCTTTGCAAAAATCTCGACAAAACTGACTTTCGGGCAAACGAGGCGCATGACGCCCTCGATCGTCAGCACGCCGCGCGCAAACATCGACAGCCCCTGTGGGCAGGCGATGTGATGGACGCGCAGGATGTTCATGATCTGTCGCGTCAGCATGCCCATCTTGAGCTCGCGGAAATCTAGCGAGCTGTACTGCGCCATCAGCGCGTCGATGTCCTGGTAAAGCGCCGTGTGGTTGATGTGTCCGCGCGGCACGCCGAGCGCGAGCACGGCCGTCTTCATCTCGAATGTGTCATGGTTCGCGAGCGCCATGACGGCCTTGCGGATGGCCGTGCGGTCGCGGTTTGAGAGGCGCCCCATCATGCCGAGGTCGAGCCAAACGATGCGGCCATTCCGCACCCAGATGTTGCCGGGATGCGGGTCAGCATGAAAGAAGCCGTCCTCGATGATCTGCTTGACGTAGTTTTCGCCGAGCCGCCGCCCAAGCACGGTCACGTCGACACCGCGCGCGCTGAGCCCCTGGAAATCATCAATCGGCACGCCGTCGATGTATTCCATGACGAGGATGTGCTGCGTCGTGAGCTCGCGGTAGACATGCGGGCACGAGACGAACATGTCGTCGTGGTTCAGGTGCGTGAATTCCTCGATGTGGTCGGCCTCGATGAGGAAGTCCATCTCCTGCTTCGCAATCGACCACATCTCGTCGAGCACCATATCAAAGTCGATGACGTCCTGCGACTTGCTGACGACTTTGACGAGGCGCGCCGCGCGTTTCAGCAGCACCATGTCGCGCGCCATGATCTTGTAGATGCCGGGTCGCTGGACTTTCACGACGACGCGCTCGCCGGTCGTGAGCACGGCGCTGTGTACCTGCGCGATGGACGCCGAGCCGAGCACGGTCTCGTCGATGGACGCAAAGACCTTGTCCCACTTGCGGCTGTATTCCTGCTCGATCGTCTCGATGATCGTCTCGAATGGTAACGGCTTCGCCTCGGTCTGGAGCTTGATGAGCTCGTCGCAGTATTCCTGCGGCAAAAAGTCGGGGCGCATGCTCATGACCTGGCCGAGCTTGACAAACGTCGGGCCGAGGTCTTCAAGGATGTGCCGCAGCTTCTCTGGCGACAGGCCGCGCACGACATCGTACTTGCGCAGGACGTCCACCATTTCGCGCAGGCGGACCGCCGAGACTGCGTCCTTTCGCTGTTCGTGTTTCAAGTTGGAAAACAGTTTTCTGAGCATGGTGGTGTCCTTTGGTTCAAGCTGCTGCGAGCGCTTCTGATGCTACGAGCGCCCGCTGTACGTTGTCAGTCTTCGGCGTCCTTGTACTTCGCCGCAATCTGCTGCTGCACCGTCTCGTTCGCGAGGAATTCGTCATACGTCGTCACACGGTCGACGACGCCGTCCGGCGTGATATCGATGATGCGGTTCGCGATCGTCTGGACGAACTGGTGGTCGTGCGACGCAAAGAGCGCCGTGCCGGGGAACGCGATGAGGCCGTTGTTGAGCGCCGTGATGGATTCAAGGTCGAGATGGTTCGTCGGCTCGTCTAAGAGCAGCACGTTCGCGCCCGAGAGCATCATGCGCGACAGCATGCAACGCACGCGCTCGCCGCCCGAGAGGACGTTCGCCTTCTTCTGGCTTTCCTCGCCTGAGAACAGCATGCGGCCGAGGAATCCGCGCACGAATGTCTCGTCCGGGTCTTTCGAATACTGGCGCAGCCAGTCGACGAGATTCAGATCGACATCGTCGAAATACGAGGAGTTGTCGGACGGCAGATACGCCTGCGTCGTCGTGATGCCCCATTTGAACGAGCCACTGTCCGGCTCCTCCTCGCCCATGAGGATCTTGAACAGCATCGTCTTGCCGAGCGTGTTCGGGCCGACGAATGCGACTTTGTCGCCCTTCTTCAGCGTGAAGCTGACATTTTTCAGCACAGGCTCGCCATCGACGGTCTTGCTGATGCCATCGACCATGAGCAGCTGGTCGCCAGCCTCGCGGTCGGGCGTGAACGCGATGTACGGATAGCGGCGCGACGACGGCTTGATGTCCTCAACCTTGATCTTGTCGAGCAGTTTCTTGCGGCTCGTCGCCTGCTTCGACTTCGCGGCATTCGCGGCAAAACGAGCGATGAAGTTCTGCAGTTCCTTGATCTTTTCCTCGGCCTTCTTGTTCTGCTCTTTCTGCAGCTGCAACGCGAGCTGGCTCGACTGGTACCAGAAATCGTAGTTGCCGGCGTAGAGGCGGATCTCGCCAAAATCGACGTCGCAGATGTACGTGCAGACCTGGTTCAGGAAATGGCGGTCATGCGAGACGACGATGACCGTGTTCGGGAAATCGGCAAGGAAGTTCTCGAGCCAGTTGATGGACTGCACATCGAGATGATTCGTCGGCTCGTCGAGGAGCAGGATGTCCGGGTTGCCGAACAGCGCTTGTGCGAGGAGCACGCGGACTTTCTCCTTTGCCGTGAGTTCCGACATCATGAGCTCGTGCTTGTCGTCTGGGATGCCGAGGCCGTTCAAGAGCTTTGCGGCGTCAGACTCCGCGTCCCAGCCATTCATCTCAGCGAACTCCGCCTCGAGCTCCGACGCCTTCATGCCGTCTTCATCGGAAAAATCGGGCTTGGCGTAGAGTGCATCTTTCTCGTCCATGATCTCGACGAGACGCGGATGGCCCATCATGACCGTGCGCAGCACCTGATATTGGTCGAACGCATAATGATCCTGTTTCAGGACCGCAAGGCGCTCGCCTGGCGTGACCTCGACCGTGCCGCCCGTCGGCTCAAGCTCGCCCGAAAGCAGCTTCAGGAACGTCGACTTGCCGGCGCCATTCGCGCCGATGATGCCATAGCAATTGCCCGGCGTGAACTTGAGGTTGACGTCCTTATAGAGGACGCGCTTGCCAAACTGGAGGCTCAGGTTGTTTGTGGTAATCATCGAAGGGTGGTCATCCTTTCTCTATATCGTAAAATACTTGTCATTCACTAAGGATGGCGCGGAACATCGACAGGATGCTCTGGCCATAGGAATTGCCCGGTACGGCCCAACGGCCATTGAGGTCATTCCATGCACCAAGTGTCGTATCGCCATACGTGCCACGCACGAGACTGTAGCGCGGATCGACGACAGGTTCTTGCGGCTCACGCGTCGAAGCGTACGCGAGCAGGTGCTGGATATGGGCGCGCACGCCGAGCTGCGGCGTCGCAAACGCCGCGCCGCGCACGCCACCGCCCGTCGTGCCGAGGCCGCAGTAATTGTTCTGCGACGGCACGACATCGCCGCCATAGCGGAAGAACCCCGTCTCTTTCAGTGCCTGCGCGAATGCGACATCGGGACGGATGCCCTCACGCTCGCCTTCTTGATAATAGAAGGAAACGAGCTGCTGCGGCGTGCACGAAATATTCGGAGCCGGGTTGTAGGAAAGCAGATACTTGACGCACTGTTCCTGCGTCGCAAGCGGCGTGCCGATGATCGAGTCGTCATAGGCCGAAACCGTCTTTGGCACCTGCACCTGCTGCATCATTTCTGGTACAGGCTCCTCTACCGGATGCAGAATCGCCTGGATACGATCATTGAGAGACCGTGGCACGACGCGTGTCGTGCCCTCCGGCGTTGGCCGCACGCCATGCTGAACAGCCGCAGATGAATGTCCTGGGCGCACGCCCTGCATTTCCACTTTCGTTTCCACCTGCGGCTGCACCTGCAGATGATGCGCCTCTGTCGCAGAGGGAAGCGAAAATACAAATGCGCCTGCCAAAGCGCCGACGAAGAAGAAACGACCGAATGAAACATCAAATTGCTGCATGAAGGGATGCTCCTTTCTTTACTGATTCCCCAAAATCTATCACAAAACCACGAATCTCATCAGAACAGCCAGGCATCCGAAAACAAGAGCACGACCGCGAGCGCCGCCAGCACGCGCATCGTGCGCGTGACACGCTCCGTGCGGCCGGCAAGAACGCTCAAGAGCACATAGGCAATCACTGCGACTGCGAGGCCGAGCGCCATGTCATACGTCAGCGGCACGAGCACGCAGAGCGCGACGGCCGCCGCCCGCTCCGCGAGGTCCGTGCCTGCCCAGTCCAGCCGCGCCCGCGCGACGAGCTGAAAGCCCGCCACGATGATACATGGCACGAGCATCGCGGGAAACGACGCGAGCTCCTTCGCGAGCGGCTCAGCTGACAGCAGGAACACGAGCCCTGCTGCAACGCCACATGCATAGGCGCGCGGATGTGCCCGCCCCGATTCGCCCGCGAGCGCGGACTCCGGCGCAGCCGTCATCGGCGTCATGCCGAGGAGAGCCGCTAGGAAGTTCAAACCGCAGACGATGCGGAGCGGCTGCTTTGGCAGGGCGCCTCGTCCCGTGCCGAGCGCCTGCCACGTCCCATAAAAACGCAGAAGCAACGCGAGGAACAACCAAGGCGCGACGGCCGCCATACTGCCGAATGCTTTCGCATCGCCCTCGCCCGCGAGCAGGAACAAGCCCGCCGCGCGGTCGAGCCCCTCCGGCGCATAGAACGGTGCGGGCGGTACGATCCAGAAGCCCTCAATGAATGACAACAGCGCCGTGATGATGAGCCCGAGTCCGATGGCCTGCCGCACGCCGAGCGCCCGCAGGCCGAGGATCACGACAAGGCCGAGCAGGCTGAAATACGCGAACGGATCGGCAAAATCGCCGAGCATCACGAGATGCACGGGCGACGCCAAAAGCATCCGCCCCTGCTCTAATCCCCAGAGCATCATCATCGCGCCGAGTGCCACGGGCAGCGCCGCGCGGATGGCTTCCGGCACCGCGCTGACAATGCGCGCGGCCAGTCCTGAAAACGCCGCGAGGCACGCGCAGAGCGAAACGACTGCCAAGAGCGCGTAAAGCTGGCCGAGCGTCAGGCCATGCGAGATGACAAGCAACGAGAACAGCCAGCCCGCCACGACGAGGTCCGGCCCGAGCGCCAGCGCGAGGCCGAGCCGCGAGAACGCCAGCGCACCGACCGCCGCCAGCGCCGCCGCGACGACATAGACCGCAGGGAAATACGCCCCCGCCTCCGCTGCCATCTGCGCGACGAGCACGAGCCCCGCGAGCATCGGCAGCGCCGTGAGCACCCCCGCTCGCGCCGCAGCTCCTGCCGCACTCTTCCACCAGCTGACGAACCGCTTCACATGACCCCATCCTCTGCCTTGATTCAATAATCCTTTTTATTTTACCATAGAAATCATGTAATCTCCATGATAAAAATGATATAATAACGAGCAAAGATTGTGAAAGGGGACGATTTTCCTTGTCTTTCCTGCCAAAAAAATCCATGGGGCTCGTCAAGGCCGGGGCTGCGGCGGCCATTGTCTTGCTCTTGCTCGTCATCCATATTGCGAATCCGGACTTTTTCCCGCACCTCTGCGGATTGCTCGCGCGCGGCGACATCCAGGAGACGGCGGAGTACATCCAGTCGTTCGGGACGTGGGCTGTCGTGTTCAGCTTCCTCTTGACGCTCTTCGTCAATGCGCTCGGCTTCCCGCCTGCCATCATCTTCTCGACGGCGAACACGCTGATCTTCGGCATCTTCTGGGGCATCTTCCTCAGCGTCGTCGCCGAGACGGTCGGCGTGACGCTGGGCTTCGTGCTGCTGCGGTTCTTCTTCCGCGAGGCCGCAGAAAAGATCATCGCGAAGCACAAGACGCTTGCGAATATCGACAAGTACAGTGGCAAGCGCGGCTTCGTCGTCATGCTGGTCGCGCGCATGGTGCCGTATTTCCCGAGCGTGCTGCTGAACGCCCTCGGCGCGCTCTCGGCCATGAGCATGCGCGACTACGTCATCGCGTCGTTCGTCGGCAAATTCCCCTCGACAGGCATCGAGGCCATCATCGGCCATGACACGATCACGCAGCAGGAAGACCCGACGCGCCTGATCGTCGTCGTCGTGCTGGCCGTCGTGCTGATTGTCGGCGCATGGTGGTATGAGCGGCGCGCGGCGAAAAAAATGGAAATGGCAGAGAATGAAACGATTTAAACGTTGCCAAGATGAACATATGTCAGATGTGCTTTTGCAATCTGTTCCAGCCGCTGGAGCGTTGCCACGGGCGTCATGGGGATGTCGCAGTGATAGCGCGGGAAGTAGCGGGAAAGATGAATCGGAATGTTTTTCGAGATGGACGCGAGCCAGCGGGCTTCGGCGTCTATCTCTTTTTCGTTGTCGTTCTTGTCGGGGATGACGAGCGTTGTGACTTCGACATGGACGCCAGATGCGACGGCCATCTGAATCGCGTTCTTCGTCGTCTCGAGGTCGCCGCCAAGCCAGTTGTAGAACGACTGCGTGAAGCCTTTGAGGTCGATGTTCATGGCATCGATGTACGGCAGGAGCCTTGCGAGCGGCTCGGCGCAGATCTGCCCATTCGTCACGAGGACGACGGATAGGTGCTGCACACGGAGCAGCTTTGCGCAGTCAAGGACGTATTCATAACTCACAAGCGGCTCGTTATACGTGAAGGCGACGCCGATGTTGCCGTATTGCGCGTGCGCGTCAGCCGCGAGCTGCGCAAGCGCTTCTGGGGAAAGCACCTCCATGCGCAGGTCGCCATCCTTCGCACGCGAAATCTCATAGTTCTGACAAAATGGGCAGAGCAGGTTGCAGCCATAGCTTCCGACAGAGAGAATCGGCGTGTGCGGGTGGAAATGATACAGCGGCTTCTTCTCGATGGGTTCGAGCGCGATGGATGTGAGCTTGCCATAGTTCATGCAGACGATCTTGCCGCCGCGATTGCCGCGCGCCGCGCAGAGGCCGACGCCGCCGTCGGCGATGCGGCAATGATGCGGGCAGAGCTCGCAGCGAACGCCGCTGGATTCTTCCTGTGCCGTCATCGCGATCTGCCTCCTTCCCTGTTCCCTGCCTCAGACATGGCGCACGACCTCGAAGCGGTAGAGCGTGACTTTTTCGTTCTTTCCGATATTGCCTTTGCGCCGCGCGATGTCGATCTGCTCATCGACGCTGTCAACGCCCGCGAGGTCTGGCAGCAGCAGGCCACGCCGCCCGCCGCTCTCGACGATGACGCCATAACGCTTGACATTGAGCTCTGCGGGGCTCTCGATGCGCTCGGGCGTCGTCAGCACATCGACGTCATAGACGAGGCTCGGCAGCTCGTCGGCCGTCACAGGCGAGAAGCGCGGATCCTGCGTGCCGGCCGAAATCGCGTTGCGCAAGATTTCCTGCGCAAGGCTGTCCTGCGTCGGCAGGATCGTGCCGATGCAGCCGCGCAGACGGCCGTCTTTCTTCAGCGAGACAAACGCGCCGGCGCGAACGCCCGTGAGCTCGTGCGGCAGGCCGTCCGGCAATTTTGCATAGCCATGCGACTGCACATACGTCTCAAGCGACAGCCGCGCGAGGCGCACATAGATGTCTTCATGCTCCTGGATGACCGCAAGGCGGCGGCGCTCCTCTGTTTCGGCCTGCTCGCCGAAGTTCCGCGCCTCGTCGCGCCCCGTGACGAGAAACGACGCAACGCCATAGCCGACGCCGAACGGCCCTTCATACGACAGCAGCTCGGCATCAACAGCGAGGCGGTCGAGCGCGCCCGCCATGATCCAGAACGACCGCAGGCCGCACTCGGCCGCATTCTCTGCGAGATCGGCAGGCGTCAGCAGCAGCTTCAAGAAATCGCCAGACGCAAACACGTCCTGCATCCGCGCGTCAAACACGGGGCCGTCCGCGGCAAAGCCATACGGCCCGTCGTCCTTGAGCTTGTGCGAAAGATCGCCGCTCGCGACGAACGCGACTTTGACTCCGAGCTCTGCCGCCGTGCGCGCGATGAGCTGGCCGAGCTCATAATGTTTCGCAAATGACAGCCCCGACAGGCCGATGCGCACGAACCTGCCTTTGTACCCTGCCTCCTGCAAGTAGCGGACAGGGATCATCGTCGCATGGTCGAGCGCGGGATTGCGTTCGCCGAGCGTGCCCGCGGGCAGGCCTGCCGCCTCCGCGAGCGCTGCGAGCCGCCGCACGAACCTTTCATCATAGCTCACGCGCACCGAGAGCCCCGCCGCACGGAACTGGCCGAAATCCCCGACCGCTCCCGTGCCCGGCGAGATATGAAAATAGTCCGCATACAGGACGGTATGCGGACTCGTGAGCACGATGAGGTCGGGCGAAAGGCGCACGATGCGCACAGCTGCCTCGCGGTAGGCGTCGATGGTCTTCTGGATGCGTGTTTCTTCCCCATGGCCGACTTCCGGCATGATCAGCGGCGGATGCGGCACAGCGATAGCTCCCAGGATCGACATTTCTACCATTCCTTTCTCATATGCGATTGTCAAAAATGAAAAATCTTCATCATCTTCATGGCGAGCTGCTTTGGCTCGCCGTCTTTGTTCTTCAAGAGATATTCAAGCGCCCCGACGTAGAAGAACGACGTGATGGGCAAGAAGCGATGACCTTTGCGCACGTTTGCCCAGAGCATCAAGTGCTTGATGAGGCGGCGCACATCGTCCTTCGTGCCATGCTCGCGGCGCCAGACGCGCTTGAGCTTCCAGTCATGCTCAATGAAGCCGACGATCTCGTCGACGAGCGCGGGGTTGCCGAGGTCGTGCTCGTACTGGTCGACGAGCTTGACGGCAAAGGAATCGCGCTTCAGGTTGTGTACGGTCTCAAAGACGAACAGGGCGATGAGCAGCGCGAGGAGACATCCGAAAACGACTTGCATCACGCGTCCATTCCCTTCCCTGTAGCCGTCGGCCCGACGCCTGCTGCTTTGCCGACCGTCGCGCCATAGACTGCAAATTCCTCTTTTCCATCAAGTCCGAGCACATCATCGACGGCCTCGTCGTCAAACGCACCCATGGCGCAGCAGCCCGCGCCAAGCGTCCATGATGCGAGATAAAGATTCTGCGCGACATGGCCGGCATCGAGGAATGCATAGCGGTAGGCTCGCTTGCCGAAAATATACGTGAGTCGCGCAATGTTTGCCGCCCAGACGAACGTCACGGCACTCTGCTCAACCGCGCCTTTCGCGCGGAACGCCGCGACGAATGACGCGCCTGCTGCGTCGTCAAGATGCAGCGGCAGCAGCATGTGTTCGAACGCGAGATAGCGATAGAAGCCTGGCGCCAGCCCTTCGACGCGCTGGATGTAGAGATACGTCTCGAAGGCATGACGCGCGCCCGCGCTCGGCACCGTGCGCATGCTGCCGCCTTTCGGCGCGGGCATCTTGACGCCCTGCGTACACCAGAGCAGATATGAGAGCTCTTTGAGCGTCAGCGGCGTATCCTTGTAGCTGCGCACGCTTGCGCGGAGCTCGACCATCTCGAGGAAACTGACCTCATGGTCGGCGAGCAGCTCGGGCTCTGGCAGTGGGATGACCTTCGTGCCCGGCGCGACGGGCTTTTCCGGCGGTGGGATCGGCGCGCCCTGCTTCAACGGCGTGTCCTGCGGCGCGATGTCCAGCGTGTCAGCGAGGAACGCTTGTTCATTTTCATAGAAGTCCATCGAACCTGCCTCACATGTCGGGGCGGACGCCCGTCTTGCCCGTGAACTTGTGATAGCTGCCGCCCTTGCGACGGTTCATGAGCTCGGCGAAAAGTTCCTCTGGCGAGATGCCATGGAACGCGAGCAGCACGAGGCAGTGATACCAGAGATCGCCCATCTCGTAGATGATTTCCTTGCGCACGTTGTTCTTTGAGGCGATGACGGTCTCGACGGCTTCCTCGCCGACTTTCTTGAGGATCTTGTCCTGCCCCTTGTCGAACAGATAATTCGTGTACGAGCCCTCGATCGGGTGGAGCTGGCGGTCTTTGATGACGTCATAGAGCTCGTTCAGCACGACAGCGAGCGACTGCTGCTCTTCGAGCGGCACGATGACGACATTCTTGCCGCTGTCCTCTGGATGCAGGCGGCGGCCCGAGAAGCACGAATACGTGCCTGTATGGCACGCGACGCCGCGCTGGTGCACGCGTACGAGCAGCGTATCGCCATCGCAGTCATACGAGATTTCCTTGACCTGCTGGATGTTGCCACTCGTCTCGCCTTTCTGCCACAGGCATTTCCGACTGCGGCTCCAGAACCACGTCAGCCCCGTCTCGATCGTCTTTTCGAGCGATTCCTTGTTCATGTAGGCGAGCATGAGCACCTGCCCGCTCTCCTCCTGCACGATGGCAGGCACGAGGCCGTTCTCGTCAAACTTCACTTTGGAAATATCAACACTCATTCTGATTCAGCCTCCACATCAAAAGCGCATTTCGACGCCACGGGATTTCAGATATTCCTTGACCTGGCGCACGGTGTACGTGCCATAGTGGAACACGGACGCCGCGAGCACGGCATCGGCTTTGCCGAGCGTCAAGACGTCGTAGAAATGCTCGAGCTTGCCTGCGCCGCCCGACGCGATGACGGGCACGTCGACGGCCTCCGAGACCGCACGTGTGAGCTCGATGTCATAGCCGTCCTTCGTGCCGTCGCAATCCATGCTCGTCAGCAAAATCTCGCCCGCGCCGAGCTCTGTCGCGCGGCGCACCCATTCGAGGCAGTCGAGCCCCGTCGGCGTGCGGCCGCCATTGACATAGACTTCCCAGCGATGGTCGCCGCTGCGCTTGGCATCGACGGCCAGCACGACGCACTGGCGGCCGAAACGCTCTGCGCCCTCGCGGATGACAGAGGGATTCTTGACGGCTGCCGTGTTCAGCGACGTTTTGTCCGCGCCCGCCTTCAGCATCTTGCGCATGTCTTCGACCGTGCGGATGCCTCCGCCGATCGTGAACGGGATGAAGACTTTCGACGCGCAGCCGCGCGCGACATCGACGATCGTGTCGCGCTTGTCGCTCGAGGCCGTGATGTCGAGGAACACGAGCTCGTCTGCGCGTTCCTGATCGTATCGCGCCGCGAGCTCGACCGGGTCACCTGCATCGCGCAGGCCGACGAAGTTCGTGCCTTTGACGACGCGGCCGTCCTTGACGTCGAGGCAAGGAATAATCCGTTTCGTATACAATTTTACTCCCCCTCTCGTGCGATTTCAATAGCGCGTTGCAAGTCGAGGCTTCCCGTGTAAATCGATTTGCCCACGATGACGCCTTCGATGCCGTCTTTCTCATAGGGCTTCAAAGCGCGGATGTCCGCGAGGTCTTTGACGCCGCCCGACGCGACGACCGCGACACCGCTCTCACGCGCGAGCCTTGCCGTCGCCTCCACGTTGACGCCCGCGAGCGTGCCGTCGCGGCTAATGTCCGTGTAGATGATCGTCGCGACGCCTGCCTGCTTCATGCGTTTCGCGAGCGTGATGACATCGACATCGCCCGGGACGCCCCAGCCATCGACGGCGACGATGCCGTCTTTCGCGTCAATGCCGACGACGATGCGGTCACCGTATTTCTTGCATGCCGCTTTCACGAGCTCGGGATCGCGCACGGCGACGGAACCGAGGATGACGCGGCGCACGCCGAGTGCGAGCACTTCGTCGATGTTCGCCATCGTGCGGATGCCGCCGCCGAGCTCGACGGGGATGCTGATGGCCGCGAGGATGTTCCGCACCGTCGCGAGGTTTTCCGAATGGCCAGCGCGCGCACCATCGAGATCGACGAGATGCAAAAACTCCGCGCCCTCGTCTTCCCACTTTTTCGCCATGTCGGCCGGGCTGTCGGAAAACACCGTCTCTTGCGCAAAATCGCCTTTGAACAGGCGCACGCACTTGCCGCCGCGAATGTCGATGGCTGGATAGATTCTCATAGTGTGCCTCCTCAATGTTCGATAAAATTGCGCAGGATGGCGAGCCCGACGTCGCCGGATTTTTCGGGATGGAACTGCGTCGCCTGCAGGCTGCCCTTCGCGACGGCGGCCGTCAGCTGCTCGCCATACTCCGTCGTCGCTGTGATGACGGCGGGATCGTCCGGCACAGCATGGTAGCTGTGCACAAAGTAGACATAGGGATGCTCAGCGAGCCCTGCGAAGAGGTCGTGAGGCTCGCGCTCGGCGCGGATCGACAGTGAGTTCCAGCCCATGTGCGGGATCTTGAGGCCTGGCGCCTGGATCCGCTTCACCATGCCGTGGATGAGGCCGAGGCCTTTCGCGCCCGGGCTCTCCTCGCTGCCGTCGAACAAGATCTGCAGGCCGACGCAGATGCCGAGCATCGGGCGGCCGTCCGCGACGAGGGACTTGATCGTCGGGATCAAGCCCGTCGCCTCGAGGTTCTTCATGCAATCGCCGAACGCGCCGACGCCAGGCAATATAATCTTATCAGCACGCTCAATCACATTTTTGTCACTCGTCACTTGCACATCAGCGCCAAGCGCCGCGACGGCTTTTTCGACGCTGAAGAGATTGCCTACACCGTAATCTATAACTGCTATCATCTATTATCAACTCCTTCGCAGAAGTTATAACATTCCCTTCGTCGACGGCACGCCCGTCACTTTCGGGTCGTGTTCGACGGCGATGCGCAGGGCGTGGCCGAGGGCTTTGAAGATGGCCTCGACTTTGTGATGCGAGTTGCGGCCATAGAGCACGCGCACATGGAGTGTCAGCCCTGCATGGACGGCGAACGCGCGCAGGAATTCTTCGACGAGCTCCGTGTCGAAATTGCCGATCATCGGCGCCATGGGCTCGCCCTCATCTTTGTAGACCAGATACGGCCGACCGCTGATATCGAGCGAGACGAATGCGAGCGACTCGTCCATCGGCAGGTAGAACGTGCCATAGCGGCGGATGCCCTTCTTGTCGCCAATCGCTTTCTTGAAGGCGTCGCCGAGCGCGATGCCGATGTCTTCGACGCTGTGGTGCCCGTCGACTTCGAGATCGCCGTCGCAGACGAGCGCGAGGTCGAGGAGCCCATGCGCCGTCATGAGCGTCAGCATGTGGTCAAAGAAGCCGATGCCCGTATGGATGTCCGCCTCGCCCGAACCGTCAAGATGCAGCGCAAGGCGGATGCCCGTCTCGGCCGTGCGGCGCTCGACCGCGGCGGCGCGGGCGCTCACTGCGCACCTCCCAGAAAGTCCTTCAGCACCTTCAGCCACGTATCATTTTCCTCGCGCGTGCCCATGGAGACGCGCAGGCAGTTCTCGAGACGCGGAGCGCTACCAAAATGGCGCACGCCGATGCTCGCCTGCTCGAACGCCTTCGTCAGAGCCTTGGCCTTCTCCGTGCGGAACAGCACGAAGTTCGTCTCCGACGGATAGACCGTGAGCCCATCCACCTGCTTCAACGTCTCATAGACGCGCTTGCGCTCGGCAATCGTCATCTGGATCCGCGGCACGTACTCGCTGCGCATCTGATACACGACATCCGCCGTCACGAGTGACAGTGTGTTCATGTGATATGGCATGAATGCTTTGCCAATCATGTCCGTGATCTCGGGCGACGCGATCGCATAGCCGACGCGGCACGATGCGAGGCCATACGCTTTCGAGAACGTCCGCGCGATGATCATGTTCGGATAGTCTTTGAGCAGCCCCATGGCCGACTGGCCATAGAACTCGATGTAGGCTTCATCGACGAGGAACACCGTGCTCATCGGGATGTTGTCAGCGATGTATTGGATGTCCGCGAGCGGGATGCCCGTGCCCGTCGGATTGTTCGGATTGCAGACGACGGCGAGCGCCGCCTTGTTCTCGACGACGGTCTTGACGAATTTTTCCGCGTCAAACGTGTAGTCATCCTCGAGGTCGACAGGGATGCCCTGTGCCTCGGCAGCGGCCGCATAGATGCCATACATCGAGAAGGACGGCTGCGGGTAGACGATCTTCGACGTCTTCGCGTTGCCGAAGCAATAAAAGACTTTCTCGATGATTTCCGACGAGCCATTGCCCAAGAGCACCTGGTTCGTGCCGACTTTGAAATTCTTCGCAATCTGCTCGATGAGGTTCATGTAGTCCGTCGCGCCCGGATAGCGGTTGAACGCGACGCTTGCGAAACGCCCCATCAAACGGTCTTCGACCATCGGCGGCATGTTCAGCGTGCTCTCGTTCGCGTTCAGCGTGATCTGGTAGGGATTTTCATCCATTTCATACGAGGGGCGTTCCGCAAGCCCCGGACGATATTTCAACATAGATCCATTCCTCCGAATCTCTTCATCATCAAACATCACTTCCGGCGCAGGCGGATGGCATTGGCATGCGCGCCGAGGCCTTCCGTCTCTGCGAGGCGGATGATGTCATCCGAGACGGCTTCGAGCGCGGGCTGCGTGTACGAAATGATGCTCGTGCGCTTCATGAATGTCTCGACATTCAGCACGGAATAGTAGCGCGCCGTGCCGCCCGTCGGCAGCACATGGTTCGGGCCGGCGAAATAATCGCCCAAGGGCTCCGGCGAATACGCGCCGAGGAACACGGCGCCCGCGTGGCGCACATACGGCAACAGCTGGAATGGCTGGTCGACGAGCAGCTCCATGTGCTCCGGCGCCGAGACATTCGCAAAGCGCATGGCCTGCAAGATGTCGTCAGCTACGACGATCAGGCCATTGCGATCGATGGACGCCTGCGCGATCTCGCGGCGCGGCAGCTTTGCGAGCTGCTGTTCCGCTTCCTTCGCCACGTTCTCCGCGAGCTGCTCATCATCCGTGATGACGATGCTCGACGCCAGCGGATCGTGCTCGGCCTGGCTCAGCATGTCGGCGGCCGTGTAAACGGGGTCGGCCGTCTTGTCCGCGACGATCAGGATCTCGCTCGGCCCGGCCAGCATGTCGATATCGACATGACCATAGACTTCTTTCTTCGCGAGCGTCACGAAGATGTTGCCCGGACCCGTGATCTTGTCGACGCGCGGCACGGTTTCCGTACCGAACGCCATGGCCGCGATGGCTTGTGCGCCGCCGATCTTGTAGATTTTCTTGACACCGGCCGCGCGCGCCGCGATGAGCACGTACGGATTGATCTTGCCATTTTTCGGCGGCACCATCATGATGATCTCGCCAACGCCTGCTACGGAGGCCGGAACGGCGTTCATGATGACGGACGACGGATAGGCCGCCGTGCCGCCCGGCACATAGATGCCGACGCGGTCGAGCGGGATGATGGACTGGCCGAGGATCGAGCCCTGATCGCGATACGTCATCCACGAGTTCGGCTTCTGCTCCTCGTGGTAGCGCCGCACGTTCGCGGCCGCTTTCCGTAGCGACTCGACGACGGCAGGATCGGCTGCCGCTTCGGCCGCCGCGAATTCCTCTTCGCTGACGAGCATGTTCTCGGGCGTCAGATCGACTTTGTCGATGAGCTTCGTGTAATGCATGACGGCTTTGTCACCATCGTTGCGCACGTCGCTGACGATCATGCGGACGAGCTCGGCCGCGCTCATGTCCTTGCCAAAGAGCTCCTTGTTGCCCTCGCGAATCTTCGGATTGAGCTCGACTTCGTCAAATGCCGCTTTCGTCAGCAGCCGCTCGACTTCGCGTTCCCCGACTTCCTTTGCCCTGACAATCCTCATTTCACTGTTCCTCGCTTTCCAGTACCTGCCGCAAATCCTCCACCATTTGGTGGATGCGGTCGAATTTCAGCTTGAAGCTCACGCGGTTCGCGATGAGGCGGGCCGTGGCGTCCATGATGTAGGCGATCTCTTCGAGATTGTTTTCCTTGAGCGTCGTGCCCGTCTCGACGATGTCGACGATGCTCTCGGAAAGCCCGACGATCGGCCCGAGCTCGATGGAGCCATTGAGCTTGATGTACTCCATCTGCATGCCGTGCTCATTGAAGAACTGCTCGGCGATATGCGGGAACTTCGTCGCGACACGCGTATGCGCGTAGTCCATGAGCGTCGGACGCTTGTCCGGGCGATGGACGGCCATCATCAGATGGCACTTGCCGAAACCGAGATCAAGGAGTTCGTAGACATCTTTCTGCGACTCCATCAGCACGTCCTTGCCGATGACGCCGATGTCCGCCGCGCCGTACTCGACATACGTCGGCACGTCTGCCGTCTTCGAGACGATGAAGCGGATCTTCTTTTCCTCGTTCGTGATGATGAGCTTGCGGGACTTGTCGGAGAGACCGTCCGCCGTATAGCCAATCTTCTGGAAGAGATCCGCCGACAGCCCAAAGAGCTTCCCCTTCGGCAGCGCCACCGTCAGATATTCCGAATCGCTTGTCTGCATATTTCTTCTTCCTTTATTTTAGTAAAGCAGTAACGTAATGAATATGTCACTTATGATAACATGTCAACCTGTAAACGTCAAGCGTTTAATTTGCTTCATCTGCCAGACGTAGCAATCGCAGCTCGATCGCATCGTCTGCTGACGCCGCCTCATGATGCCGTTCGATGACCTCCGCTTCACGCTCCAGCCCGATGCCGCGCAGCAGTTCCGCGCCGATGCGAGGATGATGATAGTAGACTGTGAGCATCCGGCTCGTGTCATCCTCGGCCCAGCGCCGCGCGCGCACCGGAAAAAAGTAAACAGCGAGCACGCAGAACACTTTGCCGAAGATATCAAGGTCGCCTTTGCGCCGCCCAACATCATGCAGCAGCGCGCAGCGTTCGAGGAATGCGATATCCACTGACTCTCCCGCCGCCTGCCGCGCTTTCGCAAGCTCCCGCGCCGTCTGTGCGACATTCAGCGCGTGCCGCTGGTCAGCGCGATGCATCGCATAGAACAGCGGCAGCGCCTCTTTTGGCAGCACGCTTGCGACATACGCGCGATCTGCCGCCGTGACATGCGCTGTGATGGCACGGACGAATTGTCGGACACGTCCGATCATGCGAGATAGACGAGCGCGGCGTAGCCTTTCTCTTGCTGCGCGGCCGCCGCGTCTTCTTTCGTCATCGGTACGAGCGCGAGCTCGGCCGCCTTGCCTTCGCTCCTGAGGCTCGACGCGCGGTTGACGGCCTCGGCCTCCTTGCCCGCCGCATAGGCGACGAAGACATCTTTCGCCTGCGCAGGTGCGCCTAGCCCCTGCCGCTCGAGTGCGAGCAGCACGCGCTCGATACCGAGCGCGAAGCCCGTCGCTGGGCAGGCGCAGCCAAAGTCCGACAGCATGTGGTCATAGCGGCCGCCGCCCGCGAGCGGGAAGCCGAGCCCTGCCGTATAGACCTCGAACACCATGCCAGTGTAATAGCTGAAATCGCGGATGAGGCCGAGGTCGAAGCGCACGAACCGCTCGACGCCATACGCTGCAAGAAGGCGGTAGACGGCGCTGAGGTTGTCGAGCGCGCGGCGGCTCTTCTCGCCGAGCGCGAGGCCGTACGCTTTCGTCAGCACGTCTTCGCCGCCCGAGAGCACGGGCAGCTGGCGCAAATTTTTCTTCGCAGACGCCGCCAGCGGCAGCTTTTCGACAGCGGCGTCATAGGCCACGAGATCGTGCTGCTCGAGCGCTTCTTTCAGCGCTTCCTGCGACTCGGCAGGCAGGCGATACTGTTCCATGATGCCTGCCGCGAATTCGACCTGTCCGAGGCAGACTTGGAACGTTTTGAGTCCCGAGCGCAACAGGCTCTGGATCGCGAGCGCAAGCACTTCCGCGTCGGCCGCCGCCGACGCGCTGCCGATGAGCTCGACGCCCGCTTGATAAAACTCGCATTGGCGCCCCATCTGGCTCTGTTCCGAGCGGAAGACGCTACTGATGTACGAGAGCTTCAACGGCAGCGGCGCATCTTTGAGGCGGCTGCCGACGACACGCGCAATCGGCGTCGTCATCTCGTGCCGCAGCGCCAGCGTCCGCCCACCTTTGTCAAACAGCTTGAACAGCTGTGGCGACAAGCTGCGGCCGCTGTCCATCGTCAGCGTATCGAGATACTCGATCGTCGGCGTCACGACTTCGTCATAGCCCCAGAGCGCGAACAGCCGCGCGAGCTGTGTCTCGATGGCGCGCTTGCCCGTCGCCTCGCCCGGCAGATAGTCGCGCGTGCCATACGGGATCTCCAAGACCTGCTTCTCATTTCCCATGGGTGTCTCTCCTATCCATTCGACATGATCGATTCATTCGTCCTTCTGCGGCAGACGCGCAAGAATGGTCTTATAGCCATCCGCACCATAGTTCAGGCAACGTTTCACGCGACTGATCGTCGCCGTGCTCGCGCCCGTCCGCTCGACGATGTCGTCGTACGTATGCCCGACACTGAGCATTCGTGCGACTTCGAGCCTCTGAGACAATGCCTTGAGCTCGCTGACCGTGCAGATATCTTCGAAGAACTGATAGCATTCCTCGATCGTCTTGAGCGACAAGATCGCCTGGCACAGCTGCTCACTGAGCTCATCGTGCAATTTCGGATTCGTCATTACGTTCTCACTCCTGACTTTATTCCTTTACTTTGCGAAATTTGTTTCATTGTAACACAGCTTTTCCATTCATGCAAGCCTGCACGCAAAAGAGGCGGCTGCAACAAAACGCTGCAACCGCCTTAAAGCATGAATTTCGTAAGCTTCGGTTTCGATCTTATTTCTGCATGTTGATCTTCTTCAAGAGTTCCTGGACAGCATGTTCGGACGACTCGATGACCGCGCGATCCACGATTTCCTGGGAAAGTTGATCACTGCCCCATTGGTACATACCGACGGTCGTATTCGTTGGTACGATGACCGACCCTGACGTCTGACGGGAGCTCCCTTTGCCACGTCCCGTCGATACGATCGACCCCGTATGCGTATCCACCATCTTCAGCATCATATCCGTGTTGGCGATCACAGATTCCGTCTCCACGACGACAACGCCTGTCGAATCATGCGTGATGGACAAGCTCATGATATTGCCATAGATGACATAATCTGCGTTCAGCAGCTTTCCAATCTTCGCCGCATCGTCTTGCGTGATATTACCTTCAGTATCGACACCATTCGCTTTCAGCTCTGGCAGAGCTTCTTCCATGTCCTTAACCTTGAGCTTCGAGCCTTTGAACATGTATTCGCCTACGAATTCCGTTGCTTTGCCCGCCAATATCTTGCGCGTCTCCACGTCATTCTGTCCATAGAATCCCACAGACACGATGGCGACAGAAGCACCTGGTCGGACAGCGGCCTCTGCTGGATGCAACGCCAGCAACATCCCGATACAAAGGCAAAAAGAAACGATAGCCAGCCCCAACTTCTTGCTCATATGCATTTTCCTCGTTCCCTCAATGCAGGAACAGCTTGTTCTCCGCCAAATCATCCACAAGATCATCGACGAGTTTTTTTGCAACTTTATCGAGCGCTTTCGTCAATTCCTTCTCCGAGGCTTCCGTGCTGCCCGTGTGCATGCCGCCGATCGTCAGATTGCTGACCTTGCCACGCCCCGTCTCGCGCTTCGACCAGACGACTTCGCCTGTGTCAGCCTTGATGACGCGCATGTCAGCGATGACGCCGACTCCAGCATCTGTCTGGGACGAGTTGTTGATGACACTCCCGAAAATACCACCGAATCCACCAAGACCTGGAATATAGTTGAGAGCTGTGCTTAAAATCGCCTTGCCCGTATTGTAATCCGTATCCATCCACGTCCCCGTTCCGATGGACTGGATCGTACCCTGCAACAGATATTCCGCATCGTGATCTTTGCCGATCTTCGACGTCAGCGACGGCATGACGGTCTGGCCGACTTCTGCTGTCGCGATGGACTGTGCCGATTGGTCAGCAAATGCCGGGCTTTCGAAAACAGCGCTGAAATCTCCGCTCTCCATCGCCGATTTCGCTGCCACATACTCAGGCTGACGCTCATCATAGAGCATCTTTTCCATGTCTTGGGCAATCGGCTTCGTTTCTTTCAAATTGAACTTTTGGCTCGTGACGAGCTTGTCCATGACGAGATCCGAAAAACGATCCGCAGAATCCAGATTCTTAAACCGCGTATCGTCTGTAAATTTCATGAGCACACAGGTCGGATTGTGATGCACGGCAGGTTCCTGCGCTGCAGGAGCATCTGCTGCTTCGACATTAGAAAATCCCGCCAAGCAGGCCAAGAGGGCCGCGAGAACTACGTTTCTCTTTTTCATTTCCATTCCCCTTTTTCTTATCCGTTACTTTCATCCCATCCGGTAGATTCAAATAGCTGGCCTCCGGTGTAGCGGAGAATTCATTGATCTTGAGGATGCACTTCTGGCCATCAAGCGAGCCATCCGCACGGCGCTGATATTTCGCAGCGGCAATTTTTACGAGCTGGTTGCCCTGGAAATAGTAGCGGACGGCCCCGAGGCCGTTGTCGTAATCTGCACGATAATCTTCATATGTCAAGCCATTTTCGAGTGATCCACCATTGACGTAATAATAGTACGGCATGCCTGCGGGCTTCTGTTCTGGCGTCAACATGACACTAAAGAGCTGCGACACATCTGCAGGGCCGAAGTTCTCGCCATAGAGCAACTGGCTTTCCTGATCGACAGGATCAGCGCTGACTTGATTTTTCCCCGCATTCGAATGATACTTCACGGAGTCTTTCTTGATATCGCCCTGGTAACGATAGACATCCTCGCCTTTCGTCAATTCGCATTGGACGGTATCTGGATAGCGCACCTCGACGTACTTGTCATCGCCATTTAGGACCAAGACACCTTGATACGGCTGGTTCGCATAGAGCTCCGGTGTCTTCATGCGACCGAGGCTCTCTGTCAGGCTGACTTTGTCGCGATTGTGGATGCGCTCCGCTGGCGTGATGTTTTCATACTTCACCGTGCAACTGTGCTTCGCGAGCATATCGCGATACGCGTCCGTCCGCGCAGCTGACGCGATCGGCACCATCGACGTCATCAAGAACGTTCCTGTCGCTGCAGCAGCAAAGAGTTTCTTCACGTTCATTTCGCAGCACCTCCCAATTGTTCGACTTCGACCTTGTTACCCAAAAGTTCATTGAGGTCGCCTTGGCCTGCCGCATAGACCTTGACCGGCTTGCCAAACGTGAACGAGCCCTGCGGGATCTGATCCGTCAGCTGCACGATCGTCACGGTATCGACGGGAATCTCCTTGCCCTGGTATAGCAAGATCTCCTGCACCTTCGCGAGCTTTCCGCTCTGATAGAGCATGTTGTAAGCGATCTTGCCCGATACGGTATTTGCCTGCGTATGAATTTCACTGACATACTGATCGCAATCATACGTCACACCATCGACGGTACGCTGCGATGTGCCCGTATAGGTCGGCTGTGCCTGGCTTGCAGCATGGGTGGAGAATTTATCTGCCCAATCAAATGCCATGAGCTCATCTGGAAGGGCCAGTTTCGCTTTTACCGTCTCCCAATGCTCTGTCGCATTCAAGAGCGTGCTGCCCATCTTTTCCGCTGGCAGACGGAGATACGAATCATTCTTCCCATCCAGCTGATATTTATAGTAGGCCTGATTCTTAAAGATCGCTTCCGTCTGCCAGTTGTCTTTCTTGCCATTGCCCTTCAATTTTGCCTGACGCTCGCCGCCTTGCTCTTGCAAGACATAGTTCATGTTGTCACGCTGATATTCCAAATAGAACGTGCCTTGCTGGAGCATCGTGCGATACGTCTGCGCCGCTGGCTGCTCTGCGGAAACCGTTCCGCTCAGCAAGCATCCCAGCACAGCCGCTGTAGCAAGGATCCCCTTTTTCTTCATATACTTCCTCATCCTTTCCCAAGTAATGTCTGTCGCAAGCCGCTGTCACCTTCAATGACATTTTCGACGGCTTTCATGATGGCATTGTTGCATGCCTCTTCCGTCGCCGCTTCTGTGCCAACCCGAACTTGCAACATTCCTTCTTTGAGCTTGAATTCTCTCGACACGCCTTCGCCATGTCCCTGGAAGATCGTATCTCCCGTCTGGCGGTCAACGACTTTGACGGAAATCATCGCTTTCACTTTCTCCGTCTTGCCGTGCGCCGTGTCCTGATAGCCACTCCCTGTGGAAACATCAAGTCTGCCTGCGCTACGCTTGACCGACAGGCCCGTAAGGCTGCTGTAAAGGACATACCGTGCTTTCACAGAATCGGCCATCGTGGCAACCGCAGTGCTCGTGAGCCCCGTCTGCTGAAACGCTTGCTCGTCAAGCACTTTCCGGCAATCGCGTTCGCCATGGATATGTGCAAAGACGTCTGCATCCTGCAGCTCAAACAGGAAATTTTCTTCTGCAGAGCCAATGTACGGCCCCATGTCCGCATACCCGGTCTTATTCTTCATCGACAAGACGAGAAGGGTTGCGGTATTGTCCAGCGAACTGCCAAAAGGCGCCGCTTGTCCGATGCTACTGCCGAAAAGCAGGCAACTGACCGTGAGGATGCTGAGAAGCAACCAAGATATCCCATGCTTCATACTGACAACCTCCTCTTATCTGCGCCGCGCCTTGCGTCCTTCCATATGCGCTACGATGCCGCGATCACCTTCAACGGCATCATATGCAGCATTTTCAAGCGCGCTGACGACCTGCTGCTTATCAACATCATCCGTACCGATACGGATGATGTTGAACGGTGCGCGCGTCAGCTTGTTCGTATCCGTGCCGACGCCGCGCGCGGCCAGGACGATCTCACCGGTCTCCACATCGACGATGCGCATCGTGATCGTCGCCGTCACGCGATATTTCTTCTGCCCCGCACCGAGAACGCTGCCCTCTGAGCGGCGTGTCGTCAGGCCCGTGATGCTACCAACGACGAGGTACTGCGCCCCAAGCTGCTTGCCGATCTGTGCATTCGTTGATGCATCTGTGAGGCCCGTCATCTGCAAATGAAGTTCATCGAGCAGTGATTTGAGCTGTGTGCGTTCCACCATCCGAAACTTTCCTGTATTCGTCAGTTCATCCGAAACATAGTCCGAAATCGAAGACGTATCCTCGCCTTTCCACTCAGAAGACGTAATCGCTCGGTTCTCGAAATTCATGACGCCAACCGTCGGATGCTCCAGGATGCTGACCGCTGCGGCATCTACCTGCAACGGTACCAGCATCAGGAGACACAGGATGCCGAGACATCCGATCCACCTTGCAACTTGTTTCATCCCAATTCCTCCCTGAAAATTCTTCACTTAAAATAAGGCATTTGAAATCAATCCCTTATTTTATGTGTCTCAGTATAGCACCTCTGTCCTCTTTCAGCAAGATATTTTAAAGTCTATATAATTTGCGTGGTGTCAATTTGCCAATATAACAAGAAAAAGCTGGTACCTGCATGGCGTTTCATGCGGTACCGGCACTTCAATGTTGCCTGATGTTATATCAGTTGTTTAAGGAAAACTTCACGACTGCCTCCATGCCAGGACGCAGGCCCGCGGCATCGTCTTTTGGCAAAGAGATGCGAACCGTGAGACGGCCGTCGTCTTCATCAGCGCTACCCTCGGTTGCAGTCGGCGCAGGTTTCTGCTCTGGCTCGGTACTACTACCGCTGCTCTCTTCACCGCTCGTCGCATCACTCGAAGCATCAACCTCTGCATCCATGCTACGATCGGCTGGATCCTTGATGTCCGTGACCGTGCCCTGATACTTCTTGCCATTGATCGTGTAACTCACGAACTGGCCGAGGCGAATGCTATCTTTCTGCGTCGGCGAAAGTTTGGCCTCGACCCAGACATCCGCATCGTCGCCGATACTCGCGATCGTCTGCCCGGCCTTGAGGTCTTTGCCTTCCTGCGTGTCTTCGTCGAGGTAGACCGTACCCGTGACGGGCGCGACAATGTCCGTCATTTGGGCATCCTGCTTCGCATTCTCGAGTGCGGCTTCTGCCTGCTTGACAGCGAGTTCCGCTTGCTTGACGACTTCAGGATTCGGTGCCTGCGTCATCGTGCGCGGCACGGATGGCGTGGGAGCAGAAACGACAGGCGCAGGCGTCGCAGCTGCTTCCGCTGAAGCGAGTTCAGCCGCTGCTTCATCACGCTGTTTCGCACTGACGGCCCCCATCTGGTAAAGCTCGTTCATGCGGTTCAGACGCGCACGCGCATTGGCGACGGCCTGCGAGTTGCCCGAGGACTGCACGACGGGCGCGGGTGCTGGAGTGCTGGCTTGCGGCACCGTAATGGTTTGGCCTTTTTGCACTTGCGCGAGGCTTTGTTTCGCGAGCTCCGCATTCTGCTCGAGCTGCGCGATGTCCTCGTCCGTGACTTTCGCCTGCACATGCGCGATGACGTCGCCAGCCTCGACATGGTCACCGTCCTGCACGACGAGTTCCGTAATCGTGCCGTCTGCCTTTGCCTTGACGCCGACCATCGTGCTCGCGACTTTCGCGTCGTAGACGGTCAGGCCTTTCTGGCTGTGCTGGTACGCCCAAACGCCGCCTGCGCAGAGCACGGCGATCACGATGAGCGCGACGGGGCCAAACTTCATGACTTTCTTGACTTTTTCTGTGATATCAACTTCCAAAATGGAAAAGCCTCCAAATCAGCCAAGCTGTGCTTTCAGTACTTCGACAGCCTTGTCAAATGCTTTCGGCAGGGCATCGGGGTTCTTGCCACCGGCCTGTGCCATGTCGGGACGGCCGCCGCCGCCACCGCCGACGATGGCTGCGGCTTCCTTGATGACCTTGCCCGCATGAACGCCCTTCTTAACGGCATCCTTCGATGCCTTGACGACGAGGCTGACCTTGCCGTCATTGACGCAGGCGAGCACGACGACGCCGCCATCGAGCTTGCTCGCAGAGAGGTCGGCGACTTCGCGCAGTTCGTCCATGTTTGCCGCATGCGCGACGCCGCAAGCAACGGGCACGCCGTTCACGTCTTCGACCGAGGCGAGCAGCTTCTTCGCATCCGCTTTCTCGCGCATCTCTGCGACTTCGGCGAGCTGCGACTCCATCGTCTTCTTCTCTTCGAGCAGCTTGTCAATGGCCGTCGGGACATCGTCTTCCGATGCTTTAAGCTTCGCGGCAGCTTCTGCGAGCTTCGCGCCCTTGCCGTTCAGGTAGTCGAGCGCGGCTTTGCCCGTCAGCGCCTCGATGCGGCGCACGCCGGACGCGACGCCCGTTTCGGCGACGATCTTGAACGCGCCGATCTGGCCAATGTTCTTGACATGCGAGCCCGCGCAGAGCTCCATGGAGAAGCCCGGCACTTTGACGACGCGCACGACATCGCCGTATTTTTCAGAGAACAGCGCCATCGCGCCGGCCTTCTTCGCCTCGTCGAGGCTCATGTGCGAGATCTCGACGTCGATGCCCTTGAGGATTTCGTTATTGACGAGCTCTTCGACATCGGCGAGCTGCTGTGCCGAGACGGGCTCAAAATTCGTGAAGTCGAAGCGCAGGCGCTCCGGCGTGACGGACGAACCGGCCTGGTTGACCTGGTCACCGACGACGCGCTTCAGCGCGGCCTGCAGCAGATGCGTTGCCGTATGGTTACGCGCAGATGCGAGCTTCTTCGTCTGGTCGACTTCGATCTTGACCGTGTCGCCGACCTTCAGCTGGCCTTCCTCGACATACGAGATGTGGTAGACCGTGCCGTCCGGCAGCTTCTTCGCATTCGTCGCATGGATGCGGCCGAACTCGGAAAGCAGATAGCCTTCATCGCCGACCTGTCCGCCGCCCTCTGCATAGAACGGCGTCTTTTCGAGAATGATGCCCGCTTCTTCGCCATCATGGATTTCGGAGGCCAGCTTGCCGTCTTTCCAGATGGCGACGACCTTCGCCTCTTTCGCCTCGGGATCGACCGTCAGCTTTGACACGTCGATGCTCGAGAGATCGGGCACCTGCACGCGGATGTTCGCAGCACGCGCCGCACGCGCGCGGCTCCGCTGTTCTTCCATGGCCTTGTCAAAGCCGTCTTTGTCAAGGTCGAGGCCGGCCTCGTGGAGGATTTCCTCCGTGAGCTCCCACGGGAAGCCGAACGTATCATAGAGGCGGAAGCCGATCTCGCCCGGCAGCGCGTCTTTGCCAGCCGCCTTGAGCTCGTCGATCTCCTTGTTCAGGAGGTCCATGCCCTGATTCAGTGTCGCGGCGAAACGGTCTTCCTCGATGCTGATAACTTTCTTGATGTAGTCATGCTTTGCGACGAGCTCGCCGAAGTCGCTGGCGTCTTTGTAGATCTCGACGACGGCATCGACCGCGCCCTCGAGGAACTTGCCCGTGATGCCGAGCATGCGGCCATGACGGATCGCGCGGCGCAGGATGCGGCGCAGCACGTAGCCGCGGCCTTCGTTCGACGGCAGGATGCCGTCCATGATCATGATGGCCATGGAGCGCGCGTGGTCGGCGATGACCTTCAGCGAGACGTCTTTTGCCTCGTCCTCGCCGTATTTGACGCCCGAAACCTTCGAAGCGTATTCGATGATCGGATAGAGGAGGTCGGTCTCAAAGTTCGTCTTCTTGCCCTGCACGACGGACGCGAGGCGCTCGAGGCCGCAGCCCGTATCGATGTTCTTGTGGGCGAGGTCTTTGTACGAGCCATCTTCCTGGCGGTCGTACTGCGTGAAGACGAGGTTCCAGATCTCGAGGTAGCGGTCGCAGTCGCAGCCGACGCCGCACGTCGGCTTGCCGCAGCCGCGCTCTGGGCCGAGGTCGATGTAGATCTCAGAGTCCGGGCCGCACGGGCCAGGGCCGATTTCCCAGAAGTTGTCATCGAGCTTCACGACATGATCCTGTGGGAAGCCAGGCTGGGACTTCCAGATCTCGATGGCTTCATCATCGTCCGGATAGACCGTGACCCAGAGCTTGTCTTTCGGCAGCTCGACGACCTCCGTCAGGAACTCCCATGCCCAAGGGATAGCTTCGCCCTTGAAATAATCGCCGAACGAGAAGTTGCCGAGCATCTCGAAATACGTCTGATGGCGCGCCGTGCGGCCGACGTTCTCGATATCGCCCGTGCGCACGCAGCGCTGGCTCGTCGTCACGCGCGTGCGGGGCGGCTTCATCTTGCCCGTAAAGAACGGCTTCAGTGGTGCCATGCCGGCGCCGATCAGCAGCAGCGTCGGGTCGTCCTGTGGGATGAGCGAAAAGCTCGGGAGACGCAAATGCCCTTTTTTCTCTGCGAAGAACTGCAGATATGCCTCGCGCAGTTCGTTACCTGTCATGTACTTCAAAACAATCTACCTCCAAAAGGTATTTTTATGGAAGCAAAGCTTCCTTTATATCCACATAGTCACTAGAATATCACAGAATCGACGCGAGGTAAAGCATTTTCCTTGACGTACAGATGGTTCAGATACCTGCGTTTTTCCGCAGTTCGTCAACGAGCTTTGCGACGCAGAGCGACTGCTTGTTGCTGCGACGTACGGCCGCCCAGTCTCCTGTAGCAAAGATCTTCGCGAATGCCTGGAACTCATGCACCATGCGGTTTTCATAGCCATTCGATTCGACGACGCAGTCCTTGCCGCCTGCATGAACGACGACGCGCGGCAATTCATTCGGTGCGCCTTCAAGCTCCATCCAGCCATCCTCGCCCTGCACGATACAGTAGCCGCGGCTCGCAGAATCCTTCGCGCCAACGGCCGTCGCAAAGAAGCCATCATAGCACAGCGTCGCAACGCCCGACGTATCGACGCCATTGAAACCGATGTTCGCTGTATACGTCGCGGACGTTGGCGCGCCGAACAGACCGCAGATCAGGTTGAGATTGTAGATGTTGATGTCGTAGAGTGCGCCACCCGCCTGCGCGGGGTCGAACGCCGGCAGCACGACGCCCGCGCGATACTTGTCATAGCGGCTCGAATACTGCGAGTAGTTCGCCTGCACGGCATGGATGGTGCCAAGCTCTGGGATGGCTTCCTGCATGGCGCGAAAGTTCGGCAGATAAAGGAGCGTCACGGCTTCGAGCAGCATGCAGTGCTGCTTTTCCGCCAGCTCGACAAGCTCTTTCACTTCGTCATATGTTGGCGCAAACGGTTTTTCGACGATGACATGCTTGCCCGCTTCGAGCGCCTGCTTTGCATAATCATAATGCACCGTATTCACGAGGCCGATGTAGACGAAATCCGCCGCGTCTTCTGCGAGCAGCTGCGCATAGTCCGTATAGACGTGCGGGATGTGCCATTCCTTCGCGAGCGCTTCGGCTTTTTCGCGACTCTTCGGCCGCGCGAAGACAGACGTCAGCTCGATGTCCGGTACGTGCTGGAGCGCATCGAGTGCGTCATGGACGATCTTTCCCGTTCCGATGATGGCGAGTTTCATGAGATTCCTTCCTTTCGCAGTCACTTGACCGCACTGAGATATTTCACGCCTTTGATGTATGGCCTTCCCTCTGCATTCGGATAGACCAGCGTCGTCAGCACGACCTGCCGCAGGTAATGCTTGCCTGTCTCATCAAAATAACTGCTCATGGCCTGGAGTACCATCGGCGTGCCGTCTGCATCCTGCCCGATATACATCATGACATGCGTGTCATTCGAGAGCAGCGTGCCGACCGGGAAAGCAATCGTGAGCAGAGCGAGTCGGGCATCTGTTTTTCCATGGAGCTCGACGCGATACGGCAGCGACTGCCCCTGCACGTCAGCGTCACGTGGAATCTCGATGCCCATGGAGCGATAGACATCACTCGTGAACGCCGAGCAGTCGACGCTGTCATCGAGACCGCCCCAACCATAGACATCACCGAGAAAACGGAAGCCCTGCCGCACGAAGTTGTTCGCCGTGCACGGAAGAAAACCGCGGTGCAGGTCATCATCAAAGACGGCAGGCTGCGGGTGGATGGCGAGCGTGCCATCCGGGGCACGCGACGGCACCATCAACAATGGCTCTCCGCCTGCTTTTCCCCGATAGCCACGCAATGGAGCTCTTGCAAGCGGAATCTTCGCCCCCATCTGATAGAGCGCCGTCTTGCCAGCCGATTCGTCATAAAGTTTCCAGCTGTCTGCTGTCACGACGGCAAAATCCTCTGGCGCGGCAAACTGCATCCATGTCGCGCGATCCGTCAGCGCAAATGCGCGCTTCGAGAGCCAGCCTTCGTAGTTCCGCATCACGACATGCGAAAATCTCCCATCGTCACTGTCCTCATAGACGAGCAGCGGCTCGCACGGATCGACGGCCGTCGCCTGCTGCTCGTCGTAATGCGAGCCGTCCGGCGGCACGGGCGTCAGGCGCAGATTCCCGCGCCGCGTCGCCACGCCATAACGCACATCTGCCGTCACAGGCTCCGCTGCGAGATCTTTGAGCGTTTCCGTCCTTTCGCGCATTTCTGCATTGAATGCCGCAATTTCCGCCTGCGAAATCAGAATGCGCTCGCCGTCCGGATTCCGCTCTGTCCAATACGACGCCTCCGCCCGTTCATCCGTCACGGCAGGTGAAGCGGCCTCGGCATGCGCTGCCATCTGCGTATCACAAAAGCCGCCTGCAGCGCAGACGGCGATTGCAAATGCCATGCCGATGGCAGCTCCCATCTTTTCCATTTTATGGAAATGAACTGTCATAGCGATAACCTCCGAAATGATTTCTTATTTTTCTGGCAGAACGACGCCGCCAATGAACATGCGATGCCACGGGAAGTAAAAATCAAGATGATCGACTCCCGGGTACGGCGGCAGATTCTGCGCCGCGAACTGGCGCAGCAGACGTGTCACGCGGAGCTGTGTCGGCACTTCATAGCGGCCGAGGTTCAGATAGATTTCAGGGTTCATGAGCCAGGAAAGCTGGCTCGTCACCTGCGTGCGCACGTTTGACTGGTAGCCCCAGTCATCAAGATAACGCTCCAAGAGCAGGCGGTCGACATCGGCATCCGGCAGGCGCACATTCAGCATGCCCTGTCCAAGTGCGAAACCGACACTGTTCGTCGCCGTGTTCCAGCCCGCATAGCCATAGAGACGAAATAGCAGCGCATTATCGCGGAGTGCATTCATCAGCGCATTGTCCGAGCCATTTGTGCGCGTAATGTCCGCGATGGCCACGCGATGACCCGCCGCGACAAAATTGCCCGCGAATTGCGCGAAGCTCCGTGCATCGTAGTAATCCGTACCATCATTATCCGCGCCATTTCCATAGCCCATATGGCCATCGGGTGGCGTGTTGACAAGCAGCACGAGATCGGCTTTCGCAGGATCGGGCACGGCAACGGCACCCGCAATCAAGAGATCGGAACGAATGGAATCCGCAATCGGTTCATCGGAGTAGTCTGGCACCATCGCACCGCCGACGCCCCAGTTGTACTGGACGTTGACGAACGGCATCGTATGCGAGAGATCATTGACCGCGCGTGCGAGGAGCAACATCGAAAACTCATCGATGCCCGCGAGCATCTGAAAGCGATTCTCCGGCACATCGGCCGACGCCGCCTTGAGTTTGCGGCTCTCCATGTGCGTCGCCGACAGAGGTGCATTGTCATCCTTGCCAAGCACGAAGTAATCAAGCTGCCCCTGCCGCGCAAGGTCAATGAGCTTTTCATCAACAGCGAAATTTTTCTCGCGGCGTCCCATCCAGTCGTCCCAGACGCCAAGCGGCATGTCGTTCGAAATCTGACGAAGTTCCTGTTGCTCCGATGGCGTCAGGCCGCCCGCATCTTTTTTATCAAGCAACCCAGACTTGCGGAAAATCTGCGAGCCATATGTCAGATAGTATGACGGCTCCTCACCGCCTGAAGCAGGGCCCGACGCTGGCGTGCGCATCAGCGATCCAAACGCATAGACCTTCATCTTCGGATTCAGCTGCTTCAGCTCCTCGATGCGGCCGACGCGCTCCGCGAGTTCCTCCGCGCTCAGTTCGTGCTTTCGCGACGCCACGAGGCCGCCGTAAATGATCGCATCCGTTGAGACGACGGCCGCGTCTGCGCGCGTCGCCTGTGCCGCCGTCCAGCGCCAGAGCTCGTCCGGTTTTCCGGCTTCGAGACCACCGAGCATTTCTTTCGGTGGCATCAATACAGTATAGCCGAGCTTCTCCACGGCCTCGGCCGACTGCTCGCGCGACGTTGGGCGATCATCATGCGGTACAAAGAGGATCGTCCCCTTTCCTTGCGACGTCTGTGCTTTTGCAGCTTTTGAAGACCGCGCTGACGCGCAACCAGAAAAACTCCCCATCACAATCGCAACCACCGCAAACACGGCCACGAACATTCCAAAAAACTTCCCGTATCTATCTTCTCGCCGGCAATTCATCCCGTGCGTCTCATTCCCCTCATAGTTCAATTGCGCGATAGAAAACATCGCGTACCGCTTTCTATTATAGCGCATACAAGCAAACGGCGCAAAGTCCTAAAAAAAGCGGCAACAACGCTTCATTCGTTGCTACCGTCTTCTGCCTCACTACTGTCTTGCGTGCCATAGATGATTGGCGAGATGCCATCGACCCAGAGTGCTGTGGCCAGTGCATCTTCTGGCGACTTGCCCATCTCGATCCACTTGCCCTGCGAACGCCACCACATATCAGCCGCGATCTCGTACTGATCATCGACCATCTTCCCCGTCGGCACAAAGCGGAACCGCGCAAGGAATTTCATCTCGCCATCACGCACGAACTTCACATCGGCATACCAATGATCCGTATACTCCAGCGTCTCTGGCATCAGATAATAATCGATGCCGTCTGGTCCCTGATACACCCAGAGATCCTCCGCCGAAACACGCCCCGGCAACAGCGCCGCACCGAAAAGCAGCAAAGCAGCAAGGGCGATGCGGCAGAAAAACGTATGTTTCATGGATTCACCTTCCTGATTTTAATACAACGCGTTTTCGTCAAACATCATCCCCCATTTCCACATTCCACTGTTCCAGATCGAGCAGCTTCCTGCGCAACTCGCTGTCCGAGCCCTCGCCGAGTCCGTCGTCGGCGCGGAGGACGCGCTGGCAGGGGACGAGGTAGGAAAGCTGACAGCGATGGCATGCCGCCGCGACGGCACGCCAGGCGCGCGGCCGCCCGACAGCACGGGCAATGTCACCATATGTCCGCGTCTCTCCATACGGGATCTTCATGATGGCCTGCCAGACGCTGACCTCGAACGGATTCGTTTCACAAATGCTTGAGGAAGTTCTCCATCATCGTCTTCCCGTCCGGTGTCAAAATGGACTCAGGATGGAACTGGATGCCTTCGATGTCTTTTGTCCGGTGCCGCACGCCCATGATCGTGCCGTCGGCGAGGTCGCTCGTGACTTCGAGGCAGTCAGGGAGCGTCTCGCGGTCGATGACGAGGGAGTGGTAGCGGCCGATGGGGATGTCTTGGGGGATGCCTTCGTAGAGGCCTCTGCCGTTATGATGGAGCGGCGAAGTCTTGCCGTGGACGATCTCGCCCGCGCGGACGACACTCCCGCCGAAGACTTCGCCGATGGCCTGATGGCCGAGGCAGATGCCGAGGATCGGCACTTCGCCGCCGAGTTCGCGGATGACGTCCTCGGTGATGCCGGCGTCACTCGGGATGCCGGGGCCTGGCGAGAGGACGATGGCCTGATAGTGTTTCTTGCGGATTTGAACAACTGACGTCTTGTCGTTGCGGATGACCTCGACGTCGGCGCCGAGCTCGCTGAGCAGCTGGAAGACGTTGTAGGTGAAGGAATCGTAGTTATCTAAAATCAACAACATCATTTTCCACCTCCTCGACGACTTCGAACAGCGCTTTTGATTTCTGCAAGATTTCCTGATATTCGCGCTCGGGCACGGAGTCGGCGACGATGCCGGCGCCAGACTGGATGACGGCCGTGTCGTCGTGCTCGATGCGCATCGTGCGCAGCGTAATGCACATGTCCATGTTGCCGGCAAAATCCATGTAGCCGACCGTGCCGGAGTACGTGCCGCGCCGCACGGGCTCGAGGTCGTGGATGATCTCCATGGCGCGGAGCTTTGGTGCGCCGCTGACCGTGCCCGCGGGGAACGTGGCGCGCAAGACGTCCATCGGCGTGTAGCCGTCCTTCAGATGGCCCGTGACTTCAGAGACCATGTGCATGACGTGGCTGAAATATTCGATCTGCTTGAGCTTCGTGACGCGCACGGTGCCAGCGTCGCTGATGCGGCCGATATCGTTGCGTGCGAGATCGACGAGCATGGAGTGCTCTGCGACTTCCTTGACGTCCTGCTGGAGGTCAGCCGCAAGTGCGTCATCCTCTTTCTGCGTCGCGCCACGACGACGCGTGCCTGCGATCGGATACGTGTAGATGTCGCTGCCCGCGACTTTGACGAGCATCTCGGGCGAGGCGCCGACGAGCTTCGTGCTGCCGAAATTGAGGTAGAACATGTATGGCGACGGGTTGACCTGCCGCAGGCGGCGGTAGAAATGGAAGCATGGCTTCGTGATGTGCGTGCGGAACTGGCGCGACGGCACGACTTGGAAGATGTCGCCGGCGAAGATGTGCTCTTTCGCCTGTTCGATCGCGGCAATGAAGTCGGCCGGCGCCTTGCCGTATTTCGCGAGGAAGTCGAGCTTTTCGCGACGCTGCGGCGTCTCGACGTCCTGCGGCACATATGGTGCAGCGAGCTTGCGCCTGACCTGCGCGATCTTTTTCTCGATTTCCTCGTAGATTTCCGCCGGGCTCGCCTCGCGGCCGCGCAGGTCGGCGAGGTAGATGAGGCGCGCGCTGTTCTTCAGCGCGTCGATGACGACGAGGAGGCGGCAGAGCATGAACTCGCCGAGAAGTTCTTCTTCGCCGACGTCGAGGCCGCGCACGCGGTCGAATGTCGTGACGACTTCGTAGTTGAAATAGCCGATGAGGCCGCCATTCGCAAGCGGCAAGTTCGCGTCCTCGAGCGCGGGGCGGAACTTCTTCATATACGTCTTGATCGTCGCGGCGGGATCGCCGTCGAGGCTCTTCATGAGGCCGTTCTCCTGGATCATGAGCTTGTTCTTGAAAATCTGCAGGCGCGAGAACGGCTCGGCGCCGATGAAGGAAAAGCGGCCGAACTGCTGGTGCGTCGTGTCGACAGATTCGAGCATGAAGCCTTTCTCGTCGCCAACAAGCTTGTAATAGATGGAAACAGGCGTGTCGAGATCCATGTTGATCTCGGTCGAGACAGCGATGAGGTTGCGCGTCTCCGCGAGTTTCTGGAAGTCGTCAAGGTTTGGCAGGAGTTCCATTGTAGATGTTTCCCTCCCTTTGTGGTACGATGAAATGAGAGTTCTCGAAATGGAGTGGATTTGTGATGGATAAACGGGATGATCTGTGTATCGGCTTCCCGCCGAGCGTCGATAAAGATTGCCGCGTGCTCGTGCTCGGCTCGATGCCGAGCGTGAAGTCGCTCGCGGAAAGCCAGTACTATGCGCACCCGCAGAATCGCTTCTGGCCCATGATGACGAAGATCCTCACGGGCAAAGACGTGCCGCCCGCCGTGTATGAGGAACGGCTCGTGATGCTGCGCGCGCACCATATCGCGCTCTGGGATGCGATTGCCAGCTGCCGGCGCGAAGGGAGTCTCGACTCAGCCATCCATGAGGAAATCGGGAATGATTTCTCGAAATTTCTCGAGGAGTGGCCGCGCATTGATACGATTCTCTGCAATGGCGGGAAGGCGTTTCAGTGCTTCAAGCACTACAACAAAGCATTGCTGTCGCGTGAGGACTTGACGATCCGGCAGATGCCGTCGACGAGTCCGGCGAATGCGCGGTGGCGGCTGAGTGATTTGATTGCCCTATGGGAAAAAGCACTCAACCTAAGGCTCCCTCTCCGAGGGAGCTGTCAGCGAAGCTGACTGAGGGAGTGGCGAAGGTAGGATGCAGGGGATTGTAGGATTGCCACCTGCGAAGACGTACCTTCGCAGATACATTCGAACGAATAGCTATGACCTACCTTCGCCACTCCCACCACCGCTAACGCGGTCCCCCTCCCTCAATGAGGGAGGCAGAAGTTTGCATGACTTTTTTCTCAGTTTTTGTACGCTTCGTCGAGAGCGATGCGCAGGCTGTGGATGAAGGCCATGGCCTCGTCGAACTGCCCCTTGAGCAGCCGGCCGACGACGGCGCTGCCGACGATGACGGCGTCGGCGTGCTCGGCGGCCTCGACGGCCGCTTCGGGCGAACCGATGCCGAAGCCGACAGCGAGCGGCGTATCCGTGAATTTGCGGGCATTCTCGCAGACATGGCCGATCGTCGTGTAGTCGATTTTCTTGACACCGGTCACGCCGTTGTTCGAGACGCAATAGATGAAGCCCGTCGCGCCCGTGCACGTCTCTTTCATGCGCTCGGGCGTCGTGCCCGGTGTGATGAATTCGGCGAGGTGAAAGTCGTGCGCGGCGCAGATCTTGCGCATGTCGCCCGATTCCTCATGCGGCACGTCCGGCACGATGATGCCGTCCATGCCCGCCGCCTGGAAATCCGTGACGAACTGCTCGAAGCCGTAATGATACATCGCATTGATGTAGCCCATGCCGATGATGGGGATGTCCGTCTCCTTGCGGAGCTCGCGCATGATTTCGAGCTCTTTCTTCGTCGTCATGCCGTTTTTCAGCGCGCAGACCGATGCGTCCTGGATGACGGGGCCATCGGCCATGGGATCGGAGAATGGCAGGCCGAGCTCAATGACGTCTGCACCAGCTTTTTCTGCTTCGAGGATGGCGCGTTTCGAGGTCGGGGTGTCGGGTGCGCCCGCCGTGATATAGATGAAGATGCCTTTGCGGCCCGCTGCAGAGAGAGCGGCCATTTTTTGTTCCAAGCGTGTCATATATGTCATTCCTCCGATTTATTCGATTTCCTGTCCGAGTGCTTTCGCAACCATCGCCACGTCTTTGTCGCCGCGGCCCGAGAGGCAGACGACGACGCTCTGATCTTTCGTCGTTTCCGGCATGAGCTTTTCGAGATATGCGAGCGCATGCGAGCTCTCCATCGCGGGGATGATGCCCTCGATTTCCGACAGGCGCTGGAACGCGTCAAGCGCTTCCTGATCCGTCACGGAGACGTATTTCGCGATGCCCGTGTCCTTGAAGAACGAATGCTCAGGGCCGACGCCCGGATAGTCGAGACCGGCTGAGATGCTGTAGGCTTCGACGACCTGCCCGTCCGAATTCTGCAGCAAATAGCTGTACGCGCCGTGGAGGATGCCCGGCTGGCCCGTGCCCGAGAGCGTCTTGGCATTGTCGCCCTCTTTTTCGCCACGGCCGCCCGCTTCAACGCCGATTTTCACGATGTCCTTATCACCCCTGAAATCATAGAACGTGCCGATGGCGTTGCTGCCACCGCCGACGCAGGCGACGACATAATCTGGCAGCTTGCCGATCTTCTCTTTCGACTGTTCGCGGATTTCCTCGCTGATGACTTTCTGGAAATCGCGCACGATCGTCGGATACGGATGCGGGCCGACGGCCGAGCCGATGATGTAGTGCGTGTCCGTGATGTTCGTCGCCCAGTAGCGGATGGCCTCGCTCGTCGCGTCTTTCAACGTGCCCGTGCCGGAGCTGACGGGGATGACCTTCGCGCCGAGGAGCTTCATGCGGAACACGTTGAGCTTCTGTCGCTCGACATCGACGGCGCCCATGAAGACATGGCACTCCATGCCAAACAGTGCAGCGACCGTCGCGGACGCGACGCCATGCTGGCCGGCGCCCGTCTCCGCGACGATGCGTTTCTTGCCCATGCGCTTTGCGAGCAGCGCCTGGCCGAGCGCGTTGTTGATCTTGTGCGCGCCCGTGTGCAGCAGGTCTTCGCGCTTCAGGAAAATGCGTGCCTTGCCGTAGTGCTCCGTGAGCTTCTTTGCATAGTAGAGGTTCGTCGGACGGCCGGCGTATTCGCGCAGGTACGTGTGGAATTCGTTCTGGAAATCGGGATCGTCCTTGTATTTCGCGTAGCTCTCTTCGAGTTCGTTGAGCGCCGGCATGACGATTTCTGGCACGTACTGTCCGCCGAATTTTCCGAAACGACCTTTTGTATTCATGATGATGACTCCTTTTCTTCTCTATCAAAAACGGCTTATGCCGTCGCTTTTGCTTCTTTGCCGATCTGCGCGAAACACCGCGTCTGCGCCGCAACATCGGCCGCTCGCACGAGGCCCTCGCCGACGAGGATGCCGTCGCAGCCCGCATCACAGAGCGTCTTCGCATCTTCTGCTGTGAACACGCCGCTCTCGCTGATGAGTGTGCGGCTGCGGTCGGCGTATGGCAGCAAGTCAAGCGTCTGTTGAATGTGCGTCGTAAAGCTCACGAGGTTGCGGTTGTTGATGCCGATGAATTCCGCCGGCGTCGCGAGCGCGGCCTCCATGTCGCGGCGGTCGTGCACTTCGACGAGCGCGTCCATGCCGAGGCGCCAGGTCAGGTAGAGATACGCTTTGAGCTGCTCGGGCGTCAGGATGCGCGCGATCAGGAGAATCGCATCGGCGCCAAGCATGCGCGCCTCGTAGATCTGATATTCGTCGATGACGAAATCCTTGCGCAGCAGAGGCAATTTCACTTCCTTGCGGACGCGCTGGAAATCTTCGTTGCAACCGAGGAAGTGCGGGTCGGTGTGCACCGAAAGCATGCTCGCGCCATTTGCTTCATAAATATGTGCGAGCTCGACGACGGAATGCGATTTCGTTAGGCGTCCTTTCGCGGGAGACTGGAGTTTGCATTCGGCGATGAGGCTCCACGGCTCCTGCGCGAAACGCTCCGCCATGCGGAACGTTCCAGCTTTCAAGCTGCGCTTCACTTCCGCAAGCGGCAGGTCGCGCTTTGCCTGCGCAACGATATCTTTTTTCTGCTCTACGATTTCTGCCAGGATGTCTCTCATATTGCTGCTCCTTTATCTGCTCCGTTCACGGCCGTGACAGCGTTCATGAACGATGTGATCTTTTCGATGGATTTCTCCCCCGCCACTTCGAGGCTGCCGGACACATCGACGCCAAAGGGATGGAAGATACTGTCGAGCTCTGCGACATTTGTTTCGGCCACGCCGCCTGCGATGAGGAGCCTGCTTTTGAGCTCTGGCACCTCGTCCACGGCCTGCGCGGCCTCGCGCCACGCGAAGCGCTGCCCCGTGCCGCCCGGCAGCTTCGCTGTGCCGCTGTCGAGCAGGATGTACGCTGCAGGGAATGCGGCGGCCACCCGCGCATCGAAGCTCTCGTCATAGCGGTACGCCTTGATGAGCGGCCGCTCGATCTTTGCAGCATAGACCGCATCCTCGTGGCCATGCAGCTGGACGAAGTCGAGCCCGACCTCGGCGGCAATCGCATTGACGCGCTCTGGTGCTTCATCGACGAAGACACCGACGGTCTTGACGCGATGGAGCTCCGACGCGATGGTGGCCGCCTGCTCTGGCGCGATGTAGCGGTGGCTCTTCGGCCAGAAGATGAAGCCGATGAACGATGCGCCCGCCACTTCCGCTGCCTGTGCCGCTGCGAGCGTCTTCATGCCGCAAAGCTTTGCCTTCATAAAATCTCCCCGTTTCTCTCTACTGATCTCCAGATATACGAAACGCCCCGACAGGAATACAACCTTCCTGCCGGGGCGGAAAATACGCTGTGCCACCCAGCTTTCACGCACAAAAACATGCGCCTTATCTCAGGTACGAGGTGTTCGCCTGATACCCCAGCCCGATAACGGAGGCAACCGTTCCAGCCTACTCGGTGCGCTTGGATTTTATTTTCCAGCGCCCTTTCTGTGGACTCTCCCGGGACCATTCCCTTGATACTGCCCGCCAGTCCTCCCACCTCCGGTCGCCCGGTCACTGGCTCGCTATGCAACAGCGGTTCAAGCTACTCTTTCCCGTTCGTTGATTTACAACTTTTCACTTGATGGTTCCTATCATACGACGAATCTGTAACGTTGTCAACCCTTTACAACGGAAATTTGATTCCAAAGACGAAACCTCCATCCCGCTATGTCATTCCGTCACAACACCATCATCGAATCCTGGGCCACAACGATCAAAATCGTCATGCATCATCCCTGGACCATAACCATCGCCAAGATGGAGGCCATGCGCATCGACGCCGAGCTCACGCGCGACATCATACCATCGATTATTAATGCGTTTCATGTCTAGCACAGACTGGATGTCCTTACCCGAAGCTTTAGCTAGGACAGCTGCGGCACGGATGTCATTGACCTCGTAGCCATTCCGGATGAGCTCCAGTGCTGTCTCCTGATCGACGATGCTCTGCTCAGAGAGATGACGCGCTTCCATCTCGCAGAACGCATCTCGCATCGCTTCCCGTGTCACGCCAAGGCCTTGTTCGACATCCCGCCACGTATTGTCTGCTTTTTTGAGTGCGAGCACATCGGCAAACGACTTGCCGCTGACTTTTGCGAGCATGGCCGCGCGGCCGATGTCGCGGAAATCGCGCTTGGACTCGATGGCTTTTTGCACTTCGTTCTGGTCTACACCAAACGCTTCAGCGATACGCGCAGCTGCCTCGGCTGGCCCGACTTCCCGCATCCGCATGCCAGGCTCCGTCGACGCGCAAACGAGCCGATTCGCTTGATGCGGCTGGCTCTGTGCATGCTGCTCGTAGCCAAAGATGCCACCGCAAACCAATAGCGCTCCGAGCACGACGCCAACGGCAATCTTTCTCTGCCTACTCATCATGTCCGACCTCCCCCGTATTGTCAGACGTTTCCTTGATTTCTTTTTGCATTCGATTTTGTAGAGCGTCCATGAACTGCCGACAGCTCTATGCTCGTAGTATACCCAGAGGGTATTAAACCGCCTTTACGTGGCTGTTAGAATGAAATTTCACCGAAATCGCAAATTTTCTCAGCCTTGCTCCAGAAAAAAACAAGGAAAAAATGCCTCGCATGTCGTATAATAGAGTGTATGACAGGTGAAAAGAGGTGACACAGATGACGGATCAGGAACTTACCCAGCTCGTGCAGGACAAGCTCAACGAGGCATACAAGGCGAATGAGCATCCGCACAAGTACTTCATCACTGCGAACGGCCGAGGCGTCACGGACGGCGGCGACCTCTACAACGCAGTGCTGCAGGATGTCATGCGCGTGATGCAGCAGGCGATGACGGACATCCTCAAAGAGGTGCTGAAGAAATAAGCGTCCTTGGAATCATTCCAACAGAACGAGGAACGGCTCGGAAGCGATGAAGCTCCCAAGCCGTTCCTTTTTATGTGCTTGTGAAATTTATCCATGCTTCTCTTCGAGCAACGGTTTGAGGAATTTCCCCGTATACGATTCCGACACTTTGACGATGTCTTCCGGCCGTCCCGTTGCGACGATCGTGCCGCCGGCATTTCCGCCCTCGGGGCCGAGGTCGATGATGTAGTCGGCCGTCTTGATGACGTCGAGGTTGTGCTCGATGACGACAACGGTGTCGCCGCCGTCGACGAGGCGCTGGAGGATGCCGAGGAGCTTGTGGATGTCAGCGGCATGCAGGCCCGTCGTCGGCTCGTCGAGGATGTAGAGCGTGCGGCCCGTCGAGCGACGCGAGAGCTCTGTCGCGAGCTTGACGCGCTGCGCCTCGCCGCCCGAGAGCGTCGTCGCGGGCTGGCCAAGTTTGATGTAGCCGAGGCCGACGTCCTTGATGACCTGGAGCTTGCGCGCGATGCGCGGCACATTTTGGAAGAATTCGCATGCTTCGTCGATCGTCATGTCGAGCACGTCGGAGATGTTCTTGCCCTTGTACTTGACTTCGAGCGTCTCGCGGTTGTAGCGCGCGCCCTTGCAGACTTCGCATGGCACATAGACATCCGGCAGGAAATTCATCTCGATCTTGAGGATGCCATCGCCTTTGCACGCCTCGCAGCGGCCGCCCTTGACGTTGAAGCTGAAACGGCCGGCCTTGTAGCCGCGCATCTTCGCTTCGCTCGTCTGGCTGAACAGCTCGCGGATGCTGTCGAACACGCCCGTATACGTCGCAGGATTCGAACGCGGCGTGCGGCCGATCGGCTGCTGGTCGATGTCGATGATCTTGTCGATGTTCTCGAGTCCCTTGATCTTCTTGTGCTTGCCAGGCTTGCCCTTTGCATGGTAGAGGCGCGAGGCGATGCCCTTGTAGAGGATTTCGTTGACGAGCGTCGACTTGCCCGAGCCCGAGACGCCTGTGACGAGCGTCAGCGTGCCGAGCGGGAATTTGACGTTGATGTTCTTGAGGTTGTTCTCCGCTGCGCCAACGACTTCGAGGAACTTGCCACTCCCCGGGCGGCGGCGCGAGGGCACGGGAATGTATTTGCGCCGCGAGAGATACGCCCCCGTGATGGACTGCGGCACCTGCATGATTTCCTCGGCAGTGCCCTGCGCGACGACCTGCCCGCCATTTGCGCCTGCGCCGGGGCCAATATCGATGATGTGATCGGCTGCGAACATCGTGTCTTCGTCATGCTCGACGACGATCAGCGTGTTGCCGAGGTCCCGGAGGTGCTTCAGCGTCGCGAGCAGGCGGTTGTTGTCGCGCTGGTGCAGCCCGATGCTCGGCTCGTCGAGCACGTAGAGCACGCCTTGCAGCCCCGAGCCGATCTGCGTTGCGAGGCGGATGCGCTGCGCTTCGCCCCCCGACAGCGTGCCCGCTGCACGCGACAGCGTCAGGTAGTCGAGACCGACATTGAGCAGGAACGTCAGGCGCGCATGGATTTCCTTCAAAATCTGATTCGCGATCTTCTGCTCGCGCGCTGTCAGCACGACGCCCATGAGGAAGTCGTCGGCCTCGCGGATCGTCATCTGCGTGACTTCGTAGATGTTCTTTTCACCAAACGTCACGGCGAGCGTCTCCGGCTTCAAGCGCGCGCCATGGCACGCTTTGCAGGGAATCTCCGTCATGTAGTTTTCATACGACTCGCGCATCTCGTCGCTGTCCGTCTCGTGGTAGCGGCGCTCGAGAAGTGGCAGCACGCCCTCGAATGGCACATTGTACTCCTTGTACTCGCCAAACATGTTCGTGTAGTGGAAGCGATAGCGCTCCTCCCCCGATCCATGCAGCAGCATATCCTGCGTCGCGTGGTCGAGCTCCTGCCAGGGCGTCTCCGTCGTGTAGCCGCGCGCCGAAAGCAGCGACGTCATGACGCACATCGCATACGAATGCGGATTCTTCGAGAGCGGTGCAAAGACGCCGCCCGCAACGGAGAGCGTCGGATCGGGCAGCACGAGCGCTTCGTCGAACTCCATATGGCTGCCGAGGCCCGTGCAGACCGGGCAAGCGCCATAAGGATTGTTGAACGAGAACATGCGCGGTGTGATTTCCGGCAGGCTGATGCCGCAGTCGACGCAGGCAAAATTCTCGCTGAACATCAGGAGCTCGCCGCCGACGATCTGCACATAGACGACACCTTCGCCGAGCTTCAGCGCCGTCTCGAGCGAATCGGCGAGGCGCTGCTCCATGCCTTCGCGCACGATCAGGCGGTCGATGACGACCTCGATCGTGTGCTTCTTGTTTTTTTCGAGCTGGATCGTGTCATTGACGTCGTAGACCTCGCCGTCGATGCGCACGCGCACGTAGCCCTCGTGGCGGATGTGCTGCAGGATCTTCTTATGCTCGCCCTTTTTGCCGCGCACGACCTGCGCCATAAGCAGCAACTTTGTGCGCTCCGGCAGCGACGTGATCTGATCGACCATCTGGTCAACGCTCTGCTGCGTGATGGGCTTGCCACATTTCGGGCAGTGCGGATGGCCTGTCCGCGCGAACAGCAAGCGCAGGTAGTCATAGATTTCCGTGACCGTGCCGACCGTCGAGCGCGGGTTGTGGCTCGTCGTCTTCTGGTCGATGGAAATGGCCGGTGACAGGCCCTCGATGTTGTCAACATCCGGCTTGTCCATCTGTCCGAGAAACTGCCGCGCATATGACGACAGCGACTCGACATAGCGCCGCTGCCCTTCGGCATAGATCGTGTCAAACGCCAGCGACGACTTGCCAGAGCCCGACAGCCCCGTCACGACGACGAGCTTGTCGCGTGGGATCTCGACATTGATATTCTTGAGGTTGTGGGCGCGTGCGCCCTTGATCTTGATGACGTTGTTCTCCAAAGTCTTATCCTTTCTTCGCCGCTGCCCTTTTCGCGGGCTTCGATGCCACGCCCGGCAGCGTGCCATCGAGTTCGAGAATCATGTCGCGGAGCTCGGCCGCCCGCTCGAATTCCAGTGCGCGCGACGCCTGTTGCATCTCGCGTGTCAATGTCTTGATGAGGTTTTCGCGATCTTTCTTCGTGAGCTTGCGTTTCTTCTTGCCATCGCCCGTGCCATAGCTCGCCTTTGTCTCGGCGACAAGCGTCGTCTCGATCAGCGGCTTGATGGGCTTGACGATCGTCTTCGGCGTGATGCCGTGTTCCTTGTTGTAGTCCTGCTGGATCATGCGGCGGCGCTGCGTCTCGTCAATCGCGCGCTGCATGGAGTCCGTGATGCGGTCGGCATACATGATGACATGGCCGTTCGCGTTGCGCGCCGCACGGCCGATGATCTGGATCAGCGACGTGTCAGAGCGCAAGAAGCCTTCCTTGTCGGCGTCGAGAATCGCGATCAGTGAGACCTCTGGCATGTCGAGGCCTTCGCGCAGCAGGTTGATGCCAACAAGCACGTCGAACTCGCCCGCGCGCAAGTCGTGAATGATTTCCGCGCGCTCGATCGTCGCGATGTCAGAATGCAGGTAGCGCACGCGAATGCCGACTTCCTTGAGGTAGTCCGTCAGATGTTCGGCCATCTTCTTCGTCAGCGTCGTCACGAGCACGCGCTCGTTCTTTTCGATGCGCTTCTTGATCTCGCCGAGCAGGTCATCGATCTGACCGTCGAGCGGCCGCACCTCGATCTCGGGATCGAGGAGGCCTGTCGGGCGGATGATCTGCTGCGCGACCTGCTGTGCATGCGCAAGCTCGTACTTGCCTGGTGTCGCCGAGACAAAGATGATCTGGTTGATGCGCGCCGCAAATTCCTCGAATGTCAAAGGGCGGTTGTCAAACGCCGACGGCAGGCGGAAGCCGTTCTCGACGAGCGAGACCTTGCGGCTGCGGTCGCCCGCATACATCGCGTGCAACTGTGGCAGCGTGACATGGCTCTCGTCCATGACGATGAGGAAATCTTCCGGGAAATAGTCGAGCAGCGTATATGGTGCCTCGCCAGGCTTTCGCTGCGTCAGGTGGCGCGAATAGTTCTCGATACCTGAGCAGTAACCAACTTCCTCCATCATTTCGAGGTCGTAGTTCGTGCGCTGTTCGAGCCGTTGCGCTTCGAGCAACTTGCCATCGCCGCGCAGTTTCGCAAGCTGCTCTGCGAGCTCCTCGCGGATCGTCTGCTCAGCGATCTTCCGATCATCCTGCGCCGTGACGTAATGCGATGCCGGGAAAATCATCGAATGCGTGCGCTCGCCATAGATTTCGCCCGTCGTCGTGTCGAACTCGAGGATGCGGTCAACCTCGTCGCCGAACATCTCGATGCGCACGGCGCGGCTGTTGTAACCTGCGGGAAACACCTCGATGACATCGCCGCGCACGCGGAACTTGCCGCGCTCGAACGCGATGTCGTTGCGCTCGTAGCGGATGGAGACGAGTTTCCGCAGGATCGCGTCGCGCTCGACGGTCTGTCCCTTGTGCAACGACAGCACCATCTCATGGTAGCTCTCTGGCGAGCCGAGGCCGTAGATGCACGAGACCGACGCGACGATGATGCAGTCACGTCGCTCGAACAACGAACACGTCGCGCTGTGGCGCAGTTCGTCGATCTCGTCGTTGATGGACGCGTCCTTTTCGATATACGTATCCGTCGAGGCAATGTAGGCCTCCGGCTGGTAGAAATCATAGTAGCTGACGAAATATCCGACATAGTTGTGCGGGAAGAACGTCTTGAACTCGCTTGCGAGCTGTGCCGCGAGCGTCTTGTTATGCGCGATGACGAGCGTCGGCTTCTGCACCTTCTCGATGACCTTCGCGATCGTATATGTCTTGCCCGTGCCCGTCGCGCCGAGGAGCACCTGCGCCTCCTGCCCCGCCTCGACACCGGCTGCGAGCTCCTCAATGGCCTGCGGCTGGTCGCCCATGGGTTCAAAAGGAGCAACGACCGTGAACGGCCGCTGCTCATCAAACTGCGTCGTATTGAGTTTCGGCACCATCGCCATAGCGAGCCCTCCTAAAACATTCCGTACCATGAATTGCTCCTATTATACCGCACGCCATCCTGCTTTGTGAAGAGGAGAAGCACGTTTCCCTGATAGCCCTGATATGGTAAAATGGAGGTAACGATTTTCAAAAGAAAGGACCGCACCCCTCATTTATGAACCTATCTCGAAAAAGAAAAACGCCTGCTCCCTTCGTCCCTCACGCTGACCTACTACTCGCTATCAAAATGCCGCTTCTCGCATGGTATCCGACCGTCGCGCGCGTGCTACCGTGGCGCGAGGAACCGACACCATATCGCGTCTGGATCTCCGAGATCATGCTGCAGCAAACGCGCGTCGCAGCCGTCGTACCCTATTTCGAGCGCTTTCTCGCCGCGCTACCTGACATCGCCGCGCTCGCATCCTGCCCCGATGACGAGCTCATGAAGCTCTGGCAAGGACTCGGCTACTACAGTCGTGCGCGCAATCTCAAGAAGGCCGCGCAAGTCATCATGAAGGATTACGATGGCACGATGCCGCTCGCATTCGAGACACTTCTTACGCTCCCAGGCATCGGCCGCTACACAGCAGGCGCCATCAGCTCGATCGCGGGCCATCACCCTGCCCCTGCCGTCGATGGCAACGTGCTGCGCGTCGTGACAAGGCTCACGCTTTACGAAGACGACGTACTCAAAGACGCAACGAAGCGCGCTGTCGAAGACGCTCTGCGGCCGATCTACGAAGAGGGGCCGGCCTCCGCAACATTGAACCAAGCGCTCATGGAACTCGGCGCGACCGTCTGTATGCCAAATGGCGCACCGCACTGCAACGATTGCCCTCTCTCAGCGCTTTGCCTCGCACGAAAAGAAGCCCGCATCGCCGACTTTCCGAAAAAAGCAGCAAAAAAAGCGCGACGCATCGAGCAGATGACCGTACTGCGCATCATCGATGGAGCGACTGGCCGTATCGCGTTGCGCCAGCGACCGAAAAAAGGGTTGCTCGCTGGGCTCTATGAGCTGCCGCATCTCCCTGGACACCGTACAGCCACCGATGTACGCCATGCGCTTGCAGCAACAGGCTATGATGTACAGCATGTCCACCGCCTCTCACCAGCTCGCCACATTTTCAGCCATGTCGAGTGGGACATGGTCGCCTACGACGTCACGCTTGCGCCTGTAGCCTCTGTAATGGAGCATCGAGATGCGTGGCTCTGGGCGACACCGGCAGAACTCACAAGCACATACAGCATCCCTGCTGCATTCCAGTATTTCCTACTGCCACATGTGTAAAATCTATCAAAAAACAGCAAGGAAAGCAGGGATTTTCCAAAAGTAAGAGAATATAAAATACTATATAGGAAGAATCTGGGGCCATGGGATCATCCCTGATTCATAGGAAATCAAACTTGGAAATGTTGTCATCTCTATCAAAGGATGTGAGGGAAAAGATGTTCTCTATTTTTTCAAAGAAACCGTCGCCGCTCGTCATGAAACGCGCTGAAGCTGCGCCTGCACCGGCAACCCCCGCTGTACAGGCAACGGCAAAACAAGACATCAACGTCGCCTACCTCAGCTCGAACGAACTCGACACCGCACGCGTGAAGCAGGCCACGGACGTCGAAGGCGGTTCGAAGCTCGTGCTCGGCTTCGTCTCGGCCGACCTTTCGCTTGACAGCGTTGCCGCAAAAGTGAAGCCCGCATTACCGTCCGACGCGAAACTCCTGCTGCTCACAACGTCTGGCGAGCTCTGCCACACGGCAAAGCGCCCGCTCTATCAGGAAGCAGACGACAATGACAGCCGCGGCATGGTGCTGCTCGAAACGTTCTCGCACCGCATGATCGAGGACGTCTACACGATGAGCATCCCGTTGCCGAACGACGACCTGCGCGAAGGCCGCGTCGAGATGAGCGTCGCTGAGCGCACGGAAGTCATCGCCTCCGAGATCCGCAAGCACCAGCCGCCATTCCGCGTCAGCGTCAACCACACGTTCGCACTCGTCTATGTCGACGGCCTCTCGAACTGCGAAACGTTCGTGCTGCAGGGCCTCTACGAATCCGGCATGTTCCCCTGCCCATTCATCGGCGGCAGCGCGGGCGGCAAGCTCGATTTCCAGCACACCTATATCTACGATGGCAACGAGACCGTCGAAAACCAGGCTGTCATCACGCTCGTGCGCCTCACGCATGACTACCGCTATGGCATCCTCAAGACGCAGGCCGTCGAGCGCACGGGCACGTCGTTCCACATCCTCAGCGCGAACACGGCGCTCCGTTACATCCGCACCGTCGAAGGGCCGGATGGCAAGGCCATGTCTTTCATCGAGGCGCTCAAGAACGAAATCGGTGCCTCGACGACAGCCGAACTCGAAGAAAAACTCCATGAATATACATTCGCGACCGACATCGGCGGTGAAAACTTCATCCGCACGATCTCGAGCGTCGATGAAGCGAACGACCGCGTGAACTTCTTCTGCGACGTCGTCACGGGCGAGACGCTGTACCTGCTGCGCCGCAAGCCGCTCGCGAGCACGCTGTCGCCAGCGCTCTCTGATTTCAGTAAAGGCAAGCCGGAACCGATCGGCGGCATCCTCAACGACTGCATCCTGCGCCGCCTCGGCTACCCGAGCGAGATTCCGTCGCTCCATGCCTTCGACAACATCCCCGTTGCCGGCTTCTCCAGCTTTGGCGAGATCGCCGGCCTGCATGTCAATGAGACGCTGACGGCCATCATGTTCTACCATGTCCCGCAGGGTACGGCATTCCGCGATGCCTATCTCGACAGCTTTGCCAGCCGCTACGCGAGCTGTCAGTCGTTCTTCCTGCATCGCATCATCAACCGCCAGAAGCACACGGAAGAGCTCAAAGACACCCTCATCCACCTGTTCCAGGATTATCAGGAAAAGATGCCGGCCATCGTCCGCACGATCCACAGCATGTCGGAAGACGTCAACGTCATCAAGAACTCCATCCAGAACGTCTCGAGCGGCGTCGACGAGCAGGGCGAGCTCTTCTCCCAGCTCATCGAGCGCAACCACAACATCACGCCGAAACTCGACATGCTCTCGAAGAGCACGCAGAAGATCGACGGCGTCATGAAGATGATCAACGAGATCGCCGCCCAGACGAACCTGCTCGCGCTCAACGCCGCCATCGAGGCCGCGCGCGCCGGCGAGGCAGGCCGCGGCTTCTCCGTCGTCGCACAGGAAGTCCGCAAGCTCTCCGAAAACACACAGACGAGCCTGCACACGTCTGATGAAGCTATCCAGATGCTCCTCAAAGACGTCAGCGAGATCGACAACATCCTCGCCGCGAACCAGACATTCGAAGACAAGGTCAGCGCGTTTGACGAGAACTTCAAGGGCCAGATGAAAGACCTCCACAAGACGCTTGAGGAAGGCATCCGCCACATCTCGAACTCCACGGACTCCATCCAGTCGCTCGAGCGCATCAACGAAGCCGCCGAGCAACAAGTCCAGCGGATCACGAAGACTATCAAGAACATCGAGATGGGCATCTAACCCTTACATTCTTCTCCTCTAGAGATACAGAAACGCCCGAAGGTGCAAAACCGCATCTTCGGGCTTTTTCTATGTGATCGTTATTTCTCTTCCGGCACGAACCAGAGACCGTTGTTGTTCTTTTCCAGATACTCCTTGAACTCTTTAGAATGGTATGCTTCGACGATGTCCTTTGCCCACTGGCTGTCCTTGTCCTTTTCCTGGACGACGAGCTGCAGCAGCAGATGCGGCAGGATGTCTTCCTTCAGCAGAGCCGTCGACGGGTCGATCTTCGCGTTGTAGACGATGGAACCCGTGATGACGATGTAGGCGAAGTCGCCGCGCACGGCCGGGATGTTCAGCGACTTCATTTCCGTGAACTGCAGGTGATGCGGATTCTCGACGATGTCTTCCTTCGTCACCGTGGAGAGGTCTTTCGATGGATCGAGCTTGATCCAGCCCGCTTTCTGCAGCAGGGCGTAGGCACGTGCCGTGTTCGATGCGTCATTCGGCACGGCGACCGTGTCACCATCCGCGACCTGCGACAGGTCGGACTTCGCACCTGCATAGATGCCGGCCGGCACGGTCGGGATCGGCGTCAGCGCCGCGAGGTGGCCGTCCTGTTTTGCGTTGAAGTTCTCCATGTAGGCCGTGTGCTGCTCAACATTGAAATCAACTTCGCCTTCATTGAGGGCGATGTCTGCCTGCAGCAGGTCGTTCATATCCTTGCCGACAATCTTGTAGCCTTTCTTCTCCAAGATCGGCTGGACGCCCTGCTCGAAGAGCTCGGAATACGGTCCCTGCGATTTGCTGAACACGAGTTCTTTCTTATCGTTGCTGGCCGTATCATTGCCGCAGCCCGCCAAGAGTGCCACAGACAGGACGCCAATGAGGGCGATGGATAAAAGTTTTGCAATACGCATACGGATTCTTCCTTTCTGAAATACGAACTCCTGCAACAAGCGGCAAGCTCAATGGCCGCGCGAATGTGCGGCGTAATGATTGCCGATGGTCTGGATGATCTGCACGAAGATGATGAGCACGACGACGGTGAACAGCATCAGGGGGAAATTCAGCCGTTCATAACCATACGTCAGCGCCAGATCGCCGACGCCGCCCGCGCCGATGGCGCCAGCCATCGCTGTCGCACCGAGCAGGCCGATCGTGCCGGTCGTCACAGAGAGGATCAGCGAGCCTTTTGCCTCCGGCAGCAGGAAATACCAGACGATCTCGAAATACGAGGCGCCCATGGCCTGCGCGGCCTCGATGATGCCCTGCTTCACCTCGAGCAGCGAATTCTCGAACAAGCGCGTCAGATACGGCGCGATGAAGACGACGAGCGGCACGAGCGCTGCCGTCGTCCCAATCCGTGTCCCGACGATCGCCTTCGTCAGGGGCAGGATGAAGACCAGGAGGATGATGAATGGAATGCTGCGGATGATGTTGACGACGGTATTGATGATGCGGTACGGCCAGCGATGCGGCATGATGCCATTCGGCCCCGTCAGCACCAGCAGCACGGCCAGCACCATGGCGATGGCCGTCCCGATGGCGAGCGATACGAAGACCATGTACAGCGTCTGTTCGGCCGCCAGCAGGATCTGCCCGTCAGGCACGCCCAGATTCATAAGGCTCCACCTCCTCATACGCGATGCCTCTGCTTTTCAGCAGCGCTGCCGCTTGCTCCAAAGCTTCTGGATGGCCGATGAATTGCACGATGAACACCGAAACAATCTGCTTCTGGATTTCATTCACCGAGGCAAAGAGCACGCTGGTCTCCACATGTAATTCCGTATTGATGCGGAACAAGATGTTTTCTCCCGCGGCTTCCCCGAGGAAATGCAGGCGCAGCAAACGAAACGGACGCTGTTCCCGCTGTACCATGTCCCGCAGGCTCTTCGGGATGGCATCGGGGATGACGGACTGCACGAAGCGCCGCGTGACAGGCTTTTGCGGATGCGAGAAAATCTCGACCGCCGACCCTTTCTCAACGACCTGCCCGTTTTCCATGACAGCCACCTGATGACACAGCTCCTTGATGACCTGCACCTGATGCGTCACGAAGAGGATCGTGATGTTCATCTCCTGGTTGATGCGCGCCAGGAGCGCGAGGATCGAGCCCGTCGTCTCAGGATCGAGCGCGCTCGTCGCCTCGTCGCAGAGCAGGATCTTCGGGTTCGTCGCCAGCGCCCGCGCAATGCCGACGCGCTGCTTCTGCCCGCCAGACAGCTGCCAGGGAAAGGCGTCTTTCTTGTCCGCGAGCTCGACGAAATCCAGCAAGGTTTCCACGCGCTGCTGAATCTCGTCTTTTGAATAGCGATGCGCCAGAATCAGCGGCATCGCGATGTTGCGGAACACCGTCTGCGACTCCAGCAGGTTGAACTGCTGGAAGACCATGCCGATGCCCTTTCGCACGTCGCGCAAGGCCTTGTGGCTGAGCGCGCCGAGGTCTTGGCCATCGATCTCGACCGTGCCCTGGTCCGGCGCTTCCAGTGCATTGACCATGCGCAAGAGCGTCGACTTGCCTGCCCCGCTGAAACCGATGACGCCAAAGATTTCGCCATCGGGGATGTCGAGGCTGACATCCTGCAAGGCGTGCACGGGCTTCCCTTCGACCTGGAACGTCTTTGTGAGATGCTTCAATCGGATCATCCAACGCCACCTGCCTTGGCCGCGCCGCCCGAAACCTGCTGGAGTGCCGCCTCTGCGAGCCGCGCGAGATACCTAGCCGCCGGCCACAGCGCCACCGGATCGACCTGGAATCTCGGATCGTGGTTGCTGTACGACTTGCCCGTCCCCACGAGCACGAACGCGCCCGGAATCTCTTCCTGATAATAGGCAAAGTCCTCGCCGCCAAGCGACGCTGGCGCCTCTGCGACTTCATACGATTGTTCGTTTGCGACCGTGCGCGCGAGCTCGATCCATTCCTTGCCATTCGCCGTTGCAGGCGGCCCCTCGTACCAGTCGATCTCTGCCTGCGAGCCATGCGCTTCGGCGATGCGCTCTGCGAGGCGGCAGAGATTCTCACGGATGAACTTCCGATCCTCGCGGCCGAGGCTGCGCGTCGTCCCTTCGACGAGCATAGTCGCCGGGATGACGTTCCACGTATTGCCGCCCTCGACATGCGTGATGCTGACGAGGCCGGGCGCGAAAGGATTCAGGTTCCGCGCGACGATCGTCTGCGCGGCCTGGATGAACGCGGCCGCCGCTGGAATCGGGTCGATGCCGGCATCTGGATGCGCCGCATGCGTGCCCTGCCCGCGGAACGTGATCTGAAAGCGGTCGACGGACGCCGTCACCGCGCCTTCCCGCAGGCCGAGCGTGCCGACGGGGAACAGCGGCGAGACATGCAGTCCATACATCGCCTGCACGTCGCTCAGCACGCCCGTCTCCAAGACCTTCTTCGCGCCGCCCGGCGCTTCCTCTGCTGGCTGGAAGACGAGCTTGACGCGGCCGGGAAGCTCTGCCGCTTTCTCGTGGAGCAGCAACGCCGCGCCGAGCAGCGCCGACGTGTGGAAGTCATGGCCGCAGGCATGCATGTGGCCCGCAACCTCCGACGCATACAGCAGCCCCGTCTCCTCCGTGATCGGCAGCGCATCGATGTCGGCGCGCAGGGCGACCACGTCCTCGCCCTCCCCGACTTCCGCAACGAGCCCCGTCGCAAGGCCGCTGTCGAGGATCTTGACGCCCACAGACGTCAAGACTTGCGACAGCCGCTTCGTCGTCTCGAATTCTTCATACGACAATTCCGGATGGCGATGCAGCCAGTAAAAGGTATCCTCTACGAGTTTCTTCGTTTCCTCCACCTGAGCCATCGAAAAACTCCCTTCTCTTAAGATTTCAAGGTTTATATATTGCATATTTGACTGATATGTTTTATGTACCTGATTATAGCCTAGTTCTCCTACTGAGTCAATAGGTATTTGGAAACTTTTTTGTAAAAGTGTAACATGACGTCATCGCGAACGCAAATCGTGCAAGAAAAAGGCTCCCCCGAAGGAGAGCTTTCATACGATTATGCGGTGTCAGCGATACTTTCGCGCGAACATGCCAGGCTGCGCGGTCTGGAGGATGCGGCAGCTGTTCAGCACGACAGCGAGCGTCGCGGTGTTGTGGATGACGGCGGCATAGAGCGGACTGATGCGGCCGAGGGCGCCAAGCAGCATGGCGGCGCTGTTGACGAGGATCGTCGCCATGAAGTTCTGATGCACGAGGCGCATCGTGCGGCGGCCGAGCTGGAGCGCTTCCATGAGGCGCGCCGGGTCTTCGCCATGGATCGTGACGGCCGAGGACTCCGCTGCGATGTCCGTCTGGCGGCCGCCGAGCGACACGCCGACGTCGGCGAACGCGAGCGCTGGCGCGTCGTTGATGCCGTCGCCGACCATCATGACGGTACCGCGCTGCTTGAGCTTGTTGACGTAGTTCGACTTGTCCTCGGGCAGGATCTCTGCGTGGTAGGCGTCGATGTCCATGTCCTGCGCGACTTTCGCGGCGACGGCCTTGCTGTCGCCCGTCAGCATGACGATCTCGTCGATGCCATAGCGGCGCATCTGGTTCAGCGTCTTCTTCATCGCGGGACGGATCGGGTCCTCGATGCCGATGACGCCGAGCAGCTTCTTGTCGCGGGCGACATAGAGCAGGTTCTTGCCTGCGAGGCTGCTGTCGACGATGCCGCTCTCGTCCTTCACGCCATTTTCCGCGAGGAACTTCTTGCTGCCGACGCGGATCGTGCCGCCTTTGTACGTTTCAAAATCTGGCACCTCCGCGAGCATGCCGCGTGCGACGATCGTCTTGCTGTCGATGTGTTGTGGCACTTCCCACTCGTGCCCTTTGACGTATTTCTGGATGGCGACAGCCAGCGGATGGACGGAATGCTGCTCGGCCGAAGCCGCGAGCAGGATCATCTCTTTTTCGTCGACGCCTGATGCCGTGCGCGTGAACGAAATCTGCGGGATGCCGACCGTCAGCGTGCCCGTCTTGTCAAGCACGACGGTGTCCGTCTCGGCGAGCGCTTCGATGTAGTTGCCACCCTTGACGAGGATGCCGCGCTTTGCGGCGGCGGAGATGGCAGCGGAAATCGCCGTGGCCGTCGAGAGCTTCAGGCCGCAGGAGAAGTCGATGAACAGTAGATTTAGCACGCGCTGCCAATCGCGCGTCGCGCCATAGACGATGGCGGCGCCGAGGAACGAGACCGGCACGAGGAAGTTCGCCATCTGGTCGGCGAAGTTCTGCACGGGCGCCTTGCGGCTCTGCGCTTCTTCGACGAGGTGAACGATGTGCGCGAGGCTCGTGTCCTTGCCGACTTTCTCAACAGCGATGACGAGCTCGCCCGCCTCGACGACGGAGCCAGCGTAGACGGGCGAATCCTTGTGCTTCATGGCAGGGTTCGACTCGCCTGTGATCGAGGCCTGGTTGACGGCAGCAGAGCCTGCGAGCACGCGACCGTCGATGACGATCTTCTCGCCCGTATGCGCGGCGATTGTATCGCCAGCGCGCACCTGCTCGATGGGGATCTTGCGCTCGACGCCATTCTCGACGCGCCAGACATAGCGCTGGTCGAGCGAAAGGAGTCCCGAAATCTGCGTGCGCGCGCGCTCAGCCGCATAGCTCGTCAGCATTTCGGCGCCATTGGAGAGCGTCAGCAGCGTCAGGCTCGACTCGGGCTTGCCCGCGAGCACGGACGCGATGACAGCTGTTGCCGTCAGCGTGTCGGCATTGAGCTGGTGCTCTTTGAGTGGCCCGCGGATGCCGTTCTGGATGAACTTGCGCGCGAGCAGCACCGTCAGCGCACTGCGCGCGATCTTCGTCGCGGCAAAGAGCTCCGGCGACGTCTTTTTGAGAATCTGCACGACTGCAAAGCCCGCGAGCGAGACGAGCGCGTCACGGCGGTACTCGGCGAGGCACTCCGACGGCGTGATGGCCGCTTCCTGTGCCTCGCGCACGACAGCGATGATGAGCTGCTGGATCTCGCGTGCCGGCAGCGTGCCCGTGTACCAGAGACGGATCTGCTTCTCGTCGACGAGCACGGCTTTCACCGTGCGATAGCGACGGATGGCCGCCGCGAGCTGCGCGCGCTGCTCGCGCGACAATGCGATGGGCAGATGATAATTCAAACGTCCGTACATCATACGGTTCGCCATCCTCTCATCAGCGAGACGGCCCACCAGAGCATCTGGGAGCCCGAAGGATACTGCTTCGTCAGGATCATCTTGCGCAGGCCGCGCAGCAGGAAGATGAGGAAGGCCGCCGAGCTCACGTCGAGCCAGCCGCACGTCGCGCGGCGGATCCACATAGAGAGATCTCGCACGGAGCCGCGTACGCTCTTCGTCAAGGCACCAGCATGCGCCTCGAGCGGCTGCGCGACATCATCAATCGTGCGCTGCCAGTCGCGGCGGAAAATGCTGTCACGCAGGAAATCCGCGAGCACATCCATCTTCGCTTCGTCCGCCGGATCGTAGACGAAGAGCAGCGAGCCCGTGACAGAGCTGACTTCGACATTCTTCAAAAACGTCAGCTGCGAAAGCTTGCTTTCGAGCAACGCCGCGAGCTCGCGCGTCATTGCCGCACGATAGCGGCGGCGGCCCGGCAGCCTACTCACGCAGCGGAAGCCCGCCGTGAGGTGCAGGGCAGCGGCGGCCTGCGATGCGGCGTGGGCACCATATTGCTGTGCGCGTGCCCCTGCCGTGCGAACGCCCTGCGCCAGATGCGGCACGGGGTTCTGCAGGCGCGGCATCGCAGCGCGCGACGGCCCGCCGAACATCATCTGATGGATGCTCTTGCCGATGACGGCGCCCATCATGAAACCAGATACGTAAGACATGGGGTCATCTCCTCTTCGCATGTGTCATGATATATTCCTCGACCTTGCGGAGTTCTGCGTTTTTGCGCAGGACGGCAGGCTCGTATTTAATGAGGATCGAGCCCGTGACCATGCTCGTCTCAACGGCCGTGAGCTCAGGAAAGGCTCCGAGCTGCGCCTGCACCTCGACTTCGAGTGCCGGATTGCCGATGAGCTTTGACGAACGCAGGCGCACGCGCCCCGGGAGATAGGAAGAAATCTCGACGGAGCGGATGAAGAGGTCGAGCTTCGAGGTCGGGATCTGGAGGGTGTTCATGAGATTCATTTGCATTTACTCCTTGTGAAAAGGAGGCTGCCACAGGCGTGACAGCCTCCCCTGTGCGCGAAAGCGAAAGATTATTTCTTTGCTTCCTGTGCTGCGATCAGATCCTCGAGCTCTTCCTTCTGGCGCTGGAGTTCCGCGATCGGAAGCTCGGCCGTCGGAGCTGCCGGCTGCATGGCTGCGAGCTGCTGCTCACGCTCCTGCATGAAGCGATAGCCGAAGATGCCGGCAACGGCACCAACTGCGAGGCCGATCCAAAAATCGGTTTTCTGGAACATTGGGATTTCCCTCCTTTGACCTTTTCTGCCTTCATTTTTCAAGAAGCGCCAACGGACAAGCCGCCAGCGCTTCCTGCACAAAAGGGTTGGAACGATACTCAGTACCATTCCACTCCTTATCATAGCAAAGAGTTATCGGGTTGTCAATGAGAACGCTTCTTTTTGTCGCATGTATTCATGAAATTCACTGCAAGACGAGCAACAACAGATACAGCACGAGGCCGATGCCGGCGCCGACGATGGAACCGTTCATGCGGATCCAGAGCAGGTCGGGCTCGACTTTGTCGTAGACGAGATGGTTGAGCTGCTCGTCCGTCAGGCGCGAGAGAACGCTTTCGACGATGACGCCGACGAGCGTCTGCGCATGGAGCGCCGAGCGCGCGATGAGGTCGTAGAGAAAATGGCCGACGGTGTGGCGGAGCTCTTCGTCCGTGTCCATCAGCGCGATGGCGCGGTCGTACTCGGCTTGCAGGATGTCAGAGAGGCGCGAATGCAGTGCGGGCAAATGCTCTTCAAGCGGATCGACGGCGCGCGCCTTGTCGGCGGCGAAGTGCTCGCGCAAATGGCCGAGCGCCTGCCGGACGACTTCCTCGATGGGAAGCTCGCCCTCGATGCTGTCCTTGAGCTCATGCGTCATGAGATGGAACGCCATGTCCTGATTCAACACGGCGGCCTGCTCGTAGAGGAGCTCGAGGACTTTTTCCTGCAGTGGCGAGCCTTCTTCGCCGAGCTCATCTGCCATGGCGAGCAGTTGCCGCTGCATGATATCGGCCGCTTCATCGAGATCGACGAGGCCGAGTGCTTCGGCGAGGCCGGCCATGAACAGGCCGAGCGTGCCGCCCGCGCGTTCTTTCTCGTACGATTCCAACATGTGAAAGAGCGTTGCGCGCGTTTCTTCTGAGGCGATACGCGGCCGAAGGTAACCCGCGATGCGGGCAAGCGCCGCATGATCGCGGCCGCTTTCCTGCAGCCAGCGGCCGAGACCGGCGAAAAAGTCCTCCGGCTCGATGCCCTCGAGCGAGTCGCGCAGCCGCATGGAAAGTTCCGACGCCTGCGCCTCAGCGTCCTGCCGCAACAGGAAGTCGCGCAGGTAATGGATCATCTGATGCGTCAGCCGTTCTTTCGTCGTGGGCTCCTTGAGCCACGACATCAGCATCGGCAGCAGGTGAAGTCGCTCGAGATGGCGGAAGATCTTGCGGCGCGAGAAAAATTCTTTCTGCACCATCGTCACGGACGCCTTGACGAACGCATCGCGGCGGCGCGGCAGGATGGCCGTATGGTACGGGAAGCCCAAGGGCTTCCGAAACAGCGCCGTCACGGCGAACCAGTCAGCAATGCCGCCGACGAGCGCAGCCTCGGCGCAGAACAGGAAGCCCTCCGCAAAGCGGTTGCCCGGCCGGTAGAGATGTGTCATGAGCGCCAGCACGAAGATAGCGAACGCCGCGAGCAGCGTCTTGTCGGCCTTGTTCCAGTTTTTCCAGAGGGACGCCATCAACCCCACATCCTTTCTGCCAGCTCGACGAGGATGTAGAGCCCCATGCCGACGAGCGAGCCGACGACCGCACCATTGATGCGGATCATCTGCAGGTCGTCCTGCACCTTGCCCTCGACGAACGTCACGAGGTCGTCATCCGACATCTCGTCAAGGCGTTCACGGATGAGGCCAGGGATGGCGTCATGATGCTTCGTGAGCTCGTCTTCAAGGAAGTCTTTGACGAGCTGGTCAAAGCGGCGCTGCCATGCATGTGACTGCTCGAATTCGCCGATCTTGCGATCGACGAAGCGGTCGAGCGCATCCATCCAGAATGGGCGGATGCCCTTGACGCTCTTTTCCATCCAGGCAGCGAGCAGCGGACGCAGGTCGAGATTCTGCAGCAGTTCTTCCTTCCAAGCCGCGAGCGCCTCGATGAGCGAAGCATCGTGGCTCAAAGAGATCAGCATTGTCTCAAAGCCCGCTTTGAACGAGGCATACGCCTCTGTCTCGCCGTCCGCGAGTTCTGCAACTTTCCTTTCGAGGCGGTCACAGATGATCTTGGCGATGCGTTCGTCCGTGAGGCCGAGCGTCGAAAGCACAAAGGCACGGCCGGGCGAGTCTTTTTCATACGTGCGGCGCAACACGCCGATGTTCTCGACGAGCACGCCGTGGAGCACGGGGCTCTCGAGCACGCGGCCAGCGATCTGGAGGAACGTACGCAGCACGGGACGGCTGTGGCGCTCCTCGGCGAGCAGGCGCAGGACATCGGCAAAGACGTGTTCGAGCGGGACGTCGCGCAGCGATTCCTGCAGCGTCGGCGCGAGCTCGGCCGCGATGCGCTCTGTGTCGAGGCCATTGACGGCCTTGAGCACAACGTCGTCGACGACCTGCCGCAGCCGCTCGTGGCCGCCGCGATGTTCGAGGTAGTCGACAAACAGCGTCGCCGTGTCCTGCGCGCGCACGACTTGCATGATGTTCTCGACAGAGAGCAGGTCGTCACTCGCAAACGTCACGAGCGCGTCCATGATGCGGCCGCGGTTGCGCCGCAGGATGTCCGTGCGATACGAGATGCCGAGCGGCTGCCGAAAGATCGCCGTAACGGCGAACCAGTCTGCGAGGCCGCCAATCGTCGCGGCGAGAAAACCGTGGTGCAGCAGGCCGCCAAAAAAGCCGCCGGCCGGGAGTGTCCCGAAAAAGCCGGCGGCACTGATGGCCAAAGCCAGATTTGCCTTGGATTTTTTCTGCATGTCAGATGCCTTTGGATGCGATGTCTTTCAGATAGGCGCGGAATGGCTCGCCGAGGTCTTCGCGGCGCAGGGCGAATTCGACCGTCGCCTTGAGGAAGCCGAGCTTGTCGCCGAGGTCGTAGCGCTGGCCTTCGAAGTCGTAGGCGTAGACGGCGTCGAGCTTCGCGAGGACTTTCAGAGCGTCTGTCAGCTGAATCTCGCCGCCCTTGCCGGGTTTCGTGTTTTCGAGAATGTCGAAGATCTCCGGCTTTATGATGTAGCGGCCGAGCACGGCGAAATGGCTTGGAGCGTCTTTGAGCTCCGGCTTCTCGACCATGTCGTGGACGCGCAGCAGGCGGTCGTTCTTCGCATCCGGCTCGCCCGCGACGATGCCGTACGACGAGACTTTCTCGTCCGGCACCTGCTGGCAGCCGAGCACGGAGCTGCCCGTTTGTTCGTAAATGTCGATGAGCTGGCGGAGCGCTGGCTTTTCTGGATGGTAGACGACATCGTCACCGAGCAGCACGGCAAACGGCTCTTCCCCCATGAACGCTTTCGCGCAGAGGATGGCGTCGCCGAGGCCGCGCATGTACTGCTGGCGGATGTAGTGGACCTTGATGGCCGCCGTCTCCTGCACGAGCTTCAGAAGATCCGTCTTCCCCTTGCGGCGGAGCTCTGCCTCGAGCTCCGGTGCGGAGTCGAAATGATCTTCGATGGCACGCTTGCCGTGACCGCTGACGATCAGGATGTCTTCGATGCCACTCGCGAGCGCTTCTTCGACGATGTACTGGATTGTCGGCTTATCGACGATGGGCAGCATCTCTTTCGGTGTTGCCTTCGTGGCGGGCAAAAAACGCGTGCCATAGCCAGCCGCCGGAATGACGGCCTTGCGGATTTTCTTCATGTGTGTGATCCCCCTGTATCATTATGGCTACCTTCGACTGCACAATCGATGTTCTTGTTGCATCCTGCCTTCGCCACACCTACCACCGCTTCGCGGTCCCCCTCCCTCGGTGAGGGAGGCTTATGGGCGTGCGGATGCCGATAAAAAGCCATCAGAATGTGGTGCGTAGAGCGTTTGATACTTTCTTTGGTACTTGAGCACTTTCGCGACGTATTCGCGCGTCTCGGCATACGGGATATCTTCGACGCGGCAGAAGTCTTGCTGCCAGCCGTAAGTCTTCATCCATTCCTGCACGTTACCGCGGCCGGCATTATAGGCAGCAAGGGCGAGGATATCGTTGCCGTCGAATTCGCGTTGAAGCGAAGCGAGGTACCAGATGCCATACCGGATATTGGTTTCCGGTTCTTGGAGCTTCGTCAGCGAGAATGGGTCGTCGACCTGATCCGCAATCCATTCGGCCGTATCCGGCATGAGCTGCATGAGGCCGACGGCACCACGATGCGACTGTGCCGTGCTCTTGAAGCGGCTTTCCGCGTGAATAACGCCGGCCGCAAGGCTGCTGTCGACGCCATAGGCATGAGCGTATCGCTCAACCGTCTCGCGATATGGGTACGGATAGAGCCAGCCTTTCTGCACATAGTCCGTCTGTGAAGCGAAGTAGATAGCGAAGCAACCGAGGAATAGCAGGAAACCCAGCACGAAGCAAATGCCCTGCCGCCGCCCCATACGGCGGTCATGCGCACTGACATGACTCGTCGCTTTGCGATGGCGTCTCGTCATGCGGCTCCCCTCCTCTCCCAGCTGCAAGTCGGATTCGAGCATCTCCGTGCCCATGACATGCGCGCTCACGGACGCGGCCCTCCCATGGCCTGCGGCTCATAGGCGGCGTAGTCGCCCTCAGGCCCGCGCTCTTTCGCGACGGACAACATGAGCTTCAGACGGTTGAGCTGATTGACTTCCGACGAACCCGCGTCGCAGTCGATAGCCGTGATGTTCGCGCCCTTGTAGCTTTCGCGGAGCTCGTGCATGACGCCCTTGCCCGTGATGTGGTTCGGCAGGCAGCCAAACGGCTGGAGGCAGACGACATTCGGCACGCCTTCGTCGATGAGCTTGACCATCTCGCCCGTCAGGAACCAGCCTTCGCCCGCCATGTTGCCGAGGCTGACATGGCGCTCAGCGAGACGCGCCGTCTCGTCGATCTTGTGCGGCGCACGGAAATGGCGGCTGCGCTTCATAGCCTTGCGCATGGAGCCGCGATAGAAGTTGATGATATTGATGAACATGCGGCCAAAGAAGCCGTCTTTCTTCTCGCCGTCGAGCAAGCGGTGCTTGACGATCGGGTCATACGCCGAATACAGGAAGAAATCAACAAAGTCTGGCATGACGACTTCCGCGCCCTCCTCCATCAGCACGCGCTCGATGTGGTTGTTGGCGACAGGATGGTATTTCGCGAGGATTTCGCCAACGATGCCGACTTTTGGCTTCCAAAGCGTCTCGTCGATCGGGATGTTGTCAAACTCTTTAATCATCTGCTTGACCGTGCGCTGGAATTTGAAATAGCCACCATCGCGCACGACATCTTTGCAGATATCCATCCACTTGTGGTAGAGACGCATCGTCTCGCCTTTTTGCAGTTCATACGGCATCATGCGGTTCTTGACGTTCTGCAGGATGTCGCCGAAAATCGCTGCCTTGATGGCCGCGATCAGCATCGGGCGCGTCAGGCGGAAGCTGTCCGTCTCTTCTGGCAGGCCATGCACGGCAAAGACCGGCACCTGGCCGTAACCCGCATAGCGGAGCGCCGAACGCAAAACGCTCATATAGTTCGTCGCTCGGCAGGCGCCGCACGTCTGAAACATGGCGATGCTCGTATGGTCGGGGTCGTATTTGCCCGATTTCAGCGCCGAAAGCAGCTGGCCGACGACAACGATGCATGGATAGCACATGTCGTTGTTGACATAGCGCAGTCCGAGGTCGATGGCAGCTTTGTCCGGCATCGGCGGCACGACGACCTGATAGCCGAAGTCGCGCATGACGGCCTCGATAAGCTCGAAATGGATCGGCGCCATCTGCGGCGCGAGAATCGTATGCGTTTTCTTGCACTCCGCCGTGAAATGCGGGCGCTCGATGGGCTCGACGGGATGATATGCTACAGGCTTCCGACGCGCGAGCGCTGCCATGAGTGAACGCAGACGGATGCGGGCCGCGCCGAGATTCGAAACTTCGTCGAGCTTGATCATCGTATAGATGCGGTCGTGCGCTTCGAGGATGTCGCGCACCTGTCCCGTCGTGATGGCATCGAGACCACAACCGAACGAGCTGAACTGGATGAGCGTGATGTTCGGATGCTCGGCGACGAACTGCGCGGCATGGTAGAGACGCGCATGGTAGCTCCACTGGTTGACGATATGGAGCTTGCCATCTTTGACAGGCATATGGTAGACGGCGTCCTCGGACAGGATCGGCAGATGATAGCTCTGGATCATCTCGGGGATGCCATGGTTGATTTCTGGGTCGATATGGTACGGACGGCCGACAAGCAGGATGGCCTGCTCGCCCGTCTCTGCAATGCGTTCGAGGAGTTTCGCGCCATAGTCGCGCACATCCTGACGGTACTGCGCGAGCTCTTTGTACGCCGCTGCCACAGCCTCTTCGATGTCTTTCTTCGGCAAGTGCTCGTCCTTCAACGCTTCCACAAGGCGCTCGACCATGCGCTTCTTATCATTGATTGGCAGGAATGGCTGGAGGAAGTCGATGTTCTTGTCGCGCAGGATATCCATGTTGCCGCGGATGTTTTCCGCGTACGACGCGACGATTGGGCAGTTGTAATGATTTTCCGAAGGATGCTGCTCATCGACCATGTTGTAGGGCTCGCACGGGTAGAAAATCTTCGTGACGCCCTTCTCAATGAGATCCATGATATGGCCATGGACGATCTTCGCCGGATAACAGAGCGAATCCGACGGCACAGTCGCCATGCCCTTGTAGTACATCTTGGCCGTCGATTTGCCCGAAACTTGCACATGGTAGCCGAGATACGTGAAGAACGTGAACCAGAACGGGTAGTCTTCGTACATGTTCAGCACGCGTGGGATGCCGATCGTGCCGCGCGGCGCTTCTTCGAGCGGTTCGTAGTAGCGGAACAGGCGACGGTACTTGTACTGATAGATGTTTGGCGTCTCGTCTTCCGACGGCTTCTTGCCGCCGATGCCGCGCTCACAGCGGTTGCCCGTGAAGTATTTGCCGCCATCGGGGAATTTCTGCATCGTGATCAGGCACTTGTTGCCGCAGCCCTTGCAACGGTACGAGCTCGTCTGCACATCAAAATGCGTCAGCTCGTCCGCCGAGAGCAGAGACGACTGCTCGCTGCCTGACTCCAGCGCGAGGATGGCAGCGCCATACGCACCCATGATGCCAGCGATGTCGGGACGGATGACGTCGCGGTCCAAGAGTTTTTCCATGCAGCGCAGCACGGCATCGTTGTAGAACGTACCACCCTGCACGACGATATGGTCGCCGAGCGTCCGCACATCCTTGAGCTGCATGACCTTGAACAGCGCATTCTTGATGACGGAAAATGCGATGCCCGCCGAGATGTCGGCGACTTCCGCGCCCTCTTTCTGCGCCTGCTTGACCTTCGAATTCATGAAGACCGTGCAGCGCGTGCCGAGATCGACTGGCGCTTTCGATTTCAAAGCGAGCTTTGCGAACTCGGCTGGCGTCATGTGGAGGCCTTCGGCGAAGTTCTGGATGAACGAGCCGCAGCCGGCCGAGCATGCTTCATTCAGCGTGATGTTGCCAATGCTGCCGTCTTTGACGAAGAAGCACTTCATGTCCTGCCCGCCGATATCGAGCACGAACGTGACTTCGGGGCAGAACTCCTGCGCCGCGCGCAGATGCGCAAATGTCTCGACCTCGCCGCCGTCCGCATGGACGCCGGCCTTGACGATGGCCTCGCCATAGCCCGTCGTCATACAGCCAGCCACATAGGCAGTCTCTGGCAATACCTTGTAAAAGTCCTGCAACTCCGCGACAACGCTCTTAAGCGGCGAACCGTGGTTGCTGCCATAAGCCGTATAGAGAAGTTGCTTGTCCTGGCCGATGGCCGCGAGCTTCGTCGTCGTCGAGCCCGCATCAATGCCGAGGAAAACAGGGCCTTCATAGTGCGCGAAATCGCCGCGCGGTACCTTGTCGCGGTCATGGCGCTCTTTGAACGCCTCATAATCCGCTTCATCCTCGAACAGCGTGAAATCCGCCTTGCGCGTCTCGCCCGCTGCCGCCTCTTCTGCGCGACGAATGGACGACTCAAGGCGAGCGGCGTCGATCGTCTCCGTCTCATCCGAGAGCGCTGCGCCCATGGCGACGAAATAGTTGCCGTCTTCGAGCTCGACCGTATGCTCCGCATCGAGGTTCAGCGTCTCGACAAAGCGCTTCTTGAGCTCTGGCAAGAAATGCAGCGGCCCGCCAAGGAACGCGACATGACCATCGATGGGACGCCCCTGCGCGAGGTTGCCGATCGTCTGATTGACGACGGCCTGCAGGATGGAGAGCGCGATGTCGGCTTTCTCTGCGCCGTCATTCATCAGCGCTTGGATGTCCGTCTTCGCGAAGACGCCGCAGCGCGAAGCGATCGTGTAGATCTGCTTGCCTTTTGCTGCGAGGTCGTTCAGCCCTTTCGCGTCCGTCGACAGCAGCGACGCCATGTGGTCGATGAACGAGCCCGTGCCGCCAGCGCAGACGCCATTCATGCGCTGTTCCGGTGCCGCGCCGAAGTACGTGATCTTCGCGTCCTCGCCACCGAGCTCGACGACGGTATCCGTCTCAGGGATGAGCTCCTTGACGGCAGCCGCGCAGGCAATGACCTCCTGCACGAATGGCAGGCCGATGCGCTGTGCGATGCCCATGCCGGCAGAGCCCGTCAGCGCAAAATTGAATTTCTGCTTGCCGACGACTTCCTTCAGCGATTCGAGGTTCTCATGCAGTGCATGGCCGATTTCCGAAAAATGACGCTCGTAATTCTTGTAGACGATCTGCTTTGCCTTGTCGAGCACGACGAGCTTAATCGTCGTCGAGCCGACATCGATGCCTACGTTGAAAGTTGCGTTCACTGTAACACCACCTAATTGGTACCATTGGGTTTGTCGCTTTCGTTCAAATTTTAGCGTGCACGAAAGCGAGAGCCTTTTTCAGGCTCCTTCCCTATTCTACCTGATACCGTCGTTGCGTGCAAGTCATTTGTAGAAATGATATAATGTAGGAAATGTCACGCGCATGTGTTGCGTATGGGAGGAACACCATGAACATCGCCATCATCACGGGAGCTTCGAGCGGCCTTGGCGCTTGGTACGCGCGCCAGCTCGACGCCGAGCACCTCGACGAACTCTGGCTCATCGCACGCCGCGAAAAACGCCTGCAGACACTCGCCGGTTTTCTCGATACCCCCGTCCGCATCCTCACGCTCGACCTCACGGAAGCGGACGCCGCAAAAGTTATCGAAGACGAGCTTGCTGCGAGCGACGCCCTCGAAGTCCGCTGGCTCATCAACTGCGCGGGCTTCGGCCGCATCGGCAGCTTCGAAGACGTGCCGATCGCGACGTCGTGCGAGATGACGGAGCTCAACTGCATCGCCCCCATGCGCCTCGTTGCTGCCGCATTGCCCTTCATGAGCGCGGGCAGCTGCATCCTCAACGTCGCATCGTGTGCCGCGTTCCAGCCCATCCCAGGTCTCGGCGTCTACGCTGCGACGAAAGCGTTCCTGCTGTCCTTCTCTCGCGCGCTCGCCCGCGATCTCGCGCCGCAGGGGATTGGCGTCACAGCCGTCTGCCCATACTGGATCCGCGACACGGAATTCATCGCTCGCGCCGAAGAGACCGACACGCGCAGCCTGTTCCACGACTTCCCATTCGCGACCGATGCAGAGACCGTCACACGCCGCTCTCTGCGCGCAGCCAAAAACGGCATCCGCGTCTGCACGCCGGATGCCGTATCGTTCCTTGACCGTCTAGCTGCAAAGTTCCTGCCAAACGACCTTCTCATGAGCCTCATGGGACTGTGGCATCGGTTGTAAAGAAAAAGCTCCTCCACACTGGGAAGAGCTTCTTTTTTACGGCAACGTCTTGAACTGGCTGAACGGCCAGAAGACGAGCATGGCCTTGCCTTTGATGAGGCTGTATGGCACGAAACCAACATCGGCGAAGCGACTGTCTTCCGAGTTATTGCGGTTGTCACCCATGACAAAGACCGTACCGGCAGGTACCGTGGATTTTGGGTATTCGCTACGCGTTTTTTCGAGGATGTAGTCTTCGTTCAGCATCTGGTCATTGACATAGACGCGGCCATCTTTGATCTCGATGGTGTCGCCTTCCGTCGCGATGACGCGCTTGATGAAATCGCGATCCTGATTGCGTGGGTATTTGAAAACGAGGATCTCACCTTTTTCTGGCGTACGCAGATGATAGATAAACTTGTTGACGACAAGGCGCTCCTGTGACTGCAACGTCGGCCGCATGGACGGGCCGTCGACAATATAGAGCTCCACGATGAATTGACGGATGAGGAAGGCCAACACAACGGCCACGACAATGGAGATGATCCAGTCTTTCGCTTCCTCGCCTAATGAACTCATATGCGATATTCCTCCTATGAATGATGCGCGTCAGCCGAGATGTTCTTGGAACGACTGGAGCGTCTGATAAAATTCTGGATACGAGATGTTCACGCAATCGGGGCGATCGATGATGACGCCCTTGCCTGCCGCGCCGAGGCATGCAAGCGACATGGCCATGCGATGGTCGTCGTAGCTCGCGACCGTTGCGCACTGCACAGGCATACCGCCATGGATCACGAGGCTATCTTCACCTGCCTCGACGCTGCCGGGTGCAAGCTTGTTCCACTCATCAGCGATGGCCTGCAGGCGATCGGTTTCCTTGACACGGAGCTCGCCTGCCCCCGTGATGACGGTGTCGCCCTCGGCAAAGAGCGCAGCGACGGCAATGGCGGGAATCTCATCGATGAGACGCGGCATCATGTCCTTGCCAAAGTTTGTGCCATGGAGCTTCGCTGCCGTGATGACGAGGTCACATGCTTCCTCGCCGCCGCTCGTCCGCACGTTCGTACGCTGGATGTTCGCCCCCATGGCTGCCAGAACGTCGAGGATGCCTGTACGCGTCTCATTCGTTCCGACATTTTCGAGCGTGAGCTGACTGCCGGGCACGAGCGATGCGAGCACGAGCCAGTACGCAGCTGAGCTGATGTCGCCCGGCACCTCGATCGCCACAGGCGCGATGTATTCCGTATCCGCAACAGGATGGATCGTCACGGCCGTACCCTGCTTCTCTGTCTCGACGCCAAAGGCCGCGAGCATCTTTTCCGTGTGGTCGCGCGATGTCACGGGCTCGACGACCGTCGTCGAGCCATCGGCGAACATGCCCGCGAGCAAGAGGGCCGATTTCACCTGTGCACTCGCGACAGGGCTCTCATACGTAAAGCCGTGGAGCTTCGCGCCCGGATCGCAGACCGTGATCGGGAGCAGCGTATTGCCCCTGCGGCCGACGATTTTCGCACCCATCTGCGAGAGCGGCTTTATCACGCGCCCCATCGGACGCTTCGACAGCGATGCATCGCCTGTGAACACAGCGTTGAACGGCTGCGGCGCGAGGAGTCCCATAAGCAAGCGCAACGTCGTGCCGGAGTTGCCGGCATCGAGGATGGCCGCGGGCTCCGTGAGGCCATGCAGGCCGTGCCCCGTGACGATGAGCTCCGTAGCACTCACGATCTCGACATCCGCGCCAAGCGCCCTCATGCAAGCAACGGTCGAAAGGCAGTCGGCTGCATGGAGGAAGTTCGTGATGCGCACAGGCGTCGTGCCGAGCGCGGAAAACATGACACTGCGATGCGAGACGGATTTATCGCCTGGGATGCGCAGTCTCCCTTTGAGCCCCTGCGTGAGCGGGGCGATGTGTTTCTGCTCCATATGTTCGCTCCTTTTCAGTCGTTCCAAACGCTGTAGCTACCAGCCGCAACCCCCATGGAAAACGCCGCTTGCAAGTTGTAGCCGCCCGTGAATGCATCGACGTCGACGAGCTCGCCCGCAAAGTAGAGACCGGGCACGAGCTTTGACGCCATCGTCTTCGGGTCGATTTCCTTGACGCTGATGCCGCCCGCCGTGACGATGGCCTCGGCGATAGGACGCGTCTTCGTAACCGTTAGCACGAGATGTTTCAGTGCATGGACGAGCCGCCCGCGCTCTTCAGCCGTGACCTGGTGGATGGGCTTTTCCGCATCGAGGTATGCCGCATCAATGATGATGGGGATCAGCCGTTGCGGCAAGAGGTCAACAAGCGCGTTTTTGACTTCCTTGCGCTGGTATTTCTCGAAATCCCGTAGCAGGCGCGCGTCGAGTTTCTCGGGCGTCAGTGCAGGCTTGAGATCGATCTCGAGTTCGACGAAATGGTGCTCATAAAGCGCCCGTGCCGTCTCACGTGACAACGATAGGATGATCGGCCCTGTGACGCCGAAATGCGTGAACATCATTTCACCAAAGAGATTTTGCCGCTCCTCACCATCGACGAGCAACTTGCAGCGCACATTTCGTAGCGACAGGCCCTGCACGTCCTTCGGCCACGTCTCTTCCGTTTCCAGAGGCACCAGCGATGGCAGGATGGGCGTCACGGTATGGCCGAGCTTTTTTGCGATCTCATAACCATCGCCCGTCGAGCCCGTGCCGGGATACGATGCACCGCCCACGGCGAGGATGACAGCATCGGCTCGATAGACCGATCCCGTCGTCGTGCGCACGCCTGCGATACGGTCGCCCGAGCGCAGCACATCACTCACAGCCGTCTCTGTCTCAATCGTGACGCCGAGTTCATGCAGCCTTGCCACCATGGCATCGACGCAGTCGAGCGCGTGATCGCTCACAGGGAACACACGACCTCCACGTTCCACTTTGAGCAGCACACCTTGATCTGCAAAGAAGCGCATGACGTCTTGATTGTCGAACGAGGCAAGCGCGCTGTGGAGAAACGCGCCATTTCCTTTGAACTGGCGGATGATCTCAGGTACATCCGCCGCATTCGTGACATTGCAGCGCCCCTTGCCCGTGATCATCATCTTGCGGCCAGGGCGCTTCATTTTTTCAAGAAGCGTCACCGACGCGCCATTTTCCGCCGCCGTGATGGCGGCCATCATGCCGGCCGGGCCAGCGCCGACAACAAGTACTTTTTTCATTTCGTGCCTTTCTGCGACGCAAGTCCTGCGAGTTGCCGCAGGTGCGCGAGCTCTGCTTGCGTCAGCGGACGATGTGCGCCGCGCGGGAGCCCCGCGAGCGTCAGGCCGGCGAACGTTTTGCGCTTCAGTGCCTTGACATCGCAGCCGACGGCCGCGAACATGCGGCGCACTTGGCGATTGCGGCCTTCATGGATCGTGATCTCGACACGCGCTTCCGCACCATCAGATTCCAGCACGCGCACGAGCGCGGGCGCCGTGCGGCCGTCTTCGAGATCGACGCCTTCCGTCAAACGAATGAGCGACTGCTCCGTCGGTGCTGGCTGGACACGCGCGACATATGTCTTGTCGACTTCCTGCTTGGGATGCAACAGGCCGTTTGTCAGCGCGCCATCATTCGTCAGGAGCAACAGCCCCTCTGTATTGTTGTCGAGGCGCCCAACGGGATAGATACGTTCCTGGACCTCGGGTAGGAGGTCGAGCACCGTGCGCCGTCCGCGATCATCATGCGCCGTCGTGATATAACCTTTCGGCTTATTCAGCAGGAAATAAACATGCGCTTCCTGCGGCGCAACAAGCTTGCCGTCGACCGTGATGCGAACAGCAGCCGCATCAACTTTCGTACCAAGCTCTGTCACGGTGACGCCATCAACAGCGACGCGCCCCGCTACAATCAGCTTTTCCGCATTTCGCCGCGATGCGACCCCCGCCTGCGCGAGGATTTTCTGTAGACGTTCCTTCATTTACTTCCTCCCAGAGGGAAAGTTCAAGCCAAACAGAGACTGCAACCCGTTCCAAACCGTCAGAAAAAACGACTTTCGCTCGGCGTTCTGCATAGCAACAAGATCGGTTTTTGCGACCTCACGGCCTTCATATGTGATATGGAGCGTGCCGACGACATCGCCTTTCTTAACAGGTGCTTTCACCGTATGCGGCAGATCGATGGACTGCTCATATCCTGCGACGCCATCAATGGCGGGCAATACGATTTCATCTTTCGTCTGCACACCGAGACGACGCGAACGGCTCCCTGTGACAGCGACCGTGCCGACTTGCGCATGTTTCTTGACGACTGTCGCACGGTCGACCTTACTGAAACCATAATCGAGAAGCAAGATGGAGTCATTCCACATCCAATTGCTGTCGAGCACGACGGAAACGAGTTGCAAGCCATCGCGTTTTGCAGCTGAGACAAGGCAACGTCCCGCCGCATCCGTGTAGCCCGTCTTGACGCCGTTACCGCCTTCGTAGAGCCAGAGCATCTGGTTCTCATTTCGCAGGCGGTGCGTATCATCCTTGACCCACGGAAATGTGATTTCCTTCGTGCTGACGATGTCCTCAAACTCCGGCAACGTATAGCCATACGCGGCGATCAGCGCAAGATCGTGTGCTGTCGTGTAATGCGCATCATCTGGCAAGCCGTTTGCATTGACGAAGTTCGTATCCTTCGCGCCGATGGCATGCGCTTTTTCCGTCATGAGCCGCGCAAATGCATCGACAGAGCCTGCGATATGTTCAGCGATGGCGACGGTCGCATCGTTGCCAGAATGAAGCATCATGCCGTAGAGAAGCTCCCTCAGCGTGATCTCGTCGCCTTCTTCGAGCCAGAGTGTTGAGCCTTCCGTCCCTGCCGCATGCGATCCGACCCTCACAACATCATCGAGATTGCCTTTCTCGAGCGCAATGATCAGCGTCATGATCTTTGTCGTACTCGCAGGGAATTGGCGTTTGTTCATATTTCGCTCGTAGAGCACGCGCCCCGTCCGCGCCTCCATGACGACAGCACTGCGCGCTGTCACGCGTGGCAAGGCATCGTCGGGCGATAGTACGAGTCCGTCGACTTTTGGCGTCTCCTGCGGCGCCTTCTTGATGATCTCATCAGCGAGCGCTGCCGAAACCTCGCCCGTCGCGAGCGAAAACGCAACGGCGCAACTGACGGCCGCCGCGAAAAACTGACTCCCTTTCAAAGAAAACAATGAACCGTTCCAACCCTTCCCTGTGAAATTACATACTTCTTCATTCTATCATTCAAAGCTAGCGTTTGCAATCAAACTTTCACCGTACATGCACGGCGTCTTCCCCGAGAATCGCGGCAATCTTCTTCCGCACGTCCTTCCCGCCTCTCAACCAGTAGTTCGTCCCCGTCTTCTTCCAACGCCCACCGATCTGCAAGAAGACGATCTGGTCGCCGTGGTATGTTGCAAAAGCTTCATGTAGCGCTTGCTTCTTTTCCTCGTCGAGATCATTCGGGATTTTGATATAGTACTCCGGCCGATAGTCTGCGAGCTCCCAAATGTTGTCGACGAGAAGCTTGACAGCTTCGTCCTGCACATCGACGTGTCCTTGCAGCACAACGGCTTCGTCGACGACGCATTCATTAACGTGTTCGTAAAACACACGCGGGAAAACAACCGTCTCGATGTTGTCCGTAAAGTCTTCGAGCGTGCCAAAGCACATCGTCTCGCCCTTCTTCGTCGTGATGCGCTTGATCTCTGTGAAGAGCCCCGCGATGCGTACGACCTGCTTATCACGCACGCCGCCTGCTTTCATGGAGCGGATGGAGACGAGGTTATCGATGATGTCCTTGTATTTTTCGAGCGGATGGCCTGTGATGTAAAATCCTGTCGCCTCTTTTTCCCATGCGAGAATTTCCTCTTTACTGACCTCGGGGATATCAGGAAGCTCGAGCTCGGCAGCTTCGTCGAGTACATCAGCACTAAAGAGGCCCATCTGACCGCTCGCTGCGTCTCGCTGCTTGCGCTGCGCCTCTCCCATAGCCTTGTCGAGTACAGAGAGGAGCTGACTCCTGCGCGCACCGAGCGAGTCGAACGCACCGCAGCGAATCAAGCTGTCGATCGGCCGCTTCGTGAACGTCTGCGAGCTGATGCGTGAGCAGAAATCAACGAGTGACGTGAAAGGCCCGTGCTCCGTGCGTTCGGCGATCACGCCCTTCAATGCATTTTCACCGACGTTGCGCACAGCGGCGAGGCCAAAGCGAATAGCTGGACCATCGACCGTGAACGATGCCTCACTCGCATTGATGTCTGGCGGCAGGATGGGGATGCCCATACGGCGGCACTGCTCGATGTAGACAGAGACTTTATCCGTGTCCATGACGCTCGTAAGCATCGCAGCCATGAATTCCTGTGGATAGTGCGCCTTGAGATATGCCGTCTGCCATGCGACGAGCGCATAGGCCGCGCTATGTGACTTGTTGAATCCGTAGTCAGCGAAATGTGTCAGGAGGTCGAAGATCGTGTTTGCAAGTCCCATCTCGATGCCATTTTTCTTGCAGCCATCAAGGAAATTCTGCTTCTGCCCCATCAAGATCTTCGCTTTTTTCTTGCCCATAGCGCGACGCAAAAGGTCGGCCTGTCCGAGCGTGAAGCCAGCGAGTACCTGCACGATCTGCATGACCTGTTCCTGATACAGCACGACGCCGAACGTCTCCTTGAGGATGGGCTCAAGGAGCGGATGCATATACGTGACTTCTTTTTCCCCACGACGTCCCGCGATGAAGTCTTCGACCATACCCGAGCCGAGCGGACCTGGACGATACAGTGCCACCGTCGGGATGAGATCGGAAAATTCCTGTGGCGCAAGGTCTTTGACGAGTTGCGTCATGCCGCTCGATTCCATCTGGAACACGGCCCCGGTCTTGCCATCGCAAAGCATCTTTGCCGTAAGCTCGTCTTTCAGGGGAATCTTTTCGATATCTACGATCTCGCCGCGATTCTTTTCGACGTTCTTGATGCAATCCGTGATGACGGTCAGCGTACGCAGGCCGAGGAAGTCCATCTTCAGCAAACCGAGCTCTTCGACATGATCTTTGTCGTACTCCGTGACGAGCGTGCCATCCGACATGGAGACAGGCACGTAGTCCGTCAGCGGGTGGCGCGCGATCACGACACCTGCTGCATGCGTCGAACTGTGACGCGGCAGCCCCTCGATCTTTTTTGCCATGTCGATGAGACGATGGACGTCTTCGCTTTCCTCATACGCCTTGCGGAAGTCAGCCGATTCTTTGAGCGCCTTGTCAAGTGTCATTTTCAGTTCATTCGGCACAAGCTTCGCGACGTCCGACACCTGCGCATACGGCAAGTTCAGCGCACGGCCGACGTCGCGGATCGCACCTTTCGCCGCCATCGTGCCAAACGTAACGATCTGCGCGACATGATCATCGCCATAGCGTTCCTTGACATAATCGATGACCTTGCCGCGCTGGATGTAGTCGAAATCGACATCGATATCCGGCATCGACACGCGCTCTGGGTTCAAGAAACGCTCGAACAGCAAGTCATATTTCATCGGATCGAGGTTCGTGATGCCGAGAAGATACGCGACAATAGAGCCAGCTGCCGACCCACGTCCTGGGCCGACGCCAATTCCGTGTTCGCGTGAATAGTTGATGAAGTCCCAGACGATCAGAAAATAGCTGTCATAGCCCATGCGATGAATAATGCCGAGCTCATATTCGAGACGGTCGCGGACGTCCTGCCCAGCATCTGGATAACGCTCCAGTAGCGCCTGCTCGCAAAGATAACGCAGATATGCCTGATCATCTTTATGCGGCGCAGGAATCGGGTAGTACGGCAACTGCAAATGGCCGAATTCAAAGTCAACGTTGCAGCGCTCCGCGATCTTCACCGTGTTCGCGATGGCCTCAGGACAGTCCGGGAACCGTGCAGCCATTTCTTCTGGGGACTTCAGATAATAATCGTCACTGTTGAACCGCATGCGATCGGGATCATCGATCGTCTTCGACATCTGGATGCAGAGCAAGATGTCGTGGAACTCGCTGTCCTCGCGACGCACATAATGGCTGTCGTTCGTCGCGACGAGGCCGATGCCGTACTTCTGCGCAAGTTCCACGAGGCCACGATTCGTCTTGCGCTCCTCCGGCAGGCCATGGTTCTGGATTTCAAGAAAATAATTTTCCTTACCGAAGATGTCGATATACTCTCGTACGAGCGCGTCGGCACGATCGGGATTGTCCGTGATCAGAGCGCGTGGCACCTCACCCGCGATGCAAGCCGACAAACAAATGATACCCTCGTGATATTTGCGCAACAGCTCGTGGTCAACACGCGGCTTGTAGTAAAAGCCCTCGATGTTCGCATACGACACGAGCTTCACGAGATTGCGATAGCCCGTCTGATTTTCTGCGAGAAGAATCAGGTGGTAGTACTTGACGCCATTCACTTCCGCGCGCTCATGACGATCGCCCGGCGCGACATACACTTCGCAGCCGATGATCGGCTTCACGCCCTGTGCCTTCGCTTCTTTATAAAAATCAATGACGCCATACATCGCGCCATGATCCGTGATAGCAATCGCATCCATGCCCTGTTCCTTTGCCGCCGCAATGAGGTCAGGAATACGGCTCGCACCGTCCAGCAAACTGAATTCCGTATGTACATGCAAGTGCGCGAACGGGATGCTCGATTTCGCTTCCGCTCTCATTTCCGTTTTTTCTTCGATGTCCGAAATGGGACTCACCTCGTTTCAAAATCTCTTTTTATTATACATGATTCAAAGCTTCATGCCATCACTGAACAAAAAATCCATGGCACAGGAAAATAAAAGCCTGATGCCATGGATGACAGATCAAAAGCACAGTATCGTCGCCGCTGTCTTATTTGAAGAACAGCGCGTAATACCCATTGAAGAAAATCGCCAGCACGACGAGCGGCAAGAGGTACGTGACGTAGAAGCGGATCCATTTCGGGAAGGCGACGCCGCGGCCGGTGTCGGCTTCTTTGATGAAGTTGTCCCATCCCCAGCCATAGCGGCTCGTGCAGAAGGCGAGATAGACGAGACTGCCGAGCGGAAGGAGATTGTAGCTGACGAAGAAATCTTCGAAGTCGAGCACGCCCGAACCAGGGCCGAATGGCTGGAAGCCGCTCCAGACATTGAAGCCGAGCACGCACGGCAGCGACAGCGCGATCATCGTCGGGATGCCGATCTTGATGATCTTGTGGCGGCTCGCATGCGTGAGCTCGAAGAAGCAGACGATGAGATTCTCAAAGACGGCGATGATCGTCGACATCGACGCAAACGCCATGAACAGGAAGAACAGCGTGCCCCAGATGCGGCCGAACGCCATGTGCTCAAAGACATTCGGCAGCGTGATGAAGAGAAGGTTCGGCCCTGCGGCCGGGCTGACGCCATAGGCAAAGCACGCGGGGAAGATAATGAGGCCGGCCATGATGGCAACGAATGTATCGAGCACGATGACCCAGCCCGCCTCGCCCGTCAGGCGTTTTGACTTGCCGATGTAGCTGCCGAAGACCGCGAGCGCACCGATGCCGAGCGACAGCGTGAAGAACGCCTGTCCCATCGCGGCGAAGATAACTTCCTGCAGGCCGTGTTCTTCGATTTTCGAGAAATCCGGCATGAGATAATACTCGAGGCCCGCCTCGCTGCCATCGAGCAGCACGGAGTTCGCGGCGAGGATCACCATGAGTCCGAGCAGGCAGACCATCATCCATTTCGTGATGCGCTCGACGCCCGCCTGCACGCCGAGATAGCAGACGCCGCCGCAGAGGCAGATAACGAGCGCCATGTAGAACGTCATCGTCGCAGGGTCGGCGAGCAGCCCGCCAAACACCTTGCCGACGCCATCGGCAGCGAGCCCGACGAACGTGCCTGTCGCCATCAGATAGATATAGTAAAGCATCCAGCCAGAAATCATCGTGTAGTACATCATGAGCAAGAGATTGCCCGCAATGGCACCATATTTGTAAAGATGCCACTTCGTCCCTTTCGGCTCCAGCACATCAAACGACATCGCGGCGCTGCGCACGCTCGCGCGGCCGACCGCGAACTCCGCAACCATGATGGGGAGACCCAAAATCGCGAGGAAGACGAGATAGATCAGCACGAACGACGCGCCGCCATACTGCCCCGTGATATACGGGAAGCGCCAGACATTGCCGAGACCGATGGCGCACCCTGCCGAGACGAGGATGAAGCCGAGCCGCGTTGAGAAATTTCCACGTTCCAAAAAATACACCTCATTTTCAGGAGCACGAATCCTTCGCCGCTCCCTTGAAAAATTTTACATTGGTACACGAAAAATATTATAACATTGAATATCCTGCCTTGCAAAAGTATTTTTCTTGCAAAATGTCCATTCTGCAAAAACAGGGTAGATTTTATGCGTGGAACAATGTATAATAGGGAACGACAATTCCATCATCTACTTTACATGAAAAGGTGGGTTCCCTATGAATCTCAAGCACATCTCGAAAAAAATGAAGCTGCTCTCGCTCGGCGTCGCGACGGTGTTCGCGGCCGGTGTCTTCGCTGGCTGCGGCGGATCGCAGCAGGCGGGGTCGTCGTCTGGAAAGACGTACAAGGTCGGCGTCGTCCAGCTCGTCGAGCACAACGCGCTCGACGCGGCGAACAAAGGCTTTGTCGACGGCCTCAAAGAACGCGGCTACGAGCAGGGCAAGAATGTCGAGTTCGACCAGCAGAACGCACAGGCCGACCAGTCGAACCTGCAGAACATCGCGCAGCGCTTCGTCTCGGGCAAGATGGATCTCATCTGCGCTATCGCGACGCCGGCGGCGCAGACGGTCGCGAATGCGACGAAGGACATCCCGATCGTCGGCACGGCCATCACGGACTACGTCGGCGCGAAGCTCGCGGCCTCGAACGAGAAGCCGGGGGCGAACATCACGGGCACGAGCGACATGAATCCGATCAAGGAGCAGATCGACCTGCTGCTGAAGATCAAGCCGGACGCCAAGACGATCGGCACGATCTACTGCTCGAGCGAAGTCAATTCCGAAGTCCAGATCAAGGCCATGCAGGAGTACGCCGAGTCAAAAGGCCTGACGGTCAAGGTCGCGACGATCTCGACGGTCAACGACATCCAGCAGGCGGCGCAGAGCCTCGTCGGCTCCGTCGATGCCTTCTATGAGCCGACGGACAACATCATCGCATCCGCAATGCCGACGCTCGTCGCCATCACCGACGCGGCGAAGCTGCCGATCATCTGCGGCGAGCCGAACATGGTCAAAGCCGGCGGTCTCGCAACGTATGGCATCGACTACTACAAACTCGGCGTCCAGACGGGCCACATGGCGGCTGACATCCTCGACGGCAAGTCGAAGCCAGCCGACATGAGCATCGAAATGGCGAAAGACCTCAAGGTCACAGTCAACAAATCGGACGCTGCCCGCCTCGGCATCACGCTGCCGGAAGACGTGCTGAAGGATGCTGACGTCATCGAATAAATTATTGGAGAGTTATCTATGGATCTTGTGATTTCCACCATCGCGCAGGGGCTGCTCTGGGCACTCCTCGCGATTGGCGTCTACCTCACGTTCCGCGTGCTCGACATCGCGGACCTCACCGTCGAGGGCAGCTTCCCACTCGGTGCCGCCGTCGCGGCGACGATGCTCATCGCGGGCTATCATCCTGTTGCAGCCATCCTCGGCGCCTGCGTCGCCGGCATGCTTTCGGGCGTCGTCACGGGCTTTCTCTGCACGAAGCTCAAAATCCCCGCACTGCTCGCTGGCATCCTGACGATGATTGCGCTCTACTCCGTGAACCTGCGCATCATGGGCAAGGCGAACCTGCCGCTCTTGCAGCAGGACACGATTTTCACGATTGCCCGCTCGCTCGGCTTTGACAACAACGTCACGGTGCTCGTCGTCGGCGCCATCATCGTGCTGATTGTCGCCGTGCTGAACTACTGGTTCTTTGGCACGGAGCTTGGCACGGCCGTGCGCGCGACGGGCTGCAACCCGCACATGATCCGCGCGAACGGCATCGACACGGACGTCATGGTCGTGCTCGGCCTGCTGCTGTCGAACGGCCTCGTCGCGATGTCCGGCGCACTCGTCGCGCAGAACAATGGCTTTGCCGATGTCGGCATGGGCGTCGGCACGATCGTCATCGGTCTCGCGTCCGTCATCATCGGCGAAGTGCTGTTCGGCACGCGCAGCTTCAAAAACTGCCTGATTTCCGTCATCCTCGGCTCCATCGTCTACCGCGCCGTCATCGCCGTCGTGCTGCAGATGGGCATGCCGCCGAATGACCTCAAGCTCTTCACGGCCATCCTCGTCGCGCTCGCGCTCTCTCTGCCGCTGATTCAGGCACGCTGGAACAAGTTCCGCAAGGGGGTGACGCGCTGATGCTGACGATCGAGCATATTTCCAAGACATTCAATCCGAACACCATCACGGAGAAAGTCGCGCTGCGCGGCGTCAGCCTGCACCTCGCGCCTGGCGACTTCGTCACCGTCATCGGCGGCAATGGCGCCGGCAAATCGACGCTCATGAACTCCATCGCGGGCACGTATCCCGTCGATGAAGGCAAGATCGAGATTGCAGGCACGGACATCACGAAATGGCCGGAGCACAAGCGCGCGAAATTCATCGGCCGCGTGTTCCAAGACCCGATGATGGGCACGGCCGCGAACATGCAGATCGAGGAAAACCTCGCCATCGCCGCCCGCCGCGGCAAACAGCCGACGCTGCGCTGGAGCTCGACGGCGAAGAACCGCGAGCGCTACCGCGAACTGCTCGCCGGCCTCCACCTCGGCCTCGAAGACCGCATGGAGTCGAAAGTCGGCCTGCTCTCTGGCGGCCAGCGCCAGGCGTTGACGTTGCTCATGGCCACGATGGCCGAGCCAAAGCTGCTGCTCCTCGACGAGCACACGGCCGCGCTCGACCCGAAGACGGCTGAAAAGGTCCTCGCACTGACGGAAAGCATCGTCGCGAAGCAGCATCTCACGACGCTGATGATCACGCACAACATGCGCGACGCGCTGAAATATGGCAACCGCCTCATCATGATGTTCGAGGGCAAGATCCTCTTTGACGTGCCAGCGGAAAAAAAGAAAGGCTTGCAGGTCAAAGACCTGCTCGAAATGTTCGAGAAAGCCGCCGGCAGCGAACTCGCCAGCGACAGCCTGCTGCTGAGCTGACCCCCATCGAATATGGCTTTCCAAAAAAGGAGCACGTGCCTCATACGAGGAACGTGCTCCTTTTCTTTGCCTACGTTCATCAGATTCTATTAATGTACTTCAATTTTTCATATCAATCGCCGTTTTTACCATTTCGTCTCCGACGGTGATGATTTTAGAATTCGACTGAAAACCACGCTGCGTGATGATCATATTCGCAAATTCCTCCGCCACATCCACGTTCGACATTTCCAATGCCCCCGGCGTGATCGTCACGCCATAGTCTCCTGACTGGATGATTTCCGGTGCGCCAGAGTTCGCGCTCTCCTGATAGAGGCTCGTCCCCGTCTTGAACAGGCCTGCGGAATTCTTGAAATGCGCGACAGCGACTTGTGCTTCCGTCTGGCGGGCGCCATTCGAGTAGATGCCGGTGACGATGCCCGAGGAATCGACTTCGACGCTTTGCAGCGTCCCCACTGTCTTCTCGATGGGCACCGTTGCGCCGATTTCATACGTGCCTTCCGTTTTCACGACCGTCGTGCCATCGCTGAGCGTCAGCGTCACGGGATGCTCCGGGCTGGCCACCGCCTGCGTCAGCTGGGTCTGGCCAATCGATTCCGTTAATGGTGAAGCAAGAGTAAGTGTAATATCATTCGTTCCGTCCGTCAACGTGATGGTGTTGCTGCCTGCAGCAGCGGATTTCAAGTTCCAATCTGCTGATACATCCAAATCATGGTCGATAGCAACAATGGTCAGCTGATGGCCGTCAATGTCAACGGTAAACGGGTATTTTTCCGTTACGCTTCCCTTAGTAAGGATCTGAGTCTGAAAGCCGACGTTCTGCCCCTTTGGAACTTCAAAGACGGCTGCTGGAGACAAGGTAACCGTTGCTGTATTGCCGTTTCCATCCTCAATTTCCGCCGTCGTTGCCCCCAGCGGCACATCATTCTTGAACGTCCATGTCCCGCCGCTGGGAACGCCTTCCACACGGAAGTGCTTCCCTCCGAAGGAAATATTCAAATCCTGTGCAGCCGTAATCCCCGTAATCGTTCCGTCCGTGGTTTCCGTCAGCGCCTTGCCAAAGGAAATCTTGATATCCTCCGTCGCAGCCGTCGGATCAATGACGCCGTCTTTCGCCATCCAGCCCTGGACGTAATGCCCGCTGCCGGGCAGGACATAGTTTCCCTCCGCATCAAAGGAAAAGGCACCATCCCGCGTATAGTACGTTTCGCCGTCGCGTCTGACTACGAACAGTCCGTCGCCAGAAAGGCAGAGATCCGTGTTCTTGCCGGTCACCATGGGGGCTCCATCTTTGAATATGGTATCAATGGCCGCTGTATGGACGCCCAGGCCGACCTGTTCGGGATTTGTGCTTCCAATATTTCCATCCGAAGCAGACGCATCCTTCAATGTTTGGGAAAGCATGTCCTCAAACGTTGCACGACCCGTTTTGAATCCGACCGTATTCACATTGGAAATGTTGTTGCCGATGACATCCATCCGGGTCTGATGCTCTTTCAGTCCTGACCTTCCTGTAAACAATGCACGCATCATGCTGCATCCATCCTCCTTCCCGTTCATGCAGGTGGAGCGCGTCCGTCGTTCGGCACCCCTATGCCCCCAAAATGGTCCGGCACAACCTGCATTTCAAACACATGGCTTGTAGATTTTTCTACAAGCATAAGTATATCATGTTTTATAACATGTTTCCACAAAATTCACAGATAGAAATAAATTTTCCATCATTGATTTTTTCAACATATTCAAGTACAGATTTTCGCACTCATCCTATGTCATTTATATAATCATATTCTCGATTTACACTTTTCGTTATAATGATAGACATGAGGTGGTAACCATGACAGAGAAGCTCAAGATCACGATGAAGCATCCGCGCGGGGCAGACGGCTACAAGACGTTCTCCGTCCGCATCCGTGAGGAGATCATCGATCAGATTGACGACATTTCCAAAAAGACCGGCCGAAGCCGCAATGAGCTCATCGGCATGCTGCTGGATTTCTCGCTGAAGAACAGCGAAGTCGTGTAAGAAAACAGGCAGAACGCGCACGCCGCAACACCGCTCTCCCATTCGGAGAGCCTTTTTTCTGCGCTTTATCTTGCTTCTTGTTGGAAGTCCGAATATAATGGAAGAAACAGGATTCATTCTTTATAGAAAGAGGGTCTTAGCATGGATGTACTCGAACTTTCGCGGTGGCAGTTCGCCATCACGACCATCTATCACTTCTTGTTCGTGCCGCTCACGCTCGGCCTGTCCATCTTCCTCGCGCTGCTCGAGACGTGCTCCGTCATCACGAAGCGCCCGGCCTGGAAGGAGCAGTCACGCAAGCTCGCGAAGTTCTTCGGGACGATCTTCCTCATCAACTTCGGCATGGGCGTCGTGACCGGCATCGTGCAGGAGTTCCACTTCGGCATGAACTGGTCGGAGTATGCGCGCTTCATGGGCGACATCTTCGGCGCGCCGCTCGCGCTCGAGGCGCTGACGGCGTTCTTCCTCGAATCGACGTTCCTCGGCATCTGGGTCTTCGGCTGGGATCGCCTCTCGCCGAAAGTCCACTGCGCGACGATCTGGATCACGGCGATTGCGAGCAATCTCTCGGCGTTCTGGATTCTCGTCGCAAATGGCTTCATGCAGCATCCGGTCGGCTATGCCATCGAAGATGGGCGCGCTGTCATGACGGATTTTTTCGCGCTCGTAACAAATCCCTACGCCATCGGCCAGTACATGCACACGCTGTTCTCTGGCATCGTGACGGCCGGCATGCTGCTGCTCGCCATCACGGCATACAAGATTCTCGCGGGCGGCGAGTACCGCGCGGCGTTCCAGAAAGTGCTGCGCGGCGTCGCGCTCTACCTGCTCGTCGGCCTGTTCGCCGTCATGGGCACGGGCCATCTGCAGGCGCAGCAGGTCGCGCACATGCAACCGATGAAGCTCGCTTCAATGGAAGCGCTCTGGGAAACGGAAGATCCGGCACCATTCACGATTTTTGCTGACATCAATGTCCCGGGCCAGCGCAACAACGTCGAAATCACCGTGCCATACGTGCTCTCGTTCATGGTCTACAATGCACCGTCGGGCGAGATCAAGGGCATCCGCGAGCTCCAGCTGGAGTCTGCAAAGAAATATGGCCCCGGCGTCTACATGCCGAATGACATCTTCGGCCTGTTCATCAGCTTCCGCGGCATGATTGCAATGGGCGGCCTCATGATGCTGTTCGCGTTTGGCGCGTTCGTGCTCGGCTGGTACAAGAAATCGTCCGCCTCGTGGGAGCGCAAGCGCTCGAATTTCTACGTCAAGTGGTTCCTGCGGCTCTCCGTCCTCGCACTGCCGCTGCCGTTCATCGCGAACACGCTCGGCTGGTACCTCACGGAGGCCGGCCGCCAGCCGTGGATCGTCGTCGGCTTGCAGAAAACGGCGTCCGCCTATTCGCCGAACCTCACGACAGGCGATGTCTTCTTCTCGCTCGCGGGCTTCACAGTCGTCTATCTCGTGCTCGCACTCGCGGCGCTTTATTCGGTCATCCGCTATGTCCGCCGCCATCCGATGACGCCGCCCGTCATCGCCATGCCCGACGATGACGAGGAAGGGAGGGAGTTCTGATGGATCTCAATACGCTCTGGTTCATCCTCATCACCGTGCTGTTCACAGGATTCTTCATCCTCGAAGGCTTCGACTACGGCGTCGGCATGACGCTGCCGTTCCTCGACACCGAGGAAGACCGCCTCATGGCCATCCGCTCCATCGCGCCCGTCTGGGACGGCAACGAAGTCTGGATGATCACGGCGGGCGGTGCGCTGTTCGCGGCGTTCCCGCACGCCTATGCGACGATGTTTTCCGCGTTCTACCTCGCGCTCTTCCTCATGCTGTTCGCGCTGATTCTGCGCGGCGCGGGTCTTGAACTGCGCGGCAAGGACAACAACCGCCTCTGGCGTCATGGCTTTGATTGGGCCATCGCCATCGGCAGCGCGCTCCCTGCACTGCTCTGGGGCGTTGCCGTCACAAACCTGCTCGCAGGCATCGCGATTGACGACCACATGATCTATCAGGGAACGTTCTGGGATCTTCTGCGCCCCTACACGCTGTTCGGTGGGCTGACGTTCCTGCTCGTCTTCCTGTTCCACGGCATCGCGTTTCTGCGCCTGCGCATCGCGGACGAGCGCATGACGTCGAGCCTGCTCGACGGCCAGCGCATCATCGGCATCCTCGCGGCGTTCGTCTTCGTCATCTGCGGTGTCATGACGCTGCATGACACGGACATGACGGCGAGCGTCCCGGCGGTCATCGCACTCGTGCTCGCGGCCGTCACGTTCCTGCTCTCGTGCCTGTTCTCTGCCGTGCACGCCTGCGGCAAGTCGTTCTTCATGAGCACCTGCGCCATCGCGCTGACGACGATTGCGTTCTTCCTCGCACTCTTCCCGCGCATCATGGTCTCGACGCTCGGCGCCGACCTGAGCCTCACGATTTACAACGCGTCCTCGACGCCGTACACGCTCCAAATCATGACCGTCGCGGCCGGCATCCTCGTGCCGATCGTGCTCTGCTATCAGGCATGGTCGTACTACATCTTCCGCAAGCGCGTGACGCGCGAAGACATCGCTTGACATGACGATTTCATCCTTCTTCCGGCAGGAGCTCGCACGAAGAAAGCGTTCCCTTGCCTTCCTTTCGTGCCTGCATCTTGCCGCAGGGCTCCTCACCATCGCCGGTGCATTCTGCACCGCGCAGATTCTCTCCTGTGCCACCTTCGGCACGTTACGTGAAACATTCACAGAAAAAGCAGTACCGCTCTTCGGGGTACTGCTTTTTGTCGTGCTTGGAAAATGGATGCTCGACGTACCGGAACGCCAGCTGCGCGGCCGCCTTCGGCTCGATGCGCAGGAACGTCTCCGCCGCCGCATCCATGACGCTCTCTTCGACCGCTCGCCGCTCGCGCTCTCGCCTGCAACAGGTGGCGAATTGCTCGGCCTTGCCTGTGAGGGCGTCGACCGTCTGCAGGGCATCTATGAAAAAACGCTGCCCGTGCTGCTCGGCATCGCCGTTCGCATGCCGCTGTTCCTCATCGCGCTCGCGCTTGCCGATCCGTGGACGGGGCTGCTCGCGCTCGTCACACTGCCAATTGCTCCGTTCCTGCTCTATCTCATCGGCCGCGTCACGAAAGAGCGCAGCACGCGCGAATGGCAGGCCATGATGAAGATGGGAAACGCGTTCGCCGAGCTTCTGCGCACGATTCCCATGCTGAAACTCTTCGAACGCGAACGGGCAGAGGCCGCGCGCGTGGAAAAGACGAGTAACGCCTTTACGCATGCCGCACTCTCCGTGCTCGAAACCGCCTTCGTCTCGGCGTTTGCGCTCGAACTCATCACGACGCTCTCGATTGCGCTGATTGCCGTGAGCCTCGGCTTCCGGCTCATCGACGGGGAAATTGCGTTTGCACCCGCATTTTTCGCGCTGCTGCTCGCGCCAGAGTTCTATGCGCCGCTGGCTGCGGGCGGGACGAGCTTTCATGCAGGCATGGAGGCAGTGTCAGCGCTACGGCCGGTACTGCAGTTCGTTGACGAAGCGGAAAGCGTGCAGACGTGCGAAGTTTCACGAGAGAAAACTGGCGATGCAATGCGTTTTGACGGCGTCACCTGCTGCTATCCAGGGCGCAAGGCACCGGCCGTACATAGCCTTACGTTCTGCGTGCCGCGCGGCAAAGTCACGCTGCTCTCTGGAACGAGCGGGGCGGGAAAATCGACCGTGTTTTCACTGGCGCTGGGATTTCTGACGCCAACGGCTGGGAAAATCGAATACGGCTTTGATGGCTCCATCGCCTATGTGCCGCAAGAGCCGAATGTCTTTGCGGCGACGCTGCAGGAAAATCTCTTGCTTGGACGAGACGTTCCCGATGACGTGCTGCAGGGTGCGATGGAACGTGCGGGACTGTCATCGCTACTCGCACAACTACCCGAAGGACTCGATACGAGGCTTGGCGAGGGCGGAAGGCAGCTGAGTGCTGGAGAGCGGCAGCGGCTCGGCTTGGCACGGGCGCTCGTCGTGCCGAAGGCGCTGTATTTACTCGATGAGCCGACGGCGGGGCTCGATGAAGAAAACGAAAAAGTTGTGCTTGAAAGCATCCGGGGGCTGGTTGTGGGAGAAGGGGCGCCTGCCGTTCTGATTGCTTCGCATCGGCCGAAGACGATGGAAATTGCCGATTTTATTGTGCGGCTAGATGGGGGAACGGTCGTTAGAGAGGACGAGAATCGAGTTCGGCTAATGCACCTTACTACTCCTTCAGTCGCCTACGGCGACAGCTCCCTCAATGAGGGAGCCTGCTATTTAAGGATGGCCCCCTCTCCGAGGGGGCTGTCACCGAAGGTGACTGGGGGTGTGTCGAAGGCAGGACAGCAGAGTTCTGCAAATGTGCAGTCGAAGGGTGGAACTTTGCTGCACCTGTTTTCAGCACTTGCCCCCCTGATTCATCTTCTGCCCGTTGGGTTATCTTTGCTTGCATTGCTTTCGGGCGTGCTGGCGGACGGTGCGGCGGTCGTGCTGCTCGGGGCGTCGGCCTGGCTCATCGCGACGGCGGCGTTTCATCCGCACCTCTATATGCTCGCTGTCGCCATCACGGGCGTGCGGGCGTCGGGCATCGGGCGCGCGGTCTTCCGCTATCTCGACCGCTACCTCTCGCACCGCGCCGTTTTCACGCTCTTGACGCGGCTGCGCCTCGCTGTCTACGACCTCGCCTGCCAGCGCCTGCCCGAGCGCGTGCCCGGCCCGGCGTCTGGCGCATTTCTCCAGAGCGCATCCACGGGCGTTGACGAACTGCGCGACTTCTATCTGCGTTCGCTGTTTCCGCTCGTGCGCATCCTCGTCATCGCCGTTATCACGGCATGCCTCGCTGCTCATGAAGGAGCATCTTTCAGCGCAACATTTGCCGCCGCAGAATCTTCGCTCGTCCCTTCGACGCTTGCCGCCCGCGGCGAAGTGCTCTTCGCGCTTCTTCCCATCATCTGCATTCTGCTGCTTGTGCTGATCACATATCTTTCGCACCATAACGGACAGACCGATACTGCGATGTCAGAATACCGCAGCGGCCTGCTCGATGCCTTTGCAGGGCGCGCTGAAATCGCCGCATTCCGCGCCGCCGATTGGATAGCAGACCTCCTCGACCGCCATGCAGCCGTCATCACGCAGGCGCGTCGCAGCTCGCTCCGCCGCGACGCGCATGCTGACGCATGCGCCAGCGCCCTGCCGCGCCTCACATGGCTTCTGCTGTTCGGCCTGCTTGCCTTTGGCCTGCCAGCAACACCGACACAGGACGAAGCAGTCCATCTCGCCGTCTGCGTGATGGTGTTTGCGACGCTGCTCGATCTTTTGGCGACGGTGCAGGAGGTACTGCGGGCGGTTCCGGCGGCAATCGAACGAGCATATACCATACTCGCACTGACGGAAGAAGACTGCCGACTTCGTCGGCATAAGCGAACTCTAAGCGCTAAAGCGCTAAGAGCCTGCTTATCCCCCCGCCGCTCACGCGGCCCGTCCCCCCTCTGGAGGGGGGCTGTCACTAAAGGTCAAAATTCCTCCTTAATCCTTTCTTCTACCTCCCTCTCTTTCTCCTATCCCCATCTCCCCCCTCTCTTTCAAAATCTTTCTTTCACAATTTCTCCCGGCGAAAAGTTCCTTCTTCTCGGCGAGAGCGGCGCGGGGAAGACGACGTTGTTCCATCTCCTGACGCGCCTCTGGGAGCCGGATGGCGGCATGCTGGCGCTTGCGGGGCATCCTTATGCTGACCTTTCCACGGCCGACGTCCGTCATGCCTTTGCCGCCGCGACGCAGGCGGGCGTGCTTTTTTCCGGCTCGATCCGCGAGAACTTCGACCGCTTTGTCCCAGGTCTCACGGATGATGAGCGCCACCGCGCCATCGAGCTCGCCGCACTTGCGCCCGTCATCGACGACTTGCCGCAGGGCGAGCGCACGCGGCTCGGCGAAGATGCCTGCCGCCTCTCGGGCGGGCAGCGCCAGCGCCTGCTCGTCGCCCTCGCGCTCGCCCGATTCCTCCAGGGCAAAGACGCCGGACAGCAAAAAATCCTGCTGCTCGACGAGCCGACAACCGGCATCGACCGCAATACAGCAGGATCCATGCTGCAGGGCATCCTCTCCGCCTTTCCGCAGGCAACGATGCTCCTGATTCTCCACGACCGGGAGCTCGCGAGCCTCATCGCCGCGCGGGAAGACGCGCATGTCCAGCATCTCTGAAATTTTGACATTCCAAGTTCAGACTTTTGCGCGCAGCGCTTTTGCCGTCTTCTTTGCGGCTTTCTTTGCTGCATGCTTCGCCGCCTTCTTGATCAGCTTCTTTGCGACCTTCTTCGTGATCTTGCCCATGCTCGTCACCTCCCTGCCAACTAGTCTTTTGGGTGCACCTATTACATTCTGCAAGCGCCCGGCGATTTCCTGCAAAACTTTTTCTTGACAATCGCCCTGCCCTCCGCTATACTATTATATGTCGTCAGGAACTGACGGGGGCATAGCTCAGCTGGGAGAGCGCTTGCATGGCATGCAAGAGGTCAGGAGTTCGATCCTCCTTGTCTCCACCATTGGAAAAGCAGACCGTTGCACATCGTGCAACGGTCTTTTTGTGTTCTCAGCCTTTGAACCGGTACCCCGCCCCCCAGACCGTCTCGATATAGATGGGCTTCTGCGGATGCGGCTCGATTTTCTCGCGCAGGCGGTTGATGTGGACGCGAACGGTGGCCGTGTCGCCGATGGCGTCGAGGCCCCAGACTTTTTCGAAAATCGCGTCCATCGAAAAGACGAGGCCCGCGTTCTCCGCGAGAAACAGCAGGAGCTCGAACTCGCGGTGCGTCAGCGGAATCTCTTCGCCGCCTCGGAAGACGCGGTGCTCCTCGGGCAGGATTTCGAGCAGGCCGAAGACGAGCGAGCGATGCTGCTTTTCCTTTTCGCCCGTCAGGCGCTCGTAGCGCGCGAGATGCGCCTTGACCCGCGCGACGAACTCCGTCGGGCTGAACGGCTTGACGATGTAGTCATCCGCACCATAGCCGAGTCCGCGAATCTTGTCCCCATCCTCCTGTTTCGCCGTGACGAAGAGGATGGGGATTTCTTTCTGCGCGCGCACGGCCTGACAGATCGTGAAGCCATCGACGAACGGCAGCATGATGTCGAGCACGATGAGGTCGTAGTCGCCTTCGAGCGCCATCTGACGCCCCTTGCGCCCCTCGCCCGCCGTATCGACGGAAAAATCCGCCGCCTCAAGATAGTCCTGCTCGAGCTCGCGGATGGCGCTGTCGTCTTCGACAATCAGGATTCGCTTCATTCGACATTTTCCTTTCCTTTTTCTACCTGCAAAACGGGGAACGACAGGACGACCGTCAGGCCGCCGCCCGCCGTCGTCTCGGCGTGAATCCTGCCGCCCATGCCTTCGACGATGCCACGCGCGATGGCGAGGCCGAGGCCGCTGCCCTTCGCCGTCTGGCTGCGCGCCTTGTCCGTGCGGTAAAAGCTCTCGAAGAGTTTGCTGAGTTCCGCTTCCGGCACGCCGGGGCCGTGGTCGGCAAAGCGCACGACGGCCGTCCTGCCGCCCGCGCTCTCTGTTTCCTCGCCCTTTTCGATGGAAATATCGACGGACGGCTGCCCGCCGCCATATTTGCGGCTGTTGCCCAAGATATTCTCCACGACGCGCTGGAACTCCTGCGGATCGAGGCGGACGGGCAACGGTTCCGTATCATCGGATGACTCCAGATGCAGCACGAGTCCCTGGTCTTCATACCACGGCGCGCGCTCGGCGACGAAGTCCGCGAAATACGCGCGCAGGTCGACGGTCGCCTGATTGAACGCCACACGGCCAAGGTCGAGTTTCGAGAACAAAAAGAGATTTTCCACGAGATGCTGCAGGATTTCGGACGACCGATAAATCTGCGTCACATAGTGCGTGCGCTTTTCCTCCGTCCGCGCGATGCCGTCGAGGATGCCGCTCGCATAGCCGCGTAATGCCGTGAGCGGCGTCCTGAGGTCGTGCGAGATGCCAGCGAGCAGTTCCTTGCGATTGCGCTCATAGCGCTCGCGTTCCTCACGCGCCGTGCGCAGGCCAAGCCGCATGTCGTCAAAGCTCCGGCACGTCTCGCCGATTTCATCGTCCTGCGCCTGCGTGCCCTCTGGAACGGCTGGCACATCGTAGTTGCCATGCTCGATGGCCGCCGCGCTCCGCCGCATGACAGCGAGCGGCCGCAAGACCTGATGCGTCAGGATGCGCGCGAACGCCACGCCGAGCAGCAGCGCCGCGAGCAGACCCGCGCCAAAGATGACATAGAGCAGGAAGCGCCCCTGCCGCTGGACTTCGCGCTGCGCTTCCGTCAGCGGCGACTGCTTGATGGGCACATCTCCTGCCGCATAGACTTCGACGCTGCTTCCTTCCATCCGGTTCGTGCGATACGTATAGGCAAAACCGCTGTCATCCCAGACGAGTGCCGAATGATCCGCGCCCGTCTTGCCGAGCGTCGCCGCCTCGATGACAGCAGGCTCGGCACCGTCCGAGCAATAGATGTCCTGGCCGTCCTGCCGCACGAGCACGGAGATGCCGCTCCCTTCGAGCAGCCAGCACTGTTCCTGCATCTCGTGAAAGTTGAACACGGGCCGGTCGGCGACATCGCGGATGCGCCCGAGCGCGAAATGGACGGCAATCGGCGCCGTCTTCGGCCAGAGCTGCATGGCCCAGCTTTCCCAGCCAGAGCCAAGATAATTCAACCCCGCAAAAATCAGCCCGCCAAGCATCGTGAGCACGAGCATCGGCAGAAACGTCAGCACGAATGCCATCGCGATGAGCCGCTTGCCGAGCGGCACATTCCGAAACCACCGAAGATGCATCCGCACCTCTCCTCTCCTCATTTTCCTCCATCCTACCGCGAAAGGATAACGATTGGATAAACGGCTCTGCGAACGAGCTTCTTACGCGCCTTTCCGCAGCAGCAGCCACGACGAGGCAGACGCCGCGAACGGAACCGTCAGGATGACACCGATGCCGCCCGAAAGCCCCTGCATGAGCACGATGTCGAGGCCGTTGGAATTCAAAAGCTGAAGGAGTGGCAAATCGTAAACGTAGTCGATGACCCACGCGCCGAGCGAGCCGCCGAAGACCGCGAGAATCAGCGTCGCGGCCATCGTGCCCATGACATCCTGTCCGACATGCATGCCGCTCATGAAAAGCGTCTTCCGGTCGTTCTGCGAATTGGCCGCATGGAGCTCCGTCACGGCCGCTGAGACGTCCATCGCGATGTCGAGCACCGCGCCGAGACTCGCAAAGAGGATGCCCGCGAACAGCAGCCCGCCGACGTTGATGTTCGTGTTCTGCGCGACGAAGAGCAGCGATTCGATGTTCGTGACATTGTAGCCCGAAAGATGCGCGGCCTGCCCGAAGAGCTCGGCTGACACGCCCGCCGCCACGACGCCGCCGAGCGAGGCGAGCCCTGCGGCGAGCGCCTTTTTTGTCGTGCCGCAGATGAGCCAGACCGTCAGCGAAAGCACGAGGCAGGCCGTCACAACGGCCGCAACAATCGGCGCGATGCCGTGCAGCAGCAGTGGAAAGAAGAAGAACAAGAAGCAGGCGAACGTCAAAGCCAGCGCGAGAACGGACTTCACGCCCTTCCGCCCGCCGACAACGGCCAGCAGGACGCAGAAGAACAGGAGGAAGCCGAAGACAGCTTTCGAGCGGTCATAGCTGTAGACCGTGCAGGACGTGAGCTCGCCTGCGCGGCTCGCCATGACGATGACCTGCATGCCGGGCGCGCAGACCGTGCCGAAAAGAAGGCCGTTCGGACAGTTCGCCTCGGCCATGCTGCCGTCCTCAAGCCGGAGCCGCACGATCTGGTCGCCGATGCGGCTGCCATTCTCCTGCAAGTTATCGCGCACGATTTCCGTGACCGTCGCCCGCTCGAACGCACGTCCCTGCGTATTGACGAGCTGCGGTTTTGCGACGTCGTTGAGCTGGACACAGAACGCCACGAGGATTATGACAGAAAGAATAAAAATAAGACGTTTGAAAAATGGACGGTTCATGCAAAATGCTCCTTATAGAGAAGCCTTCCCCTACGGGGAAGGTGGCGCCGCAGGCGACGGAAAGGGTGTCGAAGGCAAGCATCAACTTTATATATAAAAATTTGCATCGAAGAAATGAAACCCTTCGATGCAAATTTTATTTGTTACGGTACATCGTACCTTCGACACCCGCTCCGCCTCGCATTCGCTCGGCACCTCTCCCAGAGGGAGAGGCGTCCGAACAAGCAACGTTCGGCAATAATTCTTTTGAAATGATATCGTCAGTCTTTGACAATGCTGTACGATTCATCAATCGGCTTGCCGGTTTCCACATCGTACGTGTCAATCGTGAAGGAGTTCTTCGTGATGTGGATGACGGAGTATGTCGGACGCCAATCCTGATTGCGCGCCGCGATGTAGTCCTGCTGCTGCGGGATAAGCTCGTAGAACTTCGAGCCCGTCGCGGAGTTCGACGACATGTAGAGCACGCCTTTCGGGTTGCGGAGCGTGCCCTGCTTCATGTCGGCAATCGTGTAGCAGAGGTTCTGGCTTTCATAGACGGACTTCTTGTCATTGTCTTTCATCGCCGCATCGATGAGGTCGTGATGCTGGCCCTGCTGACCCGCGACTTTGTACTCGGCGAAATCCGCATGCTGCTTGCCGTCGCCCGAAAGCTGGTACGTGCGCGCATACGTATGGTCATGGCCCTGCAGGACGACGTCAATCTTGTTCGCGTCATAAATCGGCGTGAGCTGCGTGCGAAGCAGGATGCCGTCGGAGTCGGAATGATCCTTGCCGCTGCCGTAGATGTCCTGATGCATGACGACGATGCGCCACTTCGTATCGGGATGCGCCGCGATGGCCTTCTTGATCAGCGCCTCATGGTCAGCCGCATTGTAGTTGTTCGCATTGATCATGATGAAGAGCGCGTTGCCATACGTGTAGAAATAGCCGTGGCCAGCCGCCGTCGGGTTCGTTTCCTCCGTGAACGGATTCGGCACGTTGAAATGGTTCTGGTAGCCCGTTGTCATGCTGTCATGGTTGCCGATGCTCGTCGCTTCCGGCAGGCTGCGAAGCGCTTTCGCCGACAGATAGCCTGCGTACTGCATCTGAAATGTGTTATCTCTCAAAGGCAAAAAAACACGGGGCTGCCTGTGTGTGAGAGCAGCCCCGTGTGGGGAGGGCAAAATGATCTTGTTCAGTGCTCGACGATGATGCGGCCGAGGCGGGCGTTGTTGAAGTAGTTCAGCACCCATTTGAGCGCAACCGAGACGTTGGCGTACGTGCCGGCGAGGCGGATGAGATGCACCCAGAGCCACGCCGACCAAGCAAGGAAGCCCTTCGCCTGAATCTTGCCGACCGAGAGCACCGCCGAACTGCGGCCGATCGTCGCCATCGCGCCCATGTCTTTATAATGAAAGATTTCCGCATCGCGGCCCGCGAGGCGCGAGAGGATGTTCTGTGCGCAGGTGATACCTTCCTTCATCGCGACGGGCGCGACCGTTGCGAGCGGGCGTGCGCCCGGCTGCTCCGTGAAGCTCGCGCTGTCGCCGATGGCGTAGACATGCGGCAATCCCTTGACCGTGAGGTCCTTGTTCACGATGATGCGGCCACCGCGGTCATAGTCCGCGCCGAGTGCCGCCGTCACTGGCGACGCCTTGACACCTGCCGCCCAGATGACCGTCGCCGTCTGGATGGTCTCGCCGCCCTTCAGCGTCAGCGTATGGCCGTCGTAGTCCGTGACCATCGTCTCGAGGCGCACATCGACCTTCTTCTTGCGCAGGAGGTCTGCCGTCTCGGCGCTGAGCCTCTCCGGCATCATCGCGAGCAGGCGCGGCGAGCCTTCGAGGATCTTGATGTCCACTTCCGAGAAATCGAGGTGATGGTAGCCGCTGCGCATCGACTTGTAGATGAGCTCCGAGATGGCGCCCGCTTCCTCGACACCCGTCGGGCCGCCGCCGACGCAAACGAACGTCAGCAGTTCCTTGCGGCGCGCGGGATCCTGCTCCTGATCTGCGAGCTCGAGGCAGCTGATCAGCTGGTTGCGGATGGCGAGCGCCTCCTGCATCGTCTTCATCGGGAATGCATGCTTCGCGACATTCGCATTGCCGAAGAAGTTCGTCGTCGATCCCGTCGCGATGACGAGCTCGTCATACGCGACATCGCCGTGGTTCGTCTGCACGATCTTCTTCTCCGTGTCAAAGCCCGTGACATCGCCGAGGCGGAAATCGACATTGTCCGCATGGCGGAAGAAATCGCGCACCGGATACGCAATCTCGCCCGTCGCGAGCGTCGCCGTCGAAACCTGGTAAAGAAGCGGCGGGAACAGCTGGTAGTTGTTGCGGTCAATCAGCGTCACATGAACGCCTTTCTTTCCCGCGAGCTCCTGCGCGGCACGCACGCCGCCGATGCCAGCACCGACAATGACGATTTCTGCATTCTTCTTTTCCATCGAAATGTCCCCCTCAGAACTCGTTTCATTACGTTCTTTTCTTCACATGGTTATTGTATCGCATTTTTCAGATAAATTCCAATTATTAATAAACATGAGATATAAAAGGAGGCTATTTTGATAAAGAAAAAGAGAGGCGCCGCACAAATGTGCGGCACCTCTCGCCGATTCAAACATCAACCAAAACGCATGAACGAGCCCTGCTTGTCCATCTGCCAGCGATGGAAGAGGCTCTTGTCTTCGCCTGCGCGCTCGTACGACACGCAGATGGCCTGGCCGGAGCCCCACGGCTCGTTTGCGAGGCGCTCCTTCAGCGCGTCCATGAAGTCGCGCGTCGCCTGCGGGCTTGCGCCGTCTGAGAGCTTGACGAGCTCGATCTTGCCCGTGCGGCTGTCGTACGCGATCTTTCCGTCGAGTGCCAGGTCATGACCCAGGCTGTAACTAATCTCTTTCTTTCCGCGCTCCTCGCGCGTCACCTCTATCCATGCAAACATCTTGCTCGTCCTCCTTCTTTTTTCTGGGAGCGCCCTGCTTCGCTGCTCCCTTTGTTGATTCCATCATACAACACTTTTCCCACTTTGTATACAGAATCCAGAAAAGTCATGTTACAGGGTGACAGGATGGTTTTCAGGCGATGCCATGGACTTCAGCCGCTTGTTCTTCCGCGATTTCTCCTGCGATATCTGTCCCCCGCACGCGGACGGCTCGTTCGCGCACTTCCCACATCGCTGCGCCATAGCAGCGGAACATGTTCTCGAGGACGGAGAGCTCCGCACGCGGCTTCTTCTGAAAGAACGCTTCGATCTGCTGCCGCGCCGCCGTGTCGTCTTCGTCATAGATGCCGAGCAGCAGCCGCTTGACGAGCCGGTGACCACGGCTCTTTTCGCAGCGGAGCGGCTGCAGGAGGAATGCGTAGAGCTTCTCAAGCTCGGCGATGAACTCCGAGAGCCGGAGCGGCTGTGCGCTCTGCAAACGCTTCATATAGATGGAGACGATCTGGCCGGTCAGGAGCTTCGCGTCGATTTCATGCGGCATGAGCTGCTTGATCTTGAAGAGACGGCATCCGCGCTGCTCGAGCTCGTCTGCAATCATATCGTAGGCTTTGAGCCTCTCGGGCCAGAACCTCGAAAACAGACGGCGATAGAGCCTTGCTAGCGGAATTTTCCCACGATCCATGATACTCCCTCACTTTTCTCTACTCAAAAGATATAGAATGGATGCTTTTGATGCATGATATGTGCCGCATCTCTCTCGTACTACCTATTGTTTCGACACCGTGGGGCAGAATTCCTACATGATTTTTCTTTTTCTTGAAAAAATTTTTCTGTTTTTCCGTGGACTGCTCTGGAGTGAAAAATTTGCATGAGAATTTTTTGTAACTCTGTAAACAAAATTCCCAAAAGCCTCTCCCTCCGGGAGAGGTGGCGCGCGCAGCGCGACGAAGAGGGTGTCGAAGGTACAACGCAACATATACAAAAAATGGAGCCGAAGGCACAAATCCCTTCGACTCCATTTTTATCTATGAAGTTATGCTCTGCCTTCGACACCCTTTCCACCGCTGACGCGGTCCCCCTTCCCCGAAGGGGAAGGCTCAGAGTTCGTAAAGCAGCGTCACCGGCCCATCGTTGACGGACGCGACCTGCATGTCGGCACCGAACTCGCCGTGCTGCGGCGGGAATCCGAGGTCTTTGAGGCAGGCGAAGAAATACTCGTAGAGCGGCTTCGCAAGCTCCGGCTTCGCCGCATGGGAAAAGCCGGGACGGCGGCTCCCTAGATCGGCATACAGCGTGAATTGCGAAACAACGAGGATGCTGCCGCCGACGGCTGCGATGTCGCGATTCATGCGCCCCTGCTCGTCCTCGAAGACGCGCAGGTGCACGATCTTTTCCGCGAGCTTTTCCGCAATGGCCTCCGTGTCCTCAGGGCCGACGCCGAGCAGCACGAGATAGCCCTGCCCGATCTCGCCGTGTACCTTGCCCTCGATCGTGACGGATGCGCTCTTGACGCGCGTGACGACCGCGCGCATTACTTGCCCGCCTTCATGCGGTTGACGGCGCTGAACAGTGCCTGGATGGATGCCGTGATGATGTCCGTATCCATGCCTGCGCCCCATGTGACCTTGCCGTCCGTGCCCGTGATGCCGATGTAGGCCATCGCGCGACTCGACTGGCCGAGCTCGAGGGCATGCTCACTGTACGTGAGGTCTTTGTACGTGACGCCGAGTTCCCGCTGGATCGCATTCGAGACGGCGTCGAGACGGCCGTTGCCGCGCGCCTCGAACGTCTCATGCTTGCCATCAATTTCGACTTCGACCGTGCCGCTGCGCGTGCCGTCCGGCTCTTTCTTGAGCAGGAAGTCGATGAGCTTGTACGGCGTCTCGATGTTGACGTACTCGTCTTGGAAGATCTTGTAGATTTCGTCCGGCATGAGCTCCTTGTGCTTGTGGTCGGACACACCCTTGACGCAGTAGCCGAAGTCCTCGCGCATCTTCTTCGGCATGTCGATGCCGTACTTCTTCTCCATGATGAAGCCGACGCCGCCCTTGCCGGACTGGCTGTTGATGCGGATGACATCGCCGTCGTACTCGCGGCCGACATCCTTCGGATCGATGTAGAGGTACGGCAGCGTCCACTTATCGGGATTCTTCTCATCCTTCCACTTCATGCCCTTTGCGATGGCATCCTGATGCGAGCCGGAGAATGCGGCGAAGACGAGCTGGCCGGCGTATGGCTGGCGCGGGCCGACCTCCATGCCCGTCAGCGTCTCATACGTCTCGACAAGCTCCGGCATGTTCGAGAAATCGAGCTGCGGGTCGATGCCGAGCGCGAACATGTTCATGCCGACCGTCACGACATCGACGTTGCCCGTGCGCTCGCCATTGCCGAAGAGCGTGCCTTCGACACGGTCGGCACCTGCGAGGAGACCCATCTCCGTGTCCGCCACGCCGCAGCCGCGGTCGTTGTGCGGGTGGAGCGACAGCACGACACCGTCACGATACTTCAGGTTCTGATTGATATACGCAACCTGCATGCCGAAGACATGCGGCATGCTCATCTCGACCGTCGCCGGCAGGTTGATGATCGCCTTGTGGTCGGGCGTCGGCTGCCAGACATCGAGCACGGCGTTACAGACCTCGAGCGCATACTCCGGCTCCGTGCCCGTGAAACTCTCCGGCGAATACTCGAAGCGATAGTTCGCGCCCGCCTGCTCCGTCAGGTCTTTGAGCAGCTTCGCACCGTCGATGGCCATCTGCTTGATTTCCTCTTTCGACTTGCGGAAGACCTGCTCACGCTGCGCGACGGACGTCGAGTTGTAGACATGAACGATGGCATTCTTGACACCTTTCAGCGCCTCGAACGTCTTGCGGATGATATGCTCGCGCGCCTGCGTCAGCACTTGCACCGTCACATCATCGGGGATCAAGTCATCCTCGACGAGGCGGCGCAGGAACTCATACTCCGTATCGGAAGCGGCCGGGAAACCGACCTCGATCTCCTTGAACCCCACTTTCAGAAGCATCTTGTAGAACTCCAGCTTCTGGTCAAGGCTCATCGGGATGACCAGTGCCTGGTTGCCATCACGCATATCGACGCTGCACCAGATCGGCGCGTGATCCGGCGCATCCTTCTTCATCCACTCCGTATCGATCGTCGGCGGCATGAAATAACCCTTGCTGTACTTCTGATAGTTCTGCATGTAAAAGTCCTCCCTCGCATCCAACAAAAAAACCTTTCATCTCCTAAATAAGAGACGAAAGGCTTTGCCTTCGTGTTACCACTCTACTTCGTGCTGCTCTCACAAGCAACACCTCATCCGGATACCATCATATCCTGCCCTACGCTAACGGGGAGCACTCCGGCGCCGCCTACTCGCCGAAAACCGACGACGTTCAGCGGGCTGCTTCAAGGCGAGTTCTGCCTGCGCTTCATCGCATCTTTTCACCAACCAGATGCTCTCTATCCACTCCACGCGGCCTACTATTCCTCTGCAACGCATTTTCAATGTAAAGTTGTTTCATTGGTTGCTATGCTATCATAAAAGCTGGAAAGATGCAAGTACTTTCCGAGAAAAATTGTATCTTGAAAGCCATCCGTCCCGAAAAAAATCAATCTCCCATTACGACATCTACGCGTTTCCCACAGAAGGCAACTCCATACCGTCGCACATCATGGATCCCTCTCGTGCGAAATTCCGAAAGGTAATCCCGTGTTTCGATCTGCGCGAGTGCCTCCTGTGCTTTTTTCGCAAGTTCTTCCTCATGCTCCGCCGTCTTGAATTCGAGCACGAAACCAGGACGATCATTCTTGAGTGGGATTGCTGCGAGGTCATAGCGGCCACGGCCAGATTCCCGATTTGATTTTACGTCATAGATCGGGACAAGGATTGCCGTCATGCCAAGCACAAAACCGTGATAGAAAGCCTCGTTTCCCCTCGATGTATCATAGAAGCTCGCAAGTTTTTCAAGATAATCTTCAAAGCCATATTGCACATGATCCACATCACCTCGCAACATCGCCCGCATGAGCGCAACGAGCGCCGACTTGCTGAAGCCTTTCTGATAACGCTTCACAACCTCAATGCCGAAAAGCGTTAGCATCTCACGATTCGGCAAACGCAGCGTATACTCTGGATCGCCCATGCTGCGGTCGATGTCCACGATCGTAAGGTAGCCTGTCGTACAAAGCATCGTATAAAGTGCATCCTGATCCTCCCCGATATCGCTGTAGATGACGCCTTCACGCAAGAACGCCGTGATCGTGCCGCCTTTCATCAATGTTTCCAACGTCTCAAAATGCGCACGATCTGCGCTCGTCATGAGTTCAGAAAGAATCGCATTTCCTGACGTATTCACCCAATATGGCTCTGCCGAACAGTTGCGGCTGAAATAATTGACAACAGACCATGGATTGTAGACCTCATTACCGTCGAAACGGTATCCATCATACCAATAACGAATCTCTGGCAGTTTTTCTGCGCAGTTGAGGTCCTTCGCCATCTGCTCCACTTCTTCTGGTATAAATCCAAAAGCCTCAGGATATTTCATCTGCAGGATGCTATCGACATCCAGATTGTTAAGCGACGAAAAGATATTCTCTTTCGCAATGCGCAGCACGCCTGTCATCACGGCAAAATCAAGCGATGGATTCGTCTTCAACGCAACAGAGAAGAACTCTCGGAAAAAATCAATCGCTTCGTCGTAGTAACGGTGCTCCCACGCCGATTGGACGGGGACATCGTATTCGTCAAGCAGGAGTACAGGTTTCTTGCCATAATGTTCCTCCAGGAGGCGCATCAAGAATGCCAAGGCATCGACAAGCTCTGAAAAATCACCTTTGCCATTCAGGATGGTCAAAAATTTCTGCCGATCATTCTCGCGAAGTGCATCCTTTAATAAAAATTCATAGGAACGAAAGACGTCACCAAGCCTCTGTCGCGCACGTATCTGCAAGATTTCCCATGTTAAGCCTTTCCATCCCTTGAGCGTCAGGAACAGCACAGGCCGCGACCCCTGCATCGACATGACAGCGTCATTTGTCGCAACCTGCAGGCCGTCGAAGAGCTTTCGATGGCCCTCCGCATTCTCGATGTCGAGAAAATAACGCAACATCGACAGCGTCAGCGTCTTGCCGAAACGCCTTGGCCGTGTGAACAGCGTCACTTTCGCATGATTCTCCAAGAACTCGCAAAGGAAGCCTGTTTTGTCTACAAAGTAATAATCCTGCCGAACTTCCGCAAAATCCTCTACGCCGACCGGCATCACATTTCGCATCACGCAACGCCCCTTTCTACGCCCCTACCTTCTTTCCATTATTCTACATGCATTCCGAACGACTGACAAGATTTTCCTTCCGTCACAGTAGTCTTTTCCTCGGCCGCCCGCGCTTCTTTGATACCCAGGCATCGACGCCCTGCGCCTCGTACTCGCGCACCCAGCGATTCAGCGTCGCTGGATTCTTGATGTGCAACTGCGCGGCGACTTCTTCATACGAATCGAGCCCCGCAAGATACAACTTCACGGCCCGTTCCTTGAACTCTGCGTCGTAGACCTCTTTCGACCACGACGTCTTCAGCCCGTCATCGCCAAACTCCCGATACGCCTTGATCCACTGATGCACGAGCGACTTGCCGGGGATGCCATATTTCTTCGCAAGAAACAGCACGCCGCCGCGGCCGGCCAGATAGTCGCCGACGACCTGGCGCTTGAATTCGTAGGTGTATTTCATCTTCAAGAATCCCCTGCCCATCACTGCATTTTTCTTGATTACCGAGCAAAATCCATGTAAAATAACTCAAACTTCGCACACGGAAAACATCCCGTATGCCTTGAAAAATCGGCGTGAACTGAATGTCGAAAGCAATTCACGCACACTTCTGTGCGCTCAGACGGCTCATCCAAAGAGCGGGCAA
>JAXGCE010000028.1:0-59563 GCA_034186105.1 Selenomonadaceae bacterium
AGTATGTTTTGTTTCACACCTTAATTATACTAAATTGGCACAGTTCATGCTATTTATTTTTCCACAAACATAAATTTCACAAGACTTTACGGGTGCTCAGCACCTGCGAAGTTTGAGTTATGGAAATATACGACTAGAAACCGAGAACAGTTCACTCCATGCAAGAAAAGGGAGATGATGTGCGGTGGCGGAACATGAGCCGATGGTGGAAGTCTTCATCTATGAGACGCGGCAGTTCCTCGAGCAGCTCGAGCAGATGGCGCTGACGAGCGAGCAGGAGGGGAGCTTCACGCCCGAGGACGTCAACGAGATTTTCCGTGCCATGCATACGATCAAAGGCTCGGCGGCGATGATGATGCTCGACGAGATCTCGAAACTGGCGCATGCGGTCGAAGACATCTTTTTCTATATTCGCGAATTGCATCCAAAGAACGTCGATGTGTCGGCCATCACGGACATCGTGCTGACGGCCGTCGATTTCATGAATGGCGAGGTCGACAAGCTCGACAGCGGCGAGACGCCCGACGGTTCGAGCGAGGACATGCGGCAGCACACGCATGATTTCCTGCGCCAGTTCAAGATCGACAATGGCGACGACCCTGACGTCGATCTGCGCAAGGCGAAGCCGCAGCAGAAAGCGGCGGCCGGCAGTGCGCTCGCCGCGCCTGCGCCGCCGCCAGCGGAAAAGCCGCAACAGTACTTCATCCCCGCCGCGAAGCCGGCGCCGCAGGCCGCGAGCGATCTGCATGTCTATGCGGCGACGCTCCATTTCGAGCAGGACTGCGGCATGGAGGAAGTCCGCGCATTCGGCGTGCTGAACCGCATGAAGGACATCTCGCCGGAGTTCCATTATCTGCCGGAAAAGATCCTCGAAGACCCGCAAGCCGTCGACACGATCAAGGATGTGGGCTTCCGCATCTGGTTCCAGACCGATCTCGCGGCTGATGCGGCGAAAGCATTCCTCGAGGAGACGATCTTTCTCGACAAGCTGGATTTCAAAGAGCTCGCGAGCACGGCGGAGTGCGAGTACTGGCCGACGCCGCAGCAGCAGGCCGTCATCGAGGCATCGGAAGCCTCGACGCCCGTCGTGCCGCTGCCACCAGAGCCAAAGCCGCGCCCCGCACCGCCAAAAGCGCGCGGCGGCGACAAAGAGCACGAGTCGCAGATGATCTCCGTACGCGTCGACAAGCTCGACCGCCTGATGGATCTCGTCGGCGAGCTCGTCATCGCGGAGTCGATGGTGACGCAGAATCCCGATCTCGCAGGGCTGGAGCTTTCAAATTTCGCGAAGGCCGCGCGCCAGCTGCACAAGCTGAACGAAGAGCTGCAGGACGGCGTGATGTCTCTGCGCATGGTGCCGATCGGCGGCACATTCAAGAAGATGAACCGCATTGTCCGCGACATGACGAAGAATCTCGGCAAGAAAGCGCGCCTCGTGCTCGTCGGGGAAGACACCGAGGTCGACAAGAACATCGCGGAGCACATCGGCGACCCGCTCATGCACATCGTCCGCAACTCCATGGATCATGGCATCGAACTGCCGGATGAGCGCAAGGCAGCCGGCAAGTCGGAGCAGGGCATGATCATCCTCTCGGCGCAGAACGAAGGCGGCGAAGTCGTCATCAAGATTCGCGACGATGGCGGCGGCATGAACCGCGAAAAGATCATGAGCAAGGCACGCGAAAAAGGGCTGCTGACAAAGCCAGAGGAAGACTACACGGACCAAGAAGTCTATGGCTTCATCTTCGCGGCAGGCTTTTCGACAAATGACGAGGTCACGGAGTACTCGGGGCGCGGCGTCGGCATGGACGTCGTCGTGTCGAACATCCGCAGCCTCGGCGGCAGCGTCACGGTCGACAGCGAGGAGGGCAAGGGCACGGTCACGACGATCCGCATCCCCTTGACGCTCGCCATCGTCGATGGCATGGTGTTGCGCGTCGGCAGCGCCCGCTACACGCTGCCGATCCGCTCGATTCGCCGCTCGTTCCGCCCCGAGGACGGCCAGGTCTTCCTCGACGCCGAAGGACGCGAGATGGTCATGGACGAAGGGCGCTGCTGTCCGATCCTGCGCCTCGCGAAGCTCTATGGCATCGAGGACGCGCAAGACGATCTCACGCAGGCGATCCTGCTGCTCGTCGAGGCCGACGGCAAGCCATTCCTGCTCGCTGCTGACGAGCTCCTCGGCGTCCAGCAGATCGTCGTGAAGCCCGTGCCGGAGTACATCCGCAGCATGACGAAGAAGACGGGCATCACAGGTTGCACGCTGCTCGGCGATGGCGGCATTAGTCTCATTATCGATCCCGAAAAAACCGCACATCTCATCTATGCATGAAGGGGGCATCATCTTGGAGGAGGACATCCAGAACGAAGAAGACACGCAGAAGGACAAATATCTGACCTTCACGCTCGAGGATGAGCTTTACGGCATCGACATCAGCGTCGTCATCGAGATCATCGGCATCCTGCCGATCACGGGCGTCCCGGAAGTGCCGGAATATGTGAAGGGCATCATCAACCTGCGCGGTAAGATCATCCCGGTCGTCGACATGCGCCTGCGGTTCCGCCGCGCGCCGAAAGACTACACCGACCGCACCTGCGTCATCGTCATCGAGGCGGACGGGGTGCTCGTCGGCCTCATCATCGATGGCGTCAGCGAAGTGCGCGACATTCCAGAAGCGCAAGTCGTGCCGCCGCCGAAGCTCAAAGCGGCGCAGAACCGCTACATCAAGGGCGTCGGACGGCTGCCGGAGGGCAAGGTCGTCCTGCTCCTCGACTGGCAGAAGCTTTTTTCCAGCGAGGAAGCCGAGCTTTTTGAATCGATGGCAGACGAAGCACCAGAAGAAGGCGCAGCAAACGGAGGGATGGAGAAATGAACGGCATCAAGGGAATCAAGATCGGGGCAAAGCTCGTGGCGCTCGTCGCGCTCATGGGCGTGCTGATGTTCGGCTCGGTCTTCATGACGGGGAATGCGATTGAAAACATCAACAATGCATACCAGCGCATCGACACATATGATACGAAAGCAGCCATCAATGCCGTGCAGGCTGGCAAGGCATTCAGCGAGGCGCGCGGCAGCCTGACGCGCTACCTGTTCCGCGTCGATCCGGGCGAGCGCCAGCAGATCGCGAATGAAATGGCGGCGCAGGACAAGGAGATCGACAAGCAGGTCGCGGCCATCTAGCCCGTCATCGAGAGCGATACGGCGAAAGTGGCCATGGCAAAACTGCAGAAAGACCTCGCGGACTATCGCACGGCCCGCACAGCACTCATGCAGGCGCAGACACAGCCGGGCACGCCTGTCGACGGCCTGCCGCAGCTGAAGCCCGTGCATGACCTCGGCGCGGCGCTTTCCGCGGATTTTGACAAGATCGCAGAGATCGGCACGGCGGGCGCGGCACAGGAGACGGCGACGCTCGGCGAGAAGATCACGAGCGACCGCGTCGTCATGATGACAGGCTCGATCATCGTCATCGTCATCGCGCTCCTCATCGGTCTCTGGCTCGCGCGCATGATCAGCCGGCGCCTCACGAAGCTCGAAGACCGCGCGAACGACATCGCGAATGGCGACCTCTCGCAGCCGGTGCCCGTCCTCAGCGGCGATGAGATCGGTAAGCTCGCAGCCGCGCTCGAGCACATGCGCCAGACGCTGCAGCAGTCCATGAGCGAGATCCACATGGCAGCCGACCAGGTCGCGGCTGGTGCGCGCAATGTCTCGGATGCAAGCGTCTCACTGTCGCAGGGCGCGGTCGAGCAGGCATCGTCCGTCGAGGAGCTCTCGTCGTCCATTTCGGAAATCTCGTCGCAGACGGCCAGCAACGCCGAGAACGCTGAGAACGCGCACACGCTGACGGAGAAAGCGCGCCAGCAGGCGCAGGTCGGCGATGGCGACATGAAGGAAATGCTGCAGGCCATGGACGCCATCAACGTCTCGTCGACGAACATCTCGAAGATCATCAAAGTCATCGACGAAATCGCGTTCCAGACGAACATTCTTGCACTGAACGCTGCCGTCGAGGCCGCGCGCGCCGGCCAGCATGGCAAAGGCTTCGCCGTCGTCGCCGAGGAAGTCCGCAACCTCGCCGCGCGCAGCGCGAAGGCCGCGAAAGAGACGACGGACATGATCGAAGACTCCATCGAGAAAGTCGAAAACGGCCGCACGATCGCGACGAAGACGGCTGAGGCCTTGCAGGCCATCATGACGAATGTGGCCGAAGTCACGGACATCGTCGGCTCCATCGCAAAGGCATCGAACGAGCAGAAACTCGCGCTCGCGCAGATCGACCAGGGCGTCACGCAGGTCTCGCAGGTCGTGCAGGCGAACTCCGCGACGAGCGAAGAAGCCGCGTCGGCGAGCGAAGAGCTCAGCGCGCAGGCCGAGCGCCTGAAGGAGACGGCTGGGAAGTTCCGCTTTGACAGCACAGTAAGTTTTGACCGGTTTGACCAGTCGCAGCTGGCGCGCCCGGCCATCAAGAAACCGCAGCTGCCGCCGGCGCAGAAGCGTCCGGCGAAGATCGCGCTGACGGAAGAAGAAGGGTTCGGCAAGTATTGACGCCCGAGACGTTCCAGGGGTACGCAGCCGTCATCGCACGGGAATTCGGCATCCAGCTGCCGCCATCGAAGCAGGCGCTGCTGGAGTCGCGGCTCTACCGCCTGCTCAAAGACGGTGGCCCGGCCGCGCAGCATCGCACGGCCGAAGGATTCCTGCGTGCGCTGCGGCAGGATGTCACGGGCAAGCTCCTCGGTCTGCTGTCTGAGGCTATCACGACGCACCACACGTTCTTCCTGCGCGAGGCAGATCATTTCGCATTTTACCGCGATGAAGTCCTACCATATCTCGAGCGCACGATCCGCGATGGCGACATCCGCACTTGGTGCGCGGCGTGCTCGACGGGGCAGGAGTCGTATACGCTCGCGATGCTGCTCGAAGACCATTTCGGGCTCAAAGGGCCGATGTGGGAAAAGACGCTGCTCGCGACCGATCTCGCGCGGGACGTGCTCGCATTTGCCCGCGAGGGCGTCTACCCCGTCTCCACCGTGCAGAACCTCCCAGAGCATTGGCGGCGCGCGTATCTGCGCCGCGTCGATGACGGCCATGTGCAGTTTGTGGACGCGATCCGGCGGCAGGTGCTCTACCGGCCATTCAACCTCATGCAGCCCGTGTTCCCATTCCGCCGTCCATTCCACGTCATCTTCTGCCGCAACGTCATGATTTATTTCGATGCGGAGACGAGGCGGCAGCTCGTGCAGAAATTCGCTGAGTTCCTGGAGCCCGGCGGGTTTCTCTTCATCGGCCATTCCGAAGTCATCGACCGGCAGGTCACGCCGTTTACTTACGTGATGCCGTCGGTCTATCAGAAAACGTGACTTTTTATTGAAGTGAAGTGATTTTATGCAGCCGCTCCGCGTCCTGCTCGTCGACGATTCGCTGTTCTTCCGCTTGCTACTCGAGCGGGAGCTCGGCCGCATCCTGCCGAGCGGCTCCGAGATCCGCACGGCGGGCGACCCATTCGAGGCACGTGACGTCATTCTTGCCTTTGCGCCCGATGTCATGGTGCTCGACGTCGAGATGCCGCGCATGGATGGCATCGAGTTTTTGCGGAAGCTGCTTGCGCAGTACGACCAGCCGACGATCGTCTTGACGGGCGACGCGCGCTACGAACCGCTCGCTCGTGACGCGGGCGCGCGGGACTTCTTGCAGAAGCCGGTCGGCTGCTCGCCGGAGCTCTTTTGCGAGGAGCTTGGGCGGCGCATCGTGCGCATCGCCATGCAGGCGGCGGGTGGCGCGGCGACTGTCCTGCCCGCGCATCATGGCGGCCGCCTCTCGCTCATTGCGCTCGGCGCGTCGACGGGCGGCACGGAAGCGCTTGCGAGCGTCATCCGCGGCCTCGTGCCGCCATTGCCGCCCATCGTCATCGTGCAGCACATCCCGCCGGGCTTTTCGCGCCTGTTCGCGCAACGGCTCGACCGCGAGTCCATGCTCATGGCAAAAGAGGCGGCCGATGGCGACCGCCTCGTCGATAACCATGTCTATGTCGCGCCGGGCGACCAGCACTTGCGCGTGCACGCGGCGGGCGGCTTTTTCGCCTCCTGCGCGCGCGGGCCGCGCGTCAATGGCCACTGTCCATCCGTCGATGTCCTGTTCGAGTCCGTGGCAAAGACGGTCGGCAGCCGTGCGCTCGGCGTCATCTTCACAGGCATGGGCGCCGATGGCGCCGAAGGCCTGCGGCGCATGCGCGAGGCAGGTGCCCGCACGCTCGGACAGGACGAGCGCAGCTGCGTCGTCTATGGCATGCCGCGCGCGGCCTACGAGCTCGGCGCCGTCGAGCGCCAGCTGCCGCTCGACGCCATCGCCGGTGCGATCCTCGCCGCCGCACATACGTGAAAAGAGGCGAAGCATATGCAACAAAAGAACAGCCACCATCTCGCGACCGAAGTCTTGCAAGGCCTGCTCGGCAGCATCGGCGATGGCGTCATCCTGACGGACAGGGAAGAACGCATCACGTTCATCAATCCCGCTGCCATGCACATCCTCGGCTGCGAGGGCGAAGAGGTGCGCGGCATGCCGTGTACGGATGCCTGCCGCTTCATCAAGATCGGCAGCGGGCGGCCGTACAAGGATCCATTGAAGAAGGCGATGGATGGCCGCGCTTCCGTCGGTCTCTCGCGCAACATCGGCATCATTCGCGATGGCGAGCCCATCTACCTCTCGGCGACGTGCTCGCCGATCGTGCACATCGACGGCCGTGTCACGGGCTGCTCCATCATTCTGCGCGACGTCACGCGCATGCGCCGCCTCGAGCGCAAAGTCCAGCGCGACCACGCCTACATGCGTTCTGTCTTCACGGCGGCGAAAGTCGGCCTCTGCGTGCTTGACGACCAAGCGGCCATCGAGGACATGAATGAATCAGCGGTCGAGATCTTGCAGCGCTCGCGGCAGGAGGGCATCGGCATGCAGTTTGGCGATGCGTTCCGCTGCCAGAACAGTTTCACGGGTGGCTGCGGCCATGGCACGCTCTGCAAGCGCTGCCCCGTCCGCCACAACCTCGAGACAGCTATCGCCGATGAAACATTTGCGAGCGAATTCACCGTCACGATGCATCGATTCGATCGTCCCGAGCCCGTCTGGCTCCATGTCTTTCTCTCGCAAGCAGCCGGTGAGGGCGCGCGGCAGATCATCCTCGCGCTCATCGACGTTTCGGCACGCAAGCAGCGTGAGCAGGCGCTCGACGAAGCACGGCAGCGCGCTGAGGCCGCGAGCCATGCGAAAGGCGAATTCCTCGCGAACATGAGTCACGAGATCCGCACGCCGATCAATGGCATGAATGGCATGATCGACCTCGCACTGCGCACGGCGCTGACGGACGAGCAGAAGGAATATCTCGAGAATGCGAAGCAGTGTTCGTCCGACCTCCTGCGCATCGTCAGCGACATCCTCGATTTCGCAAAGCTCGACAGCGGCCATATGAAGCTCGAAAACATCGGTTTCGACCTGCATGAGACGATGGAGAGCGTCTGCGACGTCTATGCGAAGATGGCCGAGCGCAAGGGGCTGACGTTCACGCAGCCCGACCTTTCTTATCTGCCGCGCTTCATCGTCGGCGACGCGCTGCGCTTGCGCCAGATCCTCAACAACCTGCTGAACAATGCGCTGAAATTCACGCAACAGGGTGGCGTTTCTGTCAAGGCCGCGCCCGGCCAGCAGGGCGCGAAACGCACGCTCGAGATCACGGTGCGCGATACGGGCATCGGCATTTCGGAAGAAGCGCAGAAGCGCCTGTTTCAGCCGTTCCAGCAAGTCGATGGTTCGACAACGCGGCGTTTCGGCGGCACAGGCCTCGGGCTCGCCATCGTCAAGGAGCTCGTCTCCCGTATGGGCGGTGGCATCGATCTCTACTCCGTGCCGGAGCGCGGCAGTGCGTTTTCATTCTGGGTGCCGCTCATTGAAGCCGAGGCGGCCGAGACGCCAGCGAGCCGTCAGACGGTCTTTTTACATCCCGCGCACGCAGCGCAGACGCCAAAAGCACCTGTCGATGCCAGCGATATCGACGACCTGCTCGCGTATTGCGAACAAAAACTCGATGCAAAGAAAACAAGCGATGGAGGAAATAGCCTATGAAGATCTTGATTGCCGAAGACGACCGCATCAGCCGGTCGTTCTTCCAGAAATTCATGTCCGCATATGGGACGTGCGACATCGCCGTGGACGGCATGGAGGCGCTCGATCTCTACATGGACGCCGTCAAGGCGCAGGCGCCATACGACCTCCTGTGCCTCGACATCATGATGCCTCGCGTCGACGGCCTCAAAGTCCTCAAAGTCGTCCGCGCCATGGAGCAGCAGCACGAGCTCCCGCATGCAAAGATCATCATGATGACAGCGCTCGCTGACGTCGAATACGTCGACCAGGCCTTCGAGCTCGGTTGTGACGCCTACGCATCGAAGCCGATCGACACGGCGAAAGTCGAAGAGGTCATGAAGAACCTCGGCTTGCTAAAGGACTGAGTGCAGCAGCAAGAACGGCCTCCATAGAAAAAACTTTACAGGGTTCCAGTTTTCAGGTACAATAAATGAGTTAATGCTTTATCGAACTAAAAGGGGAGCCCCAGGATGGATAAATTGATGGACACGGTCGTGCTGATGCTGCAAGGATCGGAGATCACGCTGGAGATTTTCTGCGTGACGCTCGTGCTGGCGTTGCCGCTCGGCATCCTTGCTGCGCTTGGACGCTTGTCGAAGCTGCGGGTGCTGTCGCGCTTTATGGAGTTTTACATCTGGCTCATGCGCGGTACGCCGTTGATGTTGCAGTTGCTATTTGTCTATTTCGCATTGCCGATGGTTGGCATCCTGTTGCCGGACATGGCGGCAGCGCTCCTCGCGTTCACGCTGAACTATGCGGCGTATTTCGCGGAGATCTTTCGCGCCGGCATCCAGTCCGTGCCGCGCGGTCAGTACGAGGCGGCAAAGACGCTCGGCATGACGTATCCGCAGACGATGCGGCGCATCATCCTGCCGCAGGTCATCCGCATGGTACTGCCGCCGGTGAGCAACGAGACGATCAACCTCGTCAAGGATACGTCGCTCATCTACATCCTCGCGATGAACGACCTCTTGCGTGTTGCGCGCACGATCGTGCAGCGCGAGTTCGACATGACGCCGTTCGTCATCGCCAGCGTGTTCTACCTCGCGATGACGGCCGTGCTGACGTGGGGGTTCAAGAAGCTGGAGGCTCATTATGGCAAATACGCAAGATAACGTCATGATCCGCATGGAGGACATCCATAAGTCGTATGGCGAGGTCGAAGTCCTCAAGGGCATCGACATCGAGGTGCATCGCGGCGAGGTGCTCGCGATCATCGGCCCGTCCGGCTCGGGAAAGAGCACGCTCCTCCGCTGCATCAACCGTCTCGAGGACATCACGTCCGGCGTTGTCGAGATCGAGGGAGGCACGCTCGCGTCGACGAAAGGCGACGGCACGGTCGAGTATGCAAATGACGCGGACAGCCGGAAGCTGCTCGGTTGCATGGGCATGGTGTTTCAGCAGTTTAACCTGTTCCCGCACATGACGGTGCTCGAGAACCTGCTCGAGGCGCCGGTTCATGTCAAGAAGCGCGCGCGGGAGGCCGTGCTGCCCGAGGCGATGGCACTCCTCAAGAAAGTCGGGCTGGAAGAGCGCGCGGACTATTATCCCGCGCAGCTCTCCGGCGGCCAGCAGCAACGCGTCGCCATCGCGCGGGCGCTCTGCATGAAACCGGACATCATGCTATTCGACGAGCCGACGAGCGCGCTCGACCCCGAGCTCACGGGCGAAGTCCTGCGCACGATGCGGGAGCTCGCGGCCGAGCACATGACGATGGTCGTCGTTACGCACGAGATGAATTTTGCAAAAGAAGCCGCCAGCCATGTCATCTTCATGGCCGACGGCGTCATCGTCGAGCAGGGCGACCCGCAATCCTTCTTCGCGCACCCAAAAGAGGAACGCACGCGCGCGTTCCTCAAAAACATGTTGTAACTTTAGGGCAGCTCCCCAAGATTTTTCATAATTTTTACGTGCGGCATATCTTCAAATGCTTCTGCCGGCGTCGTTCCCGTGGTCACGGCCGCGAATGCGACGCCGGCATTTTTTGCGGCACCGGCATCGACGAGGCTGTCACCCGTGTAGAGGGTGTCAGCCTTTTTTGCGCCGAGGCGGGCGATGGCTTTCTCAATGCCCTCGGGCGCGGGCTTCATGGCTGTGACGTCTTCGCAGCCGATGACGAGGTCGATGAGATCGGTGCAGCCATCGACGATGAATTTTTCCTCGATGCGGCTGCGCGTCTTCGTGGAGATGATGCCGATCTTTGCGCCGCGTTCGCGCAGGGCACGGAGCGTCGGCAGCGTCTCGGGGAAGAAATGCGTGCCAGGCGTCATGTGGATGTCGGCGTCTCCCCGATAGATGTCGATGAAATGGTCGATTTCGGCAGCATCGTGGAGCCCCGTGATGATCTCGACAGCTTTTTCCATTGGCAGACCGATCGTGTGGCGGATCGTGTCGTCCGTGACGGGCGGCAGGTGCAGGGCCTCGATCGTACGGCGAAAGCAGCCGAGAATGCCCGGCTCGGAGTTTACGAGCGTATAGTCGAAGTCAAAGAGATAGACTGCGTACATGAGGAGTCGCTCCTTTGCAGGTAGATTTGAATCCGTTCTTTTCATGAAGGTACGCTCATGATACCATGTGCTTCGAAAGGTTGCAAGAGTTGCATGTGAAGCAAAAATCTGCATTTCGCGTCATAGTTCCACACAAAGATGAAAGAAACTGATATAATATTTAAAAAGGAATTTGGAAGGAGCGAGTGAGATGGCATGGAAAAGGTGGACGGCCAGTCTCTTAGCAGGTGCCTGCGTCTTTGGTACTTCGATGATGCCTGCAATGGCAGCGCAGTCCTATTGGGTGGATTACGATGCCGGCGTCGCTGCGCTTGAGCGTCACGATGATGTGACGGCGGAGGAATGTTTTGCGCGGGCAGTCGCCGGCGTCCCCGAGGCAGATCGCGCGCGTTTCCGCTTTGACGTGGATGCCAAGCGGGCGGCGCTCTACATCAAGAACGGGGAACCGGAGCGCGCGGAAACCATTCTTGCGCCATATGTGCTGGCGGGCACGGACAACATGAAGGTCGTCAGTGACTATCTCATGGCGCTGCGCATGGGAAACAAGCCGAAAGAGGCTATGGCGTATTTTGAAACGCATTGTAACGACTGGGGCAAGATGCCGGTCTATGGCCTCCAGAACATGGGCGACATCTATTTGCGTCAAGGGAAATGGCGGCAAGCGCACGCGCTCTACGCGTATACGCTGCCGCAGTCGGACAATGATTTCGTCCGCATGGGCGACGCATATGCGCTCGGTCATCTCGGGCAGAAAGAGGCGGCACTCGCGGAGTATCAGATGGTGATCGAGCGAAATCCCGTGCGTCGTGCCATCGTGCCGATGGATGCAGCGGCGTTCCTCCAAGAGGGCGACTTGGCGTTCGCGCGGAAGATGTTCGCGCTGCTTGGCACGACGACCGAGGAGCGCGAGCAATATCAACTGCAATATGCAGAGACGCTGCTGGACGTGCAGCGCAGCACGATTGCGGATGCGAAACGGCAGTTCCTGCGCGACGAGCGCCTTGCGGGCCGCGACTACCATCATGAGATCTACAAGGTGCTTGCGCCACTCCTCAAAAGCAAAAACGAAAGCGTCCGCACACGAGCGTTAGCGCTCAAGGCGCGCAACCAGTTGCAGCGCGGTGCGGTCGGCTCGGCGAAAAAGACGCTCCAAACGTCGCTCGAGCAGGACGCGGATGCGCCGGCCGCGTTTCGTACGGGCTCCGATGTTTCAACAACCGCTCTCCACGAACTATCGGTCACGGCAGGCGAAAATGTCGACACCGATACGAATCATTTCCGCGACATCGGCGTGGACTACCGGCAGTACCTTTCTGGCAATCTCTATGCGCTCGTCGGCACGGGCTGGTCGCACACCGAGGATGATGATGTGACTGGTGCGTATGTCGAATCGTATGCGGGCTTTGACTGGCGTCAGCCGTGGGGATTTTTCCAGCTGACGTATGACCGTGCGAATGGGGACATCGAGCAAAATGGCTATCACGCACTCCTGCGTTATGATGTGAACGACCTCACGGGCATCGAGCTCGAATCAGGCAGGCATCCCTATGACGCGGCGCGGGCAATCCGCGCGGGCATCTATCGCGATGCCTATGCGCTCCGCTTCGACCATCTCCTGACGAATCGTTGGCGGCTTGGACTCACGGGGGAGCGGGCAGACATTTCGGACGGCAATGATTGGTGGTCGCTCGGTCTCGCCACGTCGCTGGATGTCGGCGCGCGTCACAACTACCGTGATCAGCTGCTGGCCTCGTACAGCTACAGCCATTACGACGAGCAGGTGGAGGCGTACAATTCGCCGGACCGTCGTGTGGAATATGCATTCGGATGCAGCCGGAAATGGATGCTGCCGCGCCTCCGTGCGTCGTGGGAGTTCCTCCCGATGCTCGGTTGGAATCAGGAAGATGACGAAGGGACAGAGTTCTCGCCGACGCTTCGTCTCGTCTACCGCCGCGACTTTGCCCAAGACCAGAGCCTCGCGCTCGGCCTTCAGTATGATTGGCGGCAGCAGGAACCCGACCGCGCCGACACCGGCCGCAAGAAGAGCGGCTACAGCGTCGATGTTTCGTATGATATTGGATGGTGAGCCCTATGAAAACGATCAGAAACCTTTGGATGGTGCTTGTCTGCGCGTTCTGCACGCTCAGTGTGCTCTGCCTGGTGGGCGGAACGGCCGACGCACAGGTCTCGATTTTCTGCTACCATGAAATCGAGAAGCCGAGCGACCCGTTCGCCATCCCGCAAAAACAACTGGAGCAGCAGATCAAAGATCTCAAGGCGCAAGGCTACCGCTTCGTATCGCTTGCGGAATACGAGGCCTATATGAAGGGCGAGCTCGCGCTCCCCGAGAAGAGCGTGATGCTGACGTTTGACGATGGCTATGCGTCTGTCTACACGCAGGTCTATCCACTGCTCAAGAAATATCACGTCCCGGCGATGATCGCGCTCGTCACGTCGTGGACAGAAGGCGAGGGCAAGCCGAGCGACGTTGGTGAGCTCCTGACGTGGGACGAGATTCGCGAGATGGAGGCGAGCGGCCTTGTGAGTGTGGCGTCGCACAGCCATGTACTGCACAAGCAGCAAGCCATCGATCCGCAGGGCGATCGCAACGCCGTGGCCGGCTATCACTTGTATTTCCAAAACCTCCCAAAGGCCGATGGGACGGTGGAAAACCGCTACGAGACGCAGGAAGAATACCGCACACGGCTGCAGCAGGATCTCAAAAAGAGCCAGGAAACCTTTGTGGAGCGCCTCGGCCACCCCGTCCGCGCCATGGTCTGGCCGTACGGCATCTTTTCTGGAGAGGCGCTGAGCGCCGCGCAGGCAGCGGGCATGGATGTCGCATTCAATCTGGGGGCCGACGCGAACAACACGCCGGACACCGCGAGCCTCATGAATTCGAATCGTGCACTGCTGACGAAGACGACGCCGAAGAAGGAATTTCAGCAAGACCTTGCTGGCTATCAAGCACCCATCCGGTTGGCGCAGGTCGATATCGATGCCATTTATGATGAAGATCCGGCCGCGTTTCGTGCGAACATCCAAGGTGTCATCGAGCAGCTCGGCAACAACGCCATCAACATGGTCGCGCTGCAGGCATTCGCTGATCCCGATGGCGACGGAAATGTGGACAAGGTCTATTTTCACAACAATGTCGTGCCCGTCGCGGCTGATGTTTTCAACACTGTGGCGAACGCCATGGAGACGAACGGCATCCGCGTCGTGGCATGGCTGCCAGGGCTCAGCTACACGACGCTCGCGGCAGCGGATGGCAGCAATCTCGTGCAGGCGAAATCGGATGGCGAGGCCGGTTGGTATCAGCGCTTGTCGCCATTTGATGCGGCCAATGAAGCGAAACTCGTGGAACTCTATCGCGACCTTGGACGCTACACCGTGGCGCAGGGCGTGCTTTTCCAGGACGATCTCTATTTGAATGATTTCGAAGACGTTTCGCCAGCGGCAAACGGCGCAGACGCGGCGGCCAAGACGAAGCGGCTGACGGATCTCTCGCTCGCGCTCGGCGCGGCATTCCGCGAAAGCCATCCCGATGGGTTGCTGCTGCGCGACATTTATGACGAAGTCGTGCTGAATCCCGCGTCAGAGGAATGGTTCGCGCAGAATTATGCGGATTGCCTGCAGCACTACGATTATGTCGTCGTCATGGCGTATCCGTACATGGATCATGAAAAAGATCCGCTGGCGTTCCTCGGACGGGTGGCAGCGGCCGTCGAAGCGGCTGGCGGCACGGACAAGACGATTATCAAGATCCAGTCGTACGACTGGGAGAAGGAACGCTGGTTCAGCAATCAAAATTTCTCCGCGCAGATGAAAGCACTGAAACAAGCAGGCGCGCGGAACATGGGATATTATCCAAATACGTTCTGCCATTGGGATCGATGACAGGTATAGATGACAAGAATTATGAAAATCGAGGGAACGTGATTCATATGAATGTACATGATGTAATCGAGGGGATGAAGGCCTATATCTTTTTCTATCCGCTGATCATGAGCATCGCCTGGCTCATCGGCGGCGTCTTCTTTTACTGGCGCAGGGAAAAAGGGCAGAGCAGGAAGCCACCGACGCTTGAGCAGCATCCGAAAGTCAGTGTCCTGATCCCCGCGCACAACGAAGAACGCGACCTGCACGATGCCGTGACGTCGATTTACCAGAACTGCTATGACAATCTTGAAGTCATCGTCATCAATGACGCCAGCACGGATGGCACGCAGGATGTCATCGAGTGCCTCAGGAAAGAATATCCAGCGCTCCGCGCCGTCCGCTTGCTGCGCAACATGGGAAAGGCAAACGCCCTCAATGCGGCGCTGCCGATGACGCAGGGCGAGATCATCTTCACGCTCGATGCGGACAGCATGCTCGATCCGCATGCCATTGAATGGGCCGTCTGGCATTTCATCCATTTCCCTCGTGTCGGTGCCGTGACGGGCAATCCGCGCGTCCGCAACCGCACGACGCTCCTCGCGAAAATCCAGACGGCGGAGTACGCGAGCGTCATCAGCCTCATCAAGCGGACGCAGCGTCTCGTCGGCAAACTCATGACGGTCTCCGGCGTCGTCGCGGCCTGGCGCAAGACGGCGCTCGTCAGCGTCGGCGGCTGGGATCCGCGCTCCGTGACGGATGACATCGATATGACGTGGCGGCTCGAGACGCGTTTTTGGGACATCCGCTACGAGCCAAACATGCTGTGCTGGATGCTCGTTCCAGAGACGCTCCGGGGCATCTGGCACCAGCGTTTGCGCTGGGCACAGGGCGGTGTGGAAGTCATCCGTTTGCATCGAGATGTCTGGAAAGACTGGCGCGAGCGGCGCATCTGGCCGATCTATGTCGAGTACGTCCTCGGCATCTTGTGGTCGTACGCATTCCTCACGTATGTTTTGCTCTGGGGATTTAGCCAGATCACGGGCGTCGGTCGTGAGATCGTCGGGAATCCATTCTGGGGATGGAACGGCGCCGTCATCGCCTGTGTCTGCCTATTGCAGTTTGCCGTGAGTGTGTTGCTCGACATGCGGTATGACAAGGACTTGTGGAAAGTGCTGTTCTGGGTTATCTGGTATCCCGTGGCGTATTGGGCATTCAATGCGACAGCCGCTGCCGTTTCGTTCCCAAGAGGGACGTTCCGCTCCATGAAGCAGCCGGCAACCTGGGTGAGTCCAGATCGGGGGGTACGATGATCATGAAACAGCAAAGACCCGTCATTGATTGCAGTGAAAAACGCAGCAACTGGATTTGCAGGGCAGAGCAAGTCGTGTCGGCCGTCGCTACACTGGCCGTATGGGGGCTGGTGCTCTACGCCATCTACAACATCCTCGTACTCGGGAACTATCCAGAGGACTCTATGATGGAGGTCATCGTCATCTTGGCGCTCGCGACGCTGCTGCTTCTTCTCTCGAGCGCATTCTGGCAGGCGTACAACATCCATCGCTTCCGCGGGCGCGAGCGCCGCAAGGCCGTCCCGATGCCGTCAGACGAAGATCTCGCCAAATCCTTTTCCATGGATCTTTCGACATATCACGACGTTCAAAAGAGCTCGTTCGTCGAAGTCTCGTCTCTTGACGGAACGGGGTATCATGTGAAAAAATAAGTGCCAGATCGTGGACGTTTGTGGTATGATTTCGAAAGGAAGGCAGGAGGTCGTTGATGATGGCAGAAGAAGTGCAGGGGAATCGCAACTGGAAGGTCGTGCTGGCCATCCTCGTTTGCAACATCCTGTTCATGTCCGCAAGCTACACGATGATCATCCCGTTCCTGCCGCTCTACCTCTCCGAGGAGCTCGGCGTTGCACAAGCGAGCGTCAACCTCTGGTCGGGCGTCGTGTTCTCGGCGTCGTTTGTCGTGTCAGCCATCATGGCGCCGATCTGGGGCCGCATGGCCGACACGCGCGGCAAGCGGCTCATGGCGATGCGCGCGAGCTTCCTGCTCGCCGTGAGCTATTTCCTCGGTGGCATCGTGCAGACGCCAGAGCAGCTTGTCGCCATGCGCATGTTCCAAGGCTTTGCCTCGGGGCTCTGGCCCATGGATCTCGCGATCATGACGCTCTACGCGCCGTCAAAGAAGCTCGGCTTTTGCCTCGGCATCATGCAGGGCGTCATGACGGCGGGCGGTGTCGTGGGCCCCTTGTTTGGCGGTGTGCTCGCGACGGCGTTCGGCATGCGTATGTCATTTTTCCTCGCGGCGGGAGCGCTGTTCGCAAATTTCTTGATGTTCGTGTTCCTGATCAAGGAGCCGCCGGCCTCCGTGAAGGCGATGGCGGAACTACGGAAACGTAAGGCGGCTGCTTCTCTTGTGAAGGATGCAGCCGGTGATGCAGCGCAGCCTTCGATCTGGGGCATGCCGATCCTGCGGAACATGTTGCTGACGGGCACGCTCGTCTCGATGGTCATCTTCATCCTCCAGCCGATTCTCACGACGTACATCGCCGCGCTCGCGGGCGACACGGACAACATCGTTTTCGTCGCCGGTCTCGTGTTCTCGCTCGGCGGCATTGCCGGCGCCATCACGGCGCCGCTTTGGGGCAAGTTCGGACAGCGGCATGGCTTCTTCCGCGCCATGGTGCTCGCCATGGTCTGCGCGGGCGTCGGGCTCTTCGTGCAGGGCGTTCCGGAGGCACTTGTGCCCTTTGCTATCATGCAGTTTACGTGCGGCATGTTCCTTTCCGGTGTCCACCCATCCATCAATGCCGTGCTCGCAGAGAACTCGACGGCTGAGATCAAAGGGCGCATCTTTGGCTATCTCTTTTCGGCGCAGCAGGTCGGCTCGATGGCAGGTCCCTTGCTCGGCGGTGTCGTCGCAACGTATCTCGGCATGCATGCTGTGTTTTATGTCGCGGGCACGATCATGGTGTTGCTAAGCATCGCCGTCTGGCGGAAATATGTGCGGAGGTAACGATGGCAAGGTCTGAAAAAAAAATTACAAGGAAAACGTTTCCAAAAAATGACGTAGTTCCTTTTCGGCAGGAAATTTTTATGTTAAGATAGAATAAAATAGGGAAATCGAGGAAATTGAGTGACGATCGAAACGGAACGATAACGCGAAGAAAGGAAGCGGTAGGTAATGGAAGATTTCTTGGGACGCCTCGGCGTCAAGCAGAAAATCATGGTCTGCGTTTCCGTCATCTTCATCGTCGTGATGCTCGTGTTGGGCTTTGTGCTCAACCGTGTCGTCACGAACACGCAGATGGCGGATTTCGAGGCGGATTCGCGCTTGCAGGCGGAGCAGGTAGATGCATCGATGGATGCATTCCTGAATGGCCTGCGTGATGGCCTCGTCAACATGGCGAATGACCCGATCCTGCGCCAGGGTGGCGAGATCACGCGCTATTTCGACGCATCGGCCGGCACGCCGGGGAGCGACGGCATGATCGCGATGGATCCAGCGGCGAAAGGCGGCTTCGAAGCGCAGGCGTATGCGCTGTTCGAGCGCTTTGGCCAGGCGAACAAGAGCTCGGTTTCCGTTGTGAGCTATGGCACGATGGATGGTGGCTACCTGCAGTATCCAGCCGTCAAACGCAAGACGGGTTATGATTCGCGCAAGCGCGATTGGTTCACGGACAGCATGAAGGATCCAAGCACCGTGCGCATCACGGATCCTTTTAAGACGTCAAAAGGCACGCCGACCGTCGGCATCTTCGCCGTCGTCAAGAGCGAGAGCGGCGAGCCGCGCGGCGTGCTCGGCCTCAACATCGACCTGCCGGTTATGACGGATCGCATCAGCCAGATCCAGATCGGCGAGACGGGCTATTTCATGGTGCTTGATAAGAATGGCGTCATCATCGCCGACCCGAAGCATCCGGAAAAAGATTTCACGAAGCTCAGCGAGGCAGAGCTCGGTGAGCTCTCCACGCTCGATCTCGGCAAAAAGGGCTTGCAGGAAATCGATCTCGATGGCACGTCGAAGATCGTGAGCGTCTATGCCTCGGACAAGACGGGCTACCAGTACCTGACGATCGTCGACCGCTCGCAGGTGCTTGCGAGCGTGAACCATATCCGCATCGCGTTGATCCTCGGCCTCGTTGTCGCACTCGTGCTGATCTTCTTTGCGACGCTCGGCCTGTCGAATATCATCGTGCATCCGCTGCGCGGCCTCGAGTCGGCAGCAGAGAACATCGCAGATGGCGATCTGCGCGAGACGGCGCTCGAGATCGAGACGGATGACGAGATCGGTCATCTCGCGACGTCGTTCCATACGATGACGGAGCATCTGCGCACGCTGTTGCAGCAGATCAAGGGCAGCTCGGACGAAGTCTCCGAGGCTTCGGAGCAGATGTCGCAGGGCGTCGAGCAGGTCGCGCAGACGATCACGCATGTCGCAGAGCGCGTCTCGGACATCGCGGAGTCGTCGGATGCGCAGTCGAAGACGCTCGCTGATGTCGTCTCGAACATCCGCCAGATGGCGGGCGACGTGCGCGGCATCGCCGAGACGTCGGAGACGATCAGCCAGTCGTCGAGCCTCGCAGGCGAGGCAGCAGCGGCGGGTGGCAAAGCCATCGAGGATGCCGTCGCGCAGATGCAGAAGATCCGTGCGACATCGGAGCAGTCCGCGCAGGCCGTCACGGACCTCGGCAAGAACTCGGAACACATCGGCGAGATCATTTCGACGATCCAGAGCATCGCTGAGCAGACAAACCTCCTCGCACTCAACGCCGCCATCGAGGCCGCGCGCGCAGGTGAGGCAGGACGCGGCTTCTCCGTCGTCGCCGACGAAGTCCGCAAACTTGCCGAGCAGTCGAGCGAAGCAGCAGCGGAGATCGCTGAGACGATCCAGAACGTCCAGGGCGTGACGAGTCGCGCTGTCGAGTCCATGCAGGCTGGCGTCGAAGAAGTCCGCTCTGGCAGCGAAGTCGTGAACCAGGCCGGCGCGAAGTTCCAGGAGATCGCGGCGCATATCTCGAAAGTCGACGATCTCGTCAAGGAGTCGGCGAAACGCGCGGCCGCCGTGGCCGATGCGGGCCGTGCCGTGCTGAAAGGTTCGGAAGAAGTCGAGCAGGCGACGGAGAAAGTCGCCGAAAACATCTCCTCCATCTCTGCAGCCACGGAAGAGCAGTCGGCTTCGATGCAAGAAATCGCAGCTTCGAGCCAAAACCTCGCGCAGATGGCAGAGCATCTGCAAGAAGAATCGGCGAAGTTCAAGTTCTAATGACAAGAGCATAGAAACATCCCCCGTCGGGCAGCAGCCTGGCGGGGGATGTTTTCAACTTCAGACATTGGCGAATGTAATTTCAGGGGCTTTGGCGATGAGACCATTCTGCTCAGCAAGCGCGTAGAACGTCCGCAGACCGTCGAGGTAGTCGTCCGTGAGATCCCAGCGGATGATGCCGCCAAGATATTCGTCGAGCTCGTGGTAGAGGAACGGTTTCTCGGCGAGGACAGAGCGGATGGCGGCATCTTTGTGCGCTAGCCCAAAGGCAAAGCTTTCCTCGATGAGGCCGGCCGCTTCCTTGAGCTCTCGAGGCGCACGGGTTGCGAATTCTTTTGTTGCGACCCAGAGCGCGTAGACCATCTTCTTGCCCGTGAGCTTCTTCCATTCGGCACCGAGATCGTAGGCGTAGAGTTGCGGGCTCGCGTGCCAGTAGAGGTAGAGAGCGTCGTCGCCGATGAAGAGCGCAGCGGTCTGGTCGTCGGGGACGGGTTTTTCTGGCGAGAGGTTCTGCACGCTGTAGCGTGGCGTCGCGCCGTAGCCGCTTCGGAGGATGATTTTGAGGAGGGCGTGCGACGTTGCGCTCTTTGCCGTCAGCGCGATCGGATCGTCCTCGAGTTCTTCGATTGGCTTCTTTGAGATGAGTAAGATGCTTTCGACGGGGCCGTCGGACGAGACGCAGACGCGCGGCAATACGCAAAGCTTGTCGGCGTGACGCGCATAAAGGATCGAGGAGACGTTGCTGATGTCGAGGCGCCCGGCCGCGATGTCGCTGTTGAGCACGGCGGGAACGCCGCGCCGGATGTCGATGGTATCCTGCGTGTCGCTACCGCCATGGGCGTACCCGTAGGCGAGCGGCAGGACGTTGAGAAAGTCAATATGTCCGATTCTAGGCTTTTGCTGCATGGAAAAACCTCCTTGTCGATGCTGTCTCTTCCATTATATACGCATGCGGGCTGAACGAAAAGAATTTCTTTTTCAGGAAAATTTTTCACGAAAATGTTTTCCTTGGGACATTTCTCCTTGCAAAGAAGGACAATACCTGCTATGATGATAACTAAATGTAATCGGTTTGGCTTGGATTCGAGGTGAAATAATAAAAATGAAAGAGCTTTCTTTCGCAGTGAGTGATGTACAGGAGTTTCTGCCCGTTTTGGATTTCGTGCGGGATGCAAAGCGGCGGATGGGAGAGATGCGCTCCACGCTTGTGATGATTTGCGGCCCGCAGGCGGAGTTGCCACTCTTCATGGAGCTGCGCAGTACGATCCTGCGCGGGATGCCAGAGGCACGCGTCGCGGGCATCGTGTCGGCACGCGCCATTGTGGACGGTCACTGCGAAGGAAAGAAGGCCATCGTCAGCTTCCTGTTCTTTGAAGACAGCATGGCAGAGGTACGTCTCTATGACTTTAGTAGAGAAACACCGGGACGTTCCGGCATGGCGCTCGGGGACTTTCTCGCGGAGCAGGAGCATTTGCGGGCCGTTGGTCTCATCGCGGTGGGTGAGCGCCTCGATCTTGAGCCGTTTTTTGATGCGTTCGAGCAGGTGTCGGAAGAGGTCGAGGTCTTTGGCGGCATCGCGGAGAACACGCCGGGGGGCGGGTTCCTATTCGATGCGGATCATGCGATCACTTGCGGCGTGCTCGTGATCGCCCTTTCGGGCAAAGAGCTCGCGGTTTCCGTCCATTCGAGCTTTGGATGGAAGCCGCTCGGCCGCCAGATGAAGATCACGCGCATGAAAGATCCGTTCACGATCCAAGAGATCGATCACCGTCCCGCCCTCGAAATCTACCAGACGTACCTCGGCCTCGGCCCCGACGAGGACATCTTGTCGGGCATGCTGACGTTCCCGTTCTTTCTCCACCGCGATGGATTGACGCTCGCGCGTCACCCGAGGAGCTACGCGCCAGACGGCAGCGTCTACTATGCAGCCGATTTTTATGAAGGCGAAATGGTGCAGCTGGCCTATGGTGACCCGCAGGAGATCCTCGATACTGCTGACCAGTTGCAGGCTGGCATGGCGCAGTTCCATCCGCAGTCCGTCTTCCTCGTGAGCTGTGTCGCACGCAGCCTGCTCCTCGAAGATGATACGGAGCAAGAGCTCGTGATGAGTCGGTATGCGCCATCGACGGGCTTTTATGCCTATGGCGAGTTCTTGCGCCATCGTGGCCGCATCCTGACGTCAAACATGACACTTGTGACGGTCGGCTTGCGCGAAGGCGTGCCGAGTGCTGTCCCCATTGAGCTGCCGCAGCGCATCTCGCATGTCGATGCACGCACGGCTGTTATGCGGCACCTCGTGAATTTTGTCCAGCAGTCGATCGGCGAGCTCGAGGAAGCAAAGGAGCGTTATCGCCGTCTCGCGCGCCACGATCTCCTGACGGGGCTCTTCAATCGTGGCACGACGGATGAGACACTCGAAGAAATGGTCAAGGAAGCGGAGCGCGAGAAACGACCGCTGACGGTTCTCATGATGGATATCGATGATTTCAAGGGCATCAACGATATGTGCGGCCATGATGAAGGCGATCGGGCGCTCCAGATCGTCGCGCGCATCTTGCAGGAGCAGACGCGCAAGAATGTCGATGTGCCAGGACGTATGGGCGGCGATGAGTTCTTTGTCATCCTGCATGCGACGGGCGTCGAGCAGGCGCGGCAGGTCGCAGATCGCATCCGCGAGGGCATTGAGCGGCGCGGACTGTTGCCGGGCGGCCGTCGCATGACGGCGAGCATCGGCGGCGCGGTATTCCTGCCAGGCGACACGCCACAGCAACTCTTTAAGCGCGCAGATGAAGCGCTTTACACGGCGAAGCGACAGGCAGGCAAGAACTCCATCGCCTGGGCCTGTGATTGACAATCCACGAGCATCTGTCTATAATTGAACGGAAAGACAGATGCTATTTTTTTGCGAAAAAATTGATTGACGCTATCAACGAATAGATGGAACATCACTGACTTCGGGAGGAAGTGCCTGTTATGGATTACGTCAATATCGGGCGTTGGTTCACAATTCTGAATCGGCGTTCGCAACTCTTTGTGACGCAGTGTTGCAAGGATCTCGATATCACATACTCGGAATATGTGTTGCTCATCCGCATCTATGATGCCGAAGGGTTGAGCCAAGAGGAGCTCGCGAGTGTGTTGTTCCTCGACAAGGCTGTCGTGACGCGTTCGCTGACGCTCCTCGAGCAGAAAGGTCTCGTGCGGCGCGAACAGGACACGCGCGACCGGCGCATCAAGCGCATCTACCTGACGGAGTACGCGAAGACGCAGAAGGACTTCTTCCAAGGCATCATCAAGGCGTGGGTGAGCTATCTCGCAGCGGGCATGGAGCCGACGGAAGTGGATGCGACGATCAGAGGCTTCCACGATGCGGCACGTCGCGCCTGCGAGGCGGATATCCCTGCGCTCGTTGAGAAAATGAAGGAGGGCGCTCCGCATGAGACGCATTGATCAAAAGAACCTTTGGGGCATGCAACATCTGCGTGCCCTTTTCTGCCTGCTGCTCGTTTTCGTCCTGCCGCTCGCGGCGGGCTGCGGCAAGGAGCAGGCGGCGGAGCAGAAAGCGCCGCTCGTGAAGTCGATGACGGTCGGGGAGGCGAGCGGCGCGACGTCGGGCACGTATGCGGGCACGGTGCGCGGCCGCTATGAGACGAATCTGTCGTTCCAAGTCGGCGGGCAGATCCTCGCGCGCAACGTGAATGTCGGCGACCGCGTGAGCGCGGGCGACACGCTGATGGTCATCGACGCGAAAGACGTCGTGCAGAAGGCGAACCAGGGCGACGCGGCCGTCGCATCGGCGAAGGCACAGTTGAACCTCGCGCAGTCGAACCTCGCGCGCTACAGCGAACTCTATAATGAAGCTGCCGTGCCAGCGGCTGTGCTCGACCAGTACCAGACGCAGTATGATGCGGCGTTTGCATCGTATCAGAATGCGCTCGCCGAGGCCGCGCAGGGACACAATGCGCTCGGCTATACGAATCTCACGGCGGGTGCCGATGGCGTCATTTCGGCCGTGAGCGCCGAGGAAGGGCAGGTCGTCGCAGCCGGCCAGACCGTCGCGACGCTCGTGCAGACGGGCGAGCTCGAGATCGAGATCAACGTGCCGGAGAACCATCTCGCCGACGTCCCCGTCGGCCGCGAGGTCACGGTCGATTTCTGGGCGCTCTCGGGCTCTGTGACGGGCACGGTGCGCGAAGTCGCGCCGATGGCCGACAGCGCTACGCGCACGTACAAAGTCCGCATCTCTTTGCCGCAGCCGCCGGATGGCATGGAGCTCGGCATGACGGCAAGCGTCCATGTCGCAGCGACTTCCACTGCAGGCGCGGCAGGCAGCGCCGCAGATGCTGGCTATCTCGTGCCGCTCGCGGCCATCTACCAGACGGGCGACACGCCCGAAGTCTGGGTCGTCGGCGATGACGGCACGGTAGCGCTCCAGCCTGTGACGGTCGAGCAGTTTGACAGTAACCAGGTGCGCGTGCATGGCGTCACGGCCGGCACGACGATCGTGACGGCAGGCGTCCACAAACTGCGCGAAGGGCAGGAGGTTCGGACGAAATGAGGAATCTCACCGAAGTCTCGCTCAAAAACAAGGCGCTCGTCTGGTATTTCATCATCGTCACGGCCATCGGTGGCATCTTTTGCTACAACAAGCTCGGCCGCATGGAGGACCCGCAGTTCACGATCCGCCAGATGGTCATCTCGGCCGCGTGGCCGGGCGCCTCGGCGGACGACATGCAGAACCAGGTCACGGACAAGCTCGAAAAGAAGCTGCAGGACACGCCCGGTCTCGACCACGTGAGCAGCGAGACGCGCGCGGGCCAGACCGTCATCTACGTCACGCTTGCGGATGACGTGGAAAAAGCGCAGATTCGCCAGACGTGGCGCGACGTGCGCAATTTTTGCGAAGACGAGAAGCGTGAGCTGCCGGACGGCGTCTATGGGCCATATTACAATGACCGCTTCGACGACGTCTATGGCTCCGTCTACGCCGTGACGGGCGACGGCTACAGCTATGAAGACATGCGCCGTACGGCCGAAGACGCCCGCCGCCTGCTCATGCAGGTCGAGAATGTCCAGAAAGTCGAGCTCCTCGGCGTGCAGGAGGAAAAAGTCTACGTCGAGGCCGAGACGGCGAAGCTCATGGAGCTCGGCATCAGCCCGCAGACGATTTTGCAGGCTTTGCAGACGCAGAACGAAATGACGGCATCCGGCAAGCTCGACACGGACTCGGACAACGTCTATCTGCGTGTCAGCGGCGCGTTTGACGATGTCGATGACATCCAGGCGCTGCCGATCAACGCAAATGGCAAGATCTTCCGCCTCGGCGACATCGCGACGGTCGAGCGCCGCGCCGTCGAGCCCGCTGACCCGAAGATGTATTTCAATGGCGAGCCCGCCGTCGGCATCGCCGTCTCCATGAAGGACGGCGGCAACGTGCTCGCGCTCGGTGAAAACCTCAAGAAGGAAGTCGCCGCCATCGAGCAGGACTTGCCCGTCGGCCTCGAAATCCATCAGGTTTCCGACCAGCCAAGCGTCGTCGACGAATCCATCCACGATTTCGTCAAGACGCTCGGCGAGGCCATCGTCATCGTGCTCGGCGTGAGCTTCCTGTCTTTGGGCCTGCGCACTGGCCTCGTCGTGGCCGGCTGCATCCCACTCGTGCTCTGCGGTGTGTTCGTCTTCATGTACGTGCTCGGCATCGACTTGCACAAAGTCTCGCTCGGCTCGCTCATCATCGCGCTCGGCCTGCTCGTCGATGATGCGATCATCGCCGTCGAAATGATGAGCGTCCAGCTCGAGCTCGGCCACAGCCGTTTCGATGCGGCCTGCCATGCATTCCGTGCGACGGCAAAACCGATGCTGACGGGCACGCTCATCACGTGCTGCGGCTTCATCCCCGTCGCGTTCTCGAAAGGCATGGCCAGCGAATTCTGTGGCGCGCTGTTCCCCGTCATCGGCATCGCGCTGCTCCTCTCATGGATCGTCTCCGTCATGGTCGCGCCGCTCTATGGCACGTACCTCATCAAAGTCAACGTTGTGACGGACGAAAGCGGGCGGCCAGACCCGTATCAGAACCGCTTCTATGGCTGGTTCCGCCGCGTGCTCGGCTGGTTCCTGACGCATAAAAAAACCGTGCTCGTCGGCACGGTGGCGCTGTTCGCGGTGTCCGTGTTTTCTTTGAAATACGTCAAGCAGGAATTCTTCCCCGCGTCGTTGCGGCCGGAAATCCTCGTCGATCTCCAGCTGCCCGAAGGCTCGTCTATGGCTGCGACGCAGGCCGTCGCCGACCGCATGAACGCGTTCCTCGCGGAGCACGCGGACGAGCTCGACAACTACTCGTACTACGTCGGCGGCAACGCGCCGCGCTTCGTCCTGCCGCTCGACCCGAAGGCCGATGCTGACAACATCACGCAGTTCGTCGTCGTCGCGAAAGACACGGAGACGCGCGAAAAACTTGCGGACGAGCTGCGCACGGCATTTGCTGACGACTTTGGCGACGTGCGCGCAAAACTCCGCTACATCCAGACGGGGCCGATGTACGATTACCCCGTCATGATCCGCGTCACGGGGCTGACGGTCGACGAGACGCGCGCACTCGCCGACGAAGTCGCCGATATCGTCGCGGCCGATCCAAACAACACGGACGTCAATCTCGATTGGAACGAGAAACAGAAGACCATGCACCTCGAACTCGACCAAGACAAGTTGCGCGCCATGGGGCTGTCGAGCCAAGCTGTGTCGCAGACGATTTACACGGAGCTCACGGGCGCGAAAGGCGCACAGTTCTACGCGGGCGACCGTACGATCGACATCGACCTGCGCCTCGCGAAAGACGACCGCAGCGATCTCGGCAAGATGGAGGAACTGCCGATCTACCTTGGACAGGCAGGCTACGTGCCGCTCGGGCAGTTCGCGAAGATCTCCTACGAAGCCGAAGACGGCCTCATCAAGCGCTACAACCTGCGCCCCGCCATCACCGTGCAGGCAAATATCAAGAGCGGCACGGCAAACGACGCAACGCAGAAGGCGTACGACGCGACGAAAGAACTGCGTGCGAGCCTCCCGCTTGGCGCGCGCATCGACGCTGCCGGAACGCTCGATGACAGCGACACCTCGATGAAATGGCTCATGATCCCGATCCCCGCCATGGTGTTCCTCATCATGACGCTGCTCATGTTCCAGCTGCGGAGCGGCAAGGACATGGCGCTGACGATTCTCACGGCGCCGCTCGGCATCATCGGCGTCACATGGGGCATGCTGCTCTTCAATAAAGCGATGGGCTTTGTCGCCATCCTCGGCGTCCTCGCCCTCACCGGCATGATCATCCGCAACTCCGTCATCCTCATCGACCAGATCCAGAAACACCTCGCCGACGGCGAGACCCCATGGGATGCCGTCGTCGACTCCGCCGTCCTCCGCTTCCGCCCCATCATGCTGACGGCCGCCGCCGCCATCCTCGGCATGGTCCCCCTCATGCCCAGCGCCTTCTGGGGTCCCATGGCAGTCGCCATCGCCAGCGGCCTCCTCGTCGCCACCGTGCTGACGCTGCTCGTCCTGCCGACCATGTACGCGGCCGTGTATCGGGTGAAGAAAGAATGAGGGGGTGCATTTACTGAAACTGTTCCATTCCATGTTATGCCGAATGCGGGTGGAACAGTGAGGGCGACTCCGCCGAAGATTGCACTTGCGGAAACGAAAAGCCCGCAGGAGATGCTGGATGATGCCCTGGAGCAAATCAATGCGAAACTCGCCGATGACCTCATGGAAGATGAGTGCAGAGAAAAAAGGAGTGGGTGATCCAAATGAAGAAAACAATGACGTTTGTGCTCACGACAATGTTTGTGACATTCTTGATGTCCACAGCATATGCGTTTAACTGGCGCGACCATTACAACGGAGATCCGAATTATCCGATGGTATGGGGGCATACTGGTGTAGCAACATATATCGACAAGCAATCCGTTAATGTGCAGAGATATGATCCGCCATACTATATCATCGCAGTCGGCGTTTTCGTTGCTCCGGATGGTGGCTATGGTCAGATGAGCCATTATCATGTAGATCGCTTTTTCTACAACTATGATACAACAAAAATGTATCTCGACAAGCATCCTAATACTGGCGATTGGGAATATCTCTATCCGCTGTATGGACATGGTGCAATGAATCATGAATCCATGTCTATCGGTGAGGCTGCATTCTATACGGCATACAATATGAAATTCTATGGGGCATATACATGGAAAGACGCGAACGGTGATCAATATTTCGACTGCCAGGGCGATGGCTTCTATGAGCGAATCAGATAAGGCGGTAAATCAAATTTGAGAGGGGAGAGCCCGTCGTGAAAAATAAAATTTTCTCGTTGATGGTAGCGTTCATCATGTTATGCTTAGCGGCCACTGCTAATGCGAATATCCAGATGCATTATGCCGGGAATCCGAACTATCCGATGGTAAGCGTCCATCAGGGACATGTCTTGTATGTCGACAAGACCTCTATCTCTGTGCAGCTGTACAATCCACCCCAATATCGGCTGGCAATTGCTACCTTTTATGCGCCGGATGACGGTCATGGACCAGTCTCGAACTATCACTCCGTAAGTTTTAGCTACGATTATGATTGTCCTGCCATGTATTCGGATGCTAACGAATACCACGAATATATTGATCCTGCGGCTGATTCTGGGCGTCCTAACTATGAGCTTTTGAGGATCGGAGAAGCAGCCTTCTATATCGAGTATGGTATTAAATTTTACGGACGATATAATTGGAAATCAAGCAATACGGGGTATTACGAAAATCATTTCCCAGACGAGTTCTATGCGACTTTGAAGGGGGAATGAAACCCTCTCGATCAAGGTAAGTTGAGACAGCTGCCTGAGTTGGCCAAATTTTGAAACTTTATCAACCATGAATGCTTGCCAGAAGAAATTTTTCTAGATGACGATATTGTTGCTATCGGATGAGGAGGATTGAAACACTATGTCTGCTAAAAAATTTCTCACAATATCATTGTTTGCTGGAATGGCAACGTTCGGATGTTTGGCTACATCTTCTGTTGCTTTTGCACGAGAGCCAGTCATTATGGGCAACCTTGGTGGCATCCCGATCAGCTGTTCTATTTATGCAAACCAAGTCGCTGTTAACGGAGTTCATCCAAACGACAATATCAATACGGTCAATAGAGTTTTGGGGCAGCCGTGGTCTTCTACGAAATATGGAGGCGGTGTTAGGAACTACTATGGTGGCATTCTCGTTACGTTCATACCAATAGATCCTGGAAATCCTACTGCCCTTGATATCGTCGCACGAGGGAAAGGGGAGAAAACGCCAGATGGCGTAGCTATTGGAATGCCAGCGGCAGTTCTTTCAGATGTTTATGGAACTGCTGACAGCGTTGTGACGGAACGGCACGTTGCATCCAAATTGGATGCTGTAAAACAAGAGCAACATGCCAAACGATTAGACAAAACGATATACGAATATAATGCGAATGAGAGCCTTACGATGTCCTTCGTCGTACGGAATAACGTGATTGAGGAAATCCATATTCATCAGTCAGAATGAACATTCTGGCTCTTAAAATTCCTCCCGTGCATCCTCAAGGTCCTTGGGGATGGCGGGATGTATCGATTAAAAGAAGTCGCGGCGAAATGCGCGGATGCTTTGAAAATTTCGGAAGAGGATCGCAAGACGCTGCTGCCAAGCAAGCGGCAGACGATTCTGGCGAATCGCGTGGCGTGGGCAAAGACGTATTTGAAGAAAGCAGGATTGGTGGACAGCCCGCAGCATGGATTCGTCGTGCTGACGGAAGCTGGGAAATCCGTGCTGGCAGATGATCCCGACAAGGTGACAATTGCATATCTTGAGACGATCCCCTCGTTTCATGAATCCCATGCTATGCCGAATGCGGGTGGAACAGCGGGGACAGCGCCACCGGATTCGGATTTCTTCAATGAGGATGTGTGAACGCCTTTTCCCAACGCCATTGTCTTTCTCCCAAAACCTGTATAAAATTGGGAGAAAGACAACCCTGTTAGGAGAAAGAAGGACGACGCGTTGCGCTCATTTGACTATACGGCCTTGCAAAGGCGCGCTTGGGATGGAGAGATCCTGTCGTATGTGGCACAGATTCACGAATACAAGGGAAAGCAAGAGCTGTTCCTGCGGCAGAAGCCAATAGAGCTGAACCGGCTCATCGAGGTTGCAAAGATCCAGAGCACGGAGAGCTCAAACCAGATTGAGGGAATCGTTACGACCCAGCCGCGTCTGAAACAGCTCATGGCTGACAAGACGACGCCGCGAAATCGTGAGGAAGAAGAGATTCTTGGCTATCGGAATGTGCTGTCGCTGATTCACGAGAATTACACATATATCGCCGTAACGTCGAATTATATCTTGCAGCTGCATCGGGAGCTCATGAAATATACAGCGCTTTCCTATGGCGGCAGGTTCAAGAACATTCCGAACGAGATCGACATGGTGCTGCCGACTGGCGAAAGAAGATTGCTTTTCCAGCCGCTTGCCCCTTTTGAAACGCCGGAGGCAGTCGAACGGATCTGCAGCAGCTTCCGACAGGCAAGAGCGCAGGAACTGGCAGATGCACTGCTCCTCATCCCGTGTTTTCTGCTCGATTTCCTCTGCATCCATCCATTCAATGACGGGAACGGGCGCATGAGCCGCCTGCTGACGTTGCTCTTGCTTTATCAAAGCGGGTACCTCGTCGGGCAATATGTCAGTATCGAAAAGGCCATTGCAGATACGAAAGAGAATTACTACGATGCGCTGGCACGAGCAGATCAGGAGTGGCAGGAAGGCCGAAATGATCCGACACCCTTCATCAAGTACATGCTGGCGATCATCCTGTCTTGCTATAAAGAGTTTGAACGGCGGTTGCATATCACAGCACAGGAAGGAACACGCAGCACGTCGTATGATATTGTGAAGACATGCGTTGCGCAAAAAATCGGTTCGTTCTCTAAGCAAGAAATCTTGACAGAATGCCCGAGCATCGGAAGATCATCTGTCGAAGCAGCACTGAAAAAACTCGTTGCAGAAGGCTTTCTTGATAAAATTGGAGCGGGACGACAAACTCGCTATGTACGAAAAATCTAATTTTCAAGGAAGATGTTTGAATCGGAGAAAGTGATGTGAAGATGCTATCTTTTCTTTCCCTGCCGCTCCGCGACATCGTGTGCCGACGACGGAACTTTTGCTGATCGTGGCATGGGCGGTGCTAGAAGCGATGGTCGTGGCCGTCGTCGTGCTCTCAGGACTTGCAGCAGAGGGAGCGGCGCTATGGTGCGCACTCGCGATTGCCTTTGCGACGGCCGTCGGGCTCGGGTGCTATCTCGTCTACTATCGTCTCGCACCATGGTCGGCGTTTTACTGCGGCATGGTGCCGCTCGGGCTCGATGCGCTCGCGATGGTCTTTGTGACGTGGCGATTGCTGTTATGTGGGAATGAATGACGATGTATTGACATTGCACGAAATCATGAAGTATACTGATCGTGAGGTGAGCAATATGGCAACGATGACGACAAACCTGAATATCCGTATGGACAAAGATGTAAAAGAGCAGGCGGAAAAAATTTTTTCGGAGCTCGGGCTCAATATGACAACGGCGATCAATATTTTTTTGCGCACGAGTATTCGTGAACATGGCATCCCGTTTTCGCTGAAACTGGATACCCCGAATGCGACGACGGCCGCGGCAATCGAGGAGGGGCGGCGTATCGCGCATGATCCCACGGCGAAGGGGTTCCATGACATGAAGTCCTTGTCTTGATGTTCTCGCGCGTTGGCTCGCATGCGGATTTGTTCTGAAAGCAACCTGAAACCGTTTCGAGAAGCTTTACCGTGAAGCAAGGAAGATATAATAACCGACGTGTTGCAATTTAATATCCCTCCGCTATACTGAGCACCATCGACAGAAGAAAGAACCCATGGACGACCGAGGGCGCAGGAGGCGCGAATCTGGGAGGGATATATCATGAAAGACATCACGAAAAGCATCCGCATGAAAGGTTTGGCCTTGGCACTCTGCGCCGCGCTCGGTGCTGGCTCGCTCGCACTGCCGAGGGCGGCAGCTGCTGCGACGCCATCGGCTCCGGCTATCACGCAGCTGTCGTCGCATCACGACAGCTCGCGCCATGATGACGGCGACCACGAGGACTGGCAGCGCGATCATGAGAACGACCGCGATCACAAGAATCCGCCGCCGAAGCCGAAGAAGGAGAGCAAGAAGTCGAGCACGAACAGCCATTCGGAGAGCGAAGTCTGGACGGCCGGCATCGTCGGCGCCGTCATCGGCGCGGTCGTTGCGAAGAACACCTAAGTCAGCCGTTGCCGCTGCCCTTGTGGGAGACCACGAGGGCAGCGGTATTTTTTTGCGCCGATGGTCGGCAGGATTTGGCATACATGATACAAAATGGTAATGACTTGCAAATTCCTGCGTGAAAACGAGAACTGTTGACAGAAAAATAAAAATAACTTGCATTTTTATCGTTTCCTATGCTACACTATGAGCGAATCCTGAGAAAGAAAGGAGGTGCATGGATGCAGATCTTGGAGCAGCTCGCACATCCGGCGTTTCATCCTTCGAAGGCAGACCGGCGGCTCATGGCGTATATCCGAGAACATGCGCAGGACGTGCCGCGCGCGACGATCCGCCAGCTCGCGGACGCGGCGGAGACGGCGGAGTCGACGGTGACGCGCTTCGCGAAGAAGATGGGGTTTGCGGGGCTGCAGGCATTCAAGGTGGCACTCGCGGAGGAGGTGACGGCGCGGTCGAACCGTTACATCATCCACCACAGCATCACATGCGACGAGCCGGCGCTCGTGACGGGGCGCAAGCTCCTCGATATGAATGTCGCGGCGCTCGAGCGGACGCTCGAACGCTTGCCGGAGGGACGCATCGAGGCGTGCACGTCGCTCTTGCTCGAAGGCAGGCGGCTGCGTTTTGTCGGGCTCGGCAATTCGGGCTTCACGGCGCGGGACACAGCGTATCGCTTTTACCGCATCGGGCTCGACAGCATGGGCACGGACAACAGCCATGAGATGTACATCATGGCGGCGCTGGCACGGGCGGGCGATGTCTTCGTGGCGATCTCGCATTCGGGGCGCTCGCCCGAGGTGCTCGCGGCGATGTGCGCGGCGCGCGAGGCGGGGGCACGCATCATCGTCGTGACGTCGGATGTTGTCGCGCCGATGATGGACGCGGCCGATCTGAGCCTCGTCTACGATGCGAAGGAGTCGCTCCTCGAGACGGGCTCGATCGCAGTGAAGATGGCGCAGAGCTTTCTTCTCGACCTTCTTTATACGCAGGTCGTGAAGGAGCTTGGCGATCGCGCCATTGAAAGCAAGCAGAAGACGGCACAGGTCTTCCGCGGCGTGGAACCAGCAGGGGAGCTGTGAGCCTGCGCTACCTGTAAAAATTTCATGAAATGGGGAGAATTTTATAGGAGGGGAAGATTTTGCGCATCATTGCAACGGATACGTACAAGGAAATGAGCATCGAGGCGACAAAAATCGTCGCCGGTCAGGTGTATCTGAAGCCGACGAGCGTGCTCGGCCTCGCGACGGGCAGCACGCCGGAGGGGATGTATGAGAATCTCGTGGCCGTTCACAAGACGATCGGCCTCGATTTTTCGCAGGTCACGACGTTCAATCTCGACGAGTACGTCGGCATGGCGCCAGACAATCCGCAGAGCTATCATTATTTCATGCATGAGCATTTCTTTGACCAAGTGAATGTGAAGCCGGAGAACATCTACATCCCTGACGGCATGGCGGACGATATTCCAGCGTCCTGCAAGGCGTACGATGCGCTGATCCGCGAGAAGGGCGGCATCGACTTGCAGGTGCTCGGCATCGGCCGCAATGCGCATATCGGGTTCAACGAGCCGGATGTGAAGTTCGAGGCGACGACGCACAAGGTGAAGCTGGACGATGAGACGATCCAGGCGAACGCCCGCTTTTTCGAGGATGAAAAAGAGGTGCCGCGCTACGCGATCAGCATGGGCATCAAGACGATCATGCTCGCCCGCCACGTCATCTTGCTCGCGAATGGCTGGGAAAAAGCCGAGGCTGTGAAGAAGGCGGTCTGCGGCAGCGTGAGCCCTGCGGCGCCAGCGTCCATCTTGCAGCTGCATCAGGACGTCACGGTCATCGTCGACAGCGCGGCCGCGTCGATGCTCCCTGAAAAATACCAGCATGGAAGGCACGAAATCTTCTGAAATTCTATCATCTCTTCTAGGGGGAAGAACATATGGGAAACTGGTTTGAAAAGCTGCAGAGCATCGGCAAGGCACTCATGCTGCCGATCGCGGTGCTGCCTGCAGCGGCACTGTTGCTGCGCCTCGGTGCACCGGACGTGCTGAATATCCCGTTCGTCACGAAGGCGGGCGGTGCGATCTTTGACAATCTCGCGCTGATTTTTTCCATCGGTATCGGCGTCGGCCTCGCAAAGGACAACAACGGCGCGGCCGGCCTCGCAGGCGCGATTGGCTACCTCGTTTTGACGTCGGGCCTCAAGGCGATCAATCCCGACCTCAACATGAGCGTCCTCGCCGGTATCCTTTCGGGTATCGAGGCCGGCGTGCTCTACAACAAATATCATGACATCAAGCTGCCGGAGTTCCTCGGCTTCTTCGGCGGGCGGCGCTTCGTGCCGATCATCACGGCGCTCGTCTCGCTCGTGCTCGCGCTCGTCTTCGGCGTCATCTGGGGGCCGTGCCAAGCGGTCATCCATGCGGTCGGCGAGTGGATCATCGGCGCGGGCGTCGTCGGTACGTTCGTCTATGGCGTGCTGAACCGCCTGCTGATCCCTGTCGGCCTGCATCACATCCTGAACAGCTTCATCTGGTTCGTCTTTGGCGAGTACACGACGCCGGACGGCGTCGTCGCAACGGGCGACCTGAACCGCTTCTTCGCCGGTGACCCGCATGCGGGCATGTTCATGGCGGGCTTCTACATCATGATGATGTTCGGCATGCCGGCCGTCGCGCTCGCGATGTACCATGCGGCGAAAAAGGAGAACCGTCCGAAGATCGCCGGCGCGCTCGCTTCCGTCGCTTTCACGGCGTTCCTGACGGGCATCACGGAGCCGATCGAGTTCATGTTCATGTTCATCGCGCCGGTGCTCTACGGCATTCACGCCGTGCTGACGGGCCTCGCGCTCTCGGTGGCGTATGCGTTCGGTATCCTGCACGGCTTCGGCTTCTCGGCCGGCTTCATCGACTACGTGCTGAATTTCGGCCTCGCGACGAAGCCGCTGCTGATCATCCCGATCGGCCTCGCGTTTGGCGTTGTCTACTACGTCATTTTCAGCTGGGCGATCCGCCATTACGACCTGCCGACGATCGGCCGCTATGACGACGAGGGTCTTGACGATGACGAGGCGGCAAAGGTGGATGATTACACGGTGGCGATGGTCGAGAATCTCGGCGGCCTCGACAACCTTTCTGAGGTCGGCTACTGCATCACGCGCCTGCGCCTGATGGTCAACGATCCCACGAAGGTCGATGAGGAGGCCATCAAACGCATGGGCGTGCGCGGCGTCTTCATCAAGGGCAAGGCCGTGCAGGTCGTCATCGGCACGCATGCCGAGTTCGTCGCGAACGAGATCAATGCGTTGCGGAAGAAGTGAGGTGCCACAGATGTTTGATATTTCCACACTGAAAGGCAAGCTCGTCGTCTCGTGCCAAGCCCTGCCGGACGAGCCGCTGCACAGCCCGTTCATCATGGGGCGCATGGCGCGTGCGGCCAAGGAAGGCGGCGCGGCGGGCATCCGCGCGCAGAGCGTCGCGGACATCGAAGAGATCCGCAAGACGGTCGATCTGCCGATCATCGGCCTCATCAAGCAGCCATATGACGACTCGCCGATCTACATCACGCCGACGCACCGCGAAGTCGATGCGCTGCTGGCGGCACCGTGCGAGCTCATCGCCATTGACATGACGGATCGTCCGCGCCCCGAGGGGGAGCAGACGAAGGATCTCGTCGACCGCGTCCATGCGGGCGGCAAGCTCGTGCTCGCCGACATTTCGACGTATGAAGAAGCCATCGCAGCCGAAAAACTGGGCGCGGATGCCATTTCCACGACGATGGCCGGCTACACGGAGGAGTCCGTGAAGCACGACGGTCCTGATTTCGGCCTGATCGCGCGGCTCGTCCATGACGCATCCATCCCTGTCTTTGCAGAGGGGCGCATCAATACGCCGGAAGATCTGCATCTCGCGATGGAGCTCGGCGCGTACGGCGCCATCGTCGGCTCGGCCATCACGCGGCCGCAGCTCATCACGGCGCGCTTTGTCCGCGCCCTTGGCTAAGCACTATTCTAGGAGGGGAAATCCATGAAAGATTTCACGCAGGCGGGCAGCAACAGCTCGTTCTTTGCGAAAGCGCAACGCTTCGGCAAGTCATTCATGCTGCCGATCGCTGTCCTGCCGGCCGCAGGTATCCTGCTCGGCATCGGCGGCGCATTCTCAAACCCGAACACGATCAAGGCGTATCCGTTCCTCGATATCGGATGGCTGCAGAACATCTTCATCATCATGGCGAACGCGGGCAACATCGTCTTCGCGAACCTCGCCATCTTGTTCGCCGTCGGCATCGCTGTCGGCCTCGCGCGCACGGACAAGGGCACGGCCGGCCTCGCAGCCGTCCTCGCGTTCCTCGTCATGAACTCGACGATCAATGCGCTGCTGCAGATCACGGGCACGCTCGCGAAAGACAACCTCGCGGGCGTCGGCCAAGGCATGGCGCTCGGCATCCAGACGCTCGAGACGGGCGTGTTCGGCGGTGTCGTCGTCGGCATCATGACGTACCTCTTGCACAAGCGGTACAACAAGGCGGAGCTGCCGCAGTTCCTCGGGTTCTTCGGCGGTTCGCGCTTCGTGCCGATCATCTGCTCGTTCGCGGCCATCCTGCTCGGCTGCGTCATGTTCGTCGTCTGGCCGCATTTCCAGAAAATCATCTTTGGCATGGGCGCCATCGTTGACGCGACGGGCTACGTTGGCACGCTGATCTATGGCTTCGTGCTGCGCATGCTTGGCCCGTTCGGCCTCCATCACATCTTCTACCTGCCGTTCTGGACGACGGCGCTCGGCGGCTCGGAGATCATCAACGGCCAGCTCGTCGAGGGCACGCAGCGCATCTTCTTTGCGCAGCTCGGCGATCCGGAGACGACGAAGTTCTACATCGGCACGTCGCGCTTCATGTCCGGCCGCTTCATCACGATGATGTTCGGCCTGCTCGGCGCCTGCCTCGCCATGTACCACACGGCAAAACCGGAAAACAAGAAAGTCATCGGCTCGCTGTTGCTCTCGGCCGGCCTCACGTCGTTCCTGACGGGTATCACGGAGCCGATCGAGTTCTCGTTCCTGTTCGTCGCGCCGGCACTCTATGTGCTCCATGCGTTCTTTGACGGTTGCGCGTTCATGCTCGCGCACATCTTCTCCATCACGATCGGCCAGACGTTCTCGGGCGGCTGCATCGACTTCATCCTGTTCGGCATCATGCAGGGCGTGGACAAGACGAACTGGATTTATGTGCCGATGATCGGCATTCCGTGGTTCTTCCTCTACTACTTCTCGTTCCGCTTCCTCATCACGAAGTTCGACCTCAAGACGCCGGGCCGCGAAGATGAAACGGACGACGAGCCGGTCGTCGTGCCGCAGGGCAGCGGCGATGCCCTGCGCACGCAGCTCATCATCGACGGCCTCGGCGGTCGTGAAAACATCGTCGAAGTCGATTGCTGCGCGACGCGTCTGCGCGTCACGGTCAAGGACGGCAAGAAAGTCAGCGAGCGCCTGCTGAAGGAAAGCGGCTCGCGCGGCGTCCTGCAGAGCGGCACGGGTGTGCAGGTCATCTATGGCCCGCAGGTCACGATCATCAACAACGAGCTCGAGGAAGCCTTGCAGAAAAAGTGAGGCTCCTTCCAGCCGTGACGAAAGAGGTTTTTTGAAGTGAAGGCAATCGTACAGGGCAGACTGATCCTGCCGGATGAAAACGATGAATTCATCGTGGATGACGACAAAGCGCTCATCTATGATGAGCAGGGCATCCAAGACATCGTGGATCCGATGACGTACAACCAGAAATATGGCAGCAGCATCCCGATGGACGATGTCATCGATGCGGATGGTGCCTATGTTTCTGCGGGGTTCCTCAACGTCCACATCCATGGCTGCGGCGGCGCTGACACGATGGACGATGACGCAGATGCCCTGACGACGATCCGCAAGAAGCAGGCAGAGATGGGCGTCACGTCATTTTTGCCGACGACGATGACGTGCCCGTGGGACGAGATCGCAGGCGCACTCACGCGCGTCCGCACGGCGATGGACGAAAATGGGCAGGGCGTCGGCGCCGACATCCTCGGTGCGCACATGGAGGGGCCATTTATCAGCCCCGCGGAAAAAGGCTCACAGGAGGCATCGAACATCCTCGTTGCTGATTACGAGCGCTTTGCGCCGTTTGCCGACGTCGTGCGCCTCGTGACGCTTGCGCCCGAGGAACTGCCACTCTCTGACACGACCATCGCGCATGGTACGGAGACCGCGCCGAGTGACCACGACTGGAGCTTTGTCGCGCAGTGCGAGCAGGCAGGCGTCACCGTCTCCATCGGCCACACGGCCGCGACATATGAGATGGCGGCTGCTGCCGTGCGCGCGCATGGTGTTCACCATTTCACGCATCTCTTTAATGCAATGACGGGCCTCCATCACCGCCGCCCCGGCACCGTCGGCGCCGCGCTCGACACGGATGCCTGCGTCGAGCTCATCTGCGACAACATCCACATCGCGCCCGCCGTCCAGCGCCTCGTTTGGCGGCTGAAGGGCAAGGACGGCCTCATCCTCGTCACGGACTCCATGAGCGCCTGCGGCATCGGCGATGGCACGTATCTCTTTGGTGGCCACGAAGTCACCGTGCGCGGCGAGCGTGCGACGCTTGCCGACGGCACCATCGCTGCGAGCATCGCGACGATGAACCGTTGCATCCACCGTTTCTGGCAGAACACCGGCGCCCCGATCGAAGACGTCATCACGACCGTCACGAAGACACCAGCAAAAGACCTCGGCCTTTATGGAGAACGCGGCAGCCTCGCCGTCGGCAAGCGCGCTGACATCGCGGTTTTCGATGATGACCTGAGCGTATTCGCTACGATTGTTGGTGGTAAGAGGGTGCACTGAGCACATCAGCGATACTGAAGTGTAATGGAATACAATCGTATAGCATAAATTTCATCCCCATCGATGCCCATCACAGCATCGATGGGGATGTTTTCCTTTCCTTTGAAAACCTTTTCAAAACATGAAAACAAACGTCCGCGCCTCCCTCGTATAATGGACAGCAGAAGGAGGGATAGCGAATGATTCGAAAGGTGCCGCAGGATTTCCTGCTGGGGGCGGCGCTCTCTGCGTATCAGATGGAGGGCGCTGCTGGGACGGACGGGCGGGAACCGTCGGTCTGGGATGCCTGGTTTGCGCGGCCCGGGAGTGCTTACGATGGCAGGCACGCCAGTGATTTCTACCATCATTATGAAGAAGATATCGCAGCCGCGGCCGCGCATGGCCTGCAGGCGCTGACGCTCTCACTCTCATGGAGCCGCATCGTGCACGCGGATGGCACGGTGAATCCCGATGGCCTCGCGTTTTATGATCACGTCATCGACAGCTGCCTCGCGCATGGCGTCGAGCCGTTCGTCGCGCTGTATCATTTCGATCTGCCCGATGCCTATGCCCGCGAGGGGTGGCTCGCGCCGAGCACGACGGAGGCGTACCTGCGCTATGCACGCGTTTGCTTCGAGCAGTACGGCGACCGCGTGCGCCATTTTCTGACGATGAAAGACCCCGTGACGGAGGTCACGCAGGGCTATATCACGGGCTTATTCCCGCCAGGACAGCACTTCGCGCTCGGCCGCGCTGTGCGGGCGCTGTACAAGATGCTCGTTGCACATGCGCAGGCCGTGCTGCTGTATAAGAGCCTCGGCCTCGGCGGCGCGATCGGCATCGCGCATCGCGCCGAGGGCGTCTACCCGCTGACGGAAGCGAAGGAAGATGTGCGTGCGGCGCGGCGCGATGACGTGCTGACGAACCGCATGTTGTTCGATGCCGTGCTCGCCGGCCGTCTGAGCCTGCGCACGCGTTCGCTGCTCGAAGAGATCCTGCCAGACGGCGAAACATTCGCGCCCAACGACGAGGAGCTCGAAGCCCTCGGCCGCGCGGCGGCTGTGCTCGATTTCTTTGGCGTCAACTACTATGCAAGCCACTTCTGTACGCGGCCATCGGGCGGCGCGAGTTGCATCCGGCACAACGGCACGGGCGAGCGCGGCACGAGCGCTTATGAGATCGCAGGCATCAGCCGCCGCCTCATGCGCGAAGATGTGCCGACGACGGACTGGGACTGGAACATCTTCCCGCGCGGCCTCTACGAGATGCTTCTGCGTTTGCACGAGTCGTATCGCGCCATCCCGATCTACATCACGGAGACGGGCCTCGGCCTGCACGAGCGCCCCGTGTCGAGCAACGTCGAGGACGATGATCGCATCGACTACCTGCGACAGCACCTCGCGGCCGTGCTCGATGCGATGGACGACGGCGTCGACGTGCGCGGTCTCTTCATCTGGTCGCTGATCGACGGCCTTTCGTGGACGAATGGCTATGACAAGCGCTATGGCCTGTTCTACGTCGATTACGCGACAGGCCGCCGCTTGCCGAAGAAGAGCGCTGATTGGCTCCGCGACCTCGCTGCGCGCCGCCTCATGCTGACACTGAACGCCATCCACACGCGCACGTCCTCGGACGCCCACCATCATTGAATTCCATTTTTCATCCATACCAAAGGAGATACCATCATGAAACTGCACAACACGAAAGACATGCTCCTCGACGCGCAGGAAAACCACTACGCCGTCCCCGCGTTTAACATCCACAACCTCGAGACGCTCTCGACCGTCGTCGAGACGGCGGCGGAGCTGCGTTCCCCCGTCATCATCGCCGCGACGCCGTCGACGGTCGCCTACGCGGGCAAGGATTATCTCATCGCGCTCGTCGGCACGGCTATGGAAAAATACAACATCCCGATGAGCTTCCACCTCGATCATCACGAGGACGTTGCCGACATCGAGGACACGGTCGCCGCGGGCTGCCGCTCCGTCATGATCGATGCGTCGAAGCTGCCATATGAGGACAATGTTCAGAAAGTGCAGAAAGTCGTCGCCTTCTCCCACACGTGCCACGCGACGGTCGAGGCGGAGCTCGGCCGCCTCGTCGGGCAGGAGGACAACGTCGTGACGACGGAGGCTGACAAAGCGTACACGAATCCCGACGACGCCGTTCGCTACGTCGAGGAGACGGGCATCGACAGCCTCGCCGTCGCTATCGGCACGGCGCATGGCCTGTACAAAGGCCGTCCGAAGCTCGACTTCGACCGCCTCGCAGAGATCCGCAAGCGTGTCTCCATCCCGCTCGTGCTCCATGGTGCGTCCGATGTGCCGGACGAGCTCGTCGAGAAAGCCATCTCGCTCGGCATCACGAAAGTCAACATTGCGACCGACCTCAAGATCCCGTTTGCAAACGCCGTCAAAACGTTCTTCAAAGAGCATCCCGAGGCCAACGACCCGCGCAAGTACATGACGCCGGGCAAAGCTGCCATGAAGGAAGTCGTCAAGCACAAGATCAGCGTCTGCGGCAGCGCTGGCCGCGCCTGATGCAGAAAGGACAAGCTATGATCCTCGTCCTCAACCTCAATGCCTCCGTCGATCGGCGTTACATGCTGGAATCTTTTGAAAAAGGCGAAGTCATGCGCGCCCGTTCTGTTGAAAACACGGCAGGCGGCAAAGGCCTCCACGTCGCGAACGTCCTGCACGCGCTCGGCGCGAACGCCGTCACGACGGGCTTCCTCGGCGGTAAGGCAGGGGAGTTCATCGAAGAACGCATGGCTGCGCGCGGCCTCGCAGGCGACTTCACGCATGTCGCAGGCGAGACGCGATCCTGCCTCGCCATCTTGACAAGCGATGGCGCGCAGACCGAGATCCTCGAGCCAGGCCCGAACGTCACAGGGCAAGAACTCGCGGCGTTCCGCGCGAAATATCGCGAGCTCTTGAAAGATGCCGACCTCGTCGTCGGCTCCGGCAGCATCCCGCAAGGCGTGCCAAAGACGATCTACGCCGAGCTCATCCGCGAGGCGCATGCGGCAGGCAAACGTTTCCTGCTCGACACGAGCGGTGAGGCGCTGCGCTACGCGTTCGAGGCCAAGCCGGACTTCATCAAGCCGAACCAGGCCGAGATCGCCGACCTCACCGGCCGCCGCGCCGAAACGGAATCCGACGCCCGTCACGCCATCTGCGCCCTCCTTGATGCAGGCCTTCCCCTTGCCTGCGTCTCGCTCGGTGCCGACGGCTCACTGCTCGGCGTCGCGGCCGAGACCGATGACGCACCGCATCTTTATCGCGTCAAAGTTCCGAAGATCGACTGCAAGAATCCCGTTGGCTCTGGCGACAGTTTCGTCGGTGGCTTTGCGGCCGCGCTTGCGGGCGGCAAAAGCCCCGAAGAGGCCCTGCGCCTCGCCGCCGCGTGCGGCACGGCAAATGCCATGGAAGAAGAAAGCGGTACCGTCGCCCCTGAAACGGTGCAGGTGCTTCTGCCAGAAATTTCCATCACGCAAGTTTCTTGAAGATTGCGCACATCCCTTTCACAACCTATCCATATATCAGAACGACCGACCGTCCTTTTCCCCCAGAGGACGGTCGGTCGTTCGTGTATCTTTGCAAGACGATGGTTCCTCAGCAGGAAACCAGAAAAAACAGAGTGTATTCTTGTATACCTGAAAAATCCCATTGACATGGCAACTATACATTTTTATAATAGGAGTTACGTAACGTCCGCTTCTTGCTGGGCGAACAAATGTGTATATTTTGCGGACGACGGCGTCCGGACTTTCGAGCGGGCATCGCGGGCTGCTTTTTTCAGCTCCGCTTGCTTCTTGTTCGAGCTTCTGTCGTGTCGTCGTCGCATACCTAGAGGGAGAGACCGATATGTGCAGAATTGGTTCGATCAAGAGCAAGGTGCCCGTTCAGCCGTCTCTGGCGCTGAAGCTCATGCTGCCGCAGCAGGAAGGGCATGACAACTCGGGCTTCGCCATGGTCATGCAGGACTTGTATGGCATCTTTTCCGGCTACAAGGACAAGCCGCTCCTGTCGATGGCCGTGACGCAGCGCGGCGCGCAGCTCGTGGAAGAGTACATGGACGCGCACAACTTCGTCCAGATCGCGGAGTGGATCCCGATCCCGGACAAACGCCCGGGCCTCGACATCCAGGCGATGCCGTACTATATCTTCCGCAACTATGACTACCCCGAGGAGACGGCGCACATGACGCAGCGGGAAAAAGAAGACCTGCTGCTCGACACGCGCCTCGCTCTGCGCAAGATCCTCGAGAAGGCCGACGCGGGCTTTGTCTATTCGTTCTGGCCTGATGTGCTGACGCTCAAGGAGATCGGCGATCCGGCCGACATCGCGACGTATTTCCACCTCTGGGACGACAATGGCTGCCTTGTGGCGAAATCGATCGTCGCGCAGTGCCGCCAGAACACGAACTACGACATCGTGCGCTACGCCGCGCATCCATTCTTCCTCCAGGGTTACACGCTCTGCGCGAACGGCGAGAATACGTTCTACACGAAGAACAAGGAGTTCCAGAAATCGCTGCACCGTGGCTACATCGGCTTCGAGTCCGACTCGCAGTGCTTCCTCAATACGCTTCATTACGTGCATCACGAGCTGCAGTGGCCGCTTGTCTACTACAAGCACGTCATCACGCCGCTGCCGTTCGATGAAATGAACGAGCGCGACGACCGCGACGTGCTTTCCTCCATCCGCCAGAGCCTCGCGAACCTCGAGATCAACGGGCCGAACACGGTCATCGCCGTACTGCCGGATGGCACGATGATGACGTGCTGCGACAGCAAGAAGCTGCGCCCCGTCGTCGTCGGCCGCACGGATGAGATGGTCGCCATCTCGTCGGAGGTCTGCGGCATCAACGAGATCATGCCGAACCGCGACGAGACGAAGGACATCTATCCGGACGAGCGCGAGATCGTCACCATCGACAACAACCTGGAGGTAGCAAGATGCAAGCAGTAAAGACACAGGATGTGGGAGTCAACGACCTCCCATGGAAAATCGAATACGATCCCGAGCGCTGCACGATGTGCGGCAGCTGCGTCGCCGGCTGCTCGTTCAAAGCCATCCATGTCGTGACGAAGAAGCGCTCGATCACCGTCTCCGAGGAAGGCGTGCCGACACCGAAGCGTACGCATGTCGCGCGTCCCGTCATCGAGCAGGTCGCGAGCCTCACGGACTTTTGCCGAGGCTGCGGCATGTGCGAAAAGATCTGTCCGAATCATGCGATCCGCCCCGTGCGCAACCCCGACCAGCGCCGCACGCTGCTGGCAAAGGACAACGGCCCCCTGAAGCGCGGCGGCCGCACGAACCTCAATGCGCAGCGCGCGCTCGACGCCATCGTCGTCGGCCGCATCTCGCAGATGACGGACCCGTCGCTCGACGCGGCGCGTCATACGTTCGACATCCGCGCGCCATTCGGCCGCGTGCTCGACTCGCATGAGCTGCCATTCAAAGTCGTGGACGGCAAGCTCGTCAAGGCCGACCGCACGCCGCCTGTGCAGTGGATCTACCCGCTGATTTTCTCTGACATGTCCATCGGCGCGCTCTCGACGCGTGCCTGGGAAGCCGTCGCGCTCGCCGTCGGCTACCTGAACGAGAAATGCGGCCTGCCCGTGCGCATGAGCTCCGGCGAAGGCGGCATGCCCGTGAAGCTTCTGGAGTCCGAATACCTCAAATACTTCATCATCCAGATCGCGTCCGGCCATTTCGGCTGGAACCGCATCATCAAGGCCATGCCGCACATGGTCACGGATCCGGGTGGCGTCCTCATCAAGATCGGCCAGGGCGCGAAGCCGGGCGATGGCGGCCTGTTGCCGGAGGCGAAAGTCGCCGAGCACGTCCAGGCCATCCGCGGCGTCCCGAAAGCGACGCTTGCCTCGCCGCCGAACCATCAGGGCCTGTACTCCATCGAGGAATCCGTGCAGAAGATGCATCTTTCGATGAATGCGGCCTTCGGTTTCCGCGTGCCGGTTGCCATCAAGTGCGCAGCCTCGGCGACGTCGGTCTCCGTCTACAACAACCTGCTGCGCGACCCGTACAAGATCTGCGGCGGCTTCTTCATCGACGGCATCCAGGGCGGCACGGGCGCCGCGAACGAAGTCTCGCTTGACCACACCGGCCATCCCGTCGTCTCGAAGATCCGTGACTGCTACCTCGCGGCTGTCAAGCAGGGCCGTCAGGGACAGATCCCTCTGTATGGCGGCGGCGGCATCGGCATGACGGGTGATGCCGCCGCCGATGCGTTTAAGATGATGTGCCTCGGCGCGAACGGCGTGTTCGTCGGCAAGGTGCTCATCCAGCTGCTCGGCTGCGTCGGCAACGAACAGGGCCGCTGCAACAGCTGCAACACGGGCAAGTGCCCGATGGGTATCTGCTCGCAGGATCCGCGCCTCGTCAAGCGCCTCGACATCGACCGCGGCGCGCAGAAGATCGTCGACTACGTCCTGACGTTCGACAAGGAGCTCAAGAAGCTCATGGCGCCGATCGGCAACAGCTCGCTCCCGATCGGCCGCAGCGACGCCCTCGTCTCGACAGACAAGAACGTCGCGGACCGCCTGGGTATCCAGTATGTGTGCTGACCACTCTCAGCCCCCTCTCCGAGGGGGGGAGGGCCACGAAGTGGCAGGGGGTGTGTCGAAGGTAGGACGGAACGATTCGCACGAATATAGCTGCGAAGGCAGATAGTAGGAGAGCGCAATATGTTTAAAATAGAGACCATGAAAGGCCACAACCGCATGTCCACGCAGGACCTGCTGCTGGCCATCGAGAAAGCCGTCAAGAGCGGCGAAACGGAATTTGACATCGCGGCATCCGGCCAGCACGACATCGGCGGCCCGCTCTGGAATGCGGACGGCAAGACGCTCCATTTCCACGTCACGAACGCCGGCCAGCGCGTCGGCTCCATGTGCCTGCCCGGCACGGAGATCGTCGTCGATGAATCGACCTCGGCGGACGTCGGCTGGCTGAATGCGGGCGGCCTCATCACCGTCAAGGGCGACGCGGGCGACACAGCCGGCCACTGCTCGTCGGGCGGCAAGATCTACATCGGCGGCCGCGCCGGCACGCGCTCCGGCTCGCTGATGAAGCACGATCCGCTGTACGAAGAGCCAGAACTCTGGATTTTGAAGAACGTCGGCTCGTTCTCGTTCGAGTTCATGGGCGGCGGCAAGGCCGTCGTCTGCGGCTGGGACAGCGCGGAATTCAGCTCCGTGCTCGGCGAGCGCCCCTGCGTCGGCATGGTCGGCGGCGTCGTCTACGTGCGTGGCCCCATCGACCAGCTGCCGCCAGACGTCCGTCCGCACCAGCTCGACGATGACGACATCGCGTTTTTGCAGGGCGGCATGGGCGCGTTCCTCGCCGCCGTCGATCACGCCGACCTCGAAGCGGAGCTCAGCGATTGGAGCCAGTGGCAGAAGCTCGTGCCGCTGACGGCCGCCGAGAAAGCTGCCCAGCCGAAGCCTGAGAGCGTCCGCGACTTCCGCCTGCACGAGTGGGTGAAAGGCGGCATCTTCTCCGACGTCGCGCACGACGATTTCGCCGTCCACGCCACGCTGTCGCATGGCGACTACCGCCTGCGCGTGCCGAGCTGGGACAACGCGAAATACGCCGCGCCCTGCGAATTCTCCTGCCCGACGGGCATCCCGACGCAGCGCCGCTACGGCCTCATCCGCCAGGGCAAGACGGACGAAGCCATCCAGCTCGAACTCGACTACACGCCGTTCCCTGGCTCCGTCTGCGGCTCCGTCTGCCCGAACCCCTGCATGGACGGCTGCACGCGCGGCGGCATCGACTTCCCGATCCAGATTGGCGACCTCGGCTACCTCTCGGCCTTCGCGAAAGTTGCGCCGCCGACAGAGCACACGGGCAAATCTGTCGCCATCATCGGCGGCGGCGTCGCCGGCCTCTCGGCGGCCTGGCAACTCGCGCGCAAAGGCCACAGCGTCACCGTCTATGACGACGCCGACCACATCGGCGGCAAGCTCGAGCAGGTCATCCCGCGCGGCCGCCTGTCGCACGAACTCCTCGAAGCCGAGCTGGGGCGCATCCAGAGCGTCGGTGTGACGTTCGTCTCGAAAACGAAAGTCGACCAGGCGAAATTTGCCGAGCTCCAGAAAGAAAATGACGCCGTCATCGTCGCGACGGGCGGCACGAAATCGCGCTTCTTCCCATGGGAAGGCGTCGAGCACCTGACGATGGGTCTGGAGTACCTCAAAGCCATCAACCGTGGCGAGCACCCGAAGACGGGCAAGAAAGTCGTCGTCATCGGCGCCGGTAACTCCGGCATGGATACGTGCCGCGGCGCCTATGACATGGGCGCGGAATCCGTCGTCGCCGTCGACGTGCAGAAGCCGGCCGCGTTCGCGGACGAAATCGCCTACGTCGAAAGTCGTGGCGGCAAGCTCGTCTGGCCGTTCTTCACGTCGAAGATTACGGAAAAAGGCGTTTACGCCAACGACGGCCGCTTCATCGAGGCCGACCAGGTCATCGTCTCCATCGGCGAAGAGCCGGTCCTCGACTTCCTGCCCGACGACGAGCGCATCCAGTATTTCCGCAAGAGCTGGCTCGTGCCGGACAAGACGCAATCCATCCTCCCAGGCGTCTTCACGGCCGGCGACACGATCAAGCCGGGCCGCCTGACCGACGCCATCGGCAGCGGCCGCAAGGCCGCATGGTACGCCGACCAGTACCTGCGTGGCACGGCCGAGCCGTTCCCCGAGAAGAAGAAGATCCCCGCCGAGCAGCTGTCGACGGCCTACTTCGAACGCTGCCACCACTGCGACCTCGGCGACCCCGCTGACGACCATACCCGCTGCGTCAGCTGCGGCACCTGCCGCGACTGCAAGATGTGCCTCGAATCCTGCCCCGAAGAAGCCATCACGCGCATCCAGAACGAAGACGGCTCGTGGGAATACCAGAGCGACCCCGCTCGCTGCATCGGCTGCGGCATCTGCGCCGGCGTCTGCCCTTGCGGCGTCTGGACAATTCAGGACAACCCCGTCAAGATTCCGATGTACTCGACGGGCGCGCAGGCGTAAGCAGAACAATTGCATAGCCCAAAACAGGACGGCCGCACGTTTCTTCGACGTGCGGCCGTTCTTTGTTATCATTTCTTCACGACGCGTTTTTGCGGGAATTTGATGCGGCGCTTGGCCTTCTGGGCTTTGCCGAGGGTGCTGTGCTGGTAGCTGTAGCCGAAGTAGACGAAGCAGCCGACGGTGCACCAGACGGCGAAGCGGATCCAGGTCTCGTAGGGGAGGTGCACCATGAGGTAGACGCAGGCGAGGACGGCGAGCGGGGCGATGAGCCAGACGAGCGGGCAGCGGAACGTGCGCGGGACATCCGGCTTCGTGTGGCGCAGCACCATGACGCCGAGCGCGGCGACGGTGAAAGCTGAGAGCGTGCCGATGTTCGCCATTTCCGCGATGACGCCGATCGGCGCGAGGCCCGCGATGATCGAGACGAAGATGCCGCCCATGACGGTCACGATGTACGGCGTGTGGTAGCGCTTGTGGATCTTGCAGACATTCGCCGGCACCATGCCGTCGCGGCTCATGGCAAAAAAGATGCGCGCCTGCCCATAGAGCAGCACGAGCAGCACCGTCGTGATGCCCGCGATGGCGCCGACGCCGACGATGGCGCTGCCGAGGCGGTAGCCGATGTAGCGCAGCGCGAAGGCGACAGGCTCGGGGTTGTTGAGCTCCGTGTACGGCACGACGCCCGTCAGCACGCCTGCGACGACGACGTAGAGCGCCGTGCAGATAAAGAGAGACCCGATGATGCCGATCGGCAGGTCGTGCGCGGGGTTCTTGCACTCCTCGGCGCTCGTCGCGACGGCGTCGAAACCGATGTAGGCAAAGAACACGATGGCTGCGCCGCCAAAGATGCCCGAGACGCCGAACGGCATGAACGGCTCCCAGTTTGCCGTGTCGACATGCGGCGCGGCGAGCAGCAGGAACAGGAAGACGGCGCCGAGCTTGATGAAGACGAGGATGCGGTTGAGCTTCGTGCTCTCCTGCGTGCCGCGGATCAGGAGGATGGACAGCAGCAGCGTGATGAAGATGGCGGGCAGGTTGATGATGCCGCCATCGGCCGGCACATGCGTCAGCGCGTGCGGCACATCGATGCCGGCCGAGAGCAAGAGGCCTGTCACATAGCCCGACCAGCCCGAGGCGACGGCGCTCGCTGTGACCGTGTACTCGAGGATGAGGTTCCAGCCGACGATGAACGCGATGAACTCGCCGAGCGAGGCATACGTGTACGTGTAGGCGCTGCCCGATGCGGGCACGATGGATGAAAATTCGGCATAGGCGAGGCCCGCGAGCGCGCAGGCGCAGCCCGAAATGATGAAGGACAGCGTGACGGCCGGCCCTGCGTACTGCGCCGCCGCGACGCCGGTGAGGACGAAGATGCCCGTGCCGATGACGCAGCCGATGCCGAGCAGGATCAGGTCAAAAGCGCCGAGCGTCTTCGCCATGCCCGACTCCGCCGCCGCCGCGCGCATCTGCTCGATGCTCTTCGTGCGGAAGAGGTTCATGAAAAAACATCCTTTCCATAGAATGCAGAAGGTAAGATTGCAGACAGGGATATTATAATGAACAAGATGTGCTCCGTCAAATCCTCCGCCGTATCGTGCAGCCGACGGGGTTGTTTCAGGATGAAACGGAATGACGGGGATATCACAAGGAAACAGTTCAAAAACAAGAACCGTTCCATAATGGTACAGATGGAAGGCCGGAACAAGTGATGTGCCGCCGCTCAGGATGGTATCATAAGGCATGTAAATCGACAGACAGTTCAGTATCTGCTGCCAAATGGGAAAACTGTGGATGGCTTCCGGCAGAAGCTGCGGGCAACAGCTCCCAGAGATTTGCAATCATTCCAGGGGAAAATTCTTTGAGGGAGATTCTTTGAAAGGGGATCAAGGAAACAGTGGAGGCAAGTAATTTCAGTACCGGTGATACGGTCATCATCATGGGCATCGTGTTCGCCTATATCGCGATCACGAGCTGGCTCAGCGTCCGCCTGCGCAGCAAGAGCAGCGGCGAATTCATGAATGCGGCAAAGACGATGCCGGCCGTCGTTGTCGCCGTGCTGCTGATGACGGAGTTCATCGGCGCAAAGTCCACGGTCGGCACGGCAGAATCGGCGTTCAAGTATGGCATGGCGGCCTCTTGGTCGGTCTTGGCGGCTGCCGTCGGCTATCTGCTCTATGGTTTGTTCTTTGTCAAGAAGCTGTACAAGTCGGGCGAGTTCACGATTTCGGGCGCGATTTCCCAGAAGTACGGCCATTCGACGAAGATCATCGTCTCGATCATCATGATCGCGGCGCTGCTGCTCGTCAATGTCGGCAACTACATCAGCGGTGCGGCAGCTCTGACACGCATCATGGATGTCAACATTCCCGTGGCGATGATGATCATTGCCGTCGTCAGCACGTTCTACTATGTCATCGGCGGCATGAAAGGTGTCGCGTATGTCACGGTTCTGCATGCGGCCGTCAAGTACATCGGCTTGCTCATCGTCCTCGGCGTGGCGCTCGGCCTTTCGAATGGCGTGCAGCCGGTCGTCGATGACCTGCCGGACTGGTATTTCACGTTTGACGGCCACATCGGCTTCGGCACGATCCTCGCCTGGATCCTCGCGACGTCCGGTTCCATCTTCTCGACGCAGTTCGTCATGCAGGCCATTTCCTCGACGAAGAGCGCGGGCGACGCACAGAAGTCCTGCTTCTATGCCGTCCTGCTCTGCGCGCCGCTCGGCATCATCCTCGGTGCCATCGGCGTCATCGCGCATCACCTCTATCCGGAGATGCCGGCGCTCTACGCACTGCCGGTCTTCATCCAGCATATGGGTACGCTGCCCGCTGCCATCGTCACGACGTCCATCGTCGCCGCCGTCTTCGTCAGCGTCAGCACGGTCGCTCTCGCCATCGCATCGCTCATCGTCGAAGATTTCTATGTGCCGCGCGTCCATCCGGATCCGGAGCAGAAACTGAAAGCAACGCGCATCATCTCGGTGCTCGTCGGCATTGCGCCGCTGTTCTTCGTCTTCGGCATTCCGGAAATCCTGAAGCTGTCGTTCTTCACGCGTGCCCTGCGCCTGACGATCGCGGTCGTCGCCGTGCTCGGCTTCTACCTGCCGTTCTTCAACAGCACACGCGGTGCAAACCTCGGCCTGAGCTTTGCCGCCATCGGCACGGCTGCCTGGTACCTGCTCGACAACCCGTTCGGCATCGACAACATCTATGTCGCCCTGACGGTGCCGGCGGTCGTGATGTTCTTTGAAAAGCTGCTCACGGGCGGCTCGGGCAAGAAAGTGGAGGCGGCAGAAGCGCCTGCCGTGGCAGCCCCGGAGAAAAACGAGTAAGTCCCTATGGTTCTTTTCCAACCATGAAAACATACCCCATTTAGGAAAGCCCCTCCTCGTTCCAGCGTTTAGCTGGTGCGGGGAGGGGCTTTTTTTCAGCTGTTCTTGAGCAGGCGCCAGAGCGTCGTGCGGCCGATGCCGAGGCGGCGGGCGGCCGCCGACTGGTTGCCGTCGCAGTCGCTGAGGACTTGCTGGATGATGTCGCGCTCGATTTCTGCGAGCGTCAGGTCGGCAGGATAGCGGGCGGCTCCCGAGGTGTCGTGATGGATGCCGCGCTCGTGCGCGAGCAGGCGGCGGGCTTCCTTTTCCTGGATGACGTGGCTGCGGGCGGAAACGGCGAGCTGGTTCAGCACGCGCTCGAACTGGATGTAGTTGCCAGGCCAGTCAAATTCCTGCAGCTGCGCGAGCGCGCCGGGCTCGAGGCGCACGACATCGTCGCCGGTCTCTGCGTGCAGGTGCGCGAGGTAGAGCGTGGCGAGCGACGGGATGCGCTCGGGCACGCTCTTGAGCACGGGCATGTAGATGGACATGCAATAGAAGGTGTAGGTGAAGAGATGGGCCTGCGGGCTGTCGCCGGGCGTCAGGCAGGAGAAGATCATGTGGTTCGAGCGGCAGGTCTGCATGCATTCGAGGGCATTCACGAGCTCGCGGGCGACGGATTCTTCGAGCTTGTCGACGCTGGCGATGTAGATGGTCTGGTCGTTGCAGTAGAGCGGGGAATGGTGGCTGTTGATGAGGTAGTCGAGCGCCTTTTCGTTCATGAGGCTGCAGTCGATGACGACGAGGGGATCGGCTTTCAGGCGGCTGTGCGTGTAGACGTGGGCGACGACCTGCCGCTTGCCGGTGCCGGGCGCGCCGTGCAGCATGAGCGGCGTATGCTTTTCCTGGAGGCTCCGGGTGAGCTGGGCGAGGTCGCGGATGTCGCGGGCGGCGTTGTAGTAGCTGCTGCGGAACAGATCCTGTGCGTCTTTCTGCGTGTAGTAGGAGATGGCGGCATGCTTGTTGCCGCGCGGCGAGTTGCTGCGGCGCAGGTAAAAGGCGGTGTAGCGTTCGGCGTCTTCTTCAAATTCTTCGCAGCGGATGCGGTAGAGGTGGCCGCCGATGGACTTCACGCAGCGCGAGAGCGAGCCGTCGCGCACGGCAGGCGCGAGCTCGCGGAGTGCCGTGCTGACAGCTTCGTGTTCCTGCTGCGACAGCGTGCTGAGCACGACGGCGTCGCTGCGCGCGTAGACGACGGTGTCGCCGGGCTGGCCGCGCAGCAGCGTGCGCAGGAAATGGTTTTCGACGCGCAGTTCCTGCTGCTGGCGGCAGAGGCGGCGGGCGTCCTGCACGGCTTCCGTGATGCTGTCGATGCCGGAGATGATGAGCACGGCATTGAGTCCCTTTTCCCAGGCCAGCTGGCTCGCGGCCACGTCGCAGATGACATAGTCGAGCCCCTTGGCGCGGATGTCGTCCATGGCCTGCTCGTTGTCCTCGGGGCGCAGCGTCGTATAGATTTCCGGCGTCAGTTCGAGGAGCGTGCAGAGGTCGCGCGCGGCTTTCGCGATGTTCGGATAGCCGACGATGGCGAACGGGCTGCCCGTCTCTTTGACGAGGCGGATGGACGAGAGCAGGTCGAAGAGGGAGATCGGGATCTCGACGACAGGGAGCGTGACCTTGCTCTGCAGCAGCGTGGCCGTGCCGCCGCGCGAGATGAGGACGTCGTAGTCCTGATGGAGGTTGTGCTCGGCTGCCTGCACAGCCTGGTCGAGGTTGCCGACGAGGATGTCCATGGAGACATCGGGAAAGCTCGCGGCGGTGTTCTGCAGCAGGGAGGCCATGCTCTCATACGGTGCGACCGCGAGGATGCGGATGTTGTCTGACATCAGTTCACCTGTTTCAAAATAAAACAACATATCAGCGGATGAAATAGATACAGGGACATTGTTTCATAATGAAATCCTCGTGTCAAGAAAAAAACGGTGGAGAGCGCAGATTTTTGCTATAGTAGAGTCAGGCAAAAGAGAAAGCCGCCAGCCATCCCCGCCCGTGGGATGGCGCGGCGGGATGGTTCTTGCCGGAGAACCGTCGCGGAGTTTGAAAGAGAGGGTTTTCCATGATCAAGACATTGCCAGGCTATACGCCTGACGGCCAGATTTATGACGATGAAGAGATGGGCGTGCGCGGCGCGATGCTGCCGCCGGGCCCGTGGCCGACGGCACATGCGCCGTCGCTTTTAGAGACACCTGCGGGCACGATGCTCTGCTGCTGGTTCGCCGGCACGTACGAGGGCGGCGCGGATATCAACGTCGTCGTCTCCCGTTTGGAGAAGGGCGCGGACCATTGGAGCGAGCCCATCCACATTTCGAACGAAAATGATTTTTCCGACCAGAACCCGTCGCTGTTCCTCGCACCGAACGGCGAAATCTGGGCGATGTACACGGCGCAGCTCGGCCGCCAGCCCGGCAAGGACAACATGCAGTACACGGCCGTCGTGAAAAAGCAGGTTTCGACGGATGACGGTCGTACGTGGGGCGAGCCGGAGGTCGTCTTCGGGGAAGAAGGCACGTTTTCCCGCCAGCCCATCCAGATTCTCTCAAGTGGCCGCTGGGTCTATGGCAACTGGATCTGCACAGACAGCAACCGCGGCCTCGCAGGCGATCCGAGCGCCGTGCAGATTTCGGACGACCAGGGCAAGACGTGGCGCCGCGTCGACATCCCGGACAGCGTCGGCCGCGTGCATCCGAACATCGTGGAGCTCATGCCCGGCGTGCTCGTCGCGTTCTTCCGCTCGCGCGAGGCTGACCACATCTACCGCAGCACGTCGGAGGACAATGGCGACAGCTGGACGGTGCCGGAGCCGACGGAGTTGCCGAACAACAATTCCGGCATCTCGGCGCTGATGCTGAAGAGCGGCCGCATCGCCATCGCGTACAACCCGACGAGCGCGCCGGCTGCCTATGGCCGCAAGGGCGCATGGCCGGGACTGCGCTGCCCCGTGGCGGTCGCACTTTCAGAGGACGGCGGCGTCACGTGGCCGATCATCCGCTGCATGGAGCGCGGCGAAGGCTTCATGGGCCGCGAAAACAAGACGAACAACCGCCAGTATGAATATCCGTACCTCATGCAGGACAAGGCGGGAAACCTGCACCTCGCGTATGCGTACCAGACGCGCCGCGGCGTGAAGTGGCAGACGTTCACGGAGGGCGACGTCATGGGCGAGAAGCGCGAAACGATCGGCACGTACAACCCGACGTCCGGTGAGGTCCGGTGACGGGGGGCAAAAGCGCCACCGCTTCGCAGCAAGACGATCTCGAGCTGAAGCTGGTCGTGATCGCAGATGATTTCACGGGAGCGCTCGACACGGGCGTGCAATTCTCCGCACAGGGGATCCCGACACAGATCGCTCTGCGGCGCGGCCGCGGGACGGCCATTCATCCAGAGGCCTGCCCGGACGCGCAGGTGCTCGTCATCGATTCCGAGACGCGTCATCTTTCGGCAAGCGAGGCGCATGACATCGTGGCGGGGCTCGTCCTCGAAGCGCGTTCGCTCGGTGTTCCGCACATTTACAAGAAGACGGATTCGGCGCTGCGCGGCAACTTGGGCGCGGAGCTCTCCGCCGTCTGGAAATACGCGCGGACGGACGCCGTCGCGTTCATCCCCGCGTTTCCCGACATGAAGCGCACGACGCAGGGCGGCATCCACTATATCGATGGCGTGCCCGTCAGCCAGTCCGTCTTCGGGCAGGATCCCTTCGAGCCCGTGACGCGTGACGATGTTGCGGCCATCATCGCGCAGCAGTCCGATGTCGCCGTCACGAACGTCCGCGATCTCGGCGAACAGCTGCCGACGGCAGACGGCATCTGGGTCTTTGACGCCGCGAGCCGCGCGGATGTCGCGGCCATCGCCGCGAATCTGAAGCGGCAGGGATGGACGCAGGTGCTGGCCGGCTGCGCGGGCTTTGCCAAAGAACTGCCAGCGCTCCTGCACCTCGAACGGAAGCGGTTGCCGAAAGACGTCTTGGAAGATCGCCTGCTCGTCGTCTGCGGCAGTGTGAACCCCATCACGCGGGCGCAGCTCGCTTATGGCGAGGCGCACGGCTATGCACATACGTATCTCACGCCGGACGCCAAGCTCGTCCGCGCGGCATGGCAGCAAGGCGAGGGCCGCGAGCTCGCAAAACGCGTCGCAGCGTCGCTCGCGCCCGGCACCTGCCAGATAGTGGATTCGAACGATCCGCCCGGCAGCAACGCCACGCGGGAGCGCGGCGACGAGCTCGGCCTCAGCCTCGAAGACCTGCGCGCCCGCATCGCTGGCACGATGGGCGTCGCGCTGAAGACGATGCTCGATGAGATCATCGCCGCAAGCACTCCCGCCCCCGTCATCCTCGTGACGGGCGGCGACACGCTTTTAGGCTTCCTGCGCGAAGTCGGTCAGACGGAGCTGCGTCCCATCGCGGAGATCCAGCCGGGCTGCGTGCTCACGAAAGTCCCGTACCGGGGCAGGGAATATCATGTCATCACGAAATCAGGCGGCTTCGGAGAAGAACAGCTCCTCGAAAGCCTCATGGAAATATTAGGGAGGAACCAACGTTGACGTATTCACTCAGAACCCCATCCAATGTTTATGCCGGTCAGGGCAGCATCAAAGACCTCGCTGCCATCCTCAAGAAAGAACAGACGAAGAAGGCGCTCGTCTTCACGGACAAGGGCATCCAGGAGTGCGGCCTCTGCGATGGCGCGTTCGCCGTGCTGAAAGAATGCGGCGTCCCGTATGAAGTCTTCACCGACCTGAAGCCCGAGCCGTCGTGGCAGGATGTGGAAAAGACGGTCGAGGCAGCAGGCAAGGCCGATGGTGACCTCATCATCGCGATCGGCGGCGGCTCCGTCATGGATGCGGCGAAGCTCGTCGGCCTGCTGAAGGGCAGCAGCTACACGGTGAAAGACCTCCTCAAAGACCCGTCCATCGCGACGAAGCAGATCACGAGCGTGTTCTGCCCGACGACGTGCGGCACGGGCTCAGAAGCGACGTGCAACGCCATCGTCGCCATTCCGGAGGAACAGTCAAAGCAGGGCATCGTCAATGATTCGATGATCCCGGAGTACGTCATCCTCGACACGGACATGATCAAGAACCTGCCGTCCAAGATCGTCGCGGCAACGGGCGTCGATGCCCTCGCACACTGCGTCGAGTGCTACACGTCGCGCAAGGCGACGCCGCTCTCCGATGTCTATGCGCTCGCCGGCGCGAAGCTCATCTTCCGCAACATCGAAGAAGCGTTCTCGAATCCGTCGAACATCGAAGCGCGCACGGCGATGATGCAGGGCGCATACTATGGCGGCATCGCCATCACGGGCTCCGGCACAACGGCCGTGCATGCCCTGTCGTACCCGCTCGGCGGAAAGTACCACATCGCGCACGGCGTTTCGAACGCCATCCTCTTCGCGCATGTCATGCGCTTCAATGAAGACGCCATCGTCGACCGCCTCGCAGCGCTCTGCGATTTCGTCTATCCGGAGCTCTCGGGCAAGACGGCGCAGGAAAAAGCCGACCACATCATCGAGTGCATCGCGGCCATCGTCAAGAACACGGAGATCCCGACGGACCTCTCGCAGTATGGTGTAAAGATGTCCGACCTCGACTTCCTCGTCGAAGCCGGCTCGCAGCAGAAGCGCCTGCTCGTCAACAACATCAAGGAACTGAGCCTCGATGACATCCGCAGCATCTATCTGAAAGTCGTGAAATAACGGCGGGCAGGAGGAAGCAACATGAAGATCATCGGCATCACCATGGGCGATCCCGCCAGCATCGGGCCGGAAATCACGGCGAAGGCGCTCGCAGACGGGGTCCTCTATGACCGCTGCCATCCGCTCGTCATCGGCGATGCCTCTGTCATGGAGCGTGCGCTCCGCGACACGGGGCTGACGGAGAGGCTCACGATCCATGCGGTCAAAGACGTCAACGACGCGCTGTTCCAGAAAGGCACGATCGACGTCTACGACATGGGCATCGTGGATGCAGCGAAGCTCAAGGTCGGCGAAATCTCCGTCGAGGCTGGCGATGCGGCGTTCCGTTATGTGCGCGAAGTCATCGACCTCGCGATGGCGGGCAAGGTCGACGCGACGGTTACGAATGCGCTGAACAAGGAAGCCATGAACCTCGCAGGCCATCATTTCTCCGGCCATACGGAAATCTACGCCCACTTCACGAACACGAAAAGCTACGCGATGATGCTCGCGCACCAGAACATGCGCGTCGTGCATGTCTCGACGCACGTCTCGCTGCGCGAAGCCTGCGACCGCTGCAAGAAGGAGCGCGTCCTCGAATGCACGCGCCTCGCGAACCAGGCATGCCTCGACCTCGGCATCGAGCATCCGCGCGCCGCCGTGGCAGGCCTGAACCCGCACTGTGGCGAAGGCGGACTCTTTGGTGACGAAGAGCAGAAGGAAATCGAGCCGGCCGTCCAGGCCGCGCGTGCCGAAGGCATCAACGTGGAAGGCCCGCTGCCGCCGGACAGCGTCTTCTCGAAGCTCCGGGGCGGCATGTATGACATCGTGGTCGTCATGTACCACGATCAGGGCCATATCCCGCTGAAAGTCGTCGGCTTCGTCTACAATCAGGAAAAGAAAGCATGGGATGCCGTCGAGGGCGTGAACATCACGCTCGGCCTGCCGATCATCCGCGTCTCGGTGGATCACGGCACGGCGTTCGACCAGGCCGGCACGGGCAAAGCCAGTCCGCTCAGCCTGTGTAATGCCATCGACTATGCCATCCGCATGGCGGATTCCAAAGATGCGAAGGAGAAGGACGCATGATCATCGACGAACTCGAAAACCTGCTGGGTTATCAGGCGATGCTGCCAGCACTCTCCGCTGGCATGGAAGAACTCGAAAAGAGGAAAGGCGATTTCCAGGAAGGGGAGCAGTACCCGTTCCAAGGCGGCTTCCTGAAATTCCAGCGCGGCAAGACGAAGCCGCTCGCGGAAGGCACGTTTGAAGCGCATCGGAAGTATGCCGACGTGCAGATTCTGCTCGAAGGCTGCGAGGAAATGGCATGGCAGCCGCTCGAGAAGCTCACGGAGGCCATCCCCTACGACGCGGGCAAAGACATGGCACGCTATGACGGCGACCGCAGCCACCACATGCTCATCGGCACTGGCATGTTCTACATCGCCTTCCCAAAGGATGGCCACAAGGCCGTGTCGCATGTCGGCAGCGAGCCGCATGATTTTGTCAAGTGCATCATGAAAGTAGAACTCTGAAGAGAGATTTAGAGATTTGAGATAGGAGCGATCATTTTGAAACCGTTTGAAGCAAAAGGCCTGATCACGCCGGTCGCCACGGCACTGGATGAAAACGAGAACTTCGAGCCCGGCATGTATCGGGAATTCATCGACCACCTGATCGAGGCCGGCGTCTCCGGCATCTTCCCGATGGGCACGAATGGCGAATTCTACGCCTTCAGCCAGGACGAAAAACTCGAAATCATCAAGACGGCCGTTGAAGCCGTGCATGGCCGTGTGCCGGTCTATGCAGGCACGGGCTGCGTGACGACGAAAGAGACGATCGAATTCTCGAAGCGCGTGCAAGACCTCGGCGTCGATTGCCTCTCCGCCATTTCACCGTATTTCGTCGCCGTCTCGCAAGACGACCTCTATACGCATTTCGACGCCGTGGCCTCCGCCATCGACATGCCGATCCTCCTCTACAACATCCCCGCGCGCACGGGCAACAACATCGCGTTCGGCACGGTGAAGCGCCTGCTCGCGGAGCATGAGAACATCATCGGCATCAAGGACAGCAGCGGCAATTTCGACAACACGCTGAAGTACATCGAGAACACGGACCCGCGCATCCAGGTGCTCGCGGGCAGCGACTCGCTGATCCTCTGGACGCTGATGGCGGGCGGCAAGGGCGCGATCTCCGGCTGCTCGAACGTCTTCCCTGAACTCATGGTCAGCATCTACAAGTATTGGGAAGTCGGCGACATCGAGAAGGCGAACGAAGCGCAGAAGAAGATTCGTCCGTTCCGCAACGTCATGCAGATGGGCAACCCGAACTCCGTCGTGAAGCTCGCCGTCAACATGCGCGGCTGGAAGGTCGGCCCGGCCCGCCGTCCGTCGAACTGCACCAATCCGAAAATCAAGGCAGCGCTCGAAGAAGTTTTCAAGCTCTACTGAGACGTGTGTTGCTGGAAAATCTTGATTCTTTTCAAAGGGCGTGGTATCAT
>JAXGCE010000029.1:0-21810 GCA_034186105.1 Selenomonadaceae bacterium
GGTTTCCCCGGCAGTCGCGTCGAGGCGTAGCGCGCAGGGATGACGCAGAGTGCATGATGCTGTTTCATAAGCTGCCTTCTTTCTTCGTTGCCTTCGGCGCATGGCCGAGGCGTTCCGTGAGGCGTTTCTGCAAATCAGCGAGGAAGGCTTCGCGTCCCGACTGGAACGTGACTTCGACGCAGATGACATAGACGGGGATCGGCCACTTCTCCTGCACGACTTCAGCAGGGATCTTCACGGCGTCTTTCTCCGTGATGACGATGGCCTCCGCGCCTTTCGCCTCGGCCTGTTCGAGCACGTCGCGCATTTCCTGCGCCGTGTAGTCGTGATGGTCGGGGTAGCGCTGGCTCTCGATGATGGAAGCGCCGATGTCGCTGAGCGTCTGCTCGAACGATGCAGGGTTGCCGATGGCCGAGACCGCGACGATGCGCTTGCCAGCCATTTCGCGGACGTCGATGCCCTCGCTCGCGATATCGACATACCACTCATGGAGCGGCATGAAGCAGCGCGGCTGGTGGATGCTCTCGACAATACCCGCGTGGTCATTGTACTTCTTGACCGTCTCATTGATGTATTCGCGCGCACCAGCCGCCGCCTGATCGACTTTCGTCAGCAGGCAGATGTCGGCGCGCTCGATATGCGAGATGGGCTCTCTGAGCGTGCCGCGCGGCAGGATGTAGCCATTGCCGAACACATTGACGGCGTCGACGAGCAGGATGTCCATGTCGCGCTCGAGCTGCCAGTGCTGGTAGCCATCATCGAGGATGGCGACTTCCGCGCCGAAATGGTCAATGGCGTACTGGCCCGTCACGGCGCGCTCTGCGCCGATCAGCACCGGCACGTTCGGCAGGTGCTTTGCGAGCATGTACGCCTCGTCGCCCGCCTCCGACGCATCCATGTGCAGCCGCTCGCCGTCCGAGACGACGCCGACATCGCCATGCCATTTCGCGCGGTAGCCGCGGTTCAGGATGACGACGCGGTAGCCCATGTCGCGGATCTCGCGCGCGAGGCGCTGCGCCGTCGGCGTCTTGCCCGTGCCGCCGACCGTCACGTTGCCGAGGCTGATGACGAAGCAGCCGAGCTTCTTGCGCGTCAGGAGGCCTGCCGAGTAACCCCAGAGCTTGAGGTTCACGAGCGAGCCATAGATGAGCGAGAAGAGATAGAGGATGCCGAGAATCAGATGCAGGCAGACGCCATGCACTTCCTTACTGTGCACGAGGTCGATGAAATACGTCTGGAGGTTCGCGATCTTCTGCGTCGAGCGCACATGATGCAGGTTCTCCGGCGCATTCTCGTACTTGTCGAGCATGTTGTGCAGGATGATGGCGGACTTTCTGGAAGCGCCCTTGTTCTCCTGCACGATCGCGCGCGTCTCCTCCTCCATGCGGTGGCGGTGCGCGGGATCGTCAAACAGCTTCGTGACGGCCTCCGCGAGCTCGTGGCCGTTCTTGACGGTCAGGCAAGCATTGCGGTTCTTAAACAGCGCATACGTATCCTTGAAGTTGAACATGTGGTGGCCGACGATGATGGCCTTGCCATGCGCGGCAGGCTCCAAGATGTTGTGGCCGCCATGCGGCACGAGGCTGCCGCCAACATAGACGACGTCGCCGATGCTGTAGACCTTGCCGAGCTCGCCGATCGTGTCGAGGATGACGATGTCCGGCTCATTTCCCTCCGCGCGCGGCTCTTTCTGGAGCCCCGTGCGCGTCGCCGTGTCAAAACCCGCTTTCTTGCAAAGATGCACGACCTCCGTCGTGCGTAAGAGCTCGCGCGGCGCGATGACGAGGCGTGCGCCTGGATGGTTCTTGCGCACGGCCGTGAATGCTTCGAGCACGGGTTCTTCTTCGCCGCGATGCGACGAGCCCGCGAGGAAGATGCCATCATTCTTCGTCAGGCACATTTCCGTCAGGATGCGCGTCTTTTCCTCCGGCGAGACATCCGTATACGTCTGGTCGAACTTCGTGTTGCCCGTGACGATGACGAGTTCCGGCGGCGCGCCGAGGCGCTTGATGTAGTCGGCATCAATCGGCGACTGCATCGCGAACTGCTTCACCGTGCCGATCATGTCATGCAGCAGGCTGTGCAGATGCTTGTACTGCTTGACGCTCTTGTCGCTGATGCGGCCGTTGACCATCATGACGGGGACGTGGAGCTCTCTAGCAGTCTTGAGGAAATTCGGCCAGAGCTCCGTCTCGACGGGCAGGTAGACGCGCGGGCGGATGCGCTTCAGCACATGGCCGGCGAGCCACGGCAGGTCGAGTGGGAAATAGATGATGGCATCGGCGTCCTTGATGATGCGGTTTGCCATCTCGTAGCCGCTCGTCGTCACGACGGACACGAGGATCGGGCTCGTCGGGAACTCGCGGCGGAACTCCTTGATCAGCGGGCTCGTCGCGACGATCTCGCCGACGGACGCCGCATGGACCCAGATGCAGTCTTTATTGGCCACTTTGTCGAGCGCGTGCGGCGGGAAGAACCCGAGACTCTGCTTGATGCGCTCGACGAATCCCTTCTCGCGCACCGCGCGGACCATGAACACCGGAATGATGAGCACGCCGACGATGATGGCCGCGATGTTGTACAGTAGTTGCATACTTCTCCCCTTCCGCTTAAGCCTGAGCTTCCGCGTTCTTGAACTGGATGCTATAGAGATAGCTGTAAAGGCCGCCGAGGGCGAGGAGCTCCTCGTGCGTGCCCTGTTCTTTCACATGACCGTGATCGATGACGAAGATCTGATCAGCATCGAAAATCGTCGAAAGGCGATGCGCGATGACGAACGACGTGCGCCCTTCCATGAGCTTATCAAGCGCCGCCTGCACGATCTTCTCGCTCTCGGTGTCGAGCGCACTCGTCGCCTCGTCGAGGATCAGGATGCGCGGATTCTTGAGGATCGCGCGCGCGATGGCCATGCGCTGGCGCTGGCCGCCCGAGAGGTTCAGCCCGCGCTCGCCGATCTGCGTGTCGTAGCCTTTTGGCAGCTGGCGGATGAATTCGTCCGCATTCGCCGCCTTTGCAGCCTCGACGACTTCTTCATCCGTCGCATCAAGGCGGCCATAGCGGATATTCTCACGCACCGTCGTCGAAAACAGCATCGTCTCCTGCGGCACGATGCCGATCTGCTCGCGCAGCGACGCGAGCTTGACATCGCGGATGTCATGGCCGTCGATGAGGATCTGGCCGTCCGTCACGTCGTAGAAGCGCGGGATCAGGTTCGCAATCGTCGACTTGCCCGCACCGGACGGGCCGACGAACGCGATCATCTGGCCTGGCTTCGCCTCGAGCGTAACATGCTGGAGCGCAGGGACGCCTTTCTTGTACTCGAACGAGACATCGCGGCACTCAACATGGCCTTCCGTCTTTGGCAACGTGATCGCGTCTGGCTTGTCCTGCACGGTTTCTGGCAGGTCGAGCACCATGAAGACACGGTCGACGGCCGCCATGGCGCGCTGGAGAGAACCATAGACGCGTGACAGGCGCTTGACGGGGTTCGCGAGGTTGACAGCGTACGTCAGGAACGCGACGAGCGCACCAGCCGTCATGACACCATTGACGACCTCGTAGCCGCCAAACCAGACGATGAACGTCACCGAGAGCGCCGCGAGGAACTCGACCGTCGGCGTCAAGAGGCTCGTCAGGCGGACATTCTGCATGGCCGCTTGGAAATTCAGCTCATTCTGCTTGCAGAAACGGTCGATCTCATACCCTTCGCGCACGAACGATTTCACGACGCGGATGGACGAGATGCTTTCCTGCAAGAGCGACGTGATGTCCGCCATGCGCTCCTGGATCAGCGTGCCGTTCTTCTTTAGTTTGCGGCCGAAGATCTTCATGGCCTGCCCGACGAGCGGGATGACAACGAGCGTCAAGAGCGACAATTTCCAGTCGAGCATGACCATCATGACGATGGAGCCGATGAGGATCGAGCCCTCCGTCACCATTTCGATGAGGTTCGTGACGAGCGCCGACTGGATGGCCGCGACATCATTCGTGATGAAGCTCATCGTCTCGCCCGTCTGATGCTTGTCGAAATACGCCATCGGCATGCGCTGGAACTTGCGGAACATCCCCTCGCGCACGTCGATGATGACTTTCTCGCCAATATAGGAGACGAGGTAGCTCTGCCCATAGTAGAAGATGCCGCGGAACAGAAACACGACGACGATGCCGACCGCGATGAGGTTCAGCATCATCATGTCCTTGTCCATGAGCACCTTGTCGATCATGTCCTTGATGATCCACGGCAGGTACAGATTCGCAGCGGCCGCCATGACGATGCAGAAAATGGCGAGGCCTAGCCGCTTGAGATACGGCTTGATGTATAAAAGCAGCCGTTTGTAATTCTTCATGAGAGACTCCCGTCTTTGTCAGCATGGCGGCGTGCCGCCGCGACGATCTTTTCCGCGACGCGCCCCGACGCCCCCGGAGGGCCGAGCCGGTCGCAGGCCTTGCGCAGCTTGCCGCACACCCATGCACGGCGCTCCTCGCCGCGATAAAGCGGCAGCACCTCGCGCGTGATCGCGTCCGGCGTCACCGCGTCCTGCAGCAACTCCGGCTGGAACTGCTCGCCGAGCAAGATGTTCGGCAGGCTGAAATTCTCGACATGCACGAGAAGTTTTCCAATCATATAATTCAGCGGCGCAAGGCGGTACAGCACGACGCATGGCAACCCCATGAGCGCCGCCTCCATGACGACCGTGCCCGACGTCGCGATCGCGGCATCCATGAGCCCCATGAGCGCATAGCGCGCTTCATGCGTCAGCATCACATGCACGCCCGCGTCATCGATCATCTGCCGCAGGCGCCCTTCATCGACGCCAGAGGCAACCGGCAGGTAGAACTTCGTCTCCGGCCGCTCGACCGCGAGCTTCTTCACCGCCTGCAGCATGTCCGGCAGCAGCATCTCGATCTCCTGCCGGCGGCTGCCGGGGAGCAGCAGGATGCCATGGTCGCCCTCTTTGAAATTGAAGACGCGCCGAGCTTCCTGCGTCGGGATCTCCGGCCGCACCGTATCGACGAGCGGGTTGCCGACGAACGAGATGTTCGCGCCCGCCGCCTCATAGACCGGCAGCTCGTGCGGGAAGATCGCGACGAACTCCTCCGCGAGTTTCGCGCACGACTTCGCGCGCCCTTTGCGCCAAGCCCAGGCCGACGGCGGGATGTACGAAAACACGGGGATGCCGAGCTTCTTCGCGCGCTTCGCGAGCCGCCAGTTGAAGTCCGGATAGTCGATGAGCACGAGCAGATCCGGCCGCTCGTCACGCATCGCATCCGTCAGCTGATCGAGGAGCTTCATGATGCGCCCGAGATTCTTCAGCACTTCCCAGACGCCCATGACATTGTAGCTCGCGAAATCCGCAAACAACCGCACGCCTGCGTCCTCCATCTCGTGCCCGCCAAACCCGACGAGCACCGTCTCCGGCGCCTGCGCGAGAATGGCGCGCGCGATCCGCGCCCCATGGAGATCGCCAGAGACCTCCCCGGCCGACAGCATGATCTTCAAATCCATTCTCCCCCTCGCGCAGAAAATTTTCCAGTACAATCTATTATACTATATCTTTCGTCCGATTCAAACAAAAAATAACGAGGCCGCAGAGGCAGCCTCGTTTTTGCTTTCTGACACGTTTTCAGATTGCCGCAATCGTGATGCCGTGCTCGTTTGCAATGGCGAGCACGTCTTCTTTTTCGACGAGTAGCGTCTTGTCGGCTTCGATGGCGAGCGCTGTTGCGCCGACTTTTACCATGCCTTCGAGCGTGGCGCGGCCTACGGTCGGGACGTCAAAGCGGCTATCTTGCTCGGGCTTTGCGACTTTGACGACGACGGCGCCGCCGTTCGCGAGTTTGCCGCCGCGTGCGATGCAGGCGTCCGTTCCCTCGATGGCTTCGAGGGCCATGACGGCCATGTTTTTGACGACGACGGTCTGGCCAATGTCGAGGCGGCCGAGCTCTTTAGCGATGCGGAAACCGAACTCCATGTCCTTCATCTGCTCTTTCGTCGGCTCGAGCTCTGTGAGCGTGCCGCGATGCGGCATGAGCATGCGGAGAAGCGCCGTCTGGTCAAAAGCCTGCATGCCGGCTTTCGCGAGTTCGCGCACGAACATCATCATGATCGTGTCGTCCTTGCGATCCGGCAGCGCCATGATGAGCTCGAGCATGCGGGCGTCCGGCTGGACTTTGCCGTTGAAGAGCAGCTCTTTCGTGACTTTGCCAAGCATCGTGACTTTCTTGATGCCTTTTTCCTTCAGATAGTTCAGGATGGCGTCGAGGTGGCCGATGCTGATGTCGACGCACTCGGCCGTGCAGTCTTTGAGCTCTTTCGGTGACTCGTCTAAAAGGCGCACAGCGCAGACTTCAAAACCGAGGCGCTTCGCTGCCTTTGCGCATTCCACGGGCAGGTAGCCCGCGCCTGCGAGCAGTCCGACTCTTTCCATAAGTGACGTTCCTCCAAACTTCAATTAATCATTGTGCCGTTCACGGCAGATGCCGCGCTCCGCGTCGCGGAGGAAGCGCAGGAAGTGCTCGATCTCGTCGCACGAATCAACTTCCTGCTCAATGACGGCGATGGCCTGGGCAAGCGACAATCCGGAGCGGTAGAGGATCTTGTATGCCTGCTTGATGCGGCGGCGCGATTCGAGCGGGATGCCAGCGCGCGAGATGCCGACGCTGTTGAGGCCGACGGCCTTTGCCGGGTGACCATCGACGATCGTGTACGGCACGACGTCCTGCGTGAGCTTCGACATGCCGCCGACCATAGCGTTGCGGCCAATTTTAACGAACTGGTGCACGCCCGCCATGCCGCCGATGACGGCGCGGTCTTCGACGATGCAGTGGCCGGCGAGGCTCGCGAGGTTCGACATGATGACGTTGTTGCCAATGACGACGTTGTGCGCGACATGCGTGAGCGCCATGAGCAGGCAGTCATTGCCGACGCGCGTCTCTTCGCCTTCGCCCGTGGCGCGATGGATCGTCGCGCCCTCGCGGATCGTCGTGCGGTCTCCGATGAACGTGTAGCTCTTCTCGCCCTTGAATTTCAGATCCTGCGGCTCTTCGCCAACGGAAGCGCCCTGGAAGATCTTGCAGTCACGGCCGATCTGCGTCCAGCCCGTGATGACGACGTGCGGGCCGATCTTTGTGCCCTCGCCGATCTCGACATTCTCGCCGATGACCGAGTACGGTCCGATCTCGACGTTCTTCGCGATACGTGCTCCCGGAGCGATGACCGCCGTATCGTGGATATATGCAAGTACTTTGTTCTCTGTACTCATCTGCTCCAACTCCTAACTATCCTAGACTCGGGGCTCCCCGAGTGATCTTTGCTCTGTCTTTCCCATATACTCCCCGATTGTCGCTCCATAGTGGTACACGATATGACAGCAAATCCAGGCGTTATCCGAGCTGAACAAAGATTATCTTTCATTTCCTGCCAGAAACAGGCAGTTTTCACATTTCTTCAGGCTCTTTCAGTGCAAACTTGAAGTCGGCCGATGCGACGAGCTGATCCTTGACATAGCCGTCGGCATGCAGCAGGCCGAAGTTGCCGCGCACGCGGACGATCTCGGCCTTCGTCACGAGCTGGTCGCCCGGGACGACGGGATGCTTGAACTTGACATGCTCCATGCCGCCGAACATCGCGATCTTGCCGCGGTGCTCCTCCGGGTACAGCATTGCGACGCCGCCGACCTGTGCCATGGCCTCGAGGATGAGGACGCCCGGCATGATCGGATGGCCAGGGAAATGGCCGGCGAACTGCGGCTCGATCATCGTGATGTTCTTGATGCCCGTCGCCGACTTAAAAGGCTCGATCTCGAGGATGCGGTCAACGAGCAGCATCGGCGGACGATGCGGCAGGATCTTCATGATTTCCGTAATGCCTAATTCCATAGTAGTTCCCTCTTCTCAAAAGCTTGTTGTTCTTTTTTAATGGCTGTATGCAGCCAGGATCTTCTTTGCGAGCGCCGTGTTGAGCGCGTGGCCGGAAGCCGCCGCGATGACGTGGCCGCGGATGAGGCCGGCGAGGCGAAGGTCGCCGATGACGTCGACAATCTTGTGGCGGACGAGCTCGTCTGTGAAATGCAACGGGTTGATCCAACCTTCATCATTGTAGACGATGACGTTCTCGATGGAGCCGCCAAGGCCGAGCCCCATGGCGCGGAGCTGCTCGATCTCCTTTTCGTAGGCGATCGTGCGAGCCGGGGCGATCTCTTTATGGTAGATTTCCGGCGTCACGTCGAAATTCTCGTACTGGATGCCGATGAGCGGATGCGGATTCACGGACGTGAAGCTCACGCGGAAGCCGTCATACGGTACCACCATGACGAAGCGCTCGTTCTTGTCGTCATCGATGCGGTAGACGCGGTCGATGACGATTTCCTTGCGCGGCGCGTCGAGCTCGCGGATGCCCACCTGCTCGATGAGCTCGAAAAAGACGAGCGAGGCACCATCGGCGACCGGAGGTTCCTCGGAATCGAGCCGCACTTCGCAGTTATCGATGCGCAGCGCATGCAAGGCACTCATGAGGTGCTCGATTGTGAAGAACTTGACGCCGTCCTGTTCGATCGTCGTTGCACGGAGCGTCGATGTCACATGGTCGGCCGTCGCATGGACGCGCGGATCGCCCGGCAGGTCTGTGCGCACGAACACGATGCCAGTGTCTGCCGCTACCGGACGGAGCTCCATATGCACTTCGCGTCCCGAATGGAGTCCGACGCCCGTATACGTTGCCACCTGCGCCAGCGTGGTCTGTTGTTGCAAGGCAGTGCCCTCCTTTTCTCGGTTTCATAGCTCTTTTTATCATACTACGAAAGTGTTTCTGAGGTCAAATTTTTCGTGAGAGCACATTCTTTCCATCAAAGCAAGGAACATATTCTTCACTTGCCGCGCGGCGTTCCTGGACGTAGCAGTGCGTCATGCCGAGGGCGAGGGCGTGGTCGACGACGCTGTCGTATTCAAACGTCGTGAGGCGGCGGGAGAGGCTCTTGTATTTGCTTGCGTGATACATCGGCGTGTACTGGTTCATCAGTGAAACTTGGATGGCGTCACCGAAGACGCTATGGAGCCAGTCGAGCACCTGCATGCTCTCGTGGCGATGGCCGGGCAGGACGAGATGGCGCACGAGCACGCCGCGCGTCATCTGGCCGTCCGGCGCGAACTGCGCGGGGCCGACCTGGCGGAACATCTCCTCGATGGCCGCCCGCGCGGCGGCGGGGTAATCGGGCGCAGCCGAATAGTCGCGTGCCGAAGTTTCTTCCATATATTTGAGGTCGGGCAGGTAGATGTCGACGGCGCCCGCGAGCGCGCGAATCGTCTCAACGGTCTCATAGGCGCCAGAGTTGTAGACGACGGGCAGATGGAAGCCCTGCGCCTTCGCCAGTGTGAGCGCATGGACGATCTGCGGCACGAAATGCGTCGGCGTCACGAGGTCGAGCGTCGCCGCGCCGCGCGCCTGCTGCTCGAGGAAGATCTCGGCGAGGCGCTCGTCCGTCACGTCGATGCCCTGTCCGCCATGCGAAATGTCGTAGTTCTGACAGAAGCAGCAGCGCAGGTTGCAGTGCGAGAAAAACACCGTCCCCGCCCCGCGCCCGTCGGCGCCGACGAGGCACGGCTCTTCCCACTGGTGGAGTGAGACGAGGGCGACACGGGCGAGGGTGCCGGCGCCGCAGAAGCCCGTCGCGCCAGCGAAGCGATCAACGCCACAGTTTCGCGGGCAAAGATGACAACTTTGTAATTGATTCTGGATTTCTTCCATCACTCTCGTCCTTCCAACTTCGTCGCGTCGAGGAGCGGGCCATATTTTGCCCGCCACCAGGAGACGCTGCGAATGGCGTTGATGTAGTCTTGCATGGCCTGCTGGTCGATGTCTTGCTGGTCATCTTCGATCGGTTCGACGACGAGCGGGACAGTATCGGCCTTGCCGATGGCGTGGCGCGTGATCCAGAAGCCGTAGTTGACACCTTGACGGTTCGCCGTTGTCAGGCTCGTGCCGAGGCTCATGTACTCGAATCCCGCAGGTGCCACGAGTTCGAGCAGCGTCGGCACGATATCAATCTGGCTGCCGGCAGAATCCTTGAGCAGCGTGCCCTTGTGGATGCCCTTGCCCGTGATGACGAACGGAATGCCGTAGCGTTCATACGTCGATGGCGTCTTGTCGATGTTGTAGCGATCGCCATGGTCGCCGACGATGACGATCAGGCTGTCAGGGTATTTCGCCTTCGCTGCGCGAATGAATTTCGCGAGCTCGCGGTCGGCATACCAGTAGTGGCCGAGCTCCTTCAGGAGATGCTCGTCGTCCTGCACGCTTTCGGGCAGGGCAGCCCGTACCTCGTCGCGTGGGAATCCTTTCGCATCGACATCGACGTCATACGGCGAGTGATTCGACGCATTGAGGATGACGTTGTAACTCGGCGCATCACCTACCGCAGCAAGGCCGTCGAGGACTTTTTCATACAGCACTTCGTCCTCGCAGCCCCAGACGCTGCCCGGCACGTCGCCGTAGTCGCCGCGGCTGTAGAAATGCTCGAAGCCCTGCGCCTGCGTGAACGCGCCGATGCGCTCCCACGTCGCGGGGCCGGCGTACCAGAAATTCGTCGTGTAGCCGAGGCGCGCGAATTGCGGTGCGCTGGCCGTCGGATACGGCGCGGCAAACGCCTCGGGCATCGTCGTGAGGTAGAGGTTCGCGTCGGCAAAGCCCGTCACGACGCCCGTGACAGCTGAGACCGTGCTCGCGCCATTCGGCAGGAATGTTGGGCAGTAGTCGCTGTCATCTTCGGCGATGATGGAGCGCATGCCGTCCGCGATATGGAGGCCCTGATACTTGTCGAGCAGCGGCCAGTTCGCATAGCTCTCCGAGAGGATGATGAAGACATGCGACGGTTTGGCGGCGAGTCCTGCACCTGCTGCCTCGTGGCGCAGGTACGTGTCGAGGTCGTCGCTCACAGGCTCCATGCCAGCATGCAGCGCCGCAAGCGCACGGATGTCTTCGACGGTGAAATCAAGACCGTTGCAGGCGAGCATGCGGTTCTGCAGCACATAGCCACGATAGACAGCTTGGTAGCTGTCGAGGATGGCTTCATTGAGGAAGTCGTCCTTCGTGACGCCCGCATTTTCCCAGTCGACGCCCGTCTCCCAACCGAGGCTGCCACCAAAGACGGAGAGCAACCCGACGACATAGCAGACGCCGAGCGCGCATGCCCGCACGCACCAACGGATCGGCCATGGAAAATAGGAGACAAACGTCAGCTGCGGCCCCTGCCAGCGCACGATGAACGCCACGGCCAGTTTCCAGAGTGCAAACGCCAGCGCGAACGCGACAGCCAGCCGCACGGGCAGATAAAATTCCTGCACGAGCGAACAGAACAGCGCGGCCATGTCATCATTCGCCGCATTGAACATCAGCTGGTTGAAGTTCGCGTGGAACTGCCGATAATAAGGAAAGCTCGCGACGTAGAGGATCGACGTCACAAAGAGCTCGACGCCGAGCACGATTTTCCAGAAAACGTTTTCGATGCGTGGCAGGACGTAATGGGCGAGCGCCCCTGGCACAATAGCGATCGCGGCCAAGAAGCCTGCCGTCTGGCACGACAGCCGCCCGCCGCGCACGATGGCTGCCCAGATGTCGGCGGCCTCCGTGCCCGCCCCCATGTATTCCTTCATCCACCAGAGGAAGAACAGACGAAAAAAGAAAAGGACTGCCAGGTAGAAGATCCATACCTTCAGTCCTTTTCGTAGGAGCTCGTCCCATCTTTCCCAGGCGAAAAACGCCTGCTGCCTCATGGCAGGATGATCTCGACGCCGTAATCCTCGGCGGCTTCGCAGATATCATCGGCCGGCTTCGAATCCGTGATGAGGCCGGAGAGTGTATCGAGGCTCGTGTAGTTGTAGTTGCCGTCATTCGAGAGCTTGCGTGCCTCGGCGACGACATAGGCACGCTTCGCGACGCGCACGATGGCCGCCTTGTTGATGCCGTCCTCGATGTCGTACGTCGAGACACTGTTCTCCTTGACATCAACGCCGACAGCACCGACGAACGCAATATCCGGTTTCAGCTTCGAAATGAAATCGAGCGTCATTCCACCCCAGAAGCCATCGCGACTCTTGTTGATCTTGCCGCCCGCGAAGACGAGGCGAATCTTCGGGTTGCGCGCGAGTACGACGAGGATGTCGATCATATTCGTCACAACCGTCATCTCGCGATCCGTCTTGACGAGGAGCTCGGCGATCGCGAGGTTGCTCGTCGAGATATCGAGGAACACCATGTCCTTGTCATGGATGAGCTTGACGGCGGCCTGCGCGATGCGGCGCTTTGCCTCGACATCCGTGTTGCGATGCTTGCTGACCTCGAGCATATGGAGGTTTTCGCGGCGCACAACCGCACCACCATACGTGCGCTTCAGCTTGCCCTGCTTCTCAAGCGCACCAAGATCCTTGCGAATGCAGTCTTCCGTGACTTTGAACATTTCCGAGAGATCCTTGACGCGAACCTTGCCATCACGCGCGAGGAGGTTCAGGATGGCTTCCTGCCGTTCTTCCAAAAACATCTTACTATCACTCCTAATGCAATTTGTAAACTGAGAATTTTTTTGATCGAGTTATTGATTACTCTTACTTTTAGTCCATTGTACAAGATGAAATCCGAAATTTCAAGCCCTGAACATAAAGTTTTTGTGAAAACGAGCACGTGCACGGTCGCGCAGGCGCAGGCTACGCTGAAACAGCATGTCGTAAACCGGCTGGCCGCCCGTGAGATCAGAGACGAGGTACGCCGTCATCGAAACGAGGATCAGCGGCAGCATGTGCGCGAACGAGCCCGTCATCTCCATGATCAGCACCGTGCCCGTGATCGGCGACTTCACGACGCAGGCAAAATACGCCGCCATGCCGAACACCATGCAATCGACAGCCAATCCCTCCGGTAGCACGCCCGCCAGCGCTGCAAGCTTGGCAAAGATCGCGCCGGCGAGCGCTCCCAAGACGAGCATCGGCAAAAAGATGCCGCCCGGCACGCCCGAACCGAAACATACCATGAGAAAGAAGAATTTCGCCGCAAACAAGATGCAGAGCATCGCAAGGCCGTAGTCTTCCACGACGAGGCTGTCGACGAGCGGCGAGCCGCCGCCCAAGACCTGCGGCAACGTAAAACCGAATACAAGCGACAATGCGAGCGGCACCATGGGCTTCGTAAAGTTCGGCAGCTTCGCGCGCGCGAATGTGTCAAGCGAGAACGTCAGCGAACGGTTGAACGCGAGCGAGACGCCGCCGACGAAGAGTCCCAAGAGAACCAGCAGGAAATAGAAGCTCCCCGTCTCGACGACCGGCACGTCGCCCATGTGAAAGACCGGCGCGAGGCCGAAGAACTGCTGTGTCACCGTTGTCGCCGTCACGCAGGCTGCAACCGCGCCCATGAGCACGCGCGGCGAAAAATCCTTCGTGAGCTCTTCGAGGCAAAAGATGACACCAGCGAGCGGCGCATTGAACGCCGCCGCAAGACCCGCGCCCGCACCAGCCGTCAAGAGGTAGCGATCCTCGCCCGGTGCGCGCCGCGCAAGTCTCCCGACGCCTTGGCCGAGGCACGCTCCGAGCTGCACGCTCGGCCCCTCGCGGCCGAGCGACAGACCCGCGCCGATGCCGAGCACGGCACCGACGAATTTCCACGCCAGCACGCGCGCCCACTTCATCTGCATCTCACCTGCGAGGATGCCCTCGATCTGCGGGATGCCTGACCCCGACGTCATCGGCTCGTGGCACACAATACGGTAGAGGACATAACCGATGGCGGCCAGCACACCCGCCCAAAGGGCCGTCCAGACGGGATGCACCGCGAGGAATGCATAGAGCTGCGGCAGCGCCTCCTCTGACAGCACGAGCAAGTAACGGAACGCCGCAATCACAACCCCCGTCAAAACGCCGATGATGTTCCCCTCGAGGAATAGCCGCAACTTCATGCGCGAAGGCGCTGCGAGCCAGTCAAGGAGTGCAAGAATCTTCTCCCGCATCGAACAAGTTCCTTTCCCTTTACGGACAAAAAAGGCTCTCCCGCGGGAGAGCCTTCCTTCTTGCGATTATTCCGCTGTGAACGGCAGCAGAGCGATGTTACGGGCGCGCTTGATGGCGACCGTCACCTGGCGCTGATGCTTTGCACAGTTGCCGGAGATACGGCGCGGCAGGATCTTGCCGCGCTCCGTGATGAAGCGACGGAGCTTCGCCACGTCTTTATAATCGATATGCTCGACCTTGTCAACGCAGAACGTGCAGACTTTTCTGCGAGGTCTTCTACCTCTGTCACGTCTCATCTATATTTCCCTCCTGTCAAAATGGGATTTCTTCGTCAGGAATATCTGGCCCGAAATTGTTATTCTGCTGGGCTGGTGCGGCCTGCCGCTGCTGCGGCGCACCGCCACCATAGCTCTGCTGTCCGCCCTGTCCGTGCTGGCCGTCGCCACGCGAATCGAGGAATTCCACCTCGTCCGCGACAACTTCCGTCACATAGCGCTTCGAACCGTCCTGCGCATCGTAGGAACGGACCTGCATACTGCCCTCGACGCCGACACGGCGCCCCTTGACCAGATTGTTACCACAAATCTCGGCGAGCTTGCGCCAGCAGACGATGGGGATGAAATCCGCCGTCGGGCGTCCATCATTCGCATCACGCTTCGCAAAGCGACGATCCACGGCGAGCGTGAACGTGCAGACCGCGATGCCCGACTGCGTGTAGCGGACCTCCGGGTCGCGCGTCAGGCGGCCGATCAGAATCACCTTGTTCATGGTTTCCCTCCTATGCACCACAGGGTGCAATCACGTTTCCGATCAGTCCTCGTCGGCGCGAACGATCATGTGCTTCAAGAGCTCGTCCGTGATCTTCATGACACGGTCGCACTCTGCCATGCACTCCGGCTCAGCCGTCACATAGAACAGGTCATAGAAACCTTCCGTATTGTCCTTGATCTCATAAGCAAGACGCTTCTTGCCCCAACGATCTTCTTTGTCGATCGTGCCGCCATTGTCGGTGATGAGCTTGCTGAACTTGTCGATGACAGCGTTCGTAGCTTCTTCCTCGAGCGGTTTCACGATAAAAATGACTTCGTACTTTCTCACGAAATCACCTCCCTCTCTGGTCTTTGGCCCCTTCCCCGATTGGAGGGGGCAGAGTTAAAACTTCTCCTGCCGCTTTCCAGCGACTAAAAAATTATATCACGGTGTCTTTCGGAATGCAAGTGCTGTTTTGCGAAAACAAACGGAAAATTTCATGCTCACATCTGCAAGAATGCCAGCTCCCGATCGACTTCTGGCGGCACTTCGCCAGACAGCCGCTGGAGCTTTTGCTTCAAAAATTCCGTCGTCTGCAGCTTGGATTTCTGATCTGACATCCATTTCGAAATCAGCTGCGTATACTGCGGGTTCGAAGACAAGGTATCGCGGTACGCCTGAGAAAACGTGCAATACTTGAACAAAATCAAGCGAGACACCTTATTGAGGCGCGACATGCCCGTCGACTCATTTTGGATGAAGATCTCATATTCTGCGATGAACACATCACGATAGCTGTTGCGATGACGCTTCAGCGTCTCCTTGACCTTCTCCTTCAGCGCGGCCGACAGGTCGTGATTCTTCTTGTAGAACTGCAGATAGCCAATATAATCCGACGTCAGCGACTTGTTCTGGACATCGGCATAATGCACGCCCTCGATGCGCTTGCACATCTCCCAGCGGAACTGGGCACACATATTGAGAACAGTATCATCGAGGTTGCCCGAATGGAAGATCGAGAGGACGAAATGCGCCGGCGTCTGCCGTTTGCGTCCCTCGATCTCCTGCCACATCACGCCACGGCTGCCAAAGTTCGGCATGAGGATGACGTACGGCAGGACTTCCACATGATATTCAAAGCGCTGGATTTTCCACTTCATATAAGACGCCAGCGCTGGCCGATAGAAGCAGCTATAATCAATGGAACGAACTTTATTAAGCGCTGCGCGCACGACGGCAGGCGAAGAGAAACACTTCTCGAGAGGACGCGTCACCTCTTCGGCAAAGAAAACCGGCACAAAGGACAGGATGCTGCCATACGTCATCTTGTTCGCCTGCGTAACCATGTTCGCGAGCTCAAAGCGCACCATGGCCTTACCGTCCGTCTGCAACTCCTCAGCCTGTTTGTCCGTGAGCTCATGCGTCCGCACTTTCTCGCGCAGGCTGTCCGACCAATCCTGATCGAATTCATCCTTCGATGGTGGCACCTCACCACGATAGATCTTGCAGAGCCAATCGTACGTCGTCAGGATACGGCCCTCGGGGTCGTCCTCCCAGAGTAGCGCATACCGATACAGCGCCGCTGTATTTTCCGCACCGGCCAGATCCTCATCGACAAAACCGAACAGGAAGAACATCTTCACTTCGGCCGGGATATCCTTCGTCTCCAAGCTGCGGAAGAACGCCAGTTCGTAAATGGCATAAAACGTCTCCGTGATGCTCCGACGCAGCCGACGCATCGCATCCGATTTTTCCGTCTTGCTGGAACTGCTCGCAAATGTTCGGATATCTTTGCGGAAGGCCTCTGCGCGCTCCCGATCCAGGCCAGAGAACGCCAAGATCGTATCCATGGCATTCTGGATGGACGGCATGTCGCCACCGCCAGCATCGAGTGCCTCCTGCCGCTTCATCTCATCCAGTGCCGCTTTTTGCGTGCGATATTCCCGCACGAACTCATCCGTTTTTTCATGGACGCCCTGAAGGAAGGCCGTCATCTGCTCAATCTGCGGTTGCAAGAGCTGTGCCATCCGCGCCGCCATCAAGATGTTTCCGACACAGAAGTTGATGTCCGCCGGATAATACGATTTGCGCAACTCCTCATCCTGCTCATACCAGGCCTGACAGAGATCCGCCTGCCAACTCGACAAGATGTCCGGGCGCTCCGGAGGCTCCAGCAGCGCGACCTCCACGAACTCTTTCGGCGAGACCATCATCGTCGCGCAGATATTTCGATAATCCGTCACATCCGACTTCAGATCCAGCACGAGGCCACGCCCTTTTTCATAAAGCGACTCCAGTGCATCGATGAGCTCGTTGAGCAGTGCGATGCTCGCAGATGCCATCACCGGGGCGATTGCGGGGGTCTCCTTGATCGCCGAGACCAAGTCCTCCTCGCTGCCGTAGTCGTACGAAAAAAGCATGCCGTCTTCGCTCGCAGTATATGTATACGAATACGTTCCTCCCGCGGGAACAAACGCACCCAAAATCGCGCCCGTTCCTGCCTGCAAAGCAACGTCAGCACCCGAATGGACAGATACGCTGCCCTTCAGCAAGAGATCTAGACATTCGACCGGCTCTCCTTGCTTGTGTAAAACCTGACCTTTCTTTACCTCAAACTTTCCCATGATGATTATATCTCCTTCTCGTACTTCTCGAGCAGTTTCTTCGGGATCTTTCGTCCTTTGAAATACGTCTCGCGATCTTTCTCTGTAATTTCCCGCATCACGCGACATGGATTGCCAACCGCAACGACATTCGCTGGGATGTCGTGCGTCACGACGCTACCTGCGCCGATGACGCTGTTCTCGCCGATCGTAACGCCGGGCATGACCATGACGCCCGCACCGAGCCAGCAGCCGTCCCCGATATGGATCGGCACGCTGAACTGCAAACCGTGCTTGCGTAGCGAAGGAATCACGGGATGTCCCGTCGTCGTCAAGACGACATTTGGTGCGATCATAACATTGTTGCCGATATAGATGTCCGTATCATCGACGAGCGTGAAATTGAAATTCGCATAAACATGATGGCCAAAATGCAGATAATGCCCACCGAAATTCGCATGCAGCGGCGGCTCGATGTAGCACCCTTCGCCAACCTCTGCAAGCATCTCCTTCATAATCTGCTGCCGTTTCTCAAACTCATGCGGCCGCGTTGCATTGTAATCGTACATTTTTTCCAGACACGCAATCTGCAACTCCTGAATATCCGAATCCGACGGATTATAGAGTTCGCCTGTTTTCTGTTTTTCGAGTTCTGACATAAGTTCTCCTTTTTTTCAACTGAAAAAACTTCATCCTTTTGTACGCCAGATATTCTGGAATAATGATGGATACATGCCTCGCCTTCCTTGAAAATCATTTGTTGTTTCTCATTTTATCACACTCAGAGCCCCTTGCCAAACGGTGCGTTCTTGTATCCTGCGAAGGAAAGATGTAAAATAAGAACCATATTTTCCTCAAGAAAGAGGGCTTTTGTTTGGATGCCACGTATCTCCGCCTGCTGTTCGTCGTCACCGACCTCATCGCACCGCTCATCGTCGGCTACGTGCTGAAGGAACGCCACCTCATCGCGCAACGCACGAACGACCGTCTCATCAAGCTCAATATCTGGCTGATCAACACGCTCTTGTCGCTGCTCTCCTTCTGGGTGCTGCCGCTGTCATGGAGCCTGCTCTTGCTGCCGCTCTTTGGCTTCTACCTCGTGCTATTTCCGGGCGCCATCGGCTATGCGCTCTTTGCGCGACGGCTACCAGACTACCTCGACCGTGGTGCTTACGTCGCAAGCGCGATGCTTGCAAATCTCGGCACACTCGGCGGTGTTTGTGCATTCATCCTCTACAACGAGGAAGGCTTCGCCTACACGCAGCTCATCGGCGCGTTCCAGAACATGCTCTTATGCCTCGTTGTCTTCCCGTATGCACGCTTCTGCCAACTGCGAGCCGCGGGGCGCACGTCCGAACACCACAGCCGTCTCAAGGATCTCCGCGACATGTTCCTGACGCCGAATCAGCTCTGTCTCGTCGGCATGGTCGTCGGCTTCGCGCTGAACGCTGGCGGCATCGAACGCCCTGCCGCGCTCGGTCCCGTGTTCCAAAGCCTCGTCCACATCGGCGCCTGGTCAGCCATGCTGCCCGTCGGGTTCCTCTTGAGCTTCGGTGCCGCACGCAAGAACCTCTCCCGCATCCAGAGCCTGACCTTCCTACGCTTCCTCTTGATGCCTATCGTAACGTATTTCATCGTCAAAGCCATCGTCGCCGATCCCGTTCTGCGGCACACGATCATCATCCTCTCGTGCTGCCCCACTGCCATCAACGCCGTCCTCTCCTCACGCCTCTACAAACTCAATGTCGATCTTGCCGCCACGAGCTTCCTCGTCACAACAGGTGCGTATCTCATCGTCATCTTCCCCGTGTTGTTCTTCCTAATGAAGTGATGGCATAAAAAAAGACGCTGCGCAAACACGCAACGTCTCTTTTTTGCCCTTTATTCCGGATCGATGGCGGCCGCTTCCGCCTTTTTTCGACGATGCCGCAGGTATAACACCGCGATCACGACAGCGCAGACACCGACAAAGATCAGGCTGGCCTCATGGCCGATGGCGAGCATGACCTGCCAGCTCTTGCCGAGCATCATGCCTGCAAAGAGGATCAGTGCCGTCCACGGCAGCGAGCCTGCCACCGTGCAAAGGAAAAACTTCTTTGTGTCCACATGTGCGAAACCTGCCGGCAACGAGATGAACGTGCGCACGACCGGCAACATGCGGCTGAAGAACACGGCCTTAAGACCATACTTGTCAAACCAATGCTGCGCGATGTCGACATGGCTTTTTTTGATGAAAAAGTAATGGCCGTACTTGTCGACGAACGAGCGGCCGCCATAGTGGCCAACGGCATAGGCAAAAAATGAACCCACGAGGCCGCCAACCATGCCAGCGACAAGCGCTCCACCAAAGCCGAGCTGCCCATCAAAAATCAGATAGCCCGCAAAGCCCAAAATAAGCTCCGACGGAATCGGGATGCAAGCATTCTCCGCCGCCATCAACACGGCGATGGCCACATAGCCCCACGCCGCGATGAATTCCATGAAATACACCGAAAACTGTTCCATGCAGTTGTCTCCTTCTTTTTCAAAAGCACTTGATCTCTATCTCGAATCTGAGACACATTATAGCAGGAATTTGTAAAAAATCTAGGATATCTGGAAAATTTCTTCAGAAGAATGCATGAACGAGCCCTGCTGCACCAAAGGTGACAAAGATGGTGCCAGAGAGCAGCTTCATGCGCGCTGGCGGCAGATACTTGTGCAAGAACGCCCCTGCGACGAGCCCGAGGCTGTCTGCGAGCACCATGGCCGCAACAGCGCCGACGAGCACAAACAGCCACGCAGAGAACGTCGCCGCCATCGTCATGGCCGCAAACTGCGTCTTGTCGCCCATCTCGCCGACGATGAACGTCATCATGACCGTCAGAATGGATCCATAATGCGAGGCATCTGCCTCCTCATCCTCCTCGTCGCCGCTCACGAGCGTCCAAATGCCAAATGCGAAAAACATCAACGAGGCGACGACCTCCATGACGGCAGGATCGAACAGGCTACCGACAAAACTCCCAACGCCAACTGCCAGCGCATGCACGACGAAGATGCCAAGTGTCATACCGACGAGCACTTGTTGCCAAGGAAACTTCGCCGCAAAGGCCATGACCAAGAGTTGCGTCTTGTCCCCGAGCTCCGCGAGGAACACAACGGCAAATGTTGCGAGAAAAGCTTCCATGCGTCAGGCCTCCTATTCATCCGGTACAACGAACCATTCTCAAACATCCGTGTACGAAAAAAGCTCGCTTTCTAAGCGAGCTTCTAAAATTCCGTGGTGCCTCAGAGCGGAATCGAACCACTGACACGGGGATTTTCAGTCCCCTGCTCTACCGACTGAGCTACCGAGGCTTGATAAAATGGCGACCCGAATGGGACTTGAACCCATGACCTCCGCCGTGACAGGGCGGCATTCTAACCAACTAAACTACCGGGCCATATTGGTGACGCCAATGGGATTCGAACCCATGAACCCGCCGTGAAAGGGCGGTGTCTTAACCGCTTGACGATGGCGCCAAAAGTGTTATCACAGATAGAAATTATACTAGATATTATCTCCCTTGTCAACCAAAAAATCTGCGGAGAAAAAATTTCTTCGCAGATTTTATAGGACGGTAAAATTGGCTCCCCGCTGATTAGTGCATACGTTCGACGTGCTGCTTGAGCTCTTCTGCAGCTTTCGTGACACGAGAAAGATTTGTCGTGATCTCCTGCGTAGAAGCAGCCTGCTCCTCGCTGATCGCGCCCGTCGTCTCGATGGACTTCGAAATGCCCTCGACGGCCTTGTTCATCTCGTTCAGCGTTGCCTGGATCTTCTCCGTCGCCTCACGAGACTGCTCTGCGAGCTTGCGGACTTCCTCTGCGACAACAGCAAAGCCGCGGCCCTGCTCACCAGCGCGAGCAGCCTCGATCGCTGCATTGAGGCCGAGGAGGTTCGTCTGACCAGCGATGTTCGTGATGAAATCGATGACCTTGATCGTATCAGCATTCTTTTCCTGCAGGAAACGTGCCTGTTCGACCGACTCCTGACCAGCCTTTGCAAGAGCACTTGCACTCTTTGCCACCTGTTCGACTGACTCGTAGACCGTCTGCGTGGAAGACGCAATCTCCTCAATGGAAGACGTCAGTTTTTTGATGTTTTCCTCATTCTCGCGATCGCGATCCGACTGGCCAGCCATAAGTTCTTCTGCCATGAAATACTCCTCCTCTATTTATCGTCAAAAATGCTTCATTACGAGTTCCCTGTTACTTTACATTCAACATAAAAGGGAAAATACCTGCTAGTGTAAGAAAAAAAGTTCTCGTTTCTGAAAAAAACGTGTAGAAACAGGATATGAAAAAAGCTCGCTTACGCGAGCTTCGTTCAAACCGGCAACTTCCTATCCTCCCAGCCCGTCACCAGGCAAGTACTTTCGGCCTCTGGATGCTTAACTACTGTGTTCGGAATGGGAACAGGTGGAACCATCCAGGCATCATCACCGGA
>JAXGCE010000030.1:0-51677 GCA_034186105.1 Selenomonadaceae bacterium
AGGAAACCCCATGCACGGCTCTCTGCTGACGCAGATTCGCCGGTTTCAAGGGAGAAATGCGGGGAATCTCCCGCGTGTCTACTGGTTATGGACAAGATTCTGAAAGCCTATGAGGGGGGCTTAGGGAGAGTATCAGAACGAGCGCGTGTACCAGAGGGAGACGGTGTAGCCTTGGTAGTCGGCTTCGCTGAGGCCATGGCGGAGGTAGCGTTCGATGTTGAGCGTCAGGCGGTCGTAGTCTGTGATTTTCCAGTCGAGGACGCCGAGGAGGGACCAGCGATCCCAGGGGGCGTTGGTCCAGCCGTCTTCGTCGATGTAGAGGGAGTTGTAGCCTGTCGTGGAGTGGTGGTAGCTCGCGATGGCTTCCCACGAGAGGCGCGGCGTCATCTGATGGTGCAGGCTGACGGCGAGTTCGGCGGTGTCGGTCGCCCTGCCGGGGGAAATGCCTCTGGCGCGCATCGCATGGCCGTAGCTGCCGAAGAGGCCGAATTCGTCTTTCGGGGTGACCTGCCAGTTCGCGGCGGCACCGAGCTCGAATTCTTCGCCTTCGCGGTAATGCACTTTGTGCGGCGAGATGCGCCAGTTCCCCTCCTCGTCCTGGGCGGGCTGATCCTGCGTCGTGCGCTCCGTCGAGATCAGCGTCGCCCAGGCATGGAGCTGATGCTGCTCGCCGATATGGCGGTACGAGAGGTCGAGCGTCGTCTGGTTGCCGGGATCTCTACGTGCTGCGGGGTATTCGCGGGAGAAATTGTATGAGCGGCGAATGATATACGCGAGGTGCGCGCTGACGCTGTCGCGTTCCGTTGCGCGGTAGATGGTCTCGATGCTGGGCGCGAACTGCCAGCCTTTGCCGAAGTCTTCGAACAGGCCGAGGCCTTTCGGCACGAGTGCGCTCTCATAAAACCGGCTCTGCCCCGTCGGCATGCTGATGAGGAAGCCGTAGCGCGTGCTGCCGATCGGGTGATCGTTGTGATACGTGGCGAAGACCGTCGTATCGATGAGGCCGGACGAACCGCCATCTTCGTGCACTTGCGGGCCATCATCAGAGAGCGGCAGGACGCCAGCACGCGAGCTGAGCCAGCCCGTGCTGATGCCGAGGTCGAGCTGGTGGCGCGTCTCACCTTGCGGCCAGCCATCGGCCGTGACGTTTTCGCTCCCCGGGTAGGGATCGAGGCGCTCCGTATCGTAGACGGAAAACGGGAAGAACAGCTGGTGGCCGCGATGCGGCTGGGAAAAACGTTCTGCGTAGCCGTCTGGATTGTGTGTCGTTCCCCGCTCCTCGCCTTTCACGTGCGCGTACTCGATGCCCATCTGCATGCCCGCGCCCGTGCCGAACTGCCAGAGATTGCGTGCCGTTTCTTCTTCGTCCTGCGTCGCATCGTCGACGAGTTGTCTTGCTTCCTGTTCCCATTTGTGCGCATCCGCTTCGTAGGCATGCGCCTCGTCGAGGCTCTTTTCGCTCTCGGCGACGTAGCGCTCCGCTTCTTGCTCGTCCTGCTCGACTTCGCGTTCGTCGGCGCGCGCCTCGGCTTCGGCTTCTTCAGCGTCGCGCCGCGCATCTTCGAGCTCTTCGAGGTAGGCTTGCGCCTCGTCGAGCGAGGCTTCGGCGTCGTCGAGGGCCGCAGAGACTTCGTCGAGACGAGCTGAGGCGGCGTCAGCATTGGCCGCTGCTTCTTCGGCGACACGCCCCGCGTCTTCCGTTTCGCCATGGGCTGCCGTGTATTCGTCTGCGAGGCGGATGGCCTCGGCGAGGCGATTCTGCTCATAGCCGACTTCGGCGAGCGCCTTTTGCACGGCAGCTTCGCGGTTCGAGGCCTCTTGATAGGCACGGCCCGCACGCGCATAGCCATTCGAGGCCGCGTCGACCTGCGCTTCGAGGCTGGCCTGCTCCGCCGAGAGTTGATCAACCATGGCCTGCCGCGCATAGAGCTCTTGCAGGTAGTCGTAGGCCGCCTGCTGTGCTGCGATGGCTTCCCGCGTCCGCTCGGCGCTGACCGCGCGGGCATTCCTCAGATATTCCTTGGACTGTGCAAGCTGCTGCTGGCTTTCTGCGAGATTTTTCGTCGCATCGGCAACGGCCGTCTGGGATTCTTTCACAGCGGCTTTTGCATCCGCGAGATTCTGTCGTGCCTCCACGAGCGATTTGCGCGCCGCTTGAAGATATTGCCGTGCGGCCTGGTAGTTCTGGATCTCGTCGCGCTGGTCGCGCAGGCTCGCGAATTCGCTCGCGATGTCGTGCATCGGGTCGTGGTAGCCCGCCGATGCCGTGCCGAAGAGACGCGTGAGGCAAGCCGTGGAGAATGCTGCTGTCATAGCAGCCTGCCGCGCAAAGCGTGCGCGCGCTTTCTCGAGAAGATAAGAGCGACGGGCACGACGACTCATGCGATGGCTGAGTGGATAGCGACGCGATGGCAGCACAGCACCTTTGCAAGCTGCTTCGTAACGTGCCTGTGCGGCGGCCGCTTCCTTCGCTGCCCGCTCTTCCTTCGCGCGTTCTTCTGCGATGCGACGCGCACGCTTTCTCGAAATTCTCATGACCGCTCTCCTCCTCTCTCTTTTCTCTTTTCCTCAGCGAGGCGCTCGAGGTCGATGACGTTGTCGCCCGACAGCCTACGCGCCAGCCTCGTCAGAGGCCCACCCGTCGCGCGATAAAACACCGGTTGCGCGCAAAACACGCAGTAATCGATGCGCTTTGCAAAATGCGACAGTTCGTACCATGCCACACAGAGTGCCAACCCCGACGCAAGGAAGAATGTGAACCCATAGCTCCTCTCGCCGAAAACAGAAAGCCCCAAACAGCCGCATACGAAGTTGCCGAGTAAAAAGGCGAGCCCGACGCGCAGCACGGACGCCTGGATGTCAAAATACGTCAACAAAATGAAGACGACTTGGTAAATGCCTGTAAAGAATGCCGCGAACAATAAGACGTTGTACATGTTCGACGCATTGAAATCGAGCCCGCCGAACGTCAGGAAGTACCCGCCGAGTGCGAGGAACACGAGCGTGAACAGGAACTGAAACTCGACGACTTGCCGCAACTCGAACCAAAGCGTGTAGATGAGATCCTGCCGCGCGTCCTCGATCTCGCGCAGATTGCCGCGCCGCGTGATCGCATCGAAGTACGCAGCGTATTTTTCATAAAAGCGCGTCTCGACGGCCACGACGAAGAGCGTCATAAGTGGTAAGAGCGACAGGAACGCATAGAACGTCACGACGTCATACATCGGCGCGTAGACGTACGTGCCTGCGACGGCAACGCCCCACGGCCCTTGCCAGATCAGGATGTTCGGCAAAAACAGGCCGAGCGTATAGCAGAGCGACGCGACGAACAGACGCCAGTGTTTTTCGTAATATGGCAAAAACGCGAAATTCAAGCCGTGCTTTGGCAGGCCAAAATAGCTGACGATATGGACGAGAAACAGGCAAGTGAGGAAGCCCATGCCGATGTCGACAGCCAAGAGCCCTGCGTCGGCCGCGCTGACGACTTGGCTCTCGAGCAGCACAAATGCCACGGCGACTGCGAGCACGGCACTGAGGGCAAAGCCCGTGATGAGACGACGGAAATTCTTGACGGCCGTGAGATAGACGCTCTCGACCCAGACGATCAGGAGTTCCAAAAAGAATGTGTACGCCAGCGCCTCCGTGGAAAGTGCCAGCGGCGTCCCGTAAAAGAACGCGATGGCAAGGGCCGAACCAATCGTCAAGAGGATAGAGATCAGGCCAAACAGCGACCCCGTCACGTCTTCATAATACTCGACGGACAGACAGTCCGCAAGATAGCGCGTGATGACCATCGTGAAGCCGCTCGAAAGAATCTGCGAAAACACGAACGCATAGACGACAGACGCCACAAAGAGCCCCTGCTCTTCATCTGCGATGCCCGTCAGTGCGAACAACATCTGGATGCCGAGCACCATGCCCGTCATCAGCAAGAACGGCCCGGACGTGATGATGGCCGAGTATGAGAACGCGCGCAGCTTTCCTGCCGCCGTGCGCGCACGAAAGAGTTTCTTCAGTTCGAATCCGACGCCTGCCATCCGCTGAGCCTTCCTTCTTGTTCATAGATGTTCTGGTACGACGTGATGAAACGTTCGTACGTATAGTAACGCTTCGTGCGCTCATAGCCGATAGCCGCCATGTCACGGCGCAGTTCATAGTCGCGTGCGAGGCGCACGATTTCGTCCGCCATGGCCTCGTAGTCCATCGGCGCGACGACGGCCCCCGCCGTGCCGAGGTCGTCCTGGCTGTCGCCATAGATGAGCTCGCGGCAACAGCCGACGTCTGTCGTCACGTATGGTCGATGCGCTGAGAAGCCTTCGAGCACGGAGAGCGGCTGCCCTTCGCTGATGCTCGACAGCACGAGGATGTCCATGCGCGGCAGGTACTCCACGACGTTGATGGAGCCCGTGAATTCCACATTCCGGAGGCCGAGCGTCTTCGCCGTGCGCCGCACGAGCGCGACGTAGTCGGGGTCCTCTTCGAGGTTGCCCATGACGTAGAGCTTTGCATCGGGGAGTGCTTGCTGCACGAGGAAGAAGGCTCGGAGGAGCGTCAAGATGTCCTTGATCGGCACGACGCGCACAACGGCACCGATCGTGATGGGGCCGCCGTGATCAACGAGTGGCGCGATATTTGCGAAGCGTTCCATGTGGACGCCGTTTGGCACGATGCCGATCTTTTCTGGTGCACAGCCGAGGTCACGTTCGATCTTCGCATTGAGCTCGAACAACGTGTAGACGTGGTCGGCCGCATCGTAGGCGAGCTTTGCGAGATGGTAGAAGTACTGGATCCAGACGGACTTGAAATCGCCTTTGGCCCAGTCGCTCTTGATGATCTCGGCCTCGCGCTCGCGCGAGTAGATGCCGTGCTCCGTGATCATGAACGGCTTTTGGTACACGGCCGCGGCCACGCCGCCAAGGACGCCGCAATAGCCCGTCGCGACGCTGTGATAGACATCGGCCTCCGGGATCTCCTGCTGCAAGAGGTAGAACAGCGGCAGCAGCATGGAGCGCATCGTCCAAAAATAATCCGTGAACGGCAGATAGTTGAAACGCTCGCGATAGACGCGCTCAATGACGTCAAAGAAGTCGCTGGCCATAAAGATGTCGAGCGGGCTCTTCCATTTCTTCTGGCGGAAGATATCGATGAGTGCGAGGAGATCGATGGGCTTCTCACCGACGACGAGATCGTAAAGTGTCGCGCGCTGCGCCTTTGTCAGCACGTTTTCGCGCATGCCGCGCGATGGCAGCGCGAGGATCTCATCGAGAAAGATTTCCTGCACGCCTGCGCAATTCTTCGGCAGCTGGTACTTGAACTGGCCGCGATCTTTGGACTCGGCACCGATGGAATAAATGACGAACTCGACGTCTGGCAAGCCCTCCATGAGCATCTGCACCCATGACGCGACACCGCCGACGACGTACGGGTACGAACCTTCCGTGAACAAGCAGACTTTCATGGGGTGGCCTCCTTCCAGACGAGCCGCGCGCTATCCCCCGTCATACGGACGAGGTAGACACTGTCATCGACGACGTCGACCGTGCAGCCGTCTGCATGATCGAGTACCTTGTCCGAACGCAACAGGAACTTGACCTCGCCGCTGTGGTGCCAACAATGGAGATCGAAATGATCGTCCGCGCGCATGACGCGGTAATCGAGGTCGAAGAAATCATCCAGATACGCCGTGCTCTCCGATGCCGTGACTGGCGTCAGCCACGGATAGCGATCGTTCGTCTCTGTCAAAAAATCCGTCAGGCCTTGCTTCATATCCGCCCAAGATTTGTCCGCGCTTTCCTTATAGAACATCTCGTCCGGATGGAGAAAATGCGAGAAGATGCCGAGATGGTTGATGAGGCTGTAGACCGACCAGCGCGTGATGCTGTCTGGCATATGGCCAGCCGAGATGCGCGGTATCTCATACGAACCATCCTCGTTGCGCTGGAATTCCTGATAGAAGGCATGCGACGCCACGGGACCATCGTAGAGCGATGACATGATCTTGATCGTCGGCACGGCCTTTTTTACCGCATCATATCCTTCCGGGCTCAAGACATTGAACGGCGGCACGTAGACACGGAATTCGTAGTCAGGATACAGGTTCTTGACATAGCGGTAGAGCTCTTGCGTCGCTTCGATCATGTCCTGTTCGCTCTCCCAAGGCACATAGCCGTGCACATCCTCGCCATAGCCAGCGGGTGCCAGCGACTGATGGTTGTAGCCATGCAGGCCGAGCTCGCCGCCCGCCCGCAAAAGTTCGCGACCATAGATGATGACGTTGTCCCGCGCCGATCGCCCGGGAAGATCGTGGAATGGCCCCTTGACTTGTGCCCCGTACACCTCAATGATCGAACCTGTGTACTTGAGATCATAGTGCTTCGCATTTTCGAGCATCCATGGCCACCATTCCTCGCGGTAAAAATCCGCCGTGGAACGTCCCGTCTCTTCGTAGATCCTTGAGAAATCACCGTCTGGGGACGGCGCGGGAAAGTCATCGATGAAAAACAGCTTGATGCCGACGACGGGATAGATGCTGTCTTCACCGCAGTGTGCAATCATGGCCGCGAGCAGGCCTCCGTTCGTCTTGTCTGCACGCTCCGTGCCATTATATCCATAGATATGGCCGTCACCAAAAGCGTGCCCCCAGAGGAGCGGTACCCCCGTGACGCTCTCGGCGTCGAGTTCCACATCCTCTGTAAGTGCAAGGTCGCTTGCTTCCGTCGCATAGTCCGTGCCATTTTCAAACGATGTGTCCTGGAGACCGATGACGAAGTTCGTGAGGAAACGGACGCCCGGCACGTCGATGTTGCCACCAATGCCACGGATGCCAAAAGCCTTGCATACGTCTTCTGGGATCTCTTCCTGCGGGTCGGGATGCTGCAACAGCACAGCCGTGCCTCCGCCCGCGACATAGTCGAGCACGTCGTGCATGGCCGCGATGGCACCCAGGCGTCCCGTCGCGAGGATGACGCCGCGCGTACCAGCGGGGATCGAGAGTTTTTCTGTATAAAAGGGAACGCTTTCGTAGGATTTCTTCTGTTCCGCCAGCATCGTTTCCGCATTGTGACGCGCGTACATGCTCGGCACGTCCGTCGGGTCATAGATGATGACATAGTGATCGCGCACGACGTAGTCGGCATCTGCCCATGTTTCATCCTTTGTCGTCGCGCCCCGCAGGATGCTATTCCTGACGGCATCGAGCTGCAAGAAGCCATCGAGGCGCGCATACTGGAAGAAGATACCGAGGAACGCCGCAAGCACAAAGAGCAGGACGATGTTCCGATTATTCATTTCTCTCCTCCCCTTTCCCATAGCGAGTAACTGCCAGTGCTTGGTTATGGAGTTGCTTCCTTCCAGACGAGTCGTGCGTTTTCGCCCGTCATGCGGATGAGATAGACGTCGTCATCGACAACATCCACCGTGCAACCATCTGCATGGTCGAGCTCTTTCTCTGAGCGCAGCAGGAACTTGACTTCACCGCTATGATTCCAACAATGGAGATCAAAATGGTCCTCCGCACGCACGACGCGATAATCGAGGTCAAAAAAGTCATCGAAATACTTCGTACTCTCCGAGGCCGTGACAGGTGTCAGCCATGGATAGTGCTCATCAATCTCCTCCAAGAAGTCCGTCATGCCATCTTTCATGTCCGCCCAGCTTTTATCGGCACTCTCTTTATAAAACATTTCGTCAGGATGGACGAAATGCAAGAAGACACCGAGATGGTTGATGAGGCTGTAGACGGACCAGCGCATGAAGCTGTCTGGCACATAACCAGACGAGATGCGCGGAATCTCGTACGAGCCATCGTCGTTGCGCTTGTAGTCCTGATAAAAGGCTTTCTCGCTCGGCAGGCCGTCATAGAGCGACGCCATGATCTTGATCGTCGGCACGGCTTTTTTGACGGCATCATAGCCCTCGGGACTCAAGATGTCCGATGGCGGCACGTAGACGCGGAACTCATAGTCCGGATACAGGCTCTTGACATAGCGGTGGAGCTCCTGCATCGCCTCGATCATGTCCTGCTCGCTCTCCCATGGTACATAGCCGAGCTTATCTTGATGGTAGCCTGCTGGCGCAAGTGACTGATGGTTGTAACCATGCAGGCCGAGCTCGCCGCCCGCCTTGAGGAGTTCACGGCCATAGATGACGAGGTTATCCCGTGCCGCGCGCCCTGGGAGTTCGTGGAACGGCCCTTTGACCTGGTTGCCATACGTTTCGATGATGAGACCGGTATACTTGAGGTCATAGCGCTTCGCATTCGCGAGCATCCATGGCCACCATTCCTTGCGATAGAAATCCGCTGTCGAAAGGCCGGTTTCGTCATAGATCTTCGAGAAATCGCCCTCCGGCGTCGGCGCGGGGAAGTCGTCGATGAAGAACAACTTGACGCCGACGACGGGATAGATGCTATCCTCGCCGCAGTGCGCGATCATGGACGCAAGGACACCTTCATTGGTCTTGTCATCGCGCTCCGCGCCATTGTAGCCATACACCTGTCCATCGCCATACATATGTTTCCAGATGAGCGGCATCCCCACAATGCTTTCCGCCTCAAGCTCGGCATCCGCTGTGAGCACCATCTCTTTTGCCGTCGTCGAATAGATCTTGCCTTTCTCAAACGACTGATCCTTTGCTCCGATCACGAAATTCGTGAGGAAATGGAGGCCGGGCGTTTCGACCTCGGCCCCAATGCTCTGGATGCCGAACGCTTTGAGCACGTTCTCCGGAATCGCTTCCTGTGTGTCTGGACGCCGCAGCAGCACGACCGTGCCGCCGCCCTCGACGTAATCGAGCACATCCTGCATATCTGCGATGGCACCGAGGCGTCCCGTCGCGAGGATAATACCGCGCGTGTTTTCTGGGATTGGGAATTCCTCTTCATAGAATGGATGGCTCTCGTATGACTTCTTCTGCTCGTCCAGCATCTTTTCCGCATTATGCCGCGCGTACATGCTCGGCACGTCTGTCGGGTCATAGATGATGACGTAGTGGTCGCGCGCGACACGATCGGCTCCCGTCCATACGTCCTCCTGCGGTGGCGTCTCGCTCTCCGTGCTGCTGTTTTGCACAGCGTCGAGATGCAGGAAACCATCGAGACGCGCGTACTGGAAGAAGCAACCGAGGAACATCACGAACAGAAAGAGCAGAACGATGTGCCGTTTATTCATTCCTTTCCTCCCCTCCCCAATAGCGGATCGCCGTCAACGCCGCAGGTGACAGGCGCACAGGTAGCGTCTTCAGCTCCTGCACCGCCGTGCGGACACCTGTGTCATCGCGCTCGGCCGCTGCGAGCATGAGGCGTAGATAGACAGGCCCCTCTGCCGCAGGCCGCGCCTCTGCATAGGCATGGCAGGCTGCACGGGCATCGTCGAACGATTTTTCGCGAATCAACGTGCGAATCTGCTGCTCCCGAATATCATCGTCATCGGGCTTGAGGCGCACGAGTTCTGCGAGGGTGTCGATGATCTGTTGTCCTTTCTTTGCGCGGCCATCGGCATCACCGTAGCCGTTTTTCAGATAGTCTTCCAGTAGGTCTGCATAGCGCGCAAGGTTGACCTCCCGCTCTGCCGCGTTCCCCTCTGCGAGCGCTTCCTCCACGGCATCGATGTCGTCGGCGACCTTGCCCATGCGCGCCGTCATCATCGAGACGGCATAGTACGTGATCTCGCGGTCTTCATCGTGCACGGCCTCGCGCAGGATGTCGGGATTTTCGATGACTTCCTGCTTGATGGCATTCGTGAACAGGCGACGCTTCATATGCGCATCGCCGAGGAGATACGTGTCGGAAAGCGGCACGATGTCCGCCTGATAGTCCATCGTACTGATGGAGAAATCGTCATCGTCCTCCTCGAGTGGCTCTGGACGATGCACGTCGTAATGAAAGAACCGACAGGCGAGCCGCCATGCAGCGAGCACCAAAAGGCCGAACACCGGCAGCAGCAGTACCATGAGACTCTCGACTGCCGCCTGCTGGCGCGTACGAAAATGACGGGCCTGCAGGAACCAAAGAGCGGTAACGATGAGTTGAATGACGATAACGATCTGGACGTGCGACATTCAGACCACCGCCCTTCCCTCGTCGGTCGCGACGCCAGCATTGGCGAGGCGCTGACGCACGAGGCCGAGTGTGTTGTCCGCGACATTCGGCAAAAGCAACGCGATGCCACCTTCGTACTCGCCTGCAAAGTCCTCGGCACGGATGCAGCTCGAGAGCTTTTTGTCGAGCTCCGGCACCGTCATGCCTTGCATAGCGACCGGTAGTAGCGTCGCGGGGTTATCTTTCGTGAGACGGCGGCGCTCTACGAGCTCATCGAGGACTTTCTGGAACTCCGCCCCTTTGAGGATGCGCGTACCCGGCAGGTAGCGTTTCTCGGCTGCCTCCTGCTCGAAGCGATACGCGCGGCCAAGCGACGCCGCGACGAGACGCGACGTCAGCGAAAGCAAGTTTTGCTCGTAGTAGCTCCACTGCGTGAAATCAAGGCCGTAGATTTCGATGACGGCGATGACGTTCCCCTCGTAGATGACAGGGGCCGCGAGGTCGGGCACATCGTCCTTGAGGGCGCGATTTGCAAAGACGCGCTGCGTGCGGAAGATGTCAAGGAGATAGGGATGATCCTCGACATGAAGGGAGTGTGGACGCGCAGCCGCCAGTGCACCCATGCGGACTTTCTGGCGCAGATAATAGCCGCCGCTGCTCACCGTGTAAACAGCAACATCCGTGACGCCGAGGACTTCGGCTGTCACAGCCGCCGTCTGTGTGAAAAGGTTTTCTTCCTCGACGCTGTCGAGACGGCGCACGATATGGTAGACACGGCCAATGCTGTCATCTGCGTTGACGATCTGGCGATAGAGACGATCCTTGACGCGGACACTCTGCTGGTAGACGTTCTTGAGGAAGGACTGACGCTCCTGTGCCTTCCGCTCCTTCCATACGGTCGCCGCGCGCTCGTAGCTCGCACGATCCGCAAAATAACCCGTCAGCACGCCGACAAAGAGATACGAGATGAAATGCAAGAGTTCGATCGGATTGTACAAAAGCGAAACGACTTCCGCACCACGTAGCAATAGACAGGTGATGAGGATAACAAGTGCGGCTGCGACGGAAAGCATGGCCTGCCGCTTGCCGTAGAGCAGGCCAAATGTGCCGATATAGAGATAGTTGAAGTCGACACCGAGGGCATGGTTCACGGGTGTCCCCTGTTGGAATGCCGCGACACCTGCCATGAGTACGGCACCGACGACATTTTCAAGGTACGGCACGGCATGGCGCCAGAGCTGCTTGCGACGCATGCGCTGCGTCTCGGACACGGTGGCCCGCTCCTCTGCGTCACGACGGTCGAGGAAGGACTGCACGGATGTGCGAAGGCCCTCGCGGATATCACAACGCGGCTGCCAGCCGAGCTCGCCATAGGCAAAGGCACTATCGAGGAACGGATGGCCGAATGAAAGCTTCGCCTCTGCCGCGCGGCCCTCGGCACGCACAGGGAGTTTCGTCCCAGCAGGCAGCAGCTTGCGCACCTCCGTTACGAAACTGTCAAAGCCGAATCCCTGCCCGCTGCCGAGATGCAACACGTCGCCTGCGAAATCGCGCTCGACGGCGCGCCAGATGCCATAGGCCGCATCTCGTGCCGCGAGGAATTCTTGTGCGCCATCGACATGCACAGCGATGTCCCTGCCATCTGTCGACGTAGCCATCCCATCCGTCCCGTCGATCGACGCCGCGAGGAACGCACCGAAGAAGCCGTCCTTTGCCGTCCGTCCTTCGCCAAAGAGCTCCGGCATGCGAACGATCGTGACGGGAAGCTGCTCTCCCTGCTTCCAGGCGCACGCTAGCGCCTCGAGACGCGCATGCTGGCGTCCTGCATCCGTTGCTGGTGCCAGTGATGATTGCTCACTCGCTGGTATCTTGCCCGAAAAAACATCAGCGCTGCTGAAGAGAAAGATATGCTGGAGATGCCGCTGCCGTTTTGCGAGAGATAGTAATCGTTCGAGCCGCGCGATGGCAGACGGATCCTTCCCGTCAAGCGATGCTGCGAGAACGTCCGCGTCTTTGAGCGCAAAGACGTCTTCCGCTTCTTCCGTCATGAGATCGTTGTCAAACCGTTCAATGCCAGCAAGCGTTGCGCCTGTCCCAAGGGCGCAGACTCTCCAGTTTTCTTTCGCAAAGCATTCTGCCAATGGCCCTGTCAGGACGTCTGGCACATCGACCAGCAAAAGCTGTTGCTTTCTCTGTTCTGTTCGCTCCTTCACCATACCCCAGTCCCATTCTTTTTGCTCAATTTATCGTTCCCCATTCGATATTGATACTTTATTTTATCATTTTTTACCTATAAAGCAAAGAGCGACTTTCGGAACGAAATGGGAGTTTTTGCCTATCATTTTTGAGTTCACCTTCTCGGCATCGCGAGCCGCAACGCTTCACCAAGTGTCGCCGCGCCGTAGAGTGCGATGCCGCTGGTCTCCTGCGCGAGCTGTTCGTAGTTCTTCTGTGGCAATATGGCGCTCGTAAAGCCGAGCCGCCGCGCCTCGTGGACACGCAGCTCGGCCTGCGAGACAGCGCGCACTTCGCCGCCGAGGCCGACTTCGCCAAAAACGATCGTCTTTTCGCGCAGCTGCCGATTCGCAAAGCTCGACGCCATCGCGACGCAGAGCGCGAGGTCGGCGGCAGGCTCGTCGATGTGGATGCCGCCCGCGACTTTCACATAGACATCGCAGGCGCCGATCTGCAGGTGAACGCGCTTCTCGAGCACGGCGAGCAGCAGCTGAATGCGTTTGATGTCGACGGCGTCCGACGTACGGCGCGGCGGCACGAACGGCGTCGGCGCGACGAGCGCCTGCACCTCGACGAGGAGCGGCCGCGTGCCCTCGACCGTTGGCACGATGACCGTGCCGCTCTCATCCGAGCGGTCGGACAGGAACAATTTCGACGCATCCGGTACATCGACAAGGCCGCTCTCGCGCATCTCGAACAGGCCGAGCTCGTTCGTGCTGCCGAAGCGGTTCTTGACGGCGCGCAGCACGCGGTACTCCGCGTTGCGCTCGCCCTCGAAATACAGCACGGTATCGACGATATGCTCGAGGACGCGCGGGCCCGCGAGGTTGCCCTCCTTTGTGACATGGCCGATGACGAATGCCGCGATGCCCTCGGTCTTTGCGATGCGCAGGAGCTCCGCCGCGCACTCGCGCACCTGCGACACACTGCCTGGCGCACTCGCGATCTCCGGCCGCAGCATCGTCTGGATGGAGTCGATGACGAGCAGCTCCGGCTTTACGTTCGCGATGTGCGTCTTGATCGTGTCGAGGTTCGTCTCGCTGACGACAAAGAGCGTGGCGGCGATGGCGTCGAGACGGTCGGCGCGCATGCGCACCTGCCGCGTGCTCTCCTCGCCCGTCACGTAGAGCACGCGCCTCTGCTGCCGCGCGACAGCGGCGCAGGCCGCGAGTGTCAGACTCGACTTGCCGACGCCCGGATCGCCAACGATCAGCACCATCGAGCCTGGGATCACGCCGCCGCCGAGCACGCGGTCAAGTTCGGGAGAGCCCGTCGAAAAGCGCGGCAAGTCCTCCGTTACGACATCGCCGATCGGCTTCGGCGCCTCCGCATCGCCGAGCCCGAGCCGCACACCGCCCGCATGGGGCCCCTTCGGCTCTTCCGCGACGACCTCCTCGACCATCGTGTTCCACGCCCCGCACCCCGGACACTTCCCGAGCCACTGCACCGTATCATACCCACACTGCTGGCAGACATACCGCGTCTTCTTCTTCGCCATCTTTTTCCTCCCATCCTCTGCAACAGAAAAACCTCCCGTTCATCGTTTGAGTGACGAGAGGTTTTTCATTCATGAAACGTCCAATTCATGCTCAATATCACGCCCACCGTACATGACGCGAATCACCGCAACAATTCGCTCCTTTTCATCGACGGTGTAAAATACCACAAAACGATCTACAGGCATCATACGAAAGTTCCGCGTGCGCCACGGTTCTTTTTCATAACGACGATAGCGTTCGGGCATCTGGTCAAGCGAAAATATCGCTGCTTCCAACCGGCTCAGTTGCCCTTTTGCGTTATCTGGTGCTTGTAGCTGACCCGCGATATATGCATAGATGGAGCGCAAGTCTGCATCCGCTTGTTCCGTGATGTCAACCGTATATATCGTCATAAACCGTAATCCTTGCGAATCTCAGCAAACACCTGATGTGCGGGCTTCGTATGTCCAGCAGCGAGGTCATCATAACCTTTCTGGAGCTCGCATCCGAGTTCTTCGTCTGTGAGCCCTGCCAACGAAAGCGGTCTGGCTGGCGGCAGCTTGACGGAAAACGGTAATCCGCGCTGAAGGATGATCTGCTTGTAAAACAAAGTGATTGCATTCGAAGCAGACATTCCGAGTGCTGCAAGGATATGTTCTGCTTCTTCCTTGACCTCCGGTTCCATGCGAGCATAAAGCGTCGCTGTCTTCGTCGCCATATGATGACCCCCTTTCTTTTTAGTATACGCATTTGTACAGACAAAAGCAATACTAATTTTTCTGACCTCACCTCCGCACGAGCCGCACGCACCACCGGATGAGCCAGACGAGCGACCATAAAAGATTTGCCGCAAAGTTTTTGAGCTTTGCGGCAAATCCTTTCGGCGCCAGCTGGTTACGCCCCTGCATGGGGCACCTCGGCGGCGTTTGGTTCTTTCATTTCTTTCGTTTCGGTTTCTGCGGTGGCATCTTTCGCATCGGCTTTCTTGCGCGCCGTCTTTGCGCCCGCCTTCTTCGCCTTTGCGACGAAGTCGAGCCCTTCGCCTGTCTTCTTGACGTAAATCGTATCACCCGCTTTGAATTTGCGGCTGAGCAGCTGCTCGGCGAGCGGATCTTCGATCAGGCGCTGGATGGCGCGCTTCAGCGGGCGCGCGCCATATTTGAAGTCCGTGCCCTGCTCGACGAGGCGCTGCTTCGCGGCGGGACTGATTTCGAGGCCGAGCTTCTTTTCCTCGAGACGGCTCTTGACGCCGCGCATGAGGATCTCGACGATCTTCGCAAGCTCGGCGCGGCCGAGCGGATGGAACACGATGAGCTCGTCGATGCGGTTCAGGAACTCCGGCTTAAACAGGCGCTTGACTTCTTCGAGCACGCGCTTCTTCGCATCCTCGTGCTTGTCTTCGGCCGTCTCTTCCTTCGTCGCAAAGCCCATGGTCGGCGGCGCCTGCCGCAAAAAGCTCGCGCCCGCATTCGACGTCATGATGATGACGGTGTTGCGGAAATCAACCGTGCGGCCCTGCCCGTCCGTCAAGCGGCCGTCTTCGAGCACTTGCAGCAGCAGGTTGAAGAGGTCGGGGTGCGCTTTTTCGATTTCGTCGAGCAGGATGATGCTGTACGGCTTGCGGCGCACAGCGTCCGTGAGCTGACCGCCCTCTTCATAGCCGACGTAGCCCGGAGGCGCGCCGACCATGCGCGAGACGGAATATTTCTCCATGTACTCCGACATGTCGAAGCGCAGGATGTTGTCTTCGCTGCCAAACAGCGCCTCGGCGAGCGCCCGCGCGAGCTCCGTCTTGCCGACGCCCGTCGGGCCGAGGAACAGGAACGAGCCGATCGGGCGCTTCGGGTCTTTGAGACCTGCACGCGCACGGCGGATGGCTTTCGCGACGGCCCTGACGGCTTCTTCCTGCCCGACGACGCGGCGCGTGAGCACTTTTTCCATGTGCAGCAGGCGGTCGGATTCCTTCGCCGCGATGCGGCGCACGGGGATGCCTGTCCAGAGCGCGACAACGTCGGCGATGTCGTTCTCCGTGACCGTGATCGGCGCTTCTTCGCGCTTCTCCCAGCGGTTCTTCGCGGCGACGAGCTCTTCTTTCACCTGTTGCTCCGCGTCACGCAGGCGCGCGGCGCGCTCGTAGTCCTGCGCCGTGATGGCGGCTTCCTTGTCATTCGTGAAACCACGCAGCCGCTCTTCGATGGCCTTGACTTCCTCAGGCGGCGCAACCATCTTCATGCGGCATTTCGACGCGGCCTCGTCCATGACGTCGATGGCCTTGTCCGGCAGAAAGCGATCCGTGATGTAGCGCTGGCTGAGCTTCACGGCCGCTTTCACGGCCTCGTCCGTGATTTTTGCGCGATGGAACGCCTCGTACTTGTCGCGCAGACCCGTGAGGATCTCGATGGCGTCATCGACGCTCGGTTCCTCGACCATGATCGTCTGGAAGCGACGCGACAGCGCGGCATCTTTTTCGAGGTGCTTCTTGTACTCGTCGAGCGTCGTCGCGCCGATGATCTGGATCTCGCCGCGCGACAGCGCCGGTTTCAGGATGTTCGCGGCGTCGAGCGCGCCCTCGGCCGCACCCGCGCCGACGAGCGTGTGCATCTCGTCGATGAACAGGATGATGTCGCCTGCGCGGCGGATCTCGTCGATGATGCCTTTGAGGCGTTCTTCGAATTCGCCGCGAAATTTCGCGCCCGCGACGATGGACGCCATCGAGAGCGAATAGACTTTCTTGTCTTGCAGCATGTACGGCACGGAGCCCTCGACGATGCGCTGCGCAAGCCCTTCGGCAATGGCCGTCTTGCCGACGCCTGGCTCGCCGATCAGGATCGGGTTGTTCTTCGTGCGGCGCGAGAGGATCTGAATGACGCGCTCGATCTCTTTCGCGCGACCGATGACGGGATCCATCTTTTCCTGCCGTGCCATGTCGTTCAGGCTGCGGCCATAGCGTGCGAGGAGCGGCGTCGCGTTCTTCTTGCCGTCCGTCGCGCCCTGCGTGTCCGTGCTTTCGGGATTTTTTGCATCGAGCAGGTTGTAGACCGTCGTCTTGAGCGCTTCAAGATCGACGCCCATGGACTCGATGACGCGCGCGCCCGCGCTGTCCTCATCATGCAGCAGGCCCAAAAGGATATGCTCCGTGCCGACATAGCTGTGGCCGAGCCGCTGCGCCTCGCGCACGCTCATCTCCATGGCATGCTTCGCCATCGGCGTGTAGTACGGGTTGTCCGACGGGTACTGCTCCTCCTGCTCGAGCACATTCTCGACCTGCTGGCGCACAGCTTGGAAATCGAGCCCGACGGAGCCGAGCGCCTTTGCTGCGATGCCTTCGCGCTCATGCAAGAGGCCGAGCAGGATGTGCTCTGTGCCGATGTAGTCCTGCTCGAGCTCCTGCGCCTCGTATTGTGCGAACTCGATGGCCTTGACGGCGCGGTTCGTGAATCTGCCTTGTTTCATGGTATTCTCCTTTTACGCCTCGGCCCGTGCCGCACGGCCCGGATGAGCAGCGAGCGCCGAGCGCACCGTCTCGGCGCGCAACTTATCGAGCTCGTTCTTCGACATGTTCTCCGTGCCTGCGAGGTTTTGCAGCCAGCTCGCGCGGCTGCCGATCAGGACATCAGGGAAGCAGTCGGCCGAGACTTCCTCGACAAGCCGCATGTCGATGCCGAGCCGCACCTTTGAAAACAGCGCGAGCACTTCCTTCTCTGTCAGCAGGCGCGCATACCTGAGCGTGCCATACGCACGCCAGATGTCGTCTTCGAGGTGTTCTTTCATATAGAGCGCCAATGCCTTGCGCGCGCGGCGTTCGTGCGCGATGATCTCCGTCACGGCGCTCTTGAGATTGTCGATGATTTCCTGCTCGCTGAAACCGAGCGTCAGCTGGTTCGACACGCGGAACAGATTGCCGACGACTTCTTTGTCATCGCCATAGAGGCCACGGATCGACAGGCCGAGTTGCTGCGAGATGTTGATGATGTTCGCGATGTTCCGCGTGAAAACGAGGCCCGGAAGGTGCAGCACGACAGAGGCGCGCAGGCCCGTGCCGAGGTTCGTCGGACAGCTCGTGAGGTAGCCCATCTTTTCATCAAAAGCGATATCGAGCTTCGACTCGAATGCATCGTCAATGGCAGACGCTGTCTCGTACGCCTGTTCGAGTGCGAGCCCCGGCGTGCGGCACGAAATGCGCAGATGATCTTCCTCGTTGACGAGCAGGCTGATGCTCGCGTCGTCCGAAATATAGGCCGCGCGATCCTGCGGATTCGCTACGAGGTTGTTCGTCACAAGGCGCTTGTCGATCAACACGTCGCGCTGGAGCTTCGTCAGGCGATCCATCGCATAGTGCGCGAGATGCTGCTGCGTCACCTGCTCCACGATGGGGATGACACTGTCCGTCAGCTGCAAGACGGCCGCGAGCTGCTCGAAGTCCGCACGGTTCGGAAACGGCACTTTGCGGTAGTTGCGTGCGAGGCGGATGCGGCTCGAGATCACGACATCGCTCTCTGGCGCATGGCTCGTGAGCCACGGCAGGCCATTCGCGCGGAACAGGTTCTTTTCCTGCGTCTCACTCTGCTGCATGCTGTTCCTCCCCTTCCTGCTGTGCGAGCTTGCGCTCGAGCGCGCGAATCTGGTCGCGGTACTCCGCCGCCTGCTCATACGCTTCTTTCTCGACGGATTCTTTCAGCGCCGCCCGCAGCACGGCAATCTCGTGCTTCGTCTCGAGGCGGCCGCCCGTCCGATGCGGGATCTTGCCGCTGTGGACGCTCGAACCATGCACGCGGCGTAAGAGCGGCTCGAGCTGTGCGCGGAACGTATCGTAGCAGACGCTGCAGCCGATCTTGCCCGTCTGCTGGAAATCACGGTAACTCATGCCGCAGTTCGGGCAGACGAGCTCGCCTCCCTGCGGCGCCTCCTCGCGCGTCGTCTTCGGCGGGTTGCTGAAGACGCCCTTGAGGAAGTCATTCACAGACATCGGGCTCTCCTGCTGGTCGAACATCGTGCTGCCGTACTTCTGCGCGCAGTCTTCGCAGAGATTCTTCTCCACGCGGCCATTCGGCCCGATCTGCACGATATGGACGACAGCTTCCTTCTTTCCACAATCATCACAAAGCATAAGTATGTCCTCCCTCACCGGGCATTCCCATTTCCATTATACTACGAAAACTTCTCCAGTGTTGTCAGAAGCCCCTGGATCATCTGCACTTTTTCCGCCACGTCCATCGTCGGCGAGTGGAACAGCCCCGTCACGACCTGCATCGCCAGCGCGGCCTCGCGCTGCGTGATGAGCTCGTGCTGCTGGAGGTAGTGGAACATCCCCTCGACCTCGCCATACGTCGTCGCCCCTGTGATCTTTCCACGCATGTCGGAAAAGATCATGTTCTTGACCTGCTGCTGGTCTGGAATCTGCACGATGCGGATGAAGCCGCCGAGCCCGCGCCGCGACTCCACGACGAAGCCCTTGTCCTGCGTGAAGCGCGTCGACAGCACATAGCTGATCTGCGACGGCGCACAAGAAATCTTGTCCGCGATATCCGTCCGCCGCAGCTCCACCTTACCATCCTGCTGCTGTGCGAGCTGCTGCCGGATATACGCTTCAATCAAATCTGCAATGTTGCTCATTTTATCACCTTCGTGAAACGTTCATTGACTATTTGACCTTTAGATACTCTCATTATAAGAAAATCAGCCGCATTTTGCAAGTAGTTCGCGGAAAAACAAGCGAAAAAAGAACGGCCGTCACGCACGACGACCGTCCATCATTCAAAAATCATTCACCGTATTCTGCACTCAATGATGGCTAAACTCCCTATTTTTTGAATGCATTCGCAATAGCTCTGGCCGCACGATAGCTATCCAACGTTCTCTTCGCCTTTTCATTCCCCAATTTTGCAGCTTCTACAAATAACTCACATGCTCTCTCTTTATCTTGAGGAACGCCATTGCCCCAATAGTAACGGTTCGCAAGATCATTCAACATCTGGCTCCATCGCATCTCCATTTCCACCTGCCTCTGCCGCCTCCCGATACCATTTTAATGCCTTGAGATGATTACGTGCGATGCCCTCACCCTCCCAGTAGCAGTTGCCTAGCTGGTACATCGCATCTGCATCCCCGTTTTCTGCTCCCCTTCGAAATCAAGTGAATGCTGCCTCAAAATCTCTCCCAGTTCCACAACCTTCATGATTTATCTTGTTTCATGCAGCGTCCTCCTCTCCTTCACTTCTGTGATGATATTTCTCTTTTTTCTTAAAAATTCCTGCTCTTCCTGCAAGGAACGAGACAAAATAGCTTCTTCTTACTCGTGAATCCATATATAAGAATTTCGCCATAAAAGAGGACTTTCATCGTTTTTGCAGAATAAAGACTTTAAGTGAGTTTCATTCATAGCATTCCTATGCCAAAACCTGAAAGGATCTGATACATATGTTGCGAAAATGCCCGAACTGCGGCAAGGAAATTACTGATGACACCGTGTCATTCTGTCCAGAATGCGGCACACGCTGTCCCCGCCCCGAACCATGGACGTGCCTGAAATGCGGAGCGGAAAACCAAGCAGATGCCAAGTTCTGTGTCGGATGTGGCGCAAGCCGCAGCGCACAGGAAGCCCCCTCCGCATTCCGATCTTTTGCACAGCGTTTCAAAGAAAGTCCGTACCTAAAGCTCGGAGCCGCCCTGCTTGTCGCAATCTTGTTTGCCATCGGCGGTGCCTCCTATTATTACAATAACCTCGATGTCGATCACTACCTCGCCTATTACGCAGAAGCCTCCCGCACAGTTGACAGCAATGAGAGCTATGTGGCTGATAACATCAAGGCCAATCTCTTAAAAGACAACATAATTTCCGATACGAAATCGCAGTTGCAGAAAAACAAGGATGATCTCGATGAAATTGCTGGTACATTTTCCAAGAAAAAGCCTTTGAAAGGCTATTCAGAACAACACAAGACAACGCTGGCATTGCTTCAAAAGGAAAGCGCCTTGTGCGATCAAATCATCCTTGTCCTCAACAAACCGCTCGATGAAGAAACTCCTTCGGTCATTGAAAGCCTCAAAACGGACATCCAGGATGCAAAAGCCATGGAAGATCAACTTGACATCAAAAACACGTCTTTCTCCACGGGCATTGATCTAACGAATGTCCCACAACAGCTGACATCTTTTATCACGGAACAAAAACGCCTCGACGAAGAAAAGAAGCGGATGGAAAAAGAACGGCAAGAACATCAGGCAGCCATCAATGATTTCTTCAAAAAGATGGATCAGATCATCAGCAACTATGACAGTGCAAAAGTAGATCTGGGCGCCATGATGGAAAGTGATCGCAAGGGCGGCATGATCTGGGCAGATTATTTCAACATCATCAACAATGCCACCTCTGCACGCAACGGAATCCGTTATCAGATCAATGCCCTGAAAGCCCCCGCCGGTACGGAAAAATTACAACAGCAATTCGCCCAAGTCCTAGCGGATTCCATCCGGTATTGCCAGCTCATGAACATCAGTGCACACCTGCAGTTCAACCACTATGAAAAAGACGCCATGACAAAGAAAAAGGAAGCAGATGCTCTTGACAAGCAAGTACAGCAAAACTATGCAGCATTCATCAGCAACTACAATGCAACTAAAAGCAGCATGACGAGCGAATGATAAAAGGAGGGATCCCCCATGCTCAAAAAATGCGCACTTGCTCTGCTCGCGGCGATGGTCGTATCAATGGCCACGCCAGCCCTGGCCTCGGACTATCTCGGCAATCCTCGGTCGATGAAGTTCCATTACTCCGACTGCCGTACGATCAAGCACCCGGAAAACTTCGTCCCGTTCCAGACGCGGGATGAAGCCGTCGATGCCGGCTATGTGCCGTGCAAGGTCTGCAAACCGTAAAATTTCAGGATACACGAAGGGCGCTTGCCAATCTTTTCTGGCAGGCGCCCTTCGTGTATTTCGTGTATCTCTCTTTATGTTTATACCCGCCGCACGCAATCACTCGGCAGTGCGCGGATGAATTCGCTTTCCTGCTGGTAGTGGCCGTAGCGGAACTGGCACCACGAAAGGAAGAGCAACCGTTTCGCACGCGTGATGGCGACATAGAACAGGCGCTTTTCCTCGCTGGTGTCTTTCTTCTTGAGCGCAGGCAGGCCGGGAAATGTGCCCTGCTGGAGACCCGCGAGGAAGACGTCGTCGAACTCCGCGCCCTTGGCCTGATGAATCGTGATGATGGGAATCTTCTTTTTCTTCGTCAATGCATCGAGGTCCGTCGTCGAGAGCGTCGTGTACCTGAGGAACTGGTAGACGGCATCGACGGGCGGGAGCTCCTTGTCATCGAGCTCCTTCGCGCGGCGGAAGAGGTCGCGCAAGTTCTCGATGCGGTTTTCCTCGTGGCGCTTCTTGTAGTAGTCGGCCATGCCCGTCTCGAGCACAATCTGGCCGAGCGTCTGCCACGGGCGGAGCTCCGTTGCCTGCACGCGCAGGAGTGTGAGCTTTTCCGCGAGCGGCGCAAAGATGTCGAGATATTTTTCCATGCAGGCGCGGCGCGGCGCAGCCGTCGGCCGGATGTCGTGCTCGATGGCGTAGAGCAGGATTTCGGCCGTCGCGCAGATGTCGTCAAACGCGTCATGCGACGAGGCATGCGTGACTTCACAGACCTGGCCGAGGTATTCGAGCCGGTGGTTCGGCAGGTTCGGATGAAAGCGGCGGAAGATGTCGAGCGTGTCGAAATACACAGGGTAGTCAAGTGGCGGCAGGCCGAGGCGTGCGAGCTGGCTGCCGAGGATGCGCAGGTCATACGTGACGTTGTGTCCGACAATCACGCTGCCCGCCGCGAACGCGCAGAAATCGCGCAGGGCGGCGGCAGGGTCTTCGCCATGCTCGCGCAGGAACGCCATCGTCAGATGGTGCGTGTCTTCCGCGCCCTTGCTCATCGGGCACGTCGGGCAAAGATAGCGCATGAAGTGCTCGGCGATGCTGCCGTCCGGCGCGAGGCGCACGCCCGCGATCTGCACGATCTCATCCTGCACGGTGTCGAGCCCCGTCGATTCGACGTCAAAGACGACGACATTCCCCTCTGCGAGCGCGTCGAGGAGCGGCACGAACGGATCGCCTGTCTCGCGCGCCGCAGGATCGAGATAGTCCGTCATGCGCACGCCGGCGCGGCGATACTCCTGCGAAGAAATCGTGCGGATGGCGGCTGGCCCGACGCCGCGCACATAGCGGCCGAGCACGCGCATGAGGCTCGCGACGTCGTGGCGGTTGACCGTCAGTCGCAGGAAAGCGAGCGCATCCTTGACCTCCTGCCGTTGGAAGAAGCGCGTATCGTCAATGAGCAGAAACGGCAGCGCCTCGCCGCCCGTCTGCTGGCCGATGGAGCGGAACTGCGCCGAAAGTTCTTTTGCATAGCGGTTGCTGCGCACGAGGATCGCGATGCGCGAATAGTCCGTCGCAGGGAGTTCGAGGATGCGGTAATAGATCCACTGCGCCTCCTCGGCAAAGTCGCCTGCGCCCTTGATTTCGACGGGCTCGCCCCGCTCTTCGCTTTCGGCCGCAAAGCCATCGGGATAGACTTCGGCGACGCGCACGGGGAACAGTCGCTCGAGCGCACCAAACGACGCGCGCAGTAGCGTCTGTGTCGAGCGATAGTTCTCGGAAAGGACGATCTTCTCGGGATGGTGCGTTTCCTCGAACGCTCGCACGACGACCTCGGGATGCGAGCCGCGCCAGCCATAGATGGTCTGGAACAAGTCGCCAGACAGCAAAATTTTGCTCTTACCGAAGATGCGTTCGAGGATGCCATATTCGAGCGTGCTCGTGTCCTGCGCTTCGTCGATGTTGATGTAGCGGAAGCGCGCCGCCCAGCGCCGCGCGATCTCGAGTTCGCGCAGCAGCCGTTTTGCCCGCACGATGAGGTCGGTGAAATCGAGGCCGTGCGCCTCCTGCAGGCGCATGTCATAGCGGCGCAGGAACGACGCGCCCCAGATTTCCCAGCCCTCGACGAGGCGCGGCAATCGCTGGTAGTGCTCATCGACGCAGATGGCGGCAAGGTCATCGCGCGCCTCACGGTAGATGCGTGCGACGACAGTCTTGGCATCAGCGGCAGGGTCGCCTGTCAGGATGTCCCAGACGGCCATCTTCTCCTTCGAAAAGGCGATCAGCCGCGCAAGCGTCGCGGCAGGGACGTCGAGATCCTCCCCCATGAGGTCGCGGATCAGCGTGCGGCAGTCCGACTCGTCAAAGATAACGAAGTCCGTGAACAAGTCGGAATGGCGCTTGGCCTCCGACTTGATGACATCGTAGCAAAAGCTGTGGAACGTCCGCACATAGACGCGGCTGCCAGGCTCGCCCGCGCGCAGCTCAATGCGCTCGCGCATTTCCTGACAGGCCTTGTTCGTGAATGTCAGGCAGAGGATTTCCTCCGGCTCGGCACGGCCAGCGTCGATGATGTTCGCGATGCGGTAGGAGAGCGTGTCCGTCTTGCCCGTGCCGGCAGGGGCGGTTAAGAGAATATTGGAGTCGAGGTTTTCGGCGACGGAACGCTGTTTTTCGTTTAAATTTAGAAGTTCGAGCATCAGAGATACGTTACCGTTTCCGAAAGAGGCTTGCGGCTCGTGTGGTTTGGCAAGGGCTTGCCGGCGGGGACGTCAGCGGCGTGGCCGAGGTCGAGCAGCAGGACGACTTCCTCATTTTCGGGAAGGTGGAACAGTTCCTTTGCCTTTGCGGGGTCGAAGAAATTCAGCCAGCAATTCTCGATGCCATTGGCCGTCGCGGCGAGCATCATGTGTGTCGCAACGATGGACGCATCCTCGACGCCGCTCGTAGCAACGCCGCCAGGATACGTGAACATGTTGTCCTTGTCATACGTCACGAGCAACACGACAGGTGCCCCATAGCGACACAGCGTGAGCTCATCGATCTTTGCGAGGTCGTCCGCCTTCGTGATGACATAGACATGCTGCCCTTGCAGGTTCTTGCCCGTCGGCGCGAGGCGGCCAGCTTCGAGGATGGCGTCGAGCGCTTCTTTCGCGACGGGCGTGCCATCGTATTTCTTGCAAGCATAACGGTTTTGGATGACGTCATTGAATTCCATGGAAATACCTCCGTTTCCTGATCGTAACCTGTGATTGCCAGTGATTTTTTATGCGTTCCATGATGTATACGGATGTTTCGAGAGACTGGAATTGTAGTAGCGCGCATCGCCTGTGACTTCCTCGCCGAGCCAGTCGGGACGCGTGAACGGCTCATCCTCTGCGCCAAGCTCCACCTCGGCAACGACGAGCCCTTCATTCGCGCCATGAAAGACATCGATCTCCCATACATGGCCGTCAGCTGCGAGCTCGACATGGCGGACTTTCTCGATGACGCCCAGCTCACAGAGCGCGAGCATGGCACGGGCGTCAGCTGCGGGGATCTCGTACTCAAACTCCGCCCGCCGTGCTGCGTCCATGCCGCCATTCTTGCCTTTCACCGTCAGATAACCGCGGTCGCCGCGGATGCGGACGCGCACGGTGCGCTCGGGGACAGAGGAAAGATAGCCTTGCGCGATTTCTTCGCCGGACGATGCGGGATGCCAGGAAGGTTTTACGAGGAACTTGCGCTCGATTTCGATAGACAATAGATTCACCTTCTTTACCTTCTATGCGTATCTTACCATATTGTTCCGAGAAAGACACAGGTTCTTTTGGCTCCCCCTTAGGAGGAGCCTTTGACGCGATGGTCTACATACGTTTCGACGAAGAGCTTCCTACCGTCCGTGTGAAAGACGATGGCACCTTGCTCGTCCGTCCGCAGGACGGGGACGCTGAGGGCAGCGAGGCGGTCGAGGACTTCTTTCTTCGGGTGGCCGAAGCTGTTGTCCGCGCCAACGGAGATGACGGCGTAGCGTGGCGCGACGGCGCGCAGGAAGGGTTCGCTCGATGACGTGTTCGAGCCATGGTGGCCGACTTTGAGCACGGTCGCCGCAACGTCGTGGCCGTCCTCGAGCAGCTCGGTCTCCTGCTCTTTCGTCATGTCGCCTGTGAAGAGGAACGACGCGCCGCCATAGCGCACGCGCACGACATCGCATGCTTCGTTGCCGCCAGTACCACCCTGCGCCTGCGCTTCCTCGGCTGTCGGTGCCGAGACGACCTCGATCGTCACACCATCGATCGTATAGCAGCTGCCCGTTTCCAGCGTGGCAAATTTCTGCAGCTGCGGGTCAGCCGTCGAGAGTCCCATGCTCTTCGCATACAGCTCGCGCCCTTCGCTCGAGGTAAAGACATGCTGCACGGGCAGGAGCTTTAGCACGGCGCCAGCGCCGGCCGCGTGGTCTTCGTGCGCATGGGAAAGGAAAATGGCATCGACAGAATGAATGCCGTAATGCAGCAGATATGGCACGTCGACGCGCGAGCCGACATCAAACGATTGCTCGCGCGTGCCGCCCGTATCGATGAGGAACGCATGGCCGTGCGGCGTGACGACAAGCGCAGCGTCGCCCTGCCCGACATCGATGAAATGCACGGCCATCTCGTTTGGCCGTGCGAGGTGCGCCGCGAGACAAAAAACGAGAATCGCCACGAGCCCGACCGCGCCCTGCTTTCGATGCGCCTTAGCAAAAAGACTCGCCGCCTGTTTCTTTTCGTCAGGCAGCAAGAACGCGCCGAGCCCGAGGTAGTAAATGATGCATGCAAGCACCCCCGGCGTCGGCACCCAGACCATGCTGCCCGGCAGTGCCGCAAGGATGCGCGTCAGTTCACGAACAAGGCCATAGAGCAGGCTGTCGAACGCAAACACGACTTTGCCGAGCGGCGCGACAAGCCAGCCGACGAGGCCCGCGAACAAGCCGAAGACGATCATGAGCTCGACGATTGGCACGACGATGAGGTTCGCGAGCAGGCACGACAGTGAGAGCTGATTGAAGTAATACGCGATGACGGGCAGCGTCGCGCCCTGCGCGCTGATGGAGAGCGCAAAGCTCCCTGCAAGAAAGCGCGGCAGGCCGCGCGCCTCGAGCCAGCGGCCGAGACCAGGCGCGAGGTAGATGAGGCCGGCCGTCGCGAGGAATGACAGCTGGAAGCTGATGTGGAACAGCAAGAGCGGCCAGAGGAGCAACATACCGATGCCGACGATCAGCAAGAGCCGCCGCGCATCGCGCTCGCGCCCAAGCGCCAGCGCAAGGAACGTCAGTCCGCCCATGGCCGCCGCTCGCAACACGGGCGGCACGCAGCCCGCGAGCAGCGTATAGACCGTGATGGCGAACAGCACGAGTCCCGCCGTCACGAGCCGCGGCAATCGCAGCAGGCCGCCGAGCCACGCCAGCACGGCCGCGAGCAGCGAGATATGCGAACCCGAAACCGAGAGGATGTGCACGATGCCCGTCGTCGTGAAAGAAACGAGCAGCGCCGGGTCGATGCCGTCGTAGCCGCCGAACAACATCGCAAAAATTGCCGCCGCATCATGCTCCGGCATGACTTCCTGCATGCTCGCCGCATAGTGCTCGCGGATGGCCGCGATGCGGCGCAGGAGCTGCATCGTGAGCGTCGGGTGTTCCTCCGGCGTCACGCGCACGCCCGCTTTGCCGACGGCGACGGAGGCCGTGATGCCCTGCACGCGCAGCAGCAGCTTTGTATCGAGCTGGCCGGGATTCTGATAGCCATGCGGCAGACGCACCTTGCCCGATGCCTCGATGGTATCGCCGATAGAGGCGTCCGGCACAGCTTGCCCTTCCTGCGGGCGGCTGTAGATATAGAGCCCGCCTGTCGCCGTCTGCGGCGCTCCGCCTTGCTGGCGGATGGACTCCGCCTCGACATGGTAGCGGAGCTTCGTCTGCCCCGTCGCGTCCTCGGTCACACGCGGTTCTTCGACGAGGCGGCCCGTGACGTGGACGTCCTGACGGGCAAAGGCAGAGATGTCATTTGCTGGCAGTGCGTCGGCTGTCAGGAAGCGCAGAGCGCCGAGCACAAGGAACAGCAACGCGAGCGGCAGGAATGCCCAGCGGCTCCGTCGGAAGACGAGCACGGCCGATGCAAGAAGCAGCAGCATGAACGCGCCGCCAAGCACGGCAACGGGCAAGCGCCACGGCAGCTCGGCTGCGAGAAAGATGCCGAGCGAAAGCACGAAGAGCAGCAGCACGAGAAAGCTCTCTTGCTGCTGCCCTTCTTCGAAATCTGCGAGGATTTTCATATCGTAATCTTGTCCTTCATCTTTTCGTATTTCGCTTTGCCGATGCCGCGGACTTTCATGATGTCTTCGGGGCTCTGGAACGCGCCCTCATTCTCGCGGTATTCGATGATTTTCTGTGCCGTCGCGGGGCCGACGCCCGGCAGGGTGTCGAGCGCTTTTTCGTCGGCCGTGTTGATGTTGACGAGGCCGCCCGTGTCGGCGGAATTTGCGGAACCGCCTGCTTTCGCAGAGGCCGTGTTATTTCCGCCATTCGCCGCCGCGTTCTGCGCGCCCTTCGCTGGCACGCGGATCTGCTGGCCGTCCTTCACGGCCTGCGCCATGTTGATGGCCTCACCATCAGCGTCCGGCGAGAGGCCGCCGCAAGCGTTGACGGCATCGGCGATGCGCGCGCCCGTCGCGACCGTCACAACGCCGGGCTGGTTGACCGCACCTGTGACGTAGACGGTCAGGCCGCCATCCTGCGATGTTCCACCATCGCCAGAGGAAGCGGCTGGCTGCGTCGCCGCATCGAGCACGGTCGCATCACTTTGCGCGTGCATGCCATAGAGCGCCCCGCCGCCCGCGACGAGCGCGAGCAGCAGCAGCACGATCATCGATTTTCGAAACATCGGCATCCCATCTGCGCCCCTTTCCATGTTCCCTGTCTGTTTCTCTGTCTCTTTTCCAAAAATTCTACAGAAAAAAAGAATCTCCTGCCATTTCTGGTGGAGATTCTTTCATTTTCAATAAAGCATGCTCAAACTTTGAACTTCGCAACCTGTTCTTTGAGCTTTTCGGCGCCTTCCTGCGACTCGCGGACCTTCTCGAGAATCTGGTTCGCCTTTTCGGCGACTTCCGTGACCTTCTCGGCGACCTGCGTGTTGCCCTGCGCTTCTTCCTGCGTGGCTTTCGCAATCTGCGTCATCGCGTTGTTCATCGTATCGACATCGTTCGTGATGCCCTGCGACGCCTCGCTGCTCTTGCGCGCGAAGTCGCGCAGGTAATCGGCATCGGCACGGTACTGGTCGGCCGTCTTCGTGATGGCTTCATAGTCTTTCGCGACGTTCTGCTCCATGAACTGCAGCAGGCCGTTCGCGCCTTCGGAGAGGTCGCTGACCGAGCTCGTCACGCGGCCCGTCAGCGACTGGATTTTCTCGGCCGTCTGCTGCGACTGCTCAGCGAGCTTGCGGACTTCGTCAGCGACAACGGAGAAGCCGCGGCCTGCTTCGCCTGCGCGCGCCGCCTCGATGGCCGCGTTGAGCGCGAGGAGATTCGTCTGCTCGGCAATGTCCGTGATGTCCTTCGTCAGCAGTGTGATGTTGTCGACGACTTTTGCCGCCTCGATGGCATCCTCGACAGAATCCTTCGTCTGATGGTAGACGTCATACGCTTTCTTGCTCGATGCATCCATATCCTGCTTGAGCTTGCTCGCACGCTCGGCGACTTCGTTCGTGTACGCCTCGCTCTTCTCTGCCTCGTCGGCATTCGACTTCACGCTCGCGCTGATCTGGTCACTGAGGTTCTCGAGGTTCGACGTTGATGCCGCCGTCTCCTCCATGCCAGCCGCCATCTCTTCCGTGACCGCCGACATGTCCTGCGCACCATCGTTGAGCGCGCCGACGAGTTCCTGCACCTCATGCACCATCGCGACACTGCGCTCGGCTTCCTCGTGGACGTCCTTGAGGAACGTGCGGAGCGCCTGCTGCATCTTTTCGAGCGACGCCACCATCTCGCCGACTTCGTCGCGGCGGTCGGCAAGCTCGGGCGGCAGATCCTGCGTGAGATCGCCATCAGCCACGGCATTGAGCAGGCCGACGGACTCTTCGAGCGGGTCAGCGATGTTCTTCGAGATGATGCGGGCGGCCGCGACGCCGATGATCAGGCCCGCGAGGATGATCCCGAGGAAAATCTTGATGGAACGCTCATAGACGGCATTTGACTGCTCGAACAGCAGCTTGCCCTGCTGGATGTTGTCCGGCGTGAGCTCGGAGAGGCGCGCGCTGATTTCCTTGACACCGCTGAGGCTCTTCATGAGCTTCGCCTTGTCTTCCTGCGACGTCGTGAGGCTCTTCGCGCTCTCGGCCGACGTGATGAAGTCGCTGAGATTGCCATTGAGCTTTTCGATGGACGCCTGTGCACGGTCGCCCGTATCGATGTCCTTGATCTTGTCGGCATCGCCCTGGATCGTCTTCGCCTTCGCGATGAGGTCGTCGATCAGGAGCTTCTGGTTTTCTGGCGTGAAATCTTGCAGCAGCAGGTAGTCCACGTCGCTCTCCATCGTGCGGAGCTGCACCGTCGCCTCATTGAGGTACTGCGTCGTCATGAGGTTGCGGTTGTACATGTCATCGGCCGCCTGCTTCGACTGGTGGTTCGAATAGATGCCGACCGCCGCGACGATGCACGTGATGACGAGCATGATGACTGCGAGCAGCAGGATCTTGATTTTGACACTGAGATCTTTCAAAATGCACACCTCCCGCTCACTTCAGAAACTGCAAGACATTGTCCTTCGTGATTTCGATGAAGGGCACTTTCTCGTCGGCTTCCGCCTGTCCATCCTTCGCCATCTTCTGGATGAGGTCGAGAATGGTCGTGGCCGTGGTGTCTACATCCTGCTTGATGGTCTGACTCATCTCGCCAGCCGCGACGGCTTTCAGCGCGGCATCGCCGGCATCGACGCCGCAGATGACGACATGGCTGTCGAAACGGCCAGCTGCCTTCATCGCGTCGAGCGCGCCGAGCGCCATGTCGTCATTGCCCGAAGCAACGCCATCGATCTGCGGGAACAGCTTGAGCCAGAGCGTCATGTCTTTGAGCGCCTCCGTATGGCTCCAACCCGCATCCGTCATCGCGAGCAGCTCGACGTCGGGGCGCTTGTCGAGGCAGGCCGCCTTGAAGCCCTGCCAGCGCAGCTGCGCCGATGCCTGTGTGCTGTCGCCAAGGAAATATACAATCTTCGCGCCCTGCGGCAGGTGCTTTGCCATATACTCGCCCTGCATGCGGCCAGCCTGCTCCTCGTCCGAATGTACCTGCGCCGTCTTGCCGCCCGTGAGGTCGCGGTTCGTGATGATGACGGGGACGCCCGCCGCATTCGCCTTCTCGACGGACGGCTTCAGCGCATTCGCCTCGACCGGCAGCAGGATGATGGCACCCGGCTTCTTCGCGATGACCTCGTTCATCTGGTCAATCTGCTTGTTCGCGTCCATTGTCGCATTCGTGTTTTCCAGGGAATAGCCGAGTGCCTGCGCCTGCGTTTCCAGCGCTGTATAGAGCATCCCCTGGAATCTCTGCGTCACGTCATCATGCGAGACGAAAACGATGGATTTCGAACCGCTCCCCTGGCCGCCGCAGCCTGCTGCAAAGAGCATCATGCAGCCCGTCAGCAGCACGGCCAGCCACTTCTTCCATGACTTCATAAAATAACAACTCCTTATCTGCCTCTCCCCTTATCCTTCGGCTCTCTTTCCCCAAAGCGAACAGAGGGATTTTGCATTGTGCAACTTAAAACTGCCATATTTCACAACTTCTACATCCACCTCGAAAATCCTGCTTTCAAGCACGAAAAAACAGGATTCCTTTTTCGTTAGAAAAGAATTCTGCTTCATTTCATCTTGAATGATTTTTCTATGCAGTTTTCCATAGAAGAGCGCCATCACGCGGACACCGTGCGGAAAAATTCTTCAATATACTTGTCCCAGCCGATGTCGTAAATCGTCTGCTCGCCGAGCTCGTCCTGATAGATGGCGAGCGCGAGCGTCATGAGCGAATCGGCCGTGTAGCCTTCGTCCGCCATGCCGACTTCCGCGTAGCCGTTGTAGATGGAAGTGACCGTTTCCGTCAGGCGGTCTTCTGGCATGGTATCGATGATTTCATACATCGCATCGCAATACTCGCGCGTATCTTTGCGATAACCGAGCGGATTCCTCCGAACATCGTCCACAATCTGGTGGATGCGGCTCAGAGCGATGATCTTGACTCTTGCGACTGACAAATCTCTCGTATCCATGAGAATCCCTCCATCTGACTCCGGCGCCTTTGCCGTGTCTGTGGATTATTATACGATACGAAAAGACAAATTGCAAGGATTATACATGTATACACGTAACAACCTCTGTATACTTGTACACAAAGAGCCTCCCGCAAACACGGGAGGCCCAAGATTTTCAGGAGTTTCAGGGGGTTACGCTTCGGCGAGGAAGGCCATGTAGCCTTTCTTCGTCTCGTAGACATCAATCTTGCTCGTCGCTTCCCACGGCGCATGCATCGAGAGGACGCCGACGCCGCTGTCGACGACCTGCATGCCGTAGAGGCTCATGATGTAGGCAATCGTGCCGCCGCCGCCGAGGTCGACTTTGCCGAGCTCCGCAAGCTGGTAGTGGACGCCATGCTTGTCGAGCATCTTGCGGATCTCGCCGAGGTACTCGGCATTCGCGTCATTCGAGCCCGACTTGCCGCGCGCGCCCGTGAACTTGTTGAAGACCATGCCGCGGCCGAGATAGGCGACGTTCTTCTTGTCGTACGAGCTCGCATAGAGCGCATCGTAGGCGCTCGAGACGTCGGACGAGAGCATTTTCGAGTTCATGAGGCAGCGGCGCAGCTTCAGGTCGCTGTAGTCGCCGCAGGCATTCATGAGCTCGGCGACGATGTTCTCGAAGAAGCGCGACTGCATGCCCGTCGCGCCGACGCTGCCGATTTCTTCCTTGTCGACGAGCAGGCAGCACGACGTCTTCCCCCTCGGTGCATCGGCGTCGAGCATCGCACGCAGGCTCGTGTAGGCGCAGACGCGGTCGTCCTGGCCATAGGCGAGCGTCATGCTGCGGTCAAAACCGAGTTCGCGGGCGGAGCCAGCGGGGACGAGTGCGAGCTCAGCGGACTGGAAATCGTCTTCCTCGATGTCGTACTTGTCCTTCAGGAGCTTCAGCACGCCCGCCTTGACGGATTCCTTGTCGTCCTCTTTCAGCGGATAATTGCCGACGAGGATGTCGAGGTTCTCGCCCTCGACGACCTTCGCGCCCGATTTCTTCATCTGCTCAGCCGAGAGATGAATCAAAAGGTCCGTCACGCAGAAGACCGGGTCGCCCTCGTCCTCGCCGATTTTCACATCAACGACCGTGCCGTCCTTCTTTGCGACGACGCCATGCATCGCGAGCGGCAGCGTGACCCACTGGTACTTCTTGATGCCGCCATAGTAATGCGTGTCGAGGTACGCGAGGCCGCCATCTTCATAGAGCGGGTTCTGCTTGACATCGAGGCGGCAGGTGTCGATGTGCGCGCCGAGAATCACGAGGCCTTTTTCGAGTGGCTCCGAGCCGACTTGGAACAGCACGACGGCCTTCTTCATGTTCACAGCATAGACCTTGTCGCCCGGCTGGATCGTCTCGCCTTTTGCGAGATAATCCTTAAGGTCGCGATAGCCGGCTTCCTCGGCCTGGCGCACGGCCTCGATGACGCTCTCGCGCTCCGTCTTGCACGTCGTCAGGAACGCACGATAGCCCGCATTGAGCTCTTCAAGCTCTTTCTTCTCTTTCTTCGAGTATCCGCTCCAGATGGACTCTTTTTCTTCTTTATCTTTCTTCGACATAGGATAGGAACCCCTTTCTTATTCGTGGTAGTTGAAATACTCCTCGAGGATCGCGAGGAAATCTTCGCGTGTCGTCGCCTTGTTGAAGAGATCACGCAGGATGGCACCGTGCACGATGCCGCGCGTGTACCACGTCGCGTGTTTTCGCATCTCGCGCGGGCCGACATAGTCGCCCTTGTATTTCAGCAGCAAGTCGAGATGGCGCACGATGACGGCGGCGCGCTCCTGCATCGTCGGCCCCGGCAGCCGCTCGCCCGTGCGCAGGTAATGTGTGAGCTGGCGGAAGATCCAAGGATTGCCCTGCGCCGCGCGGCCGATCATGACGGCTTCGCAGCCCGTGACGTCGCGGATGCGGTCGAGGTCGTCGTACGTGCGCACATCGCCATTCGCGATGACGGGGATGGCGACGGCGCGGCGCACCTCGCCGATCTTTTCCCAGTCTGCATGGCCGCGATAAAACTGCTCGCGCGTACGGCCATGCACCGTGATGGCATCGACGCCTGCTGCCTCGGCACGCTTCGCGAGCTCGACGACGTTGATATGATTTTCATCCCAGCCGATGCGCATCTTGACCGTGAACGGCAGCTTCACCGCCTTGCGGATGGCCGTGAGGATGGCCGTCGCGCGCTCGGGGTCGCGCATGAGCGCCGAGCCCTCGCCATTCTTGACGATTTTCGGCGCGGGGCAGCCCATGTTGAAATCGAGGATGTCGGCCGTGCCGAGCTCCTCGACATACGCGGCCGCCTCGGCCGCCATCTCCGGCGTCGCGGCGAAGATCTGCATCACGAGCGGCCGTTCTTCCTTTTCGGACTGCAGCATCGCGAGCGTGCGTTCATTTTTGAAATGGATGCCCTGGCTCGACACCATCTCGGCGTAGCAGAGCGGGCAGCCCATGTCATGCGCGATGATGCGGTAGGCCGTATCCGTCACGCCCGCCATCGGCGCGAGGAATACGGGCGCGTCAAACGTGAAGGAACCGAGCTTCATGCGTTCTTTGCCCCCTGCGCCTTCTCTGCCGCGCGCTCGTTGCGCTCGCGGTGCTTTTCCTCGTTGCGTTCATACAGCACCTGCAATCCCGACAGCGTCAGGAAATGGTCGACCTTGTCGATCGTGCGCGATTCCTTCGCGATCATGCGCGCGAAGCCGCCCGTCGCGATGACTTTCATCGGGTGGCCGTACTCTTCCTTGATGCGGCGCACGATGCCGTCGATCTGGCCGACGTAGCCATAGACGATGCCAGCCTGCATGCCCTGGATCGTGTTGCGGCAGATGATCTTTGGCGTCGGCACGAGCTCGATGCGCGGCAACTGCGACGCGCGCGCAAAAAGAGCATCGGACGACGTGCCGATACCTGGCGCGATGACGCCGCCGAGAAAGTCGCCATTCGTATCGACGACGTCGAACGTCGTCGCCGTGCCGATGTCGATGACGATCAGCGGCCCGCCATATTGTTCGTAGGCGCCGACGACATTGACGATGCGGTCTGCACCGATGGCGCGCGGGTTCTCATAGTTCAGGCGGATGCCCGTCTTGATGCCTGGGCCGACGATCAGCGGCTTGATGTGGAAATAGCGCTCGCACATCTTGACCATCGGCACGACGAGCGGCGGCACGACCGACGAGATGATGATGGCGTCGATATCCGTCATCTGGATGCCCTGATAAGCGAACAGGTTGTTCATGAGCATGCCGTACTCGTCGCCCGTCTTCTGCCGGTCGGTCGAGATGCGCCAATGCTTGAGGAGCTTCTTGCCCTCGTAGGTACCGAGCACGATGTTGCTGTTTCCGATATCGAATACTAAAAGCACAGGATGTCCTCCTCAGTTTGTTCTCTTGCCCGTCCAGCCTTTCGGGCGGATGGACACGTCGCCTGCGAGCACGCGGCGGCGGCCCTCCGGCGTATCGACGAGCAGCGCGCCCGTCTCGTCAATGTCGGCGGCCGTGCCCTCGAACGTCTCATTGACGCCGAGCACGCGCACCTCCTGCCCGAGCGTCACGGAGAGCTCTCGCCATGCGTCAAAGACGGGAGCAAAGCCCTCGCGCTGCACAGCCGCATAGAGCGTCTCCATCTCGCGCAGGATGGCGGCCAGCAGCGCACGGCGGTCGACAGCGTGCCCCGCAAGAATCGAGAGCGATGTCGCCGTATCCTGGATCTCGGGTGAGAACTCATCCGCGCCGATGTTTACGTTGATGCCCGTGCCGATGACGATGTAGTGGATGCGCTCCATCTCGGCACTCATCTCCGTCAGGATGCCGACGAGCTTGCGTCCCCCCGCGAGAATGTCGTTCGGCCACTTGATGCCGACGTCGATGCCGAGGCTCCGGATGGCCCGCGCAACGGCCACGGCCGCGAGCAGCGTGCACTTCGGCGCCTCCTGCGGCAGAAACGACGTCGGCCGCAGGATGACGGAGAACAGCACGCCCTCGCCCTTCGGGCAGAACCAGCCGCGCGAAAGGCGTCCGTGCCCCGTGCCCTGGAACTCCGTCACAACGACCGTGCCGTCCGGCGCACCGTCGTTCGCCGCGGCCTTTGCATCTTCGTTCGTCGAGCGCGTTTCCTCATGATAGATGATGTTTTTTCCGAAGAGCGAATCCTGAAGAAGCGGCGCGAGCTCTGCCGGCGTCAGCACGTCCGGCGCGCCCTTCAGTGCATAGCCGCTGTGCGCCTGGCTCACGATGTCATAGCCCGCACGCCGCAGCTCCTTGATGTGTTTCCAGACCGCCGTGCGCGACACGCCAAGCTTTTCCGCGATGTCCTCGCCCGAAATGTACGTATCCCCTGCCTTCTTCAGCAGGTCCAAGATTTCTTTCCGCAAAAGAATGCCCCCTTGCAAGGCTGTAGTTCGAAAATCATTATACCATAAGGAAAAGGCTGTTGCAGTTTTTTCTGCAACAGCCTTCGGGGATGTCTTCGTCATTTTTCCACATCCGGGATGAACGATAGATTGATTCCTGGCTGGATGCCGCTATATATGTTTTCCACATCGGTATCCGTCCGAAAATCTTTTCTCAAGCATAAACACTCGGAGAGTTGCTTCAAGAGCTCTTGCGCATTGGATTCCATATCGAGGCACGCGAGGAATTTTTCTCGCGTTTCCCCATACTCAAGAGCAACGACATAATCCCTCCCCATCTTTTCGTATTTAATGCAATACGGGCAATCTTCTGGAAGCATGAGGCTCCATTGATTACTCCAAAAATGTATCATATGACATGTTCCTTTCTAAAGTTGCCACCACAGATCAGCTCTGCAATCAATCCCCGTACTTTGCGCAATGTTCACGAACAAATTGATAAATGTCCTTGAGCGAAGAATCGGCAGAAGACTGGAAGCCTTGATACGTCGAGAATCCCAGCAGGTAGACGGCCATGGCCATGGACAGTTCTTCATCGGCGGTGCCAAATTTCTTCGTCATGGCAACGAGTTCCTGATAGGCGGTATCTTTTGGAATCTTCGTCTCAACGCTTGATGCGATGACAGAGCGGATAATAGATGGGAGCATCATGCAAATCTGATGGAAGGCATCCGGCTCACCCGTGACGAGCGCGTAAAACTGATCGATGCTCACGCGACGGATGTGCCGGTGAGATACCTTGTGCTTGTCGACGGTTGTCATCCACTTGATATTCTGCGATCTTTTGGCGATGGCCTCAACCAGAAAGCACGCGCAATCATCATCCTGCAAAAGCTGATGCTGCATTTTGATGTACGTCTTTCCAGCAGCTGAACTGTTCATGGTATTGTGCTTGTTCTTCATTTCCACATAAATCGTGTGGACAACATCCCCCTCGGGAAGAGCAATGCCGTCCGGATTTTCATAAATGATGTCCCAGCCGCCCTCTTTGCCGTTATCCGGTACATGGCATCCTTTGAAATACTGGAAGATGCGTTGGTGGAAATAGCCGATGTCATTGTTGCTCGCCTTGTCACGTTGCCGAAAAATCTCGCTCTTGATGAGTTCTTCCCACGATTCCCGATAAACGTTCTTATCGAATATCATCTTGATCGGGTCGATGAGATTGCTGTTGAGTTTTTCCAAGTTGTAAGAGAGCAACTTGTCACCATACGCCGCGATGGTCTCAGCCACATGATGCTTGAATTGTTCTTCCGTGATGAAGCTGATGTTCCAGTCCATATGCTTCCTCCAATGTCTTATGAATCTCTTTCGCCACATGATACGCCAGCATGACCGGCACGGCGTTTCCAATCTGGCGGTATTGCGAACTGACGCCGCCGCAAAACGCCCATTCGTCAGGGAACCCCTGGATGCGCGCATTTTCGCGAATCGTGAACGGACGGGCTTCGAGCGGGTGGCAGCGCTCCGTCTGTTTCTGCGACGGAGAGGTCAGCACCGTCAGTGATGGCTCGTCCATGGACAGGCGGCGCAGGATGCCCGTGCGCCCGCCGCTCATATTCCAGCAGGATTTCATATATTCCTTCGCAAGCTTCGGATCAATGTCACGCCAATAGCCGCCTGGAGGGACGAGTTCGAAAAGTTTGCGTTTCTTCTCACCATACGGCGTGTACGGGCTGTCTGGAACATCGACGAGCACATCGCGAAGAACGGGCTTGTAAGATGATTTTTCAGGGAACTTGAACGAGCAGACGCTTGCAAGGTCATTGCGGATGCCAATGGTGATGAGACGTTCCCTCTTTTGCGCCGTGTCATAATCCCACGCATTGAGCACAGATTTCTGAATTTGATAACCTGCCAAGGAAAAAACGTTCCGCATCGTCTGATACGTCCGCCCCTTGTCATGCGTCAGAAGCCCCCGCACATTCTCGAACAAAAACATTTTTGGCTGCAGCTGGCGCAAGAATTGCGCGTAATGGTAAAACAACGTGCCGCGCGTGTCTTCAAACCCCAAACGTTTGCCAGCATAAGAAAATGCCTGACATGGCGCCCCTCCCGAAAGAAGGTCGAGCTCGCCTTTCCGAAGTCCGTAGACATGCGTCAGGTCTTGATGCGTCAGTTCGGCGATGTCACCTTCGAACACGTTCCAATGCGGACGGTTCTTGCGCAACGTATCGCAAGCGTCATGATCGATTTCAACTGCGCCGAGCGTCACGAAGCCCGCCTTTTCCACGCCAAGGGCAAGCCCTCCAGCACCTGCAAACAATTCGACCGTGGTAAATTTTTTCATATTCGCCTCCGATAGATCGCGTGAATAAAAAGAGGACAGTCAAGAACTGTCCTCTATGAAATTTCCTTGTCTGAGATTTTTCGAGGCACGGCTCACTTGTCGTAATGCGTCACGTTGAACTTCGGCGCGGTCTCGGGCTTTTCGCCTGCTGGAGCAGCCTTTTCGGGGATGGGCTCCGGCTCGGGTGCCGCCTCCTTGACGGGAACGGGCGCGACGCCGGTCTCGACGGCGGGAATCGGCGTGACGAGCGGCGTGCCCGTGTGGTCGTTGCCCTTGTCATCGTCATCGTCGTTTTCCGGCGGGTCGGTGATCTTGCCGGTCTCGAGGAGTTCTTCGAGCTCCTTGGCCGTCAGCGTCTCGCGCTCGATGAGCGCCTGCGCGATGAGTTCGAGCTTGTCGCGGTTTTCGCGGATGATCTGGCGGCAGGCCGCATAGGCGTCCTCCATGATGCGGCGGACTTCCTTGTCGATCTCGCTTGCGACTTCCTCGGAGTAGTTGCGCTGGTTGTTGAAATCGCGGCCGAGGAAGACCTGGTGGTCGGAGCCTTCGCCATAGGACACGGGGCCGAGCACGTTGCTCATGCCGTACTCCATGACCATGGAGCGCACGATGCGCGAGGCCTGCTTGATGTCCTGCGACGCGCCGGTCGAGATCTCCTGCAGCACGACTTCCTCGGCAACGCGGCCGCCCATAGCGACCTTGATGCGGTCGACGAGTTCCGAGCGCGTCGCGTAATTGCGGTCTTCTTTCGGCAACATCAGGGTGTAGCCACCCGCGCGGCCGCGCGGGATGATCGTGACCTTATGTACGGGGTCGGCGTGCTCGAGCATCATGCCGACGAGCGTATGGCCGCCTTCGTGATAGGCCGTCAAGCGCTTCTCTTCGTCGCTCATGATGTGGCTCTTGCGCTCCGGGCCCGCGATGACGCGCTCGATGGCTTCTTCGAGCTCGAGCATCTCGATCTTGTGCTTGTCGCGGCGCGCTGCGAGCAGTGCCGCCTCGTTGACGAGGTTCGCGAGGTCGGCGCCCGTGAAGCCCGGCGTGCGGCGCGCGAGGATGTCGAGATCGACATCGGCACCGATGGGCTTGCCTTTCGCATGGACTTTGAGGATGGCGAGACGTCCGCGCACATCCGGTTTGTCGACGACGATCTGGCGGTCAAAACGGCCGGGACGCAAGAGCGCCGGGTCGAGGATGTCCGGACGGTTCGTCGCTGCGATGATGATGATGCCTTCGTTTGCCGCAAAGCCATCCATCTCGACGAGCAACTGATTGAGCGTCTGCTCGCGCTCGTCATGGCCACCGCCGAGGCCGGCGCCGCGCTGGCGACCGACGGCGTCGATTTCGTCGATGAAGACGATACAGGGTGCGTTCTTTTTCGCCTGCTCGAACAGGTCACGCACACGAGACGCGCCGACACCGACGAACATCTCGACGAAATCGGAACCTGAAATCGAGAAGAACGGCACGCCCGCCTCGCCTGCAACGGCTTTCGCCAGAAGCGTCTTACCGGTGCCCGGAGGGCCGAACAGCAACACGCCTTTCGGGATACGTGCGCCGAGTTCGTTGTACTTCTTCGGATGCTTGAGGAACTCGACGACTTCCTGCAGTTCCTGTTTTGCTTCGTCTGCGCCCGCGACATCCTTGAAGTTGACTTTGACTTTGTCCGCACCGCTCATGCGCGCACGGCTCTTGCCAAAGTTCATGACGCGACCGCCACCGCCCTGCGACTGCTGCATCATGTAGAACCAGACGCCGCAGAGGAGCAGGATCGGCAGCAAAGACGACAGCATCTGCGACCACCACGGCGGCTCCGGCGGATTTTCCGCCGTCACATCGATGTTCTTCGCCGCGAGCTTGCCGTAGAGATTCGGATCGCCATTCGGCGCGTCTGGCGTGATCGTCGTGTACTCTGTGCCATCCGCCGCCGTGACGTGCAGCGTGTTCTGCACGATGACGACTTTTGAGATCGAGCCTGCATCGACTTCCTGCAAGAACTGCGTGTAGCCGACCTCCTGCTTCGTCGTCTTCTGCGTCGAGAAATAATCGATGAACGAAATGGCGACGAGGATGATGAGCAGATAGAAGCCCACGTTCCGCAGGAACTTGTTCATATTCATATTCATGCGCATTCCTCCGTCGGCAACCAAGAGGCCGCCGCTAAGATGGTATGCATATCCGTGTTATGCATAAATTTCAGGTTTCAGAACGCCGATATACGGCAGGTTACGGTAGACTTCCGCATAGTCGAGGCCATAGCCGACGAGGAACTCGTCCGGCACCTCGAAGCCGCAGTAGTCGATCGGCACCTGCGCCGTGCGACGCGACGGCTTCGAAAGCAGTGCGCAGAGCTTGACGCTCGCAGGCTTTCTGTGCTCGAAATATTTCAGCAGGTAGCTCATCGTCGTGCCGGAGTCGATGATATCTTCGATGACGATGAGATGTTTTCCCTCGATGTCGTAGTCGAGATCTTTGAGGATCTTGACGGAGCCCGTCGTCGACGTGCCGTTGCCATAGCTCGATGCGATCATGAAATCGAAATGCACGGGCAGGTTGATGGCACGAACGAGGTCCGTATAGAAGACGGACGCGCCCTTGAGGATGCCGACGCAATAGATATCTTCCTTCGCATCCTTGTAGTCTTCGGTGATCTTGGCACCGAGCTCTGCCACCTTGGCTTTGAGCTGTTCTTCCGTAAAGTAGATCTTTGCGATGTCGTCGTTCATCATGACGTCTTCCTCATTTCTTGTTCTTGCTTATGATTTTTTTCTTTAGGAAAACGACCGGCCGGAGCCAGCCGTGATCTTTCGTGATGCTGATGCCGGGAAGTTCGACGGTTTTGCCGCTCTCCCCCGCGAGGAGCGAGAAAAGCGCTTCCGCGCGCTCAAGGCTCACATCCTGCGCATGGCCGAGCGAGGCGAGGTAGCGGCGCAGCACGCGCCGTGCGATGGCTTTCGGCAGCTTTGCCATGCCTTTCGCATCGAGACGGTCGCCATCATGGAGACGATGGAAAGCGTCTTCTGCAACAGCATCAAGCGCTTTGCGTTCTTCGCCTGCCACTATCGCGAGACGGCAGAGCCCTTCGCGGATGCGCGGGTTGTAGTCCTCGGCAATCTGCGGCAGGAGATCAAGCCGCACGCGGTTCCTGAGGCCGTCCGGCACATCGTTCGTCGCATCGTGACGCGGCGTAATGCCCTGTTCCCCGCAATATGCGATGAGCTCTTCTTTTCGAAACGGCAGTAGCGGCCGCACGAGATGACGTGCGTCATCACGCGCAGGGATGCCCGCGAGACCATCGAGCCCCGTGCCGCGCAAGAGATGCATGAACACCGTCTCGGCCTGGTCGTCCGCATGATGCGCCGTGCAGATGACGTCTGCGTCCGCTGCTTGTCGCGCCTGTTCGAGAAATGCATACCGCAAACGGCGTGCCGCCGTCTCGATGGACTCTGACGCACCTGTGATACTGCCGCGCGGTGCCGTGCCCATCTGACACGCGATGCCTTGTGACTGACAGAGCTCCGCGACAAATGCAGCATCCGCACGCGACGCCTCGCCGCGCAAACCATGCTCGTAGTGTGCAGCCATGACGGTGAAGTGCAGCATCGGCGCGAGCTCCCGCAAGAGAAGCAACAAAGCAACGGAGTCCGGCCCGCCCGAGCAGGCAACGAGCACGCGCGTGCCGCGCGGCAGGAGGCGCGACCGCTTCAGGTGCACATAGAAGCGGCGCGCGAGCTTCGTCATGCTGCTTGCCTCCTCCTAATGCAAAAGCCTCCCCCCACGGGGAGGCTCAGACTCAATCTCTGCGCGAGCCGCGACCGCCACGCTTGGAATCCGTCTTGCGACGGAGATCCGTGAGGCGCTCATCACTGTCCTTCAGGAACTTCGAGAGCTTGTCCTCGAACGAGGCGTTCATGCGGGGATTGCCGCTGAAACGGCCACCAGAACGGCGGAAGTCTCGCGGGCCGCGGCCGCCCTGCGGACGGGGGGAAGAATGGAAGCCAGGAGCGTGCGCATGGCCTTGCGGCTTTGCGGAACCCTCCTTCTTGTCCTCAAGCGCCTTGATGGACAGGCCGATCTTGCCCTTCTCATCGATGCTGAGGACCTTGACCTTGATCTTCTGGTTCTCCTCCAGGAAATCATGCACGTCACGAACGTATTCATCCGCGACTTCGGAGATGTGGACAAGGCCGACTTTCTTTTCCGGCAGTTCGACAAAGGCACCAAAATTCGTGATGCCCGTGACGACACCCTCTACGATACTGCCTACTTCAATGGCCAAATTAATTCTTCCTCCTTGCGGAAACAATCACTGCTTCCTAAAAATGAAACATATCCCTCGTCACTTGCTTGCATCCGTGTAGGGAAGCTCGCCGTGGCGCGTCATGCCAAGCTCTTCACGCGCAATCTTTTCGACGTACGCGGGATCCTGGAGATCGGCTTTTTCTTGCTTGAGCGCCGCGTTCTCCGCCTCTGCTGCAGCGAGACGCGCATCTGCTTCCACTTGGTCTTCCGCGACCTCCTGGAGATGCACCTGCTGACCAATGAGCACGAAGGCGAAGTAGCCGATGATAACGATCAAAAGCGGTACGAAGAAATCGAATTTTCTCCGCTTCTTCCTTCCCTCCATGACCATATGTGCAACCTTCCCTCTTCCTGCAAACTGTAACAAGTCTTATGATACAAGGAAATCGACAATTCTGCAAGTTTTTTGTCGCACCGGCGTCATTTCTCCGAATACTGGAAGAAATCCGTCGTTGCGATGCGTCGAAAGACGGAATCACAATATGGACAGTGGAAATGGTCCATGACGTTCTCCATGTCCGGCTTGCCATCGACGATGCGCACGGGCTGACCTTCGACGAAATCCATGCGCGTGCCGCAACGCGGACATGGGCATTTGCCATCTTCCTCGCGCTTCAGCTGCATCGGCTGGAGATCGCCTGTTGGCTTGACATAGCGCTCTTCCTGTGGCGCTGCTGGAGCCGCTGTGGACTCTTCCTTCATCGCCGCACCGACGGCCGCCCATTTTTCCCGTGCGGCTTTCATCGAGGCAGCCGCCTTCGCGCGCACTTCGTCGCGCAGGTCGTACTCTTCAAAATACCCAGATCCGAGGAGTTCACGGTAGTAAACGCCGCATGACGTGCAGACGTAGCGCGGCAACGTGCTGTTCATATCGACGCGCCCATCCACGACGGATACGGCATCACCTTCAACATAATGCAATTTCCGCCCACACTTTGGGCAGACATATCGTTTTTCCCAGACAACTTCGAGTTTCGTGACTGCCATGTATCCCACCAGCTCAACTTTCTCAGACTCAATCCTTTGATAAAAAATTCCACACCGATGAGAAAAAACCTGCCGTGAAAAAATTTAATTTTTCTGAGGCCGTAACGCTGTCGCAATCTCGAGTGCCGCATCGGGACGGCCGCAGGAACGTGCACGGCCTGCAAGCGTGGCCAGGCGCTTTGGCTGTTCGAGCAAATTTTTCACAGCACCGGCAAGGCTTTCTCCTGGATGCACCCAGACGGCCGCTCCATGCTTTGTCGCATAGACAGCGTTCTCTTCCTCCGGTCCAGGAATCGGGTCGTGGAGCACGGCAGGCAGGCCAAGGATGAACGATTCGCTCATCGTCAGTGCCCCAGGCTTCGTCACGAGGATGTCTGCAGCGCGCATCAAGAGCTGCGCGCGCTGCGTAAAGCCCCAGACATGAAGCTCATGGCGACTTGTCGGCACACGACGACGGATGGCGAGTTCGAGGTCTTCGTTGCGCCCCGCGATAACGAGCAGCGTCAATGGCCTCTCAATGCCTTCGAGCTCGTCGAGCATCGTCTCGATGCCACCGAGGCCAAGGCCGCCGCCCATGAGGAGTACGACGGGCTTTTCCGCCGCAAGGCCCAGCGCCCGACGCGCGCCCGCCTTGTCAGGGAGCTCTAAGATCTTGCGATCGACCGGGATCCCCGTCACATGGACATGGTCTTTCGCGAACCCCTTCGCGACGAGGCCGTCTTTCATGCTCGGAATGGCAACAAAATAATCATCGACACGCGGGTAGACCCAGATCTCATGTAGCGAGTAATCCGTCATCACGACGCCGAGGCGGAATTGCCGCTTCGAGAATTTCTTGATGAAAGAGCAGGCCCCTTCTGGAAACGGATGCGTGCAGATGACCGTGCCGGGATGAAAGCTATCGATGAGTTTTGCCATCTGGCGATACATGACGAGCGAAAACGCCGTGTCCGTAAGCCGTCCGCTCGCATCGCCCCCCGCGAACTGATAGCAGCGATCATAGAGGTCCGGCACGAACGCCAGCATCAGGAGGTAGATCTTCTTCATGAGCCAATGCAACGTCGAGACGCCGCGCGACATGAAGTCGACGATTTCGATGATCGCATTCTCGTCAGCGCGGCGCACCTCGCGTGCAATGGCTTCGGCCGCCTTGATGTGGCCCGAGCCAATGGAAGCTGTCATGATGAGATAGCGATGCGCCTGCTCGCTTGTCTCGGCTATTGTCATGCTGTCAGCCCCCCATCGATGGAAAGGATCGTCCCGGTGATGAAGCCCGCCTCAGACGACGCGAGATAACAAATGGCCGCTGCTGCGTCGTCAGCCGTGCCAATGTGGCCGACGGGGTAGACGGATGCCATTTCGCGCAGCGCCGCCTCGCGGTCGGGCGCGGCCGCGAGTTGTGCCTCCGTCAACGGCGTCAAGAGGTCGCCAGGCGCGATGGCATTGACACGCACGCCTTCATGTGCGAGCTCGAGCGCCAGCGCCCGCGTGAAGAGCGAGACGCCGCCCTTCGCCGCGCAATAGGCCGTACAGAAATAATTGCCATGCACGCCCGCATCTGAGCCGACATTCACAATGCAACCTTTTGTCTGACGCAGATACGGCACAGCTGCACGACATGCAAAGACCGTGCCTTTGAGATTGACAGCCAGCACATCATCAAAAACTTCTTCCGTCACATCATCAATGGCTCCTTCGACATAGATGCCCGCCGAATTCACGAGCACGTCGAGGTGACCGAAGCGTTCGACCGCTGTTTTTACAAGCCGATCGCAGTCTGCCACGCGCCGCACATCGGCTGCGATGAAGATAGCCGCTGGCGCTGTCTCTACCTCCACATCTTCTAGCTCTTTGAGTGCTGCCTGCCCGCGTGCATCGCTGCGCCCAGCGATGCAGACGTCATAGCCCTTGCTGCGGAACCGCTTTGCCGCCGCGAGCCCGACGCCTGACGTGCCGCCCGTCACGAGGACGACTTTTCTCTTCTTTTCCACGCACTGCCTCCAGAGACACAGAAAGCCTCCCTACGAAAAGGGAGGCTTTCACGTCAAACTTCGCAATTATTTGTTCACGGAGTCCTTCAGGGCCTTGCCAGCCTTGAACACAGGGTTCTTGGAAGCAGGGATGTTGATGGGTTCGCCGCTACGCGGGTTGCGGCCCGTGCGGGCAGCGCGCTCCTTGACTTCGAACGTGCCGAAGCCGATGAGCTGCACTTTGTCGCCCTCTTTGAGAGCGTTCTCGATGGACTCGAAGATCGCGATGACAGCCTTCTCGGCGTCCTTCTTCGTCAGTCCCGCTTTGTCTGCGACGTTAGCTACCAGTTCCGTTTTGTTCACAATTGTAGCCTCCTTCAGAGATTTTATGGTTCTCGGCACAGCTGCGCATCTATGCGAAGCCGCGCCGCCATGTCTACTCCCAAAAATATAACAAGAAACCCTAGAAAAATCAAGGCTTTCTGCGAAAAAAGCGCATTTCGATGCGAAAAAATTGCGATTTTATGCCTGGCGAGGCACAAAAAGCGTCGTCAGATGGTCAATATCCGGCTGGCGATCGAGCTCGTAAAGATAGATGGTGCGCACGCTCTCATCTGGCAACGCGAGGTTGTGAATGAACGTCACAGGCGTATCGTCGGGCAAGAATTCCATGAGCGACAGCTTGCAATCCGACGCCGTGCGCGCATCGTAGACCTGCGTGATGACAAGGCTCGTAAACGGGCGTTCGTGGAGCTTTTCCACGTCCTCTGCGTCGAGGATCATGAGTCCCTCGACAGGATCGACGCCGAGGCGCGTGTACAGCACCTCGACGAAACTCATGCCTGGATGAATCACGAGGTCGATGTCGACGCGCTTTTTCACCTGGTCGCGCAGCAGCACGACCGTGCGCTCGGCGACGAGCGGGCTGCCTGGCACGGCATAGACGATCTGCTCGCCCATGGCCGCACGACGGACGAGGTCATCCGCAATGGCCTGATACAGCGTCTCGAAATTCGGCGCTTTTTCATAGAGCTTGTCGTACGTCGCGAACTTGATACCCGCTTGCTTCACAGCCGCAACCGTCGGATGGATGGACGTCCGCAGGATGAGCTGCTTCGCGCCTTCCATGAGCTCCCACGCCTCGCGCGTGATGAGTCCGGCGCGCCCCGGCCCGAGGCCGATGACATGGATGCTTCCCATACTCATAATTTCATGCCCCTTTCTTTTCTTTCGACGCCAGCGCCGTCTCATCGCCTGCAAGCGCCATGAGCACGCGCGTCAGGAAGTTCGTGAGGTTCTTCTTGTATTGCGGCATCAGGCGGAAGCGCAGCAGTCCCTGCGGCGGCAGGATCGTGAGGTTTGGACCGAAACGATCCTTGAGCTTCATGAGGTTCGCCATCTCAAACGTCGGCGCTTTCGAGAGATGCATCTCAATGGCTGCTGGCTTCTCCGCGATGACGGCGATGCCGAGTTGGCGCGCATAGTTGCGGATGCGCGTGACTTCAAGCAGCTTCATGACGCCCGCCGTCGGCTCGCCGAAACGATCGATGAGTTCATCGATGAACGCGGGAATCTCCTCGTTCTTGCGGATGGCCGCGATGCGTTGATACAGTTCAAGCTTGTGCTGCGCGTCAGCAATGTAATCGCTTTCGATATACGCTTCGACGTTGATCTCGATCGTCGGGTCCGGCTGGACTTTCGCTGGCTTCCTCTTTTGCAATGCGTCGATAGCTTCTTCGAGCAGCTTGCAGTACATCTCGAAACCGACGCTCGCAATATGGCCATGCTGCTGTGCGCCGAGAAGGTTGCCCGCGCCGCGGATCTCGAGGTCGCGCATAGCGATCTTGAAGCCTGCACCGAGCTCAGCAAATTCCTTCATGGCGGCGAGGCGCTTCTCCGCCGTCTCCGACAACACCTTGTCGGCCTGATAGACGAAATACGCGAATGCCATGCGCGGCGAACGGCCGACGCGGCCGCGCATCTGATAGAGCTGCGACAGACCGAAATGGTCAGCATTGTAGACGATGATCGTGTTCGCATTCGCAACATCGAGACCATTCTCGACGATGCTCGTCGCGAGCAGGATGTCCGCCTCGCCCTCGTAGAAGTCCATCATGACGCGTTCGAGAAGCTCCTCTGGCATCTGGCCGTGCGCGACGAGAATCCGCGCCTCCGGAACGAGCTCCTGCAGCCGCGCCCGCATCGCATCGATGCTCGCGACACGGTTGTAGACGAAGAACACCTGTCCGCCGCGCCGCATCTCGCGCTTGATCGCGCCTGCGAGCACGGCATCGCGCGCCTCGACGACATACGTCTGCACGGGAATGCGCTCGGCGGGCGGTGTCTCGATGATGCTCATGTCGCGCGCACCGACGAGCGACATGTGGAGCGTACGCGGGATCGGCGTCGCAGAGAGCGTCAGCACGTCGATGCCCGCCGCGAGGCTGCGGATCTTGTCCTTCTGCTTGACACCGAAGCGCTGCTCCTCATCAACGATCAGGAGGCCGAGGTCTTTGAAATGGACTTTTTTCTGATTGAGAATGGCATGCGTGCCAATCAGGATGTCGACATCGCCCGAAGCCACGCGTTTCAGCGTATCCGTCTGCTCGCGCTGCGAGCGGAAGCGGCTGATGACATCGACGGTCGGCAGAAAGTTCAGGAAGCGCTCGGAAAATGTCTTGTAGTGCTGCTGCGCCAGCACCGTCGTCGGCACGAGCACGGCGACCTGTTTGCCGTCCATGACGGCCTTGTACGCCGCGCGGATGGCCACCTCCGTCTTGCCAAAGCCGACGTCGCCGCAAAGCAGGCGGTCCATGGGCTTCGGCTTCTCCATGTCGCGCTTGATCTCCTTGATGGCACGCAGCTGGTCGTCCGTCTCTTGGAAGGGGAATGCATCCTCGAACTCCTGCTGGCTCGCATCATCGGGCGAGAACGCAAAGCCCTCGGCGTCCTTGCGCTTCGCGTAGATCTCGATGAGCTTCTCCGCGATGTCCTCGACAGACTTCTTTGCGCGCGCCTTCGCCTTGATCCATTCCGTGCCGCCCATACGGTGCAAGCGTGGAACTTCGCCCTCGCTGCCGATGTATTTCTGCAGCAGATGCACCTGGTCCGTCGGCACATAGAGCTTGTCATCACCGCCATACTTGATGTGCAAGTAGTCGCGCCTCACTCCGCCGACATCGAGCGTCACGACGCCGACATACTTGCCGATACCGTGGTTGACATGCACGACGTAGTCGCCGGGCTTGATGTCGCGGAAATGCGAAATCTTTTCGCCCTCGGGCGCCGCCTTTGCAATGCGGCGCTTCACATGGCCGAAGATGTCTTTCTCCGTCATGACGACGAGGCGGTCGCTCGCGAGCTCAAAGCCCGAAAGCAGCATCCCCGTCTGGATCGTGATGCGCGTCTCTGAGAGCTCGGCATCTGCATCCATGACACTCGACGGCAGGCGGCGTTTCGCGAGCATTTCCCGCAGGCCATTTGCCTTTTCCTTCGTCGAGAGCAGGATCAAAATGCGCTCTTTCGCCGCAAGATAGCGCGAGAGCTCGCTTGTAAAGAGATCCATCTGCCGCTGAAACGGCGTCATATTCGTGACCGTGATGCTGATCGTTGCCTCTGGCTCCGCACCATGGATCTGCTGGAGCATCAGCGCCGAGAACACGACATTGTTGTTCTGTGCCTCTTCGAGCAAATCCTCCCAGCTGAAGATATGCTTCTTGATGTCGGGATTTTCTTTGACCATCGTGCGCAGCTCTTCGCGCAGGCGCGTCGGCTCGTCAAAGATGACGGTGCCATTTCCTTTCAGATACGACAAGAATAGCGCTGGGCGCCCCTTCGCATCCGTGCGCGCAAGCGGCAAGATCGAAACCGCGCCGACGTTCCGTAGCGACCGCTTCGTATCAAGATCGAACTCGCGCAGAGAATCCACTTCGTCATCAAAGAACTCGATGCGCACAGGCTCTGTACGGTTGATGGGAAAGACATCAACGATGCCGCCACGCGCTGAGAACTGTCCCATGGATTCGACTTCCTCGACGCGCGCATAGCCGAGGTCTGCGAGGCTATGAATGAGCTTTTGCAGGCCGACAACATCGCCCGTGCCGATGCGCAGGCTCAGCCGCTCGAAATCGCCACGCGACATGCCTTTTGCCGCCGCTGCCGCCATCGTCGAGAGCACGATGAGATTCTCACCACGCAGCAGTCGCCCAAGGACATCCATGCGACGCGCTGCGCTCTCGAGGCTCCGTGCCGACGCCCCGATATCCTCAGCCGCCGCATCGACTTCCGGCAGCTCGAGCACGGGCGCGTCTGGCAGCAGCGACCGCAGATTCTCCCGCCACGCCTCAAGGCTCTCGCGGCTGTGGACGAGCACGACCGTCGGCCGCGGCGCACTTTCATAGGCCGAGGCATAGACCGCATGCTTCTGCGAGCCCGAGAGGCCATAGACGAGCGTCCGCCCATCCGCCTTCCCATACGCCTCCTGGATTTTCTGCACTGCGGCATCCTCGCCGAGTGCGCGGAACAAAGTCTTCATGTAGATAAAACTCCTGACGATTTCTACTCACGGAAAAATGGGCTCGCCTGCGATGCAGACAGCCCAGATACGTTTTTCACTGTTGCTCTTTATCATAAAACACAAAACGGCCGCGCGTCAAGCACGCGCGGCCGAAAGTATGTGCATTGTTTTTATATCAATGCTACGATGCGGGACAATGTCTCGATGAAGTCCTGTCCATCCCAAACCGTCCCCATCTCGGCCGTCCGGCCGACGGGGACGATGCGGTCGATGCCGAGCAAGCCATGTGCAAGGACGAATGCACGGAGCTCCCCCGGGTCGAGCCCGTAGTAGCTCAGCGTCTGATACTTCTCATCTACGATCCCTGCCAGCGCCTCGAGTGACGTCGCTGCGTATTCATGATATAGCCCGCCTGCACTCCGCAACTCTGGCAACTGTACTGTGAGCTCTGGCACTGCCACGCGCACGATGCGGTTATCCACGCCACGCTCGATCTGTGCGCCCGGTACTTCGATAGCCGTTCGGCAGGCTGCTGTCCACTTATCGACGGCCACGACCGGCTCCACGGAATAACGATTGCGAAGCGTCTCGTGCACGGCCTTCCAAAATGCTTGACGCGCTGCCTCCGTCACATCTGGCTCGCCAACCCAGCAGATCAGACGCGGCGACGAGCAAGCATTCTGATCGTAGAGATACGTATCGTTGTAGAACGCCTGCGCGAGCCGCCGCAGTTTCTCTGGTTCCTGGCTCATTGCCAGCACAGTCGCTGCGGAGAGTGCCGCGAGCGAATAGCGATCCGCAAACGTCACATCAAACGAACGCGGCGGCAACTCTGCCTCACGCACCGCACGGATCGTCGCATCACCGCCCCAGATCACGCGCACATGGCAGATAGCAGAAAAAGCTTCCGTGACATCCTGTTGCTTGCGGCCATACTCCACGACAAAGACACGATCCCGCATCCTGGGCAACTCCAGCTTTGCTATTTCTTCGCGGAACGCAGCCGCCACGATCTCTGTTTGCGGAAACGATTTGCTCGACGCCTTCGCGACGCATGTATTGCCTGCGAGCAGCCCCATGACAAGCGTATAGGCGAAATTGATTGGTACATTGCTCGGCGCGATATGGAACACGAGCCCACGGCCGATGCGCCCCTCCATCCGTCCATGATATTGTTCCGCTAGCTGCAAGAGATGCGCCCTGCGGCAGAAAAATGCGAATGTCGCCACATCGGGATATTTCCTTGCCTCCGCATCATACAGGAGGTTTCGCGATACGCCATCGAGAAGCGCCATCACATCCTCGG
>JAXGCE010000031.1:0-3445 GCA_034186105.1 Selenomonadaceae bacterium
AATTCACGCAACTTTAATGCAAAAATCGTCCCTGCATCGCGGACAGCGGTAGGGGGGATGGCAAAAAAAGAGAATCTCAAACCCTCGATTTTATTGGGGTTTGAGATTCTGAAAATGCATTCTCCATATTTGGGTGGATTTGAGAAAGACATCCCGTCCTCCCTTTGGGGCAACGGCTGTGCAAAAAAGTATCTTCGGACGCAAAGGACCCTCCATAAGGAATCCGTTAAGCAGGAAAGCGTGGATTCCGTTGGAGGGTCCTTTGCGTCTGCGACTACGAACTTTTCTTCGCAGCCGTATCACATCATATTTATTTTTTTACCAGTATCCGAGGAAGTGCCACCAGATGCCGCCGACGCCGAGCCAGATGACGATGTGCAGGAGCGAAATGCCGAAGCCAATCGTCCACCAGGTCTTCTGGTTGACATAGCCGGAACCGAAGTAGACAGGTGCCGGGCCCGTGCCGAAATGCGTGAGGCAGCCGCAGATGTTCGATGCCATGGCGACGACGAACGAGGAGATGAATGCCGGTGCGCCAGCGGCAGCGCCGAGTGTGATGAGCGCGGCGTACATGCTCGTGACATGCGCGCTCATGCTTGCGAAGAAGTAGTGGCTGTAGAGGTAGATGACGAACGAGAGGACGACTGCCGTAATCATGCCGACGCCGACCATCTGATTTTCGAGGATGTGCGCGAACCACGGGATGAAGCCGAGGCGGTTGAGGTAGTCACTCATGATGATGACGCCGCCAACCCAGATTAGCGTGTCCCAAGCTTTCTTCTCACCCGTGACATCCGACCATTTCAGCACGCGGGTGCAGAGCAGGATGCAGAGGCCGATGAATGCGATGAGCGTTGCATTGAGGTGCGTGAAGCTTGCCGTGGCCCAGAGGGCGAGGAGCATGATGAAGACGCCGAACAGGACTTTCTCGCTGCGCGACATCGGGCCCATTTCCTGGAGTGCCTTGTCGGCGAGCACCTGCGCTTCTGGCGTGTGCTTGATTTCTGGGGGATAAAACTTGAACAGGAGGTAGGGGATGAGGATCAGCAGGCAGATGCCGGGGACGGACGCGGCGACGAACCAATCGATCCACGTGATCTCGATGCCGAAGACTTTCTGCGCCATCTCGACGGCAATTGGGTTGCCGACCATAGCCGTCAGGAACATGGCCGAAATGACGAGGTCGATGTGGAAGATGCTCATCACGAGGTACGAACCGAGCTTGCGCGGCGTCGTATCCGGTTCGGAGCCGAACGCCTTTGCAAGGCTCTGGACGATCGGGAAGATCAGGCCGCCGGCGCGGGCCGAGTTCGACGGGATGGCCGGGCCGATGATGATGTCGGAAAGCGCGATGGAGTAGACGAGCTTCAGGCTGCTGTCGCCGAACGCGCGCATGGCGAGGTAGGCGATGCGGCGGCCGAGGCCCGTGATGATGAACGCGCGGGCGAGGATGAAAGCGGAGACGATGAGCCAGACCGTGTTGCCCGAGAAGGCCGTCAGGACTTGCTTGAACGTCATGGCACCCGTCAGTGCGCAGAGGACGAGCGCGATGAGTGCGATCGTGCCGAGCTCGACCGGCTGGAGGATGAAGCCGACGACGGTACCGACGAAGATCGTGAACAGGTACCATGCATTGACCGTCAACCCGTCAGGGACGGGGAGGACATAGCCGGAAAATGCAACGGCCGCCGTGATGAGCGCACTGATGCATTTTCCCTTGGTGGAGGATTTTGACATGTGTGACACTTCCTTTTCTTTTCCTGTTACGTATTTTTTATCACAGGTTTCTTACGTTGTAAAAGTCAGATTTTTCGCGTGGTATCATTCCTGTCTGGAATGGAAAAGAAAAGAAAACGTGTTATTTCGCGCGGTAGTATTCCGAAAGCATCGTAGAAATGCGGTTTGTCAAATCCTCGACGGAATGACGGCGGCTGCGTGCGCAGTCTTGTGCCTGCCGCTCGCAGAGCAGACAGCGGCGCGGTACAGGGCGCGAAAGCTTCGTTCCATCCGGTGCGAGCACGTCGATGTCAAAGAGGCGGCCGAGCGGATGCGATTCCTCGAGCGTTGTCATCGTTTCCTTAATGGCAGCAGCCTCGGCGTCCGTGACAGCGAGCAGCGCCTCGTCGCCCGTCGGCGCATGGACTTCCTCGTGGGCGAGGCAGATGGCGCCTGTGATCGTGAGCTTTTTGATGATTTCCGCGATGCCTTCGTCAAACAGCCGCCGCAGCAAGTCATTCGTTTTGACAGGGCCAGGGATGTTGAGGCAGAACGACACAAGTACGGCCGCAGGATGCGCTGCCCTGAGCTCCGCCTGCCGCATGGCGCGCGCCTCGCGGGCATCGAGCATGGCGGGGAGTTCGACGGGAGTTCCTATTAACATGAGAATCACCTTTCTTTGCTGGATCAATGATGCCGCACATCGTTCGCTGCTTTCAGCTTTTCGATGATCGGCCGTGCTTCGTTGCTCTGCAAAAATGCCAACGTCGTCTCTGGCACGAGCGCAGCAATCGTTTCAAAATCTTCTTCGCGTAGCTGTTCGCGCACTTCTGACGCACTGATGGCGCGTCCTTCGGCCTCCGCCCGTTTTACGGTGATGCATTCCACGCCGCTTTTCGGCAGTGCTGCTTGCATGACGTCGTTATAGATGGCCGTCGTCTCACTGAAGGGTTCTTCACCGATGTAGCGCCGACCGATACCGAGTGCCTCTGCGATGCGGGAGAACACAGCGATGTCGAGGGCGGCGTGTGTGCGGCTGACGGTCTCGTCGTCTTTGAGGAAGTAGCTCGGGAATGTCGCGCTGCTGATGATGTACGGGCCGCTGGCATGGAGCACGACATTCGGGAATGATGCGATGCCTGCGCGCACGAGTTGCTCGCGCACGCGATAGGGGAAGAAGCTCGCATCTTCGCTGACGAGGAACAGATGCACGAGCGTGTTTTCCTGTGCGGCGCGCGCGACGAGCGATTGATGGCCGCGCGTGAACGGATTTGCATTCATGACGATGGCTGCGGTCTCTGCGGCAGTTGGCCGTGCGATGCCTTTTTCCGCGCAGAACGCTGCTGTCTCGCGCTCGAACCGCGCAAGGCAGCGAGAAAACCCTTCGCGTTCGTTTTCCATGAAGACGAGGCCGTCTACGCGGGCGATTTCATGGAATCCGAGATCGCCGAAGAACTTCGCGGATTTCGGCTTTGTATAGAGGCTGACGCCCGTGCAGCCGCGCATCAGTTCGTGTTCCATGAGGTGGGAGAGCACGGTGTTCAGCAGCCCTTCGCCTTGGTGTTCGTGGCTCACGGCAAAGCAGCGCAGCGTGCTTTCAAAGGCACTGCCTGTTGCGATGATGTGGCCGTCGTCATCGCGGGCAGCGCAGATGTAGTCGAGATGCGGGTCGCGGCGGATGCCTTCGGCCGCGAGCAGCGCATCGACTTCGGCGAGCGCTCGGCGGTCG
>JAXGCE010000032.1:0-13593 GCA_034186105.1 Selenomonadaceae bacterium
AATTCACGCAACTTTAACGCAAAAAACGTCCCCGCATCGCGGACAGCGGTGGGGGGACGGCAAAAAAAAGAGAACCACGAATCGTTGAATTTTCTAGGGTTCGCGATTCTGAAAATGTATGTTTTACGTTGGGGGGATATAGATGCGGACGCTTTATAAAACTGTAGCAAAAATGGCGGTGTCGATGGCGATTGTCGGCGCTGTGACGATGGGGCTTTCTACAAGCGATAACTCAGTGATTGCGAACGTTGCGGGGTCTACAGCAGAGGCGCAGCAATATTGGTGCCATAACGACGGTATGTATGATTACTATGTGGATGACAGCATCGGCATCACGCGGAGCAATCTGCATTACGTCAAGGTTTTCCGGTCAGACGGGGCTGGCTACAAGTACGTGTTCGACAACTGGCCGCATGAGGGATGGAAATATAATTTCTCATATGGCGCAGATGGTACAGGGACGTCGGTCTATCGTGCGATGCAGCTGGTATCCACGAATCCGCTGGCCAACGACATCTTGTATGTGACGTTGCAGCTCACAGATCAGAAGTGAACTATTATAATGTGCGAGTGAGGAGGGGATACGGTATGTTTCGAAAAAGTGTTTCGCTGCTTGGCATGCTGGTCTGCTTCGTGGTGACGAGCTCGTATGCGTCGGCATTCTATTACGCCTACACGGAGGACGATAACGATTTTTATCTGGGCGGCGTGACGACGGGCATGAGCCCGCAGGACGTCGCGGACATCTATGGCACGCCTACGAAGGCGGACGAACGCTACTATCTGGGACATGTTTCCGGCTATGCGTTCCGCTGGGGCGGTATAATGTGCAGAAGACGCCGGCGCCTCCGCGCAAATACCAGACACTGGCGGATTCCCGCCCGCAGGACAATCGTCCGGGGTCGCTGTGCCTTGAAAATCCCCAGAAAGATACGTATGTGTTGATTACGTTTGCCAGCGTTGCGCCGTATCGCGTTGATGGACTCTATGTCAAGATGTATACAGATGATTCCCTCAAGGCGTGGATGATTCAGTGAGAGAGTGGAAGGAGACGTGATTCGTCATGAAGAAATGGTTTCTCAGCGTGTTCATGATGCTGGCGGTCCTTGTCGGCGTCCAGGTTTCCCAGCCAGGCGTTGCATCAGCGGAAGATTATTACAGCTGCACAGACACATCTACAGGGTATAGTTATTATGTGATGACGGAAACGATCAGCCATCTAAAAGGAAGCGACTTTTACGTCTCCACGCGCGAAGTCTCTGCCGACGGCACGTATTCGCGCGTGCTCAAATGGGATTTTGGATTTGATGAAGGCGTCTGCTGGAGCGAGTGCATGACAGACCCCGCGCTGACGCCGCCAGAACGCAAAGCAGTCAATTCCCCTGTAGCCCTCTCCATTATCCGTACGGCATACTACTATAAATATGGAACGTATCATCCGTATACCTTGTGAAGTGCAAGTGATTTTGCGTGATGATAAGAAAAACGCCGTCCCTGCAGGACAAGAAGATCCTGCGGGGACGGCGTTTGTTGTTGCTTCGCTGGCGGCAGTGCCTGCGAAGCAGCAACTTTTGATTGTTCCGCAAAATGGGGGATGGTATAATGAAAGCGTGAGAACGTGATAGCGGGAGGCGGCGCGGTATGGGCGAGAAGGCATTGACGGAACAGGTTTTGAGCGGGCTGGATGCACGTCAGGCGAATCCGATGAATGATGTGCTGTTTAAGTTCATTTTTGGCAAGGAAGAGCGCAAGGGCATCACGATTGATTTTTTGAATGCAGTGCTCGAAGAGTCGCTCGAACATCCGATCAAGGACATCCGTTTCACGCAGACGGAGCAGGTGCCGCAGGATGACGGCGGCAAATTGACACGCTTTGATGTGGCCTGCGAGCTGGATTCCGGCGAGATGATCGACGTCGAAGTGCAGGTCATCAACTACCAGAACATGCAGCGGCGCACCTTGTACTATTGGTCGCAGATGTATCTGACGGGCATTCTCCGCGGCGAGGACTACGCCGAGCTGCGACCGGCCATCACGGTCAACATTTTGGCGTTCAGCCTCCTGTCGCAGGCCGAGCCGCACGCGATGTACAGCATCTACAACGCAAAGACGGGCGACCGCCTGAATCGGGACATGGAGCTGCATTTCCTGGAAATCCCGAAATTCGCGCACAAGCCCGTCCGCGAGATGACGAAGATGGAACGTTGGCTGGCGTATTTTGCTAACAAACTGAGCGAACAAGAAAAGGAGGAACTGGCCATGAGCGAAGTAGCGATCGGCAATGCTTACGATGCGGCGGGCGCTTTCCTGATGAATCCGCAGGATCGGATGAACTATGTCAATCGCCAGATGGCGATCATGGATTACAATTCTGGCATGAACGCAGCCGAAAAACGCGGTGAGGCACGTGGCGAGGCACGCGGCGAAAAACGCGGTGAAAAGCGCGGCGAAAGGCGCGGTGAAGATCGTACGGCGCAGCTCTTTGCCAAGCTCCATGCCGCAGGACGCGACGAGGAAGCGTTTCGTGCGATGACCGATGCCTCGCTACGTAAAAAGCTTTTCCGTGAGTTCCAGCTGTGATCCCATATGGTATGAAACCCTCTTCAGGACAAGAACATCCTGCGGGGGCGGTGATTTTTGTATCGTCATTTTCCGAGAATTGCATTGGGCATCACGGTGATTCTGTCTTTATGATCATCTGGAGTGCATCGGCGTGCTGAATGGGGATGCGGGCGGGGGACTGGCCGTCGAGGATGTTTTTGGCGATAGCAGCGGCGGCACGGCCGCTTTCCTCGTAATCGATGCCGAGCGCGGCGCGGACGGGGCCGCGGAGCATCTCAGGGGAAGCGGCGATGGTCGGCGCCTCGCTGTCGCTGTCGAGCGCGGCGGCTGCGAGTTCTTCGATGTGCGCGGCGATGAGGTGGTCGGTCGGGGCGAAGAAGACGTCAACGCGATGTGCGAAGAAGCGGGCGGAGGGCGCGATGTCCTCGGCGTGGAAGATCGGCAGGACTTCGACGCGCAGGCCGGCAGCCGTCGCAGCACGCTCGAATGACTGCACCTCGACGGCAGAGGCGAGCTCGCGCGGATCGTAGAGGATGCCGATCGTGTGGGCGCCTGGCAGAAGCTCGCGCAGATGCTCGACGGCGGCTGCTGCGTCGTAGCGGTCGCTCGTGCCCGTGACATTCGTGCCGGGGGCGTCCTCGCTCTTCACGAGGCGGGCGGCAGCGTAGTCCGTGACGGCGGCGCCGACGATGGGGATTTTCGTCGTCTGGCGGGCGGCAGCCTGCGCCGCTGGCGTGCCGATGGCAAAGATGAGGTCGGGTTGGCTCGCGACGACGTTCTGTGCGAGCGCGGCGAGGCGGGCGGGATCGCCGTCAGCGTTGCGGCGGTCGATCGTGATCGTTTCGCCCTCGGCGTAGCCAGCGTCCGCGAGGCCGCTTTCGATGCCGCGCTGCGCGGCGGCGAGCGAGTCATGCGACGCTGTCGAGAGGATGGCGACGTGGAGCTGATGGCGCGGCGTCGCGCGGTGCAAAGCGAAAAAGGCAAATGTGGCGATGATTGCGAGCGAGATGAGTGCGGCGATGAGGTGGAAGCGAGAGATACGCATGAAGAATCTCCTTGTCAGAGGCGGTAGAAACTGGTATAATGATTCTTGTAAGATAGGAAATTGAAGTGGACTCCATAGGTTCACCGAATCAAAAAGACCCCCTGCGGCCTGGTAAACCGCGCGGGGTCTTTTTGTGTCATCAGTTGGTAGGGCTGAGAGGACACAGACGGGAGTTAATGCCGCCGATTCCGGAGCCAGTCATATAGCGCATTTGCAAGCAAGCCTGCGATGACGCCGATGACCAAAGATAGGAAAATTGACTCCATAGGGTTTCACCTCCCTCTGCTCGATGTCACGGGGTCGAGGTAGGCGGCATCTCCAGTATAGCATGGATTCCATCGACGTGGAATCCTTTTCCTTCCAATATCTGTCGAACAATGATATAATTCAAGGGAATGTTTTATCGGAAAATGGGAGGAGTTTCCTTTGTTTGCTTCGAAAGGCTATGAAGATATCGAGGAAAAGGTATTGAACGGCGAGCGGCTCACGCGGGAGGACGGCATCCGCTTGTTCCACTGCCATGACATCGCCTGGCTCGGCGCGATGGCGGACATCGTGCGGCGACGCATGAATGGCGACTACGTCTACTACAACGTGAACTGCCACGTGAATCTCACGAACATCTGCACGAGCCGCTGCAAATTCTGCGCGTTCGGCCGCGATGACGACGATCTCGGCGCGTACGAGATGACGAAGGAGCAGGCCATTGACCTCGTGCGTGACGCCATGCGTGATCCCGATCTCGCGGGATTGCACATCGTCTCCGGCCTGCATCCGACGTGGACGTTCGAGCACTACCTCGGCCTCGTGCGCGCGCTGCACGAGGAGTTCCCCGAGCTCTACATCAAGGGATTCACGGGCGTCGAAATCACGCATTTCGCGAAAATTTCAGGGCTTTCCGTGCGCGAGGTGCTGACGCGGTTGCGTGACGAGGCAGGCCTCCGGGCCATCGCGGGCGGCGGCGCGGAGATCCTGTCGAACCGCGTGCGCGGAGAGCTCTGCCCGAAAAAGGCGTCCGTCGACGAATGGCTCGGTGTCGCACGCACGGCGCATGAGCTCGGCATCCAGTCGAATGCGTCCATGCTCTACGGTCATATCGAGACGGTCGAGGAACGTGTTGACCACATGATGAAGTTGCGCGCGTTGCAGGACGAGACGCATGGTTTTTTGACGTTCATCTGCTTCCCGTTCCTGCCAGCGAATACGGAGCTCGGCAAGAAGGTGCGCCAGACGAGCATGTGGGACGACCTCCGGACGATGGCCATCTCGCGCCTGATGCTCGACAACTTCCCGCACATCAAGGCGTACTGGGTCATGCTGACCGTCCCCGTCGCGCAGGTCGCGCTCGGCTTTGGTGCGGACGACATCGACGGCACGGTGCACAAGGAGACGATCCTCCACGACGCCGGCGCCAAGAGTCCGCGAGCCCTCTCGGAAGACAAGATCATCTCCATCATCCGCGAAGCCGGCCGCATCCCCGCTGCCTGCGACTGTAACTACAAGATTTTGCATACGTTCGGGGTGGAAGAGGTGGCAAAGTGACGGACAAGCAACAAATTGCAGCCGCGCGCGAAAAGGCCGCGAATGGTGCCCGCCTCTCGGTCGACGACGCGCTGGCACTGTATGATGACAACGACCTCTTGTTCCTCGGCGACTGTGCGCGGCGGGCAAAGGAGCGCGCGAGCGGGCGCGAGGTCTATTATACGGTGAACCGCCACATCAACCTCACGAACATCTGCTCGTCGAACTGCCCGCTCTGCGCATTCCAGGTCGAGGACGGCGACGCGCGTGGCTATGTGCTCGAGACGGACGACATTGCGCGCATCCTCGCGGACGCGAAAAAGGTGAAAAACCTTTCGGAAATCCACATCGTTTCGGCACTGCATCCGTCGAAGCCGTTTTCGTATTACGTCGACGTCGTGCGCCAGGTGAAAGCCGCGCTGCCGGACGCCGACTGCAAGGCGTTCACGCCGGTCGAGGTCGTGAACTTTGCCAAGATGACGGGGAAGCCTGTCCGCGAGATCCTCGAAATCCTCCAAGACGCCGGCCTCGACAGTCTGCCGGGCGGCGGCGCGGAGATCCTCTCGAACCGCGTGCGGCAGATCATCTGCCCGAAAAAGGCGACGGCGGACGAATGGGAGGACGTCATGCGCACGGCGCACAGCCTCGGCATCCGCACGAATGCCTCGATGATGTACGGTCACATCGAGACCGTGCGCGAGCGCTTTGAGCATCTCGCGCGGCTCCGTGATATCCAGGACGATACGGGTGGTTTTCAGGCCTTTATGTTGTTCCCGTTCCACCCTGCGCACACGAAGCTCGGCGATGAGCAGCACCTCACGCGCGTCGGCGCGTGGGAAGACCTCAAGATGATGGCGCTCTCGCGCTTGTTCCTCGACAATGTCGCGCACGTCAAGGCGTTCTGGATCATGATGACGATGCCGATCGCCGAGCTCGCGCTCAGCTTTGGCGCGGACGACCTCGATGGCACGATCGGCGAGGAAAAGATCATCCACGCCGCCGGTGCCAAGACGCAGACGGGCATCACGAAGAAGAAGCTCCAGAGCATCATCCGCGAGGCAGGCTACGAGCCTGTCGAGCGCGACACGTTCTACCGCCCAGTAGGAAGTCAGCCTCCCTTGCACGAACCGTCCCTTATACACCAGCCCCCCTCTCAGAGGGGGGAGGGCCACGAAGTGGCAGGGGGAGTCCCTTGCACGTCAAAACAATCAGCAGAACCTGTCTCCCGCGGGTGCGATCAAAACCGCTTGACAGAAACTGAAGCTGTTGATCTCCTGAAGCACGGTGATGTATTGGCTCTCGGCCGCGCCGCCGATGCCATCCGCCGCGAGCGTTTTGGCGACGTCACGACGTTCCTCATCGACCGCAACATCAACTACACAAACGTCTGTCAGAACGAATGCCGTTTTTGCGCGTTCTACTGCCAGCAAGACGACCCGCGCGCCTATTTGCTCTCGACGGATGAAATTCTCGCGAAATGCCGTGAGACGGCCGAGGCGGGCGGCACGCAGGTCATGATCCAGGGCGGCCTCTATCCGGGGCTCGGCCTCGACTATTATCTTGACATGCTGCGCGCCATTCATCGCGAATTCCCTCAACTCGTCATCCATTCATTCACGGCGACGGAGATCCAGCATTTTGCAAAGGAAGCTGGACTCTCCATCCGCGAGACGCTGTTGCGCCTACAGGACGCCGGCCTCGCGAGCCTGCCGGGCGGCGGTGCGGAGATCCTCGACGATGCCGTGCGGAGCCGCGTGAGCCCAAAGAAGATCTCGACGGACGACTACCTCGCCGTCATGCGCACGGCGCACGAGATCGGCATGGAGAGCACGGCGACGATGGTCATCGGCCTCGGCGAGACGCTCGAGCAGCGCATCACGAGCATGGCCCGCATCCGTGCCCTTCAGGACGAGACGGGCGGCTTCCGCGCGTTCATCATGTGGACGTTCCAGCCCGGCCATACAGCGCTCGAGCGTGACGGCGAGGCAGGGGAAAAAGTCTCGGCCATCGACTACATGAAAACGCTCGCGCTCTCGCGCCTGTTCTTCGACAACATCGCCCACATCCAGGGTTCGTGGGTCACGCAGGGCGAACGCATCGGCCAGCTCACACTCGGTTTTGGTGCCGACGATGCCGGCAGCATCATGCTCGAGGAAAACGTCGTCCGCGCGGCCGGCACGCAGTACGACATGACGAAAAACAAGATGGTGCGCCTGATCCGCGCCGCCGGTTTCACGCCCGCGCAGCGTGACACGGAGTATCATGTCATTCGGAAATTTTAAACACGGAGGAACGCCACGCCCATGAATTGGAACATCTGGAAGAACCGTCCCCAAGAGCGCTGGGCCCTGCGCCTCGTGCTCATCTTTCTCGTGGGCGTCATCCTCCTCGGCGCGGCCGACTTCGCCATCTTTCACCGCTATATGGAGCCACGTGGCGGTGACCTGCGGCCGCAAGTCCAGGTCACGATCTATGAGCGCACGGGCGGCGTGCGAGAAGACACGACGCTTGCGCCGCTCCTCCAGCGTGGTGATCGTGCCGTCGTGCGCGTCCCACTGCCGCGCGAGCTCAGTCGGCCACAGGCCGTGCTCGCTTTCACGGCCGAGCATGTCTGCCTGCGCACTTCATGGCATGGTCGCGTGCTCGACCGCTATGGCATGGGCGACGTCGAGCCGTACAAGCTGTTTGGCAAAGTCACGCGCCTCGTCCCGATCCCCGAGCAGGCCTGGGGAGAGGACGTCATCATCGAGATGACTGCCATGCAAGACCAAGCGCACGTCTTCATCACGCCCGTCTACCTCATGGACGCTAGCAAGAGCTGGCAGTATCCGCTCGAAGAAAACTTGCTGTTCTTCCTGTTGTTCCTCTCGTGCCTCGTGCTGCTCGTCGCCGCACTCGTGTTGCTTATCGCGTGGTGGCATGTCGAGCTCGTCCAGCGCGGCATCGCGCTCGCCATTTTCTGCATCAGCTTCATCATCTGGATGATGGGCTACCAGTGCATGATGCCGCTGCTATCGGCTGACCCGTATCAAAACGCCTGCATCGAATACGGTGCGCTGTTCTTCATGGCCATCCCGTTCCTGAGCTACCTGATCCTCGCGGAAACGAACGGCAGGCGGCGGAGGGTGTACGGCCTCCTGCGCCTCTGGTTCTCGACGCTGTTCCTTTTTGCTGCGATCTTCCAGACGACCAGCGTTTGCTCGATGAAAGACCTCCTGCCGATCCTGCACGTCACGCTGTTTGGCACCGTCGCCCTCATCGTCTGGCACAGGTTCCATCCCTTGGAAAAGGAAGACGCATGGAACATCCTGTTCCGCTACGGCTTCCTCGCGACATTTGCCTCCGTCGTGCTCGGCATGCTCCAGTACTATTTCTTCAACTATCTCAGCATCTCTGCGCCTGCTTTCCTCGCAAACAAATTCATCGCGAGCGGCCTCGTCATCTTCCTCCTGACACTGATTTTTTGCTACGTCTACCGCTTCGTCGGCCAGGTCATGCAGTTGCAGGAAAATCGCATCTACAAGCGCATGGCGCTCCAAGATATGCTAACAGGACTGCTCTCGCGTGCCGGTATCTTTGAAGCCGTGCGCGACCTGCGCCCCATCGACCGTTATGCCGTCCTGTTCTTTGATGTCAACGGGCTCAAAGAGGCGAACGACCTCTACGGCCATGCGACGGGTGACCGTTTGCTCCGTCTCACGGGCGCGATTCTTGAAGACACCTTTCAGCCGGAAGGCTCGCGCAATCTCTGCGCTCGCGTCGGCGGTGACGAATTCCTCGTCGTCGTCCGCGTCGAAGACTTGTCGCGCATCGAAGCCCTCTGCACTTCCGTCCGTCAGCAGCTCGAAAGCCTCGCAGGGAGAGACGGCTTCCCAGAGGACGTCTCCATCTCCTGCGGCATCAGCGAAAATGACCCCACGCGGCCGAAAGCCTTTGAAGAGCACATCAAGATCGCCGACGACCGCATGTACGCGGCGAAAAACGCCTACAAGCGTAAGAAATACGGCGGCCGCCGTGCAAGCGACCGCGTGTTCCTGCGCGAAGAACGAAAGGATGACCCCCAGAAATGAAACTCTTAGAACAAGTCCCCGCTGCCTCGTTTGGCATCGTCGGCGGGTCCGGTACGCTGTCGAGTGATTTCCCTGCACGCTCGAAAGACGCCGACGTCGAAATCCTCGCCGATGAGCTGCACTTTGCGACGCCGTATGGCGCGAGCCCTGCCATGCGGTTGTTCTCCGTCGCAGGCAAGCGCGTGCTGACGTGCCGCATGCATGGCTGGCGCTCTGGCGTCACGCGTGCCGACGCGTCGCGGCAGGTCTTCCACGTCTTCCGCGAGGCCGGTGTGCGGCGCATTCTCTCCGAGGGCGGCGTCGGTACCGTGAACAAGCTCCTCGACCTGCGCGACTTCCTGATCCCAGATGACTACCTCGACCTTTCGTGCCGCAAAGACGTCATGCTCGATGGCAGGTACTTGCTCATCATGCGTGACGCGCTCTGCCCCGAGCTGCGCAAAGCCTTGATTTCTGCGACGCGGCGGCATTTCGACGGCCGCATCTTCACGCGCGGCACGTACGCCGTCACGGACGGTCGCCATTTCGAGAGCCCCGCCGAAGTCGCCATGATGCAAGGCCACGCCGACATCGTCGGCCAGAGCATCGCGCCTGAAGTCTACCTCGCCCGCGAGATCGGCGCCTGCTACGCCGGCCTCTACTTCACCGTCAACTACGGCGAAGGCATTCGCCGCGCCTGGTCGCACGAAGACATGGCCGACATCTTCTACGACGACGCCCCCATGATCGGCGAGATCCTCCTCGACACCATCCGCAGCGTGGCCCCCGACGAAAAACACTGCGAATGCGAAAGCCTGCGCAAAGAAACGCTGCTGAAGGACGTGTACAACGAAAGCTCGAGCAAAGGGTGACGCCTATGAAACGTCTTTTCGGAATCCTTTTCTTGATAATACTTATGCTTTCTGCCGCCGCCTGCTCCCGCACCCCCTACACGAAGACGGCCGTCGTCATGGACACGGTCGTCGAGCTGCAGGCCGACGACGGGGAGCAGGAGAAAGCCGTCGACGAAGCGATGGCGTACCTCAAAAAGCTCGACGCGCTCGCGAGCCAGAACGATGGCAGCGACCTCGAAGCGCTGCGCGCGGCGGCTGGCACGGGCGAATGGGTGCAGGTCTCGCCCGAAGTCTACGACATGCTCGCGTTCGCGCGCGCGTGGTCGGAAAAGACGGACGGTGCGTTCGACGTTACGGCAGGCCCCGTCATCTGGCTCTGGGGCATCGGCACGCCGCAGGAACGCGTGCCCTCGGATGCCGAGATCGCCGAAGCCCGCAGCCACGTCGGCTGGCGAAAGCTCGAACTGCGCGAGAGCGACCACAGCGCCCGCCTGATGGAGCAGGGCATGCGCGTCCACCTCGGCGCCATCGCCAAAGGCTATGCACTCGACGGCGTGCGCGAAATCTACGAGAAGCACGGCGTCAAGAACGGCCTCGTCAGCCTTGGCGGCAGCTCGATCGACACATATGGTATGAACTTGAAAAACCAGAAATGGCGCATCGGCATCCGCCATCCGCGTGCTGACGATCCGAAGATGTACCTCGGCGTCGCGCCGCTGAGCGATGCCGCGCTCTCGAGCTCCGGCGACTACGAACGCTACTTCGAGCAGGACGGCCAGCGCTACCATCACATCTTCGACCCCGCGACGGGACGCCCCGCCGCGAGTGGCCTCATGGGCGTCACCGTCATCGCGCGTGGCGAGCACGCAGGGGAGCTCTCTGACATCCTCACGACGGCTCTCTTCGTCCTCGGCGAGCAGCGCGGCCGCGAGCTCATCGAGCAGAGCGGCATCGACGCCACCGCCCTCTTCGTTCGCCAAGACGGCACCTTCCTCCGCCTCGCCACCGCTACGAGCGGCGACCTGCCAGACGCCCGTGACATCCTCGAAGATGTTGACGAGAGCGTCGCGTGGGAGTGAGCACTTGCAGTCTTGCATTTTGTTGCCGTTTATGCTAGGATAGAAACGTATAGAGTTTAGGTGACATGGTTGCACCAAGGAGAAGCACTTTCGGGATGGTAACCCGAGGGTGCTCCTTTCATTTTCAGATAGATAAAGACCTCGAGTATCAGCTCGAGGTCTTTTTGGTGTTCGGCAAGGATGGTGAATCCCGCCTGCATTGGCACCACTGCGTAGCGGTACGCTGCTACCGCGCCAATGCTGAGAGGATCAGCGAGGCAACAAGACTGCCGATAATGCTGATCTCTAGCTCGATGAGCATGAGTTTAGGGGACATGCGCGTTGCCCCCCCTTTCGTGCCTGTCTAAGCATGGTTGGGGCCGTGGCAGGAACATTATACCACGAAATGACTTTTTGTGTTATGATGTAAACAGAATCAATCTAAAAATCCACGACAACGGGAGCGTGACCGCCCATGGCTGAACATCCAGCACCACCATCCACCCACGAGACCGAACCATCCATCTCCGCCCTCCCAACGGTCAAGAAGACCATCGCCCAGCACCGCAAGGCGTCGTTTTACATCAAGAAGTACGTGATGATTTTTCTCGGCGCCATCATCGCGTCCATCGGCCTCGAGCTCTTCCTGATTCCGAACCACGTCATCGACGGCGGCGTCGTCGGCCTCTCCATCATGGAGAGCACGGTCACGCCGATGTCGTTCGGCTTCTTCCTCGTCGTGATGAACCTGCCGTTCCTCTATCTCGGCTACAAGCAGATTGGCAAGAACTTCGCCATCGCGACGCTCATCGCCATCTGCTTCCTCTCGGCGTGGTCGGCCGTGTTCGAGACGCTGCCGCGCGTCACGGAGGATCCGTTCCTCGCTGCCATTTTCGGCGGCATCATCGACGGCCTCGGCGTCGGCCTCATCATCCGCGCGGGCGGCTCGCTCGACGGCACCGAGATCGTCGCCATCATCATGGATCGGCGCTCCGTCTTTTCCGTCGGCGAAGTCGTCATGTTCATCAACCTCTTCATCCTTTCGAGCGCGGGCCTGCTGTTCGGCTGGGACAAGGCGATGTATTCGCTCGTCGCCTATTTCGTCATCAGCAAGATGATCGACGTCGTCATCAAGGGCCTCGACGAAAGCTATGCCGTCATGATCGTCACGAACGAGCATGAAGACATCACGTCGGCCCTCAACGACCGCCTCGGCCGCGGCGTGACGCTGCTGCACGGCGCGGGCGGCTACACGGGCGACAGCAAGGAAGTCCTCTACTGCGTCGTCACGCGCCTCGAAGTGGACAAGCTCAAGGAAATCGTGCTCGAAAAAGACGAAAACGCCTTCGTCACCATTAACGCCGTCCACGACATCGTCGGCGGCCGCTTCAAGAAAAAAGCCATCCACTGACGCTCTGGAAAAGAGGCATCCCCCATGGAAAATCAGGCGAAAGCCGCTGCCGCCTTTGCCAAGAAATGGCAGGGCATCGGCGACGAAAAACAAGACAGCCAGCGCTTCTGGTTCGAGCTCCTGCAAAAAGTCTACGGCATCGAAGACCCCGCGAGCTTCGTCCGCTTCGAGCAGCGCGTCAAGCTCTCCCACGTCAGTTTCATCGACGTCATGATCCCCGCGACGCACACCATGATCGAGCAGAAAAGTCTCGGCAAAGACCTCGACGCGCCCATCAAGCAATCTGACGGCACATTCCTCAAACCATTCGAGCAGGCGAAACGCTACGCCGCCGCCCTGCCATACTCCGAGCGCCCGCGCTGGATCGTCTCGTGCAACTTCTCCGAATTCCACGTCTACGACATGGAGCGGCCGAACGACGAACCCGAGCGCATCGCACTCAAAGACCTCGGCAAAGAATACTACCGCCTCCACTTCCTCGTCGACGTCCGCGACAGCCACATCCAGCGCGAAATGGACCTCTCACGCGAAGCCGGCACGCTCGTCGGCAAGATCTACAGCGCCCTGCTGCCGTGCTATGGCGACGCACCGACCGCGAAAGACCTGCAAGACCTCAACAAGCTCATCGTCCGCCTCGTCTTCTGCTTTTACGCCGAAGACGCCGGACTTTTCGGCCGCCGCAATACCTTTCACGACTATCTTGCCTCGTTCCGCCCGCAGCATTTTCGCACCGGCTTGCGCGATCTTTTCCGCGTGCTCGACCAACCCATCGCCGACCGTGATAAATTCATCGAACCCGAGCTCGCCGCGTTTCCCTACGTCAATGGCAGCCTTTTTACGGAAGACGTCCCCATCCCGCCGATCGACGAGCCGACGCGCAACCTCATCCTCGAAGAAGGCTGCGGCTTCGACTGGAGCGGCATTTCTCCGACCATTTTTGGTTCCATATTTGAGAGCACATTGAACCCCGCTACCCGCCGCCACGGCGGCATGCACTACACGAGCATCGAAAACATCCACAAAGTCATCGACCCGCTGTTCCTCGACGGCTACAAAGAACGCTTCCACGAAGCCATGCAGGAAAAGCAGACGA
>JAXGCE010000033.1:0-45324 GCA_034186105.1 Selenomonadaceae bacterium
TCCGGTGATGATGCCTGGATGGTTCCACCTGTTCCCATTCCGAACACAGTAGTTAAGCATCCAGAGGCCGAAAGTACTTGCCTGGTGACGGGCTGGGAGGATAGGAAGTTGCCGGTTTGAATCCAGTGATGTTGGCTATGTGGTTCCACCTGTTCCCATTCCGAACACAGTAGTTAAGCACATAAACGCCGAAAGTACTTGCCTGGTGACGGGCTGGGAGGATAGGAAGTTGCTGGTCGAATCGAAGCACTCGCGTTTGCGGGTGCTTTTTTCGTGCGCGGATTTCCAGCCGCTTTCCAGCAACCCTTTTCCACTTCTTCATCTTCGCGTTGCAACTTTTCAGCTTCATCCAAATCCATCTAAATAACCGTCACAATGCAACTTAAAATGATAGCGCTATACTTCTCCCATCAAAAGAAATCAGAACATCTGAGAAGTCAGGAGCTGATCCTATGAAACTTTCCCGAATTTCCCGAAAGAAAGCCGCACATGCGATCCTTGCCTGGACGCTGTCGCTCGCGCTGGCCGCACCGGCTGTGAGCATGACGGTGTTTGCGGCGACGGAGAGCACGACGCAGCAGCAGACATCGGATACGCAGAACCAACGGCCACCGCAGCCACCGCAGGGCGCACCGAGTGGCCAGCCGCCCATGGGGCCGCCCCCTGAGGGCTCGACACCTCCGGGGCCACCGCCAGATGGTTCGACGCCGCCGGGCCCGCCACCGGACGGGCAGATGGGGCAGCCTCCGCAAGGTGGTCCGCAGCAGGGCAAGTCGGCTTCCGAGCTCACGGCGACGAAAATCGTCGATGGTGAGACGGCGACGCTTTCTGGCGAGACGTATGAGGCCACGGAGACGGACGCGAATGCCGTGCTCGTTCGAAATAACGGCACGCTTGCGCTTTCGCAGGCGACGCTCGCCAAAACGGGTGATTCGTCAAGTGCCGATGCCTCGAATTTCACGGGGCAGAATGCCATTTTCCTCACAGCAGACAGCACGGCGACGCTCTCTGATCTGACGTTGACGTCGGATGCGGATGGCGCGAATGCGGTCTTTGCGACGGGCGAAACGGCGAAAGTCACGGCAAAGCATCTCAAGATCCATACGAAGAACAACTCCTCGCGCGGCCTCGATGCGACGTATGGTGGCACGATCGAGGCAGAAGATGTCGATATCACGACGGAGGGGGAGCACTGCGCCGCGCTCGCGACGGATCGCGGCGAGGGCACGGTGACGGTGCACGATGGCACGTTCGCGACGAGCGGCCAGGGCAGCCCAAATGTCTATTCGACGGGCGCGATTTCCGTTTATGATTCCACGGGCAAGGCCATGGCCAGTGAGATTGCCGTCGTCGAGGGCAAGAATTCCATCGTCCTCGATGGCGTCGATCTCACAGGCTCGAAGGACCACGGCGTCATGCTGTACCAGAGTTTTTCCGGCGATGCAGGTGTCGGCGAGGCGAGCTTCTCCGCCAAGGATTCGACCCTGCGGAATCTCTCGGATGGTCCGATGTTCTTCGTGACGAATACGAAGGCGAAGGCGAGCCTCACGAGTGTCGAGCTGCAGCAGGCGGGCTCCGTGCTCGTGAATGTCGCGGCAAGCCGTTGGGGAACGACGGGCGCCAATGGCGGCGACTTCACATTGAGCGCAAGAGAGCAGGTGCTCACGGGTGACGTGAAAGCGGATGCACTTTCGAGCATCACGTTGCAGCTTGGCGACGCGGCCGACTATGAGGGTGCGTTCAACGCGGACAATACCGCGAAGAATGCGGCGATCACCCTTACCTCGGCCGCGAAATGGACATTGACGTCCGATGCCTATGTCACGACGATTGCGGACGCGGCGAAGGACTTTGAAAATATCGCGTCGAACGGCCATAACATCTACTATGATGCATCGGCTGCGACGGCGCTCGGCGGCAAGACGTATGATCTGCCTGGTGGCGGGAAATTGCTGCCGAAAGCGTAAGTCACACGTCCTGTGGATAACTTTTCTAAAATCCTCTGAACCTTTGCGGGTTCGGGGGATTTTTTCGTATTTATCCACAATATCCACAAAAAAGAATACACAAGCTGTGGATAAGGGACATCTGTCCGCTGAAAATTTTCTGGAAGATTTTTTGCGAAAGATATTGACAAAGTACGACGGGGTTGGTAGTATATAGACATGGAATCGATACCACATAAGCAGAGAACCAAATAGGAAGGAGCGATAGCGACGCACAGATTTGTGTGAATCGCTTACGCAAAATCGCAAAGCGATTTTACGTTCCTTTTAGACGTTACTTCAAAGATGGAGGTAGGAACATGAAAGACATTCGTCTGGACAGCCCGCTCGAAGGCGAGCTCATTCCGCTCAGCGACGTCCAGGATCCGGTGTTCGGCAGTGGCGCGATGGGGCGCGGCGCTGCCGTCAAGAACCCGAAGGGCAAGGTCTACGCACCGTTTGATGGCGAGATCACGGTGTTCTTCGAGACGAAGCATGCGATCGGCATGAAGTCGAAGGACGGCGTCGAGATCCTCATCCATGTCGGCATGGACACGGTGAAGCTGCAGGGCCAGCATTTCACGGCGAAAGCGGCGCAGGGCGACACGGTCAAGAAAGGCCAGATCCTCCTCGAGTTCGATCCCGAGGCCATCAAGGCGGCTGGTTATGAGACGACGACGCCGGTCGTCGTGACGAATGCTGCAGAGTTCGGCGACATCACGGTCGCGCTCGGCGACAAGACGGTCACGGCAAAGGTAGCCGCAGAGGAAGCAGCGCCAGCCGCATCTGCTCCGGCAGAAGATCATGAGTTCGATGATCTGCCGAAAGAGCAGCGCGTCGCAAAGCTCATCTGGAAGTACGTCGGCGGCAAGGACAATGTTCGCAACGCCGAGCATTGCGCGACGCGCCTGCGCCTGATCATCAACGACAAGTCGAAGATCGATGAGAAGGCGATCGAGAACATCGACGGCGTCAAAGGCCAGTTCTTCGCAGCGGCACAGTATCAGATCATCCTCGGCACGGGCTTCGTCGACAAGGTCTTCGCGGAGTTCACGAAGGGCACGAACTTCTCCGGCGTGAGCAACAAGGAAGAAGCCTATGCGCAGATGTCGACGGTGCAGAAGATTTCCCGCACGCTCGGCGACGTCTTCGTCCCGATCATCCCGGTCCTCGTCGCAACCGGTCTTTTCATGGGCCTGCGCGGCGCGGCTCAGGCGCTCGGCCTCGAGTTCAGCAAGAACGTCCTGACCATGAGCCAGGTGCTCACGGATACAGCGTTCATCTTCCTGCCGTCGCTCGTCTGCTGGTCGACGATGAAGCGCTTTGGCGGCACGCCGGTCATCGGCATTGTCCTCGGCCTCATGCTCGTCGCTCCGCAGCTGCCGAATGCTTGGGCAGCGATCCCGGGCGGCGCACAGGAGCCGATGATGATGGATGTGCTCGGTTTCTCCGTTCCGGTCGTCGGTTATCAGGGCTCCGTCCTGCCGGCCCTCGTCCTCGGCATCTTTGGCGCGAAGCTCCAGAAATGGCTGAAGACGTTCGTGCCTGACATCATCGACCTGATCGTCACGCCGTTCCTCACGCTGTTCATCGGCATGATCGTCGGCCTCTTGATCCTCGGCCCGATCATGCATGGCATTGAGACGGCAGTCTTCGGCGCCGTCCAGGCGTTCCTCGAACTGCCGTTCGGCATCGGCGGCCTCGTCGTCGGCGGCCTCCAGCAGGTCATCGTCGTGTTCGGCGTCCATCATATCTTCAATGCCCTCGAAGTCCAGCTGCTCGCAACGACGGGCGTCGATCCGTTCAACGCGATCATCACGGGCGCCATCATCGCCCAGGGCGGTGCGGCTGCCGCTGTCGCTGCGCGCACGAAGAACAAGAAGAAACGCGCGCTCTACATCTCCTCGATCGTTCCGGCGTTCCTCGGCATCACGGAGCCGGTCATCTTCGGTATCAACCTGCGCCTCATGAAGCCGTTCCTCTATGCACTCGTCGGCGGCGCTTGCGCAGGCTGCCTCGCCAGCTTCATGCACCTCGCAGGCACGGGCATGGGCATCACGGTCCTGCCGGGCACGCTGCTGTACCTGAACCACCTCGGCTCGTACATCCTCGTCAACGCTGTCGGCTTCGCCGTGGCATTTGGCCTGACGTTCACGCTGTTCCGTCCAGAGGAGGACGAGGAGTAAATAAAGACTGTTGCAGTCAGTAGAACGATTCTATAAAATACTGAACGTTGTTGATACAGGGAGGGCCGCGTAAGCGGCAGGGGGTGTGTTCCCCATCGTAGATACAAGTATATAGAATCTTTCATGGCACAGTACAGTCAAAAGAATTGACCTGCTGTGCCATGTTTCTTGGGAATATTTTGTTTTGCCTGTGGGGGAGCACACCCCCAGTCACCTTTGGTGACAGCCCCCTCGGAGAGGGGGCCGGAAAACGCTTTGCTTTTGAGAGGAGTTTCATCATGGAACATAAAGACCCAGGCGGCGCGTTCGACCGCGTTGCCATCAATGCGAAGGTCCGCGAGGAACTGCCGTTTTCGGATCGCTATCACAACCGCTTCCACCTCGAGATGCCGTTTGGCCTCATCAACGATCCGAACGGACTCGTCTGCAAGGACGGCATCACGCACATCTTCTACCAGTGGAACCCACTCGGCGTCGAGCACAAGCACAAGTCGTGGGCGCACACGTCGACGCGCGATTTCATCCACTACAAGGCGCCTGAGCTCGCCATGTGGCCGAGCGACGAACATGACAAGGACGGCTGCTATTCGGGCTGCGGCCTCGTCGAGGACGGTCAAGTGCGCGTGCTCTATACGTGCAACGCGAAGGACGAACAGGGCGTCCGCACGCCGGCGCAGCGCTTCGGCACACTGAAAGATGACGGCACGATCGAGAAGGACGAGATCATCATCCCGACGAATGCCGAGGGCTACACGGGCCATTTCCGCGATCCGTATGTCTTTTACCGCCATGGCGAGCGCTATCTCGTGCTCGGCGCGCAGCGCGCGGATGAGACGGGCACGGTGCTCGTCTACCACGATAACGGCGGCAGCTGGGAACCGTGCGGCGAAATCTCGACGAAGTACAAGGATTTCGGCTACATGTGGGAATGCCCGAATCTGCTGCGGTTTGGCAATTACGACGTGCTGCTGTTCTGCCCGCAGGGCCTTGAGGCGCGTGAGTACAAGTACCAGAGCCGCTACCAGTGCGGCTATCTCGCCGGCCACCTCTCACTCGAGAGCATGGAGCTCATGCATGGCCGTTTCCAGGAGCTCGACAAGGGCTTTGATTTCTACGCACCGCAAGTCTTTTCGAGCGAAGGCCGCCACATCCTGTTCGGCTGGATCGGCATGCCGGATGAGGACGCGTATCCGACGAAGGAGCGCGGCTGGGTGCACAGCCTGACGATGCCGCGCGTGCTGACGCTGCGTCAGGGCAAGATCTTCTCCCAGCCCGCGAAAGAGCTACGCGCGCTACGCATCCAGGAAAGTGCCGTCGATCTCGACGCGGCCGAGACCACGGCCGTTCGCGCCAGTCTCGCCGATGGTGCTGAGGCGCTCGTCGACATCACATTCGGCCAGGCGCAGAACGTCACGCTGACGCTCGCCTACGGCCTCGAGCACGTCACGATGCACTACGATCGCAAGGCGCAGGTCATGACGATCGACAGGAGTGGCATGAAGCGTGGCGGCAAGGGCGTCCGCACGTTCAAGCTCTTCACGGATCAAAATCTCTCCGTGCAGCTCTTCGTCGACAAGACCATCGTCGAAGCCTTCTTCGAGCACGGCGAGGAGACGGCGACATTCAACGTCTTCCCGGAAAAGCACATTCTCCCCGAGCTCGTCATCGAGAGCGACGCGCCGATGGAGAACGTCACGGGCCGCGTCTGGGAGCTGGATGCCATCCAGTTCCATTGAGATTCTTTCCCTAGCATCTTTTCTAGAACAAAAAAGAGCCGCTGCAGGAAGCAGCGGCTTTTTGCGTCTGGAGAACGGGATTGGTTTTCGGTAGAGGGTTGTTGGAAAATATAGACAGTATCTGTCAGATCAATTGTTGACGGCGCGCGCCTCATGGGACCGCGTCAGGGAAATGCGGCGGATGCGCTCGAAAGGAATCTCATTGAAGGAATAACGGAGATCGAGATATGTGTCCGTGCGGGACATCGTGACTTTCTTGAGGGTGAACTTTTTTGTCGAATGTTTGAGCTCCTGAATATAATAGGCAGCTTCTTCTGCCGAAAAGGTTCCGTTCTCGATCGCGACGCGGATGTTGTCTACCATCATGGGTAACACCTCCAGGATCGTGTCGTTTGTGTTGAAGAAAAGCTTTACTTTCTTTTGCTTTCTTCTGTCAGCGAAGTTGTCAGGCTCCAGTTGCAGTTCTCCCAACAACTTGACTGCATTATACACGAAAATGTGAGGTTTGTTAAGTACAAAGAAGGGATAGAATTCCGCTTGAGACGAAAAGAATGCGTTTGAACGCCCGTTTGATAAGGTTTTCAGCTTGTTCCTCCCAAATACTCCGCTAAAGCATATCTTTTCTTGCATCATGAAAGCTATTTTGGCAAAAACAGTCAGAAAATACAAAAAGAATTCACAGAGAGACAACATCGCCTCAGATGAAATACATGAGGCTCGCAGCGTCTTTTTCCTCGTCGATGGCCGTCAGGATATCGTCGAGGGTCACAGCGGCGAGGCTCTTGTGGATCGCTTCATCGAGCGGCTGGTAGACGCGCGAGGCGAGGGCGCGGTCGAGCTCCGGCATCTTGTCTGGCGACGCGGGCGCGGCTTGCTCCATCAAAGAGAGCTCGATGGCTGACAGCACGTCATAGGCCGAGATGGCGCGCGGCGCACGCGAGAGCTGGTAGCCGCCCTGCGAGCCCTTGATCGAGTTGACGAGGCGGGCGCGCTTCAGGAGCGAAAACACCTGTTCAAGATAAATTTTCGAGATGCCGAGCGTTTCCGAGATCGAGATGATCGTGACGGGAGCGCCGGCGGCATAGCTGCGGGCGAGATATGTCATGGCAGCGAGGCCATAGCGGCCTTTGGCGGAAATCTTCATGCTCATTTCCTTCCTTTCCTATCGCGATAGTAAGATTTACCATCCATGATACCGAAAAAACGGGGAATTGTCAATCACATACTAAATGGATATGCTTGAAGGAATTTTGTCGCGCGAGGGCTTGACAATTCCCTGTGATAGCGTTATGATGTAAACATATTAATCATGTATGCAATCGGCGAACATCCGCCACACACGTTTTCGACAGATAGGAGGAACCCTCATGGGAAAGATTTATCAGAGCGTCACGGAACTCATCGGCAAGACCCCGCTTCTCCAGGCGAACAACTTCATCCAGGCGAATGACCTGCCTGCGAACGTGCTCGTCAAGCTCGAGTATTTCAACCCCGCCGGCTCCGTCAAGGACCGCATCGCCAAGGCGATGATCGAGCAGGCTGAGAAAGAAGGCAAGCTCAAGGAAGGCAGCGTCATCATCGAGCCGACGTCGGGCAACACGGGCATCGGCCTCGCGTCCGTCGCAGCGGCACGCGGCTACAAGGCCATCCTCACGATGCCGGAGACGATGAGCGTCGAGCGCCGCAACCTGCTGAAGGCCTATGGCGCGAAGATCGTGCTGACAGACGGCAGCAAGGGCATGAAGGGCGCGATTGCGAAAGCGGAAGAGCTCGCGAAGGAGACGCCGGGCTCGTTCATCCCGTCGCAGTTCACGAACCAGGCGAACCCGGCCGCGCATGAAGCCACGACGGGCCCCGAGATCTGGGCGGATGCCGATGGCAAAGTCGATGCCTTCATCGCCGGCGTCGGCACGGGCGGCACGCTGACGGGCGTCGCGCGCTACCTCAAGAAGCAGAATCCCGCCGTCCACATCGTCGCCGTCGAGCCGGAGACGAGCCCTGTGCTCTCGAAAGGCCAGGCCGGCCCGCACAAGATCCAGGGCATCGGCGCCGGCTTCGTGCCCGAGACGCTCGACACGAAGATCTACGACGAGGTCATCGCCGTGCCGAATGACGATGCGTTCAAGTATGGCCGCCAGTTCTCCCATGCCGAAGGCATCCTGATCGGCATCTCCTCCGGCGCCGCCCTCGCCGCCGCCGTCGAGCTCGCCCGCCGCCCCGAATTCCAGGGCAAGAACATCGTCGCCCTGCTGCCCGACACCGGCGACCGCTATCTCTCGACAGAACTGTTCGCGGAATAAGCCCCCTTCTCAGAGGGGGGAGGGCCCGAAGGGCGGGGGGAGTCCCCCGCAGAACAAAACAATCAGCAAGGCGTAACTTCTGCGGGTGCAAAAGTTACGCTTTTTCTTTTGAACGAAACCTTGACACTTCCGTCGCTTTCCTCTATACTATTCTCAAAGAAGAATCGTTATTTGTTACGAAATATGGAAAGAGGGGGACGACCATGTTTTCGGGAACGGAGGTCACGGATCTCCTGCGTGACAAGGGATTCAAAGCGACACCGCAGCGCCTGGCCATCTATGAGGCGCTCGCCAGCACGACGGAGCATCCGAACGCGGACATGCTCTACCAGAAGCTCACGCCGAAATATCCGACGATGAGCCTCGCGACGGTCTACAAGACGCTCGACATCCTCTGCACGGTCGGTCTCGCGCAGGAACTCAACGTCGGCGAGGATGCGTTCCGCTACGACGCGAACACATCGAACCACCCGCACGTCCGCTGCACCGTCTGCGGCCGCGTCGACGACGTGCCCGTCCTCAACGACGTCGGCCTGCTGCGCCAGGTCGCAGCCTCGACCGGCTACGACATCACGGGGCGGCAGATCTACCTCTACGGCGTCTGCCCGGGGTGTCAGGAAAAGAAACGGAAACATTTGCACTGAAAAAAGGAGCTGTTGCGATTGCAACGGCTCCTTTTCGGTGATATGTGACCGTATGATCTTCTTATCCCCTTACGCTCAGTGTAGTACGAAGAGGGATTTTCTGTAAGTCGGATGCCATCCTAATCCATTACATTTATGTATACAAGATTGAAATGTAAACCTTCATTGCGTTTTAGGTATAGTTGATGTATAATGCGGTTATAGAAGAAAAGTGATGGCAAAGACGCCACAAACCATGGTTTGTGGCGCCTTTTGTTTTTGCAGAGGGAAAATATCACGCAGGAAAGAAAAGGAGGACTCTTTGATGCACAACACATTTTCCAAACGCATTATGGCATCTTTCATAACTGTCTTGATGCTGGTCTTTATGACGACACAAGCATTGGCTGCGGAACTGGACAAAAAGCCAGTCATTGGCATCACTTGGAAAAGCCCGACGCAGGATTATGCAGCTTTTAAGAAAGTCATTGAACTGGCAGGTGGCACGGCGGTAGAGCTTCCGCAAGTCAAGTACGAGGACTTCGAGTATGATGGTACGAAGTTGGCACCGGCCGAGGTGGAAAAGACCGGCATGCTGAAGCCTGCGGACGCAGCTCTCATAAAAGCTCGTCATTATGACAAGTCGAATGTTGCCGAGGCATTGAAAGGCGTGGATGCAGTATTCTTTACAGGTGGAGAGGATATCAGCCCGTCTCTTTACAAGAATGATCGTCATGAGGCAAACCTGGGGGAAGAAATCAATGCGGCACGTGATGTATCTGACTACACGCTTATGGCTTATTGCATAGACCATAACATCCCAGTATTCGCTGTTTGCCGTGGCGAGCAGATGATGGGAATTGTGCATGGCGCTGAGTTCCTGCAGGATATTCCTTCGTACTATAAATTGCTTGGTGCTGATTATGGCAACGAGCACCGTATGCTGCCGGGGACGCCTAACCGCACATATGCCAGACATGATGTTGAGGTCATGGACAAGGATTCGCATCTCTATGAGATTGTCAAGGCCGATACGATCAAGAACGTTTCTAGTTGGCATCATCAGGCACTCTTCAACCTTGAAGGTACTGGTTTGAAACAGACAGCACGTGCGACTTATAATGGTGTGAATATCATTGAAGGTATTGAGAACCCAAGCAAAACCTACATGGTAGGCGTTCAGTTCCATCCGGAGAATGATGTGAAACTCGCTATGGTCGAGCATAAGTCTACGCCGGCAGATGCTGAATTGATGCTGAACTTTTTCAAGAACTTCGTGAAATACGCTGCGAAGTGATAAATTTTTGTAACAACCGGGAAGCTTCCAGAGCCTCCTGGTTGTTTTCTTTCTTGATTTTTCCTGCGTGGGAGGGAGCATGTAGCAGTCAAGAACTTGCTGCCGCTCAATGGCATTTTATCTGACATTATCAACAACGATTGGGATTATGCCTGTGGCAGAAGGCGTCGTCCTGAAGATGGTTATCAAGGTTCATAGTGGGGAGGTACATCCTTGGCAAGATAAAACTGCTCTGTTGAAAGCGAACTTTTAACAGAGCAGTTTCTTTGCGTTGCTATGATTGTTTGTGCATTTCTTTTCCGTAGGATCTCGGTTGATTTGCAGAGCTTTCGTGGTCGGTTCGGGCAATACGAGAAGTGTTTTTTCTTGTGCTTTCATGCTATACTTTTATTGTGCCGCTACCTCTCAGGAGGGAGGTGATAACGTGGCCAATCTTCTTATGTCATTGGTCGTGGGCATCGTAGCAGGCGTGATTGCGAACATGCTTTATGACCGCATCCGCCACCGGCGGTACTAATCACTCGTGCGTCTCATTGGATTAACCAACCATGATGACGCACAAAAAGCCCCTGCGGTAACCACTCCGCAGGGGCTTTTTCGGTGATACGTGACCGTATGACCTTCTTATGTCTCTATGCATAATATAGCATAAAGAGGAGTTTTCTGCAAGCTGGATGCCGGCTGTCAGGAACGGGCTCTTGACGCGTCTTGCTGTTTCCCATATACTGTTCTCAAATGAAATCGTTATTTTGACAAATCAACAACCATCAGGAAAAGAAACGGAGGATGCATTGACGTGAGGGTCTGGCTCTATCGGAAGGATGCGGCATTTCGGGAACTCTTCCGCCCGAATGTCGAGGTGCGGTTTCTCGAAGACGGCGGCACGTTTTCCAATGACGAGGACATGCTGTTCGTGCACGAGGGGGATGCGTGTCCGGAGGGGATTTCGCAGGCCTGCTGCCGCAAGATCGAGTTTGAGCAGAAGAAGCTCCGTCAATGTCTTTGGCAGCCGATGGTGAAGAACTACGATGCCTGGTGGCTGAAATACCAGCTGCAGCGCACGGATCCGTTCGATACGGTCGTGGCAGGCTCGTCATATCCGCTCTTCGGTCTCGATATGCAGCAGCTGCCGTCGTGGCGGAATCTTTCGCTGGCTTCGCAGGATTTCTATTATGCTATTTTGCTCGCAAAAAAGCTTTACGAGCATCATCCATATCGTCGCATGGTTCTTGGGCATTATTACTATTCGATTTTCAGCGACCTTTCGCGGACGGAGAATCCCGGCGAAATCGCGCGTGTTGCAAATGTATACACAGATGTCCTCAGGGGGGGCACAGACTTGTCGGCGCAGGCCGTGCATCATGCGAGCCTTCTCGCGCCGCCGCCGCAGGGCTTCTACCGCTCGCTCGTCTACAATATGCCGCGGCTGCATAAGCAGGCCATTAATCAGTTCTTTGATGCGCATGGAAAGGATTATTGGAGCGATGTTTGGAAGCGCGCAGCTCTCCGTAGCTGTCTCTGGAGCGACCGGAAGAAGGCGTGGAAAGACATCACGCCGGAGGAGCGTGACCGCGCAGGCAAGCTCCGCGTCCAGCCGCACAACAAGGGGCTGAGGTATGCATCGACCTATCAGGAGAATGTCCGCTTGTTGCAATCGTTCGGCGTCTGGTGCCAGGAGCGCGGCATCCAGCTCGTCTTCCTCATCTTCCCAGTGTCGCAGAGCTATGACCGGTACCTCGACCCGCAGTTCAAGAAAACGTATTACGAGATGCTGAAAGGCTTTTCGTTCCCGTTCGAGTTCCTCGACCTCATGGTACAGACGGATGGGGTCACAGATGAAGATTTCAATGACACCGACCATCTGAATGATCTGGGCGCACAGAGGCTGACGGCCGCACTGAAGGCGGTGCTGCCGGAGCGCGTCGCGGACAAATAAAAAGAGATGTTGCTATTGCAACATCTCTTTTTATTTGCAGGAGAATCATTTCCCCTCGACGGCATCCCAGCCGACCTGCAGTGCTTTCATGTTCTGGTCGACGGTATGGGGCGGGACGCGGTGGGCGACGGACTTTTTGACTTGGTCAAACGAGACGAGGCCCGTGAGGTGGGTGAGGGCGCCGAGGGCGACGATGTTCGCGAAGAGCGGCTTTCCCACTTCTTCGATGGCGAGCTTCGTGATCGGCACGCGGACGATGTGCGGGAAGTCGGGCGGCTCGGGGACGAGTTCTTCGTCGAGCACGAGTAGGCCGTCCGGATGGAGATCCTTGTAGTATTTGTCGGCGGCTTTCTGCGTCATGGCGAGCACGAGATCTGGCGTTTCGACGTGCGGATGGTAGATGGTCTCGTCGTCGATGATGACTTCGGCTTTCGATGCGCCGCCGCGCGCCTCGGGGCCGTACGACTGTGACTGCACGGCTTCCTTGCCCTCGGCGACGGCTGCTTCGGCAAAGATGATGGCGGCTGTGATGACGCCCTGTCCGCCGGAGCCGGAGAATCTGAGTTCTTTCCTCATTTCGTTGCACCTCCCGCTTTCTCGATGACGGTGTCATAGGCCGTGTCGTAGTCCGTGGCCGTCGCGCTGTAAAAGAGGCCGATCGGGAATTTCTCGCCCGTCTTCTTGTCGTCCGGCAGCTTGTCCCAGGCCGCCTTCATGACGGCGTTGTCGCGCATCCATTTCAGCATGTTGGCCGGGGATCCCATCTTGTTCTTGCGGCCGTAGGCCGTCGGGCACTGGACGAAGGCCTCGATGAAGGAAAAGCCCTTGTTGTCGAGGCCGCCGGCGATCATGTCGACGAGGTGGTTGACATGGAATGCGGTCGAGCGGGCGACGTACGTCGCGCCCGCGGCTTCGGCGAGCTTGCAGGCGTCGAACGGGCGGTCGACGGAGCCATACGGCGCCGTTGTGGCCTTCTTGCCGAGCGGTGTCATCGGCGAGGCCTGGCCGCCGGTCATGCCGTAGATTTCATTGTTGAACAGCACGACCGTCAGGTCGACGTTGCGGCGGCAGCCGTGGATGAAATGATTGCCGCCGATGGCCGTGCAGTCGCCGTCGCCTGTGATGACGACGACGTTGAGGTCAGGGTTCGCGAGCTTGATGCCCGTCGCAAAAGGAATGGCGCGGCCATGCGCCGTGTGCAGCGTGTCAAAGTCCATGTAGCCGGACGCGCGCGACGAGCAACCAATGCCGGAGACGATGACGGTGTTGTCCTGCGTCAGGCCTTTTTTCTCGATGGCCTGCACGATGGCCTTCATGGCGATGCCGTTGCCGCAGCCGGGGCACCAGAGGTGCGGGAGGCGGTTCTGGCGGAAATATGTTTCGTAGCTTCTTTCCATTTTATATGCCTCCTTTATTTGTGTGCGGCGACGAGGTCGTCGATGGCTTTCTCGATTTCAGCGGGCACGAATGCCTGCATGTTGTACTTGCCACAGAGCTCGACGGGGCAGGCGCCAGCGGCGGCGCGGCGGACTTCGCCGACGAGCTGGCCGTAGTTCATCTCGGCGACGAGCAGGCCCTTCATCTTCTGGGCGAGCGCGGCCACGACCTTGTCGGCAAATGGCCAGATCGTGATGAGGCGGACGAGGCCGACTTTGATGCCCTTCGCGCGGGCGGCGCGGACAGCTTCATAGGCCGTGCGCGCCGTGCCGCCATAGGCGAGCACGGCGTACTCGGCGTCGTCCATGAACGAGCTTTCCGTATGGATGATCTCATCGCCGGCACGCGTGATTTTCTCATGCAGGCGACGGATGGAGTCCTCCGTGATCTTCGGGCTGCCGACAGGGAAGCCCGTCTCATCGTGGATGAGGCCCGTGACGTGGATGTGGTAGCCCTGGCCGAAGTCTGCGACATTCGGCACGAGGTCGTCGTCCGGTGCATAGGGCTGGTAACCCTCGGCGCGCGTCTTTTTCGGCTTGCGGCGCGGATAGACTTGGGCGCTGTCTGGGAGTACGACCTTCTCGCGCAGATGGCCGACGACTTCGTCCATGAGCAGGATGACGGGCGTGCGGAAGCGCTCAGCGTAGTTCACAGCCATGACCGTCACGTCATACGTCTCGCGCACGCTCCACGGTGCGAGGGCGATGATCGGATGGTCGCCATGCGTGCCCCAGCGCGCTTGCATGACGTCGGCCTGCGACGGCGCGGTCGGCTGGCCCGTCGAGGGGCCGACGCGCTGGACATTCACCAGCACGCACGGGATCTCGGCGCAGGCTGCATAGCCGATGAGCTCCTGCTTCAGCGAGAAGCCCGGGCCGCTCGTTGCGTCCATGACTTTTGAGCCCGCGAGTGCGGCGCCGAGGATCGCGCCCATCGAGCCGATCTCGTCCTCCATCTGGACGAACTTGCCGCCATGCTGCGGCAGGAGCTTTGCCATCGTCTCGGCGATCTCCGTCGACGGCGTGATCGGATATCCTGCAAAGAAGTTGACGCCGGCCGCGATCGCGCCTTCGGCGCAGGCTTCGTTGCCCTGCATGAGTCTTGCGCTTGTCATGCCGTCGCCCCCTTTCCTTCCAATTTATCTACGAAGATGGCGTAGTCCGGGCAGCGCAGCTCGCACTGGCCGCAGGCGATGCACGCTTCGCCATTCGCGACGTGCACCTTGCCGAGCTCGTCGAGCGCGAGCACCTGTTTCGGGCAGAACGCGACGCAGATGCCGCAGCCCTTGCACCGGGCCATCTTGATGGTGATGTCCGATTTCATACGGGTCCCTCCCAGAAATATACACATGAGGCTTATAAACTATAAGGAAGTAGTATGCCTTGTATGATATACAAGCGATACTTTTTACATAATAGCAGAATACTAGAAAAAAATCCATAGATTTGTGTAAATTTGTTGCATGTATACAGCGAAAAGATGCACATGGTTGTGCACGACGGAATCTGATGGAATATGGAAGGGTAACGTTTTTCTCGACAAGCATCCATTTCCAGCGTGCATATAATGTCCTCTATATGTAAACATGTCCGTATACAGTTGACATTTTCACAGGAATCTTGTATAATAATTCCGCTTCTTGACGGAAAAGAAAACGTTCCCGCAGGAAGCGCAAGTTTTTTATGGAGCGATTGTCGGAATTCATCCACAAATCTATCCAATTATAGGAGGCAATTTTCATGTCAAAGGAGTCAGATCAGCGGCCAGAGCATGCGCCGCTGATGTCCCCATACCAGACGTATGAAGAAATCAACTCGTACGTCGTCGTCTGGGGACTGTTCTTCGCGGTCTTGTTCGCCCTCGCGGTCGGCTACCTCGCGCTGAAGATCGGCCAGACGGTCGATGCGTTCGCGCCGGTCTCCGTGCTCGCTATGGGCATGGCGGTCATCTTCCATCGCAAGAACGCATTCCCGGAGACCGTGCACATCCAGGCCATCGCCAGTGCGGGCACGAACGTGCTCGGCGGTGCGATGTTCATCCTGCCGGCGCTCTACATTCTCGGCATCGAGGACCTCTCGTTCCTCGAGATGTCCATCCCGATCGTCCTCGGCGGCGTGCTCGGTGTGTTCCTCGCGACCGTCTTCCGCCGCTACTTCTGCGAAGAGATGGACGGCATCTATCCCTTCCCGTCCGGCAGCGCGGCCGCCGAAGTCCTGCAGTCGAACGAGGGCTCGAAAGCGCACATCATGCTGCTCTCCGGCCTCGTCGCTATGGTCTATGATTTCGTGCTCAACACGCTCGGCTGGTGGCAGGAGCTCCTGACGACGACGGCCGTCTCGTGGGGCCAGGCACTCGCGGATAAGTACAAGCTCGTCTTCAGCCTCGACAATGATGCGGCGCTCCTCGGCATCGGCTATTTCACGGGTCTCAGGTACGGCCTCATCATCGCAGCTGGTTCGTTCTTCTCGTGGATCGTCTGCATCCCGGTCGTCTACTACCTCGGTGGCGATCACGCCATGGTCGTCGGCGGCAAGGACATCCTGCTCGCGCAGGCACCGGTCGGTGCGGTGTTCGCGCAGTATGTGCGCCACATCGGCATCGGCATGCTCGCCATGGCTGGCATCATCGGCCTGCTCACGATGTCGGGCGTCGTCGGCCGCGTCATGCGCCGTGCCATCCACGACCTCTTCACGAAAGGCGCGAGCGCAGAAGGTGAGCTCCTGCGCACGCAGCGCGACATCCCGATGAGCCGCATCGTCGTCGGCAGCGTCCTCATGGCGATCGGTTTCGGCATCTTCTTCCACCTCATGTGCGCGGAAAACATGACGCAGACGATCCTCGCGTTCGTCGTCGTCACGGTCTTTGCCGTGCTGCTGTCCGTCGTCGGCATCAGCTCGATCGCGTACACGGGCAATGAGCCGGTCTCCGGCATGACGATCTTCATGATCATCGTCTCGGCCGTCGTCATGGGCGGTGCCGGCATGCATGGCAAGGTCGGCATCATCGCCATCCTCATGATGGCCTCGTTCCTCTGCACGACGCTCGCCGTCGCGGGCAACTTCATGTCCGAGCTCAAAGTCGCGCACATCACGGGCGCGACGCCGCGCACGATGCAGCGCTGGCAGCTCGTCTCGATCATCCTCTCCGGCTTCGTCTCCGTCGGCGTCGTGTTCCTGCTGAACCACGCCTATGGCTTCACGGGCGAAGGGGCGCTCCAGGCACCGCAGGCCAACGCTATGGCAGCCATCATCCAGCCGATGATGGATACGGGCGATGCGCCGTGGCCGCTCTACATGGCTGGCGCGTTCTTCGCCGTGCTGCTCTGGATGATGAAGATCCCGCCGCTGCCGTTCGCGCTCGGCGCATATCTCCCGATGGGCATCAACACGCCGGTCCTCGTCGGCGGCTTCATCTCGTGGCTCGTCTCGCACAGCAGCAAGGATGAGAAAGTCAACGCCCTCCGCCTTTCCGAGGGCAACACCGTCGCCTCTGGCTTCGTCGCAGGCGGCGCCATCGGCAGCCTGATCTCGGCTGTGCTCCACATCGCAGGCGTCGACTGGTTCGCCAAAGCCTGGGCCGGGAGCCCTGCTGGCACCGTCGCCGGCCTCGTCGCCTACTTCTGCCTTTGCACGTTCCTCGTGTGGATGGCGAAACGCGGCGCGAAAGAATAACGATAGATACAAAAAGGACCTCGCAGGATTCGGAATTCTGCGAGGTCCTTTGTTTTTTTTATGGAGCGGGCGAGGGGAATCGAACCCCCCTCTTTAGCTTGGGAAGCTGACGTTCTACCAATGAACTACGCCCGCGTCATTACTGACTTAAATATTCTATCATGGATGGCAGAGGTTTTCAAGGAAATTTTGAGATTTTCCGAAGCGCGAAAAAAGAGGAAAAATGCGCTTGGATGGCGTATAATAAAAGTGGATACCATCTTTGCAGGAAGGAGCCAGGAGCATGGCACGGAAGAAGAAACGGCGAGCACCAAAGCAGCCGAGCAAGTTCAAGAAAGTCCTGAAGATCATCTTGTGCGTGATCCTCGGCATCGTCTTCATCGGCGCGGCGGGAGCCATGGGCTATCTCGCAGCGAATCATTACCACGAGACGAAGGTCGCCATGCAGGCGAAGCAGGACGCGCAAGAAGCGGAGCGCAAGGCACAGCGGCTGGCGCAGGAGGCGCGCGAGAAGGCACGTCATCCAAAGAAATCGCCCGTCGGCGATGCCGACAGCCTCGATGATGCCGGCACGCTCGTGCAGGAAATGGAGAAGAAGGATCTCGGCGATGGCCGCATCCTTTATAGCTACCAGCCGCCGACGGATGACGGCATCTACATCGTGCCGTACATCATCCGCTCGACGACGGACGGCAGCGTGCTGTTCTACGTCTCGGTGCGCCACATCGGCATGACGCCGCAGAATTTCCCTGGTGTCGATGTGATGACGGATGAGGAGACGAAGTATTCGTTCCGCCCCGCGGCACAGCAAGTCACGACCGAGACGCGGACGGATGGCAGTGGCGGCATCATTGAGCGCTTTGATGAGCAGGTGAATGCGCAGACGCTCAAGGCACTCCGTGATATCGGCAGCATGGGCGGCGCGAAGATTTTCTTCCCGCGCGAAGGCGGCTCGAATGACGATCGCATCATGACGCCGACGGAATGCACGCAGATCGACCACATGGTAGAACTTTTTGACCTGTGGCGGCAAAAATAAGAACCGACAAAAAGAAGAGCTGTTGCCGAAATGCTGGGCAGCAGCTCTTCTTTTTGTTATCCTTCTTTGAATTTCAATGCGGCCGTCATGAGCTTGATCGATGCGATGAGGCATTCTTCTGGGGTCGGCGGATTTTCGAGATTGCCGACGGCTTCGAAAATGGCCTTGAGCTGGTTCGGATGCGGGTCGAGGATCGGGTAGATGCTCGCGAAATACGAGATCATCGTGAATGTGAACGTGTCGAACGTCTCATCATCCGTTTCCGGGCACTGGCGGCGCAGCAAGTTTTTGACGGTCGGGAAGACTTCGAGCATCACGCGATTGAACGCGACAAGGTTCTCGTAGCGGACATTTTCCTCGAGCACGGTGTGGCGTAGAGAAAAGAGCCGCAGCGTCGACTTGTGCTCGATGAAGTGATGCGCGACGCGGCGGCAGAATTCGTCTCGTGTGAAGCGCCTGCCTGCGGGGAACATCGTGTCGATGGATTGATAAAAATCCTTGAGCCGCGCGGCGAGGAGGTCGAGTAGCACTTCCTCGCGTGTATGGTAATAGGTATAGATCGTCTGGCGTGTAAACGAGACGTCTTTCGCAATCCGGCTGAACGTCACATCTTCGAGACTCCCCTCATCGAAGAGATGCTCCGCTGCCGTGAGGATCTCTCGCCTGCGATCCTCGATCTGTTCTTTTTTTCGTGCACGCTGGAATGTCATATGTTACCTCATTTCTCGGAGTTGCCAATGATACCGTGGCACTCGCGGAACGGTTTTTTTGAACAGGACGCGTGTCCTTCTTATCCATAGTATAGTATGAATATTTGCAGAGTGCAAGTAAAGTCGAACCGTTCCCGCAGTTTTCCAGATTTCTTCCAGCGGATTTTGTGATTTCGTTAAGCATCACTACGCCGATTATTAATCGTCAAAACGCAAATTGTTAATTGACATTATGCAAATAAAGCGTTATACTTTGACTTGTCAAGAGGTCAAGAGAGAGGCCGCAAGGAAACATGGACACTTCGGAAGCTCGCTCGGACGCCTCTCGGCATCCCAGATTTTTCGTGATTCCGAAGGAGGAACATCATCATGAAAAAGACACTCGTTTCCGCACTCACCACGGCGCTCGTTGTTGGCGCTGCTTCCACGACGTTCGCTGCGACGAACCCGTTCTCCGATGTCCCGGCTGATCATTGGGCATACGATGCCGTGAGCCAGCTCGCTGCTGATGGCGTCATCGATGGCTACGGCGATAGCACGTTCCAGGGCAACAAGAACATCACGCGTTATGAGATGGCGCAGATGGTCGCAAAAGCCATGGCGAAGAGCGATGTCTCCGCTGCTGACAAGGCCATGATCGACAAGCTCGCTGCGGAGTTCGCTGATGAGCTCAACAACCTCGGCGTCCGCGTCTCGAACCTCGAGAAGCACTCCGACATGGTGAAGTGGAACGGCAAATTGCGTTACACGTATGACAGCAAGCGCATCGAGAAAGAAGACAGCGATGCGAAGGACAAGACGAACAAGGACGCCCTCCTGTTCCGCCTCGAGCCGACGGCAGAAGTCAACGATCATTGGAACGTCAAGGCGCGCGTCGATGCCACGACGTACATGGACAGCGACAGCGGCCAGAACGACAGCGACGAAGTCAAGCTCAAGAGAGCGTATGCAGAAGGCAACTACAAGAACTTCTCCACGCAGCTCGGCAAATTCGGCCTCTACACGCCGGAGCAGGGCCTCGTCTTCGATGATGAGATGAGCGGCGCGAAAGTCACGTTCGGCAAAGACCTCAAGGCCAGCCTCTATGCAGGCCGTCTCGACCTTTCCAATTCCGCTACGGCGAAGAACATGACGGGCGGCAGTGCACATTATGATGACACGGCCAACATGCAGGGCATCACGCTCCAGTATGACAACCCGGCAGCCAGCAAGCTCTCCGGCGGTGCTGCGTACTACCATGTCGACAGCGACAGCTTCAAGGGCTCGACGGATAACAAGATCAACAGCGGTATCGCGTATGCCAATGGCAAAAATGACGAAGACACGGCCAACATCTGGTCCGTCAACGCTGCCTATAACTTCGATGGTGCAAGCAAGCTCTCCGCTGCCTATGCGCAGAACACGGAAGCTGACAACCTCGACTACAGCTGGCAGGCGCTCTACAACTACAAGGGCGCACAGCCGGAGAACAAGGGCACGTGGGGTGCTTACGCTGGCTACCGCTACCTCGGCACGAACGCTTCCCTCTTCGGCACGCAGGATGCTCAGATCGTTGGCGCGAAAGGCTGGGAGATCGGTGCAAACTACGCTCCGTTCAAGAACGTCGTCGCCACGGCGAAGTACTTCAACGGCGAAGGCATCGAATCCGGCCGCGACGCAGAGACGCTCTGGGGTCGTGTCGAATTCCTCTTCTAATTTCGCTTCCTATCCTTTTATGGATCCCCAATATATACTGTGAGGATTTTTCCTCAGCCCCCGCTTTGCGGGGGTCTTTTTTTGTGGAAAAATTTTTGGTATGATGAAAGAAAAAACTTCGCGACTACGAAAGGAGCTTTTTTCCATGCAGTCTCCCAAAATCGTCTTTTCCGATATCGATGGCACATTCCTCTGTGATGACCATACGGTCAGCGAGAAGAACGCCGAGGCTGTCCGTGCCCTGCTTGCAAAGGACATCCCGTTCGTCCTCGTCTCGGCGCGCATGCCGGAGGCCATCTATCCGATCACGAAATCCATCGGCGTCACGATCCCCGTCGTCAGCTACAGTGGCGCGCTCGCGCTGACAGTAGAGGGCGAGACGCTGACAGACGTCCGCATCGATGCCAGCGCAGCTGGTATGGTACTCAGTGCCATCGAGAACCACTACCCGGAGCTCACGGTCAACTACTACGCTGGCCGTCGTTGGTACGTCCATGACGAATCCGATCCGCGCGTGCGCCATGAAGAAGACATCACGAGTGCAAGCGCCGAGCATGGCAACTTTGACATGCTGCTCTCCATCAACACGCTGCCGAGCAAGATCCTGCTCATGGGCGACCCCGAGCCGTGCAAGCGCGCAGAAAAAGAGCTCGCGGCCACGTACCCCATGCTCCACATCGTTCGCTCCGCGCCAAACCTCGTTGAGATCATGGAGGCCAGCGTCTCGAAAGAAAGCGGCATCCGCGCCATGCTCGACCACTACGGCCTGACGGCAGATGACGCGCTTTCGTTTGGCGACAATTACAACGACCTCGAAATGCTGCGCTTTACGAAGACGAGTGTTGCCATGGCGAACGCCCCTGAAGACGTTAAAAAAGCCGCCACCGACGTCACAAAGAGCAACGAAGAAGACGGCATTTACTGGTATTTGAAAGAACAGGGCATCATCTAAAAAACGAGCTCTCCCAATGCTGGGAGGGCTCGTTCATTTTCACTCGCCCTGCTGCTTGCGCCAATCCATATATTTCTTCGTCTCTGCGACGATGACGCCGGACAGCGCGAGGAGCGCGATGAGGTTCGGGATGGCCATGAGGCCGTTGACGATGTCGGCGAGGATCCAGATGGCTTCGAGCTTCAGGAACGCGCCGGAGGCGATGAGCATGATGAAGATCAGGCGGTATGGCAGCACGCCCTTCGTGCCGAAGAGGTAGATGCAGGCGCGCTCACCGTAGTAGTTCCAGCCGAGGATCGTCGTGAAGGCGAACAGCACGAGCGAGATCGTCAGCAGCGAGCTCCCGACCGTGCCATACGTCGAGGCGAACGCCGCGCTCGTCATGGCCGCGCCGGCCCTGTCGCCCTGCCAAACGCCCGTCAGTACGAGCGCGATGCCCGTCATCGTGCAGATGATGATCGTGTCGATGAACGTGCCCGTCATGGAGATGAGGCCCTGCTCGGCCGGCCATTTCGTCTTGGCGGCAGCAGCGGCGATCGGCGCGGAGCCGAGGCCGGACTCATTCGAGAACACGCCGCGCGCGATACCATTCTGCATGGCCATCATGATTGTCGAGCCAGCGAAACCGCCGACAGCGGCCGTGCCCGTGAAGGCTTCTGTGATGATCATGGCGACGGCGTCTGGGATGCGGCTGTAGTCCGCAACGATGAGGCCGAAGGAGATCGCGATGTAGAGGAATGCCATGAACGGGATGATCTTCGATGCGACCTTCGCGATGCTCTGCAGGCCGCCGATCGTGATGGCGGCGATGAAGAACGTCAGGATGGCGTCCGTCGCGATTTTCGGGAAACCGAACGACAGCTCCATGCTGTCGACGATGGCATTGACCTGCGGGAACGTGCCGATGCCGAAATACGCGACGCCGATGCAGGCGAGCGCGAAGAACGTCGCGAGCGGCTTCCATTTTTCGCCCATCCCGTTCTTGATGTAGAACATCGGGCCGCCGGCGATCTCGCCTTTTTCATCGACGGAGCGGTACTTGACGGCCAAGAGGCCCTCCGAGTATTTCGTCGCCATGCCGAAGAACGCCGCGACCCACATCCAGAAGATGGCGCCGGGGCCGCCGACCTTGACGGCCGTCGCGACGCCGACGATGTTGCCCGTGCCGACCGTCGCCGCGAGTGCGACGCAGAGCGCCTTAAAAGATGAGACATCGCCTTCGCCGTTGTTCTTCGCGGAGAAGATCAGGCGCAGTGCCGTCGGTAGCTTGAACACCTGGATGAGCCCGAGGCGCACGGTCAGGTAGATGCCCGTGCCGACGAGCAGCGTGATGAGCGGCGGCCCCCACATGAAGGAGTCGATCGCATTGAGCATGGGGATGAGAGATTCCATAAATTCATTGCCTCCTTGGTGTGTACGCGTGAGGCGTACATGTACATCGTAAAATAAGGACAGTTCCTATTGTAGCACATAGGAGGACAGTTGTCTCCTGTTTTATGAGAAAAAGTTACATAGGGCTCGTGGCCGCGCAGAATATTTCGTAGTCGGACGCGGGCACGGGGGATTCACCGAAATCCACGGACGATTCCTTAACGGATTTCTTGCGGATCCCCCGTGCCCGCTCGAAGGTTGGCTCGGTGCCCGCGGAGTTACAAAATCCCAACCATTCGCAGCAGATACTCCGCATTTGTCGTGACGCAGCGGCCGTCGCGTAGGCGGTAGTCAAAGGCGATTTTTCCATCTTCATAGTGTTCTTCAAAATGAGCGTTGCAGATGCGTCCTTCGGGGACGGCAAGCGTGCAGAGCTCGAAGTCGTGCGTGGAGACGAGGGCGATGGTATGGGCGTTTGTGAGGCGGGAAAGGGCGGCTTTGGCGCCGGTGATGCGGTCGGCGCTGTTCGTGCCTTTGAAGATCTCGTCGATGAGGAGCAAGAGCGGCTGGCCGTTTTTTTCGGCGGCGACCATGGTCTTGATGCGCAGGAGCTCGGCGTAGAACGTGGAGACGCCGTGCGCGAGGTCGTCATCGACGCGGATGGAGGTGTAGAGCGCGAGTGGCGTGAGGGCGAAGCAATCGGCGCAGACGGGGGCGCCAGCCCAGGCGAGGATCGTGCTGATGCCGAGCGTACGGAGCCATGTCGTCTTGCCGCTCATGTTCGAGCCCGTGACGATGGTGGTCGAGGCCGTGAGGTCGGCGCTGTTCGGCACGGCGGCGGATGCGGGGAGCAAAGGATTTTCAAGAGCCTGCGCGATGATGCGCGGGCCTTTTTCGCGTGGGAGGAATGCGGGGTAGCAGAAATGTTCGCGCGCCATCGGGATCGTGGAGAGCGAGAGCAGGACCTCGAATTCGCTCCAGACGGCGAGGGCCTCGGGCAGGCGCGCACCATCGCGGCGGCACCAGCGGCGGAACGCGAGGCCAGCGAGGAAGTCGAAGAGGAAGAGGGCGTTCGCGAGGGCGTAGAAGAAGAAGTTGCGGCGCATTGCGACCCAAGAAGCGAGGCGGATGAGGACGCGGAGGGAGGTCGAGAGGCTCGTGGTCGCGGAGCTGGGCGCTGCGTCGCTTAGGAGGATGGATTGGAGGTGTACGAGGTGGGGGCTGTGGAAGGGGGCGCGCTCGATGGTTTGGAAGAGGTGTTCGTAGGCGGCAAGCGACGTGGCGAGGGGAGCGAGGAGGGTGAGGGCGGTGTCGGTTTGGCGGGTTGTCAGCCAGGTGAGGAGGAACGATGCGCCGAGGGAGGCGGCGGGGAGGTGCCAGGGGAGGAGGCCGCTTGTAGCACCGAAGAGAGTGAGAATGTTCAGCGGAATGAGGAGGACGCAGGCTGCGAGGCGCCAGCGGGAGAGACGGGCGGGTTCGCGGGAAAGGAGGTCGAGGAGAGGCTGGATGTCGTGATTTTCGGGGAGTCGTGCGCCGTAGGTTTCGAGCGTGAGCGCGAGGCGGCGGTGCTCGGCGAGCTCGCGCAGGGCACCGTGGCGGGCGCGGAGGAAGGCGGTGTCTTTTGGGGCGGCCGTGCGGAAGGATGCGGCGAGGCGGTCGCGGCCGGCCTTCGTGCGGGCGCGGCAGAGGTACTGGTAGAGCGAGGCGGAACCGAAGATGTGGAGGTCGGCGAACTGTGGCGTGTCGTGCAGGTAGCGCGTGCCGTCTTCGGGCAGCTGCCGCCAGCTGTCATCAAAGCGCGCGAGGATGCCTGCGAGTACGGAGAGCTCGGCGTTATAGGCGACGAGTTGTCGCGCGATGCGGCGATGGCGCACGACGAGGCGCACGAAGATGAACGCGAGCGCGATGGCGAGCGCATAGAAAGGGGTGCGGCCGTCATAGCCGGCGGCAAAGGCGAACACGGCGGCGAGGAACGTCACGGCGCGCCAGAAAACGATGTGATGCGCCTCACGGCGGGCGGCCGTGCGGGAGGAAAGGGCGGTTTCGCGGGCGGAGAGATAAAACTGTTGTTGCATGGAAAGTTCCTTTCGTGGTCGCGGAGGTTTGTTCGAGATCGGACGCGGGCAGGGGAGGTCTGCCGAAACCCACGGACGATTCCTTAACGGGTTTCTTGCAGGCCTCCCCTGCCCGCTCGAAGCTGGGCTCGTTGCCTGCGGAGACGCGACTAGCGGTTCAGCATCCTCCGTACCTCTTTCCACTCGGGCATAAATCGTGTCATCAGCGCATAAAACCGTTCATTATGATATTTTTCCACCAAATGCAGCAACTCATGCAGCAGGATATAGTCGAGGCAGATTTTCGGATGGTGTACGAGCTGCAAATTGATCCAGATGCGGCGGGCGCGGATGTTGCAGGTGCCCCATCTCGTCTTCATGTCTTTCGTGCGCCACTCGTTAGCGTGGAGGCCGGTGAGGCGTTCGATGACGGGGAGGCGCCCCTTGATGGCGCGGGAGAGTTCGGTGCGCAGGAGTTCCTTGAGCAGGGCGGCGCGATGCGGCGCATCGGTGCCAACGGGCACGGTGAGGATGAGGCGTGTGCCATCGTGGATGAGGGTGGGACGTGCGTGCAGCCGTTCATGGACGACGAGGACGTGCGGCTTTCCCCAGAGGTAGAGCGTCTCGCCGGTTGCAGTCGAGGCGGGGACAAGCGGTGGGCGGTGGCGCGTTTCGGCGATGGCCTTTTGCAGCCAGCGCGTGCGGTCACGCAGGAAGGCGTCGATGTCTGCGCGCGTCATCTGCATCGGCGCAGAGAGCAGCGCGCGGCCGTCGGGCTTGACGCGCAGGTAGATATTCTTGATGCGTTTCCGCGTGACTTCGACGGGGATGTCGGAGACTGTGAGCTTCATGGGGGTCGCCTCGCTTGCGTTGTTTTCTTCATTGTAGTGGAAAGCACGAAGCGAGGCAAGCACCCATCCGTCATGACAAGGATTTTCCCGATGGACGTAGAATATAGTTGCTAGAACATAGGAATCGAGAGGGGCGAATCCACTGATGGAACAACAGGAAGCGAATGAGCGGCCGGTCATCGTGCAGGGCGCGATGTCCGTCGAGACGGCGGAACTCATCGGGGCGCTCGCGGACGCGGTCGAGGAACCGTTTGGCCCATGGCGCATCGTGCGCGGGCGGCTGGGCGGCCATCCGCTCGTCGTCTGCGAGACGCAATGGGGCATGGCAAATGCGGCGGCACTCGCGGCCATCGCCATCGAGCGGTATCACCCTGTTGCGCTGATCAGCCAGGGGACAGCGGGCGCACACGACGCGGCACTCTCTGTTTACGACATCGTGCTCGGTGCGCAGACGGTCAATGAATCGGCGTGGCAGTCGCATTACCGTCCCGCAGGCGCTGGTGCGCCGTATGACGATCTCAAGCAGCTCGGTGTCTTTGCCTGGGACGCGGAAAAACGCGAATTTATGCAGGAAGTCTATCATGCGGCCGATGAAACGCTGCTCGCGGCCGCACGGCGGGCGGCACCGCGCTATGCGCGCGGCAAGGTCGTCGAGGGGACGATCGGCACGTGTGATAGCTGGAATTGCGCGATTGACCGCGTGAACTTCCTGCATGATTTTTACGGCTCGCTCTGCGAAGAAATGGAAGGCGACGCCGTCGCGCAGATCTGTCAGTCGCTTGGTGTCCCATTCCTCACGATCCGCATCATCTCAAACAGCATTCTCCACAACAAAGACCCCTGGGATCTCGACACAGGGCCGGCGTGCCAGCACTTTGTCATGGATGTATTGAAGGAATATTGGCAATGAAACAAGAACTCGTGGAAAAAGATCAAAAACTGAAAGTACTGCTGAAACGCTTAGGGACGGTTGCTGTCGCGTTTTCTTCCGGCGTTGATTCGACATTCCTATTGGATGTGGCGCAGGAAGTTTTGGGTGCGAACGCCGTGGCGTTCACGGCATCGTCGCCGTTCGTGCCGCAGCGAGATGTGGACGAGGCGGCGGCGTTTTGCCGCGCACGAGGCATCGAGCATGTCGTCGTGTCCTTTGACACGCTCGCGATTCCCGGTGTTGCAGAGAATCCGCAGGATCGCTGCTATCTCTGCAAGCGCGCACTCTTTTCACGCATGGTGGAACTTGCAAAGGAACATGAACTCGACGTGGTCGTTGATGGGGCGAACCTTGACGATGACGGCGACTACCGGCCGGGCCGGAGAGCGCTACAAGAGCTCTGCATCGTGAGCCCGTTGCACGCGGCAGGGATGACGAAAGCCGATATCCGCGCGCTGTCGAAAGAGCGCGGCCTCACGACATGGGACAAGCCGTCGTTTGCCTGCCTCGCGTCGCGCTTTGCCTATGGAGAGCGGCTGACGAAGGAGGGGCTCGACCGCGTGAATCAGGCCGAAGAGTTCCTCATGGCAAAAGGCTTCCGCCAGCTGCGCGTGCGCGTGCACGACGATGGCGCGCTCGCAAGGATCGAGCTGCTGCCGGAGGACATCGGGCGGTTCTGCGCGGCGGCAGGGCTGCGGGAAGAGACAGAGCAGAAGCTCCGCGCCCTTGGGTTTCGATATGTGTCGCTTGATTTGCGGGGATTTCGCTCGGGGAGCATGAACGAGGGGATTGCAGACGTTTGACAATTTCATCGAATCTTCCTGCGAAGAAAGAACGATTGTGATAAAATAAAGGGAAACAGCATCGAAGGAGGCAACGGAATGAAGAAATATCTCCGACGATTTTTTCAATTTCTCGGATTCGCCCTGATGGGGACGGGCAGCGTGCTGGACATCCACACGGGCGGCGGTTTCGGCAAGGAAATCGGCGCGGCTGGCGCGGCGGTGTTTCTGGCGTCGTTCTTGTTCCCGAAGGCGCAGGATGTCGAGGCGGCAGAGCACATGAAAGTCCGCAGCCTGCCGTCGAAATCTCTCGCAGCCGTCCCCGAGACAGAGCGGGATGTGCTTTCCACGCTCTATGAAAAGGCGCAGCAGGATTATGTAGCCATTGAGCAGACGTCGGCGGCCATCGCGGACGAGGCGCTGCGCGACGAGCTCGCGGCGCTGCAGCCGATCTCGGTGCGCATCATGGACTACATGGGCGCGCATCCAGAGAAAATCCCGATGGCGCGGAAGTTCGTGACGTATTACCAAGACCGCACGGCGGCGCTCGCGAAGGAATTCCTCGAATTCGAGCGCACAGGGCTCGCGACAGAGCAGGTCGAGGCGACGAAGGCGAAGATCCGCGAGACGCTTGCGGCCATGGACGAGGCGTATACGGCCGAGTTCGAGCGGCTGCTGACGGACAAATTGCTCGACGTCGATGCCGAACTCAAAGTCATGGAGCAGACACTTGCGGCCGAGGGCATCGAGGATAAGGGGAATGATGGCGCCGAGCTGCCGAAACCAGACGAGACGCCGCAGACGGATGCCCCGACAGGGCAGCGCACCTGGGCCGAGCGCCTGGCTGACCGCGCGAAGCAGGAGGCCGAGCAGGAAAAAGCGCGCAAGGAAGGGCTTGCGGCACCCTGGGCGGGACGCCCGCAGGCCGGCCGTGCGCATCGCGGCCATGGCCTCGGACGCGGCGAGATCATCCGCCGCCCAGACTCTGACCTCGCCATCATCCCGGCACCGCTCTACGATGACGTGCGTCGTCAGCGCATCGTCATGAGCGTGCTGGCGATTGTGCTCGGCACGTTTGGCGCGCACCGCTTCTACCAAGGCCGCATCGGCCTCGGCATCCTCTACGTCCTGTTCTGCAGCACGGGCCTTTCGACGATCATCAGCATCTGCGAAGGCATCCGCTACGCCACGATGCCGCTCGCGCGCTTTTACGAAAAAATCTATCGGCCGGTGGGCTGAGAAAGGAACGCCTTATGCCAGATATCAACTTGGATGACCTCCTCAAAGCAAAGAAGGCCGACGCGCCGGCGGAGGACGCAAGCCTCCCCGTGCCGACGGCGGCCGAGGTGGAAAAGACCGTGACGGCCCTCACGCCGGAGGAACGGGCGAAGGTCGACAAGATCAAGGACACGATCAACATGCAGGACTCGCAGGCCGCGCTGACGTTCGGCGCGCCGGCGCAGAAGGAGATCGCTGATTTCTCCGACAGCATCTTGCAGAAAGTCCGCACGAAGGACTCCGGCCCGGTCGGCGAGCTCCTCGGCGCGCTCGTGACGAACGTGCGCGAGTACAACGAGAGCCAGGACCCGAGCTTTCTCTCGAAGATCCCGCTGTTCGGCGGCCTCGTGGACAAGGCGCGCGAGAAGAAAGCGGGTTATGACAAGCTCTCGACGCAGGTCGAAAAGATCCAGGCCGGCCTCGAGGACGCGCGCCTGCAGATGATGAAGGACGTCGCGGTCTTTGATGCGCTCTACGAAAAGAACCTCTCGTATTTCAAAGACCTGCAGCTCTACATCCAGGCCGGCGAAGAAAAGCTCGACGAGATGAAGACGCAGACGCTGCCGAAGCTGCACGCGCAGGCGCAGGCATCGAGCGACCCGATGGCCGTGCAGGTCGTCGCCGATTTCGAGGCGAGCGTCGACCGCTTTGAAAAGAAAGTCCACGATCTGAAGCTCAGCCGCACAATCGCCATCCAGACCGCGCCGCAGATCCGCCTGATCCAGAACAACGACAAGGCGCTCATTGACCGCGTGCAGACGGCCATTTACAGCACGATCCCGCTCTGGAAGAACCAGCTCGTCATCGCGCTCGGCCTGCAGAGCCAGCGCCGCGTGCTCGACATGCAGCGCGCCGTCAGCGACACGACGAACGAACTCCTGAAGCGCAACGCCGAGATGCTGAAAGCCAATACTTTGGAGACGGCCGCCGAAAACGAGCGCGGCATCGTCGATATCGAGACGGTCAAGAAAGTCAACGAAGACCTCATCGCGACGATCGAGGAGACTGTCAAGATCCAAAGAGACGGCCGCGCCAAGCGCGCCGCCGCCGAACAGGAACTCACAAAGATCGAGGGGCGGCTGAAAGAAACGCTGCTGAAATACAGCGGCCGCCCCGCGCAGGAATAAAGGAGGACGCATCCCATGCAAAGCTTCACATTCAAATGCCCGACGGACATCGTTTTCGGCAAAGACGCCGAGCTCCAGGTCGGCAAGAAGATCAAGGAGTACGGCGGCAGCCACGTCTTCATCGTCTATGGCGGCGGCTCCGTCGTGCGCTCGGGCCTGCTTTCCCGCGTCGAGCGCGTGCTGACGGAGAGCGGCATCGCGTTCACCGTGCGCGGCGGCGTCAAGCCGAACCCGCTCGTCTCCCATGCGCGTGACGGCGTGCGCGAGGCCATCGCGTTCGGCGCGGACTTCATCCTCGCTGTCGGCGGCGGCTCCGTCATCGACACGGCGAAGGCCATCGCCCACGGCGTCGCGAACCCCGAGACGGACATCTGGGATTTCTGGTGCGGCCGCGCGAAACTCACGAAGAGCATGCCCGTCGCCGTCGTGCTGACGCTCGCGGCAGCCGGCAGCGAGACGAGCGACAGCGCCGTGCTGACGAACGAGGAAATGGGCGTCAAAGGCGGCATCAACACGCCGTTCAACCGCCCGACGCTCGCGTTCATGAACCCGGAACTCACGTACACCGTGCCGAAGAAGCAGCTCGTGGCGGGCATCAGCGACATCCTCATGCACACGCTCGAACGTTATTTCACGAAATTCTCCGGCAACGAACTCACCGACCTCGTCGCCGAAGCGCTCATCAAGGACGTCGTCAAGAGCGCCCGCGTCGCCGTGAAGGATCAGCAAAACTACGACGCCATGAGCGAGATCATGTGGTGCGGCAGCGTCTCGCATAGCAACTTCACGGAGCTCGGCCGCTGCAAGGATTTCTCGTGTCACAAGCTCGGCCACGCCATCAGCGCGAAGTTCGACACGACGCATGGCGAGAGCCTCACAGCCATCTGGGGCGCGTGGGCCGAGTACGTCTATCATGACGACGCCCATCGCTTCGCGCATTTCGCTGAAAAAGTCTGGGACGTGCCGGAAGACTTCGGCGATGACGAGGCGAAAGCGCAGGAAGGCATCCACCGCCAGATCGCGTTCTTCGAAGAAATTGGCATGCCGACGAGCCTCGGGGAGCTGCCGAGCGGCGTGCTGAAGGAAGCGACGATCAAAGACCTCGCTGACCAAGTCACGGCCAAAGGCACAAAGACCGTCGGCAACTTCCACCCCATCGACTGGCAAGCGGCCGTCGATATCTATACGATGGCGAATCACTGATTCTTGTAAATCATAGCAATAAAAAAGACGTGACTTGCGTAGTGCGGAGTCACGTCTTTTTTAGCGTCCAAACATCATGATGGCGCCGCCGATGGCGGGCATGGCGACGATGGCGAATTTCAGGACGGGAAGCGGCGCGAGGTGCGTGCCTTTCGCGCCGAACCAGGCACCGATCATGAGGCCGGAGAGCGTCTGGAGGAAGATGGCGAGGTCGAGGTGGCCGGACGCGAGGTAGCCGAGGCCGCCAGCAGCGGAGATGGGCAGGATGATCATCATGCAGGTGCCGATGGCCTTGAGGAGCGGGACGCCGAAGATGACCATGAGCGCGAGCTGGATGTAGGCGGCGGCGCCGATGCCGAATGCGCCGGCGAGGAAGCCGCAGATGAGGCCGGTCGTGATGCCGTAGATCCAGAGCTTTCGTCCGGTCAGCAGCGTCTTTCGCACGGGGAAATGGGCGGCGAGCCAGTCGGCGTGGTAGAGCTTGACGTAGAGGATGACGGCGGACGAGAGGATCATGAGCGCCGTCATGAACGAGAGGTCGGCGGCGGGGAGGATGTTCGACGTGGCTGCGCCGAGCAGCGCGCCCGCGATGCCGCCCGCGCCGAGGATGGCGCCGACCTTCGGGATGACTTCATGCTGGCGGAAATGGGACAGCGCGCCCGAGAGCATGGTGAAGACCATGGAGGCGAGCGCGACGGCGAGCGCGGTGTGGATGGGGACGCCGAAGCCGACGACGAGCAATGTGATGGTGACGCCGGCGCCGCCGGCACCGACGAAGCCGATGAGGGCACCGAGTGCCAGCATGGAAGCGAAGATCATAAAAGTTCCTTTCGATATACAAAAGTGGCTGTTGCTTTTGCAACAGCCACGAAATTTTCTGGTGACACCTATGGGATTCGAACCCATGAACCCGGCGTGAGAGGCCGGTGTCTTAACCGCTTGACGAAGGTGCCGATGGTGACGCCTATGAGATTCGAACTCATGAACCCGGCGTGAGAGGCCGGTGTCTTAACCGCTTGACGAAGGCGCCATATGCTTGCTGATTGCGGACGATTCATACCGTCGCGCTAAGGACAAGCATTATTATATTACATCGCGAGAAGCGCGTCAAGACTTTTTTTGAGGCGCGCGAGGGAATTTTCTTTGCCGAGGAGCGTGAGGATCTCGGTTGCGCCGCCCGGCGTGACCTTCTGCCCGGCCGCTGCGATGCGGACGACCCACATCATGAGGCCTTTCTTGACACCCGTGGCCTCGATGTGTGCTTCGAGCTTGGCATAGAGGCTGTCGTTCGTCCACTCGTTTTCGGGGACGGCTTCGAGGAGCTCGATGACGGCCGGCAGCAGGTCTTTGGCCTTTTCGGGCGTGACCTTGTTGCGCTTGTTGACATAGAGCTCGGCGTCAAAGGCCGGCTGCTCGCAGAGGAAGCCGATTTCCTCGGGAATCTCTCCCAGGCGCTCGATGCGCGTGCGCAGGAGCTCGGCGAGCTCTGCCCAGTGCGCGGCGAGGTAGTCCGGCAGGTCGCCGGCGAACGGCTTTGCCATCTCGGCGAATTTCGCGGGCTCCATGGCCTTGAAGTATTCGCCGCTGACCCAGCCGAGCTTCTGGTAGTCGAAGACGGCCGGGGACTTCGAGAGGCCTTCGAGGCTGAAGTGGGAGGTCAGTTCCTGCATCGAGAAGATTTCCTGGTTCGTCGTCTTCGGGTTCCAGCCGAGGAGTGCGACGTAGTTGACGATGGCTTCGGGGAGGTAGCCCATCTTGACGAGGTCGTCGAACGACGTTGCGCCATGGCGCTTCGAGAGCTTCGAGACGCTGCCGTCGTCGTTCTTGCCCATGACAGGCGCGAGGTGGATGAAGACGGGGACGTCCCATCCAAACGACTGATAGAGCAGAATGTATTTCGGCGTCGACGTGATGAACTCCGCGCCGCGCATGATGTGCGTGATGCCCATGAGATGATCATCGATGACGTTCGCGAAGTTATACGTCGGCATGCCGTCGCGTTTCAGCAGTACTTGATCCTCGAGCTCGCTGTTCGGGATCGTGACGGTGCCGTGCAGCACGTCCTGATACGACGTCTCGCCATCAAGCGGCATCTTCTGGCGGATGACGTACGGGTCGCCGTTTTTGAGGTGCTCGTCGATCGTCTCCTGCGGCAGGTTACGGCAGGTACGGTCGTAGCCACCGAACTCGCCCGTCGTGTGGTCTTCGTCGGGATCGCAGAAGCAGTAGTAGGCGTGGCCGGTCCTCACAAGTTCTTCCGCGTATTTCTTGTAGAGCTCCATGCGCTCGCTCTGGACATACGGGCCGCAGTCGCCGCCATAGCCCGGGCCTTCGTCCGGCGTGATGCCTGCGAGCTTCAGCGTGCGCTCGATGAAGTCGACAGCGTCCGCGACGTAGCGCGTGCGGTCCGTGTCCTCGATGCGCAGGATGAAATCGCCGCCTTTGGCCTTGGCGAACAGGTAAGCGTAAAGCGCCGTGCGCAGGTTGCCGATGTGCATGTACCCCGTCGGGCTCGGCGCGAAGCGCGTGCGTACTTTCTGGGTTGTCAAAATAATGCCCTCCTATATTCATTAGTAATTTTCTGGTTCACAGTATACTACAGATGGAGATGAAAAAAAAGGAGGGAGCCTTAGCGTGTCTGGTTTAAAAACTGATACACGGCGCGGTACATGAGCATGCTGCTGACGGCGCCGGGGTCTTCGTAGCCGATGCTGCGCTCGCCGAGGTAGCTGGCGCGGCCCTTCTTTGCGGCGAGTTTTTTCGTGTATTCGACGCCGTCCGACGCAGCGTAGTTCGCCTCGGTCAGGCACTCTCGGAGCGTCAGGCCGTCGGCGTATTCGGGCGTGAAGCATTCGTAGATCGGGATGAGCACATCGAGCATCGTCTTATCGCCCTTATCGGAGCGGCCGCGCTTCTTCATCGCTTCGACGGCCGCACCGAACAGTTTCTCGCACGACGCGACTGTGAGCTTTTCGTTCGGTTCGCAGACTTTCGCGGCCGCGAGGAAGCCTGCGGCATAGAGCGGGCCTGCGGCACCACCGATATTTTCGAGCAGCGTCTCGCCGACGGCTTGCAAGACTGCTTTGGGGTTCGTTGGATCCTTGATCGACGGGAGCATGTCCTCGACCGCGCGGAAGCCGCGCGCCATGTTGATGCCGTGGTCGCTGTCGCCGATATTGGCATCGAGCTCGGTGAGATAATCTTTCTCCCGCAGGATGGTTTTAGAAACGGCCTCCATGGCCTCCGTAAGTTTCGACATTGTAGGAACGACCTTCTTTCCGTGTTGCTTGCTACATTATAGCGCAGGACAGAATGCAGGTGCAAGCGTGAATTGTCAAACTTGCTTTGCGTGAGATATGCAGAAGTGCGAAAAACATTTGCGCTCCTATGCCAAAAACCGTATAATATAACTGTACGATTTAGAAACTATGATGAATTCGCCATAGAAAGACATTTGCACCCAAAAGGCCGCAGAGAAAGGACACGGTTATGGAAATCAAGGATATGCGCGCGTTTTACGCCATTGTCGAGGAGGGCAACATCAGCCACGCGGCGCAGCGGCTCGGCATCGCGCAACCAGCGCTCTCGCGCCAGATGAAGCGCCTCGAGACGCAGCTCGGCGTTCAGCTCTTTGAGCGCGGCAGTCGCCGCATCCGCCTGACGGATGCTGGGCGCGTGCTCTATGCGCGCGTCGAGCACATCCTCGGCATGGTCGACGGCACGGTGCGCGAGATCACGGAAATCGGCGCGGGGGTTAGCGGCTGTATTCGGCTTGGCACGATTACGACTTCCGGCGCGATGCTGCTGCCGGAGCTCATCAATGAATTTCACCGTCGCTATCCGCAGGTCACGTTCCAGCTTTGGGAAGGCGAGGGCACGCGCATCCTCGAGCTCCTCGACAACCGTGTCATTGAAATCGGTATCACGCGCACGCAGGTCGATGCGCGCGTCTACGAATCCATCGTCCTGCCGAACGAGCCGCTCGTCGCCGTCATGCACCGCGACCATATGATCGGCAAGGATCCGCATCAGGTGCAGGTCGCTGAGCTCCGGGATCAGCCGCTCATCATCCCGCTCCGGTGGCAGTCGCTCTTTACCGGTGATTGCCGCAAACTTGGCTTCGAGCCGAAGATCCTCTGCGTCTCCGACAGCATCGTGCAGGATCTCCTGCTCGCGAAGATGGGCATGGGCCTCGCGATCCTGCCGATCTCGTCGAAGACGCTCCTCACAGACGGCGACCTCTTTTACAAAAAGCTCGTCGCGCCTGAGATCACGACGCACACCGTCGTCGCCTGGCTCAAGAACCGCACGCTCTCCCAATCCGCACAGCACTTCCTCGCGTTGTTCCGCGAGATGTTTTTACACTGAATGGAGATTCGCATAATATTTTTGTTAAAAACGGCGGGAAAGGCTTTTCTTTCTCGCCGTCTCGTTATATAGTAAGAATTGATTAGATTAGAAAAATACGAAGAAACGGGAGGAAATGGAATGGAAGAACCAGTACGCATCCTGATTGTCGAAGATGAGCGCCGCATTGCGCGCTTCCTGCAGATCGAGCTCGAGCATGAGGGCTTTGAGACGGCGACGGAGGAAAACGGCCAGCGCGCATTCGAGCGCATCGGACAGGAGAAGTTCGATCTCGTGCTCCTCGATGTCATGCTGCCGGGTCTCGACGGGTTCGAGGTTTGCCGCAAGGTGCGCGAGTTCTCGAAGATCCCCATCATCATGCTGACGGCGAAAGACGAGCTCGAGGACAAGGTCACGGGCCTCGACCTCGGCGCGGATGACTACATCACGAAGCCGTTCGCCATCCAGGAGCTCCTCGCACGCATCCGCGCGGCACTGCGCAAGCATCAGGAGCCGGAGAGCCCGGAGGGCGAGCGCCTGACGTGCAAGAGCCTTGTGCTCTATCCGAGCCGCTACGAAGTCACGGTGAGTGGCGAAGAGATTCATTTGACGAAGAAGGAGTATTCGCTCCTCGAATACCTCTTGCGCAACAAGCGCAACGTCTTGACGCGCGACCAGATCCTCCAGGAGGTCTGGGGCTACGACTACGCAGGCGATACGAACGTCGTTGACGTCTATATCCGCTACCTGCGTGCGAAGATCGACGAGCGCTTCAATGAAAAGTACATCTATACGGTCCGGGGCGTCGGCTATGTCATCAAAGACTGAGGAATCGTCCTCGCGATCCGTTCTGCGGGCATTTCAGCATGCGCGCATTTCTACGAAGATCACGGCGGTCTACGCCGTGATTCTTTTTATCCTGCTCACGGTTGGCATTGGCGCTATGGCGTTTGGCGTTTACTATGCGTTCTACCATCAGGCAGAGGTCGCCATTGGGATCTCGGAGCGGCGGACCGTGGAAAAACTGGAAGGCGGCGCCGATTTCACGCCGAATTTCTGGAATGATGACCCCGTGTTGCCAGGCGTCGTGCTGCGTGTCACGGATATCACGGGCCGCGTTGTTTTCGAAAATGATGCGCATTTTCCGTCGCTCGCTGATATTGATGCGCATACGCGAACGCGGCCGCCGTTCTGGGCGGATCAGGGCATGGCCGTCGCAGATGTCGGCAACTCGACGATCTATCATGCGACCGTCGACGTCATGCATGGTGGCTCCATTTACACGCTCCACTTCCTGCGCACGATCACGGCGGAAAGTTCGTTCCTCAAAGACATGCAGCGCTTCTTGCTGCTCTTGACGGTTTCGGGCTTCATCATTGCGCTCTGCGCGGGATACTTCTTGAGTCGCAGCGTGCTGCGCCCCATCCGCACGATGATGGCGACGGCGCGCGAGATCGAGGTCGAGGATATGAGCCGCCGCATCGAGGCATCCCCTGCGCATGACGAACTTCACGAGCTTGCCATCACGTTCAATCACATGCTCGATCGCTTGCAGGCAGGGTTCAATCAGCAGCAGCGGTTCGTCTCGGATGCCTCGCACGAGCTTCGCACGCCTGTGACGGTCATCCTCGGCTATTCCGACCTCTTGGCGCGCTGGGGACAGACGGATAAAGATGTGCTCAAAGAGGGCATCTCTTCGATCCGCAGCGAAGCCGAGAATATGCAGCAACTCATCGAGAAGCTCCTGTTCCTCGCGCGCGCGGACCAGAAACGGCAGGTGCTCCACAAAGAGAACATCGAGCTCTCCGAACTCGTCGCGGATGTCATGCGAAAGATGAAGCTCGTGACGAAGCAGCATGCCGTCGAACTCCTAGAAAATGAACCGGGCACGATCTATGCTGATCCCGTCATGATTCGTCAGCTGATGCGCATTTTCCTCGAGAATAGCATGAAGTATACGCCAGCGGGCGGCCATATCACGGCAAAATGTTTGCGCCAGGGGCGCGTCATGTTGCTGTCACTCGGCGATGATGGCATTGGCATCGCGCCGGAGGAGCAGCAGAAAGTCTTCGAACGCTTTTACCGCGTTGACATGTCGCGCACGAAAGCAGAAGGCGTCAGCGGCACGGGTCTCGGCCTCTCCATCGCAACATGGATCGCCGAACAACACGGTATCCGCATCACGATGAACAGCGCCCTCGGCAAAGGCACGACGATCCATCTCGCCATCCCGTGCGTGGATGGATAGACAAAAAACAAAAAGAAGGCGTAACTTTCGCGGATGCGAAGTTACGCCTTCTTTTTTGCTGGTTTATTCGAGCGAGATGATTTTGTGCTTCAGCACGTAGACGAGGGCCTGCGTGCGGTCGTTGACATTGAGCTTGCGGAAGATGTTCGTCAGGTGGTTCTTGACGGTCTTCTCGCTGACGCAGAGCGCCTGGGCGATGTCTTGGTTTGAGAAGCCTTTGGCGATGCATTCGAGGACGTCCATCTCGCGGGACGTCAGGCGCTCAGAACGGCTCTCGCGCCACATCTCTCGCGCCTTCTCCGTGAGGTCTTCATCCTCGGCGACTCCGCCGAAGAGGCGCTCGGCGAGCTTCGGATAGACGAAGGTGTTGCCTTCGTTGACGACGTGGATGGCCTTGATGAGGACGCTGGGCTCGACGTCTTTGAGGAGGTAGCCGAGCGCGCCGTTCTTCAGCATTTCGAGGACGTAGTTGTCGCTGTCGTGGATCGTGAGTGCGATGATGCGCGTCTTGCATTTCGCAGCTTGGAGCTGCTTCGTGACCTCGAGGCCCGAGAGACCGGGCATGTTGAGGTCGAGAAGCAGGATGTCTGGCTGCAGAACGAGTGTGCGTGCGAGGGTTTCCTGCCCGTCCTCGGCTTCGCCGACGACTTCGAGGTCGTCCTCGAAGTTCAGGACGCGCTTGATACCTTGCCGCAGCAGGGCATGGTCGTCTGCGATGAGGATCTTGATTGCCATGATGAAATTCTCCCCTTTTCTTGACTCTGTTTTTCTTGTTGGTGCATCCTATCAGCTGTTGTCCGATGGCAGGATGTGCGCTGTCAAAAAGATCATGATTTCAGAAGACTGCTTGCTTTTCTGTACGTTCTGGAAGAAGGCGCCGAGTACCGGGATGTTCCCGAAAAATGGGATCTTGCGGTAGTTTCGCGCTTCTTCGCTGCCGATGAGGCCACCAATGACCATGGTTTCGCCATCTCTCAGGCGTACGGAGGTGTCCGCGCTGCGCTTGTTGAAGCGGTAGGCCTTGAGATCTTCGACGTAGACCGGGGAACTGACCTCGGTGTGCACGATGGCCGTGATGTGGCCGTCGTCGCTGACGTATGGTGTGTAGCGCAGGATGATGCCTGCCTTGTGATAGGTGAAAGAGGTCGTCGTGGAATGGCTCGTTGTTTCGACTTCTGGCACGGGCACTTCACTGCCGATTTCGATGACGGCTTCGCGGCCCGTGAGCGTTGTGACGTTCGGCCGGGAGAGGATTTTCGCCTTGCCTGTCTGCTCAAGCGCGTGGATCTGTGCCTCGTAGTACCATTCGAATGGATGCCCTTCCGGCCCGCGCCCGAACTGCAAGATGCCTGGGATGATGGAGTCCCCTTTGTAGTGGCGCGTCGCGCTCGATTCGTGGACGTCGGGCGACTGCGGCGCGGGAGACCAGTCCCATGTGACGCCGAGGTCGCGGGATGCTTCGTTCGTGAGCGAGATGACTTTGGCTTCGAGCGCGACCTGATGCGCGGGGATATCGAGCTCTTTGAGGAGCTTTTTGCAGGCGTCTGCTTCCGCAGGGGTACCGTAGAGCACGACGGATTGTCCATCCGTGCCGATGGTCGCGCGGTCATCGCTTTTTGCGGTGTTGCGTTCCGTGCGTGCCTCGGAGGTCGTTCCGTCTTCGCCGGTTGCTCGAGTCGTCTTAGGACGATTTTCTTTCTTTTGGATATCACTAGAACTATTCGTCATAGAATCGCGTTTTCCTGCCTCGGAGAGGGATAAATTTATAGCGGGCAAGAGGGACTCCGGGGCATTGTAGTGAATGGGGAAAACATATGTCTGTCGGACGTTGGCTGCGTGAGCAGCAGAGGAAATATAAAATACGCCGTCGCGCAGCTCTGCGGCCAGGCCGTACATGCGTGCGATGCGTGGCAGGAGGTCGGCGGGCTCGGCATCGGTATCGATCGTGACGCGGCCGTTGACATCGTTGTCGAGGACGATGCCGTATCCGCCAAGCCGTGCTGCCGTGCGAAGCACTTCGGAGACATCCGCGTCTTCGAAGTGCAGAGAGACGGGCGTGGCAGAAGCGGTGGCCGGGAACAGGGTGAACAAGAGTGCTAGAGGCGCTAGAACGCGACGAAATGAGAAACGCATGTGGAAAAACCTCGTTTCTTAACGTTTTTTCTCCTTTTTCTTCTTGCTTTTTCGAAACGAATCGGCGATAATGAAGCTGTAAAGGTGTCAATGAATGACCACCACATGGAAGAAGGAGGAAGAGCAACATGGATGTATCAACAATGACACGGATCAGCCAGCAGACGGCGGCGCTCTCGGGCTCGTATACGAAGACGAGCTCGACGAAGACGACAACGCCCGATGGCCAGGTGACCGAGAATACGACGAGCGAAGCGTATACGATCGATATCTCGGCCGCATCACAGCAGGCAGCGAAAGCGACGAAAGGGCTGACGGCCGATCAGGTCGATGTGCTGAAGCAGGGCATTGAAAAGAGCCAGCAGCTCATGATTCAGACGCTGACGCAGCAGAACCTCAAGCTTCAGGGCTATCTCGATGAGGGCATCGGCCAGCTGAATTTTGATGGCGTGCTCTTTGGCACGGATAAGTTCGCACTGCCAGCTGTCGCGACGACGCCGGAAGAGGCGGAAAAAGCGGTTGCCGATGGCGGTGACTACTCCATCGATGCCGTCGCGGGCCGCATCCTCGACATGGCATCGACGATCGCAAATGGCGATCCGGAGAAGCTCAAAGCCATGCAGGAAGCCGTCGAAAAAGGCTTCGAAGCTGCGGGGATCTCGTGGAAGGACACGTTCGGCGAGGACGAAGACATGCCTGAGATCACGACGAAGACGCATGACGAAGTCACGAAGCGCTTCGCTGACCTCTACGAGCAGCTCACGAACCCGAAGACGGACGAGACCGCCGATACGACCAAAACAAGTGAAATGTAACTTCAGGGCAAGCCCCCCTCTTAGAGGGGGGAGGGCCCGAAGGGCAGGGGGAGTCCCCTGTAGTTCCTATCAAATAGCACGACAAAGCTTCCGCGGGTGCGATGCAAAAATTCGCTCTCGCGGAAGCTTTCTTTATGCCTTTTCAGTCGTCCCGCATCAGATCGGAAATGCTGATGCCGGGCTTTTTTTCTTGGGGGTCAGATTTCACTGCTGGCCCAGCGTCCTCTGCCGTGATGCCAAGGGCTTCGGCGAGACTGTTGAGGCCGTGGCCATGCGCTGACTGCACTTCAGGCGTGGTAGCCGCCGTTGGCGCTGCCGCCGCTTCTGGCGCATCCTTCTTTTCTGCGGGAGTCGTTGCCGTAGGCGCAGTGGAGCCCGTTTCCGTTTTTGGTGTATCCCCAGTCGCTCCCTGGCGGAAACCGCTCGCGATGAGGCCACCGAGCGGGCGCAGCTGGACGGCGAGCGTGTCGCCGTTCTTGATCGGCGATGTGAAATCGACGGGACGGCCGTTGACGAGAATCTGGGCGCTGACGCGGCTCGTGGCAGCCGGCGGCTCGAAGCCGACGGCAACGAGGGCATCGCTGACCGTCGTCGCACGGCGTTCTGATTTTTCGTACGTGATGTGACAGCCTTCGGAGAGCTGCGTTTCCGGTGTCGCGCGCTGGCCGTCTTTTGAGAGGCGCACGGTGGCCGAAGGGATCTTGTGCTCCTCGCCTTGGTAGTAGAGCACGAGCGAAGCTTCGAGCTCCGAGATGCCGAGGGCGGCACCGAGCGTCGGCGCGGGGCCTTCTTCATATGTCAGGCGGTCGCCTTCGTGGACGGGCAGCGACAGAGAGGCAGGGAGATCGTTCTGGCGGATGATCGGCGTGCTGACGAAGCTCGTCTCCTCGCCATTGAGCTCATAGCGGATGCGGCGGCCCTGCGGCGGGCAGCCTGCGACGCGCAGCGCTTCGCCGACCGTCGAAGCCATGCGGCTCGTGACCGTGGCACCGTCATGCAGTACGGGATCCGTGTCCGTAGCGACTTTTTCGCCATCGATGAGGACCTCGGCCGGGATGGAGACCGCGCCGTCATTGAGTTCGATGTGGAGGGCTGGTGGTGTCTTCAGTACTTCGGAGAGATGGATGGAGGGTGTCGCGCCGTCTTCGCCACGCGTGACGGTGATCTCGCTGGCTTCATGCACAGGCGTATCGAGGTCACCATCTTCGCCGTCCACGGCGATTTTTGCGAGCGTGCCCATCGTACCGGGGTAGGATTTATTCTTGCCATCGACCGTCACCATGAGGGCGAGGCCGGGGCGGCCGTTCCATTTCCGGAGATTGATGCCCGAGGCGAGCAGCGCATCGCTGACGGTCAGTGTGCGGAAATTGAACAAGCTGTGCTCCTGCCCGTTGACGAAGACGCGCAGGAAATGGAGCGTATTCATGGAAGCAATCTTCAAAATGCCGAGCGGCGTGACGGCATCTGGGGAGTGCAGCGCCTCTGGGATGCTTTCGATGCCCGCGACGATGTCCGGCTGACGCACGGCGACGCGGTTTTCTGCCATTTCGAGTGCTTCGGCGACGTAGTCTTTGAGCATCGGCGTCAGCGATCCACCGCCGACGAGCATGACGGCCTGCGGTGCCTCGCCGTTGAGCTTCGTGATCTCGCTGGCGATGGAGCCGGCGAGGTCGCGGATGGCGGGCAGCACGGGCTTGATGACATCGGCAGCGGCGAGGTCGTAGTTCGCGCCGAGAATGTCGGAGAATGCGACTTTTTCGCCACGTGCGGCTGCGCGCTTCGCGTCCTCGGCGACGTTGAAGTCGAGCAGGAAGTTCTGGCTGATGGCCTCCGTGATCTCGTCGCCGGCTTTCGGCACCATGCCATAGGCGATGACGGAACCATTTTTCGTGATGGCGACGTCGCTCGTGCCAGCGCCGATGTCGACGAGGACGAGGTTCAGGTGGCGCATCGTCGGCGGGATCAGCACGTTGATGGCCGCGATTGGTTCGAGCGTCAGTGCGCGCATCTCGAGGTTGCACGCCGCGAGTGCGCTCTGCATGGAGTCGATGACCTGGCGCGGCAAAAATGTCGCGATGACTTCAGCTTTTGCCTGGTCGCCACGCTGGCCGACGAGGCTTTTGAGGGGATTGCCATCGAGCTCGTAGCGGATCGTGCTGTAGCCGACGCAGTAGTAATGCGTCGGGTCGTCGACCGTGTGCGATGAGGCGAGCTTTGCCTGTGCCGTCTGCACGCCGGCGAAATCGAGGTCGCGCTCCTGCGCCGTCGTGATGATGCCATGGAATTCCTTTTCTGCCGTGGCCGTCATCGTGTAGAGTGCACGGCCAGCAGCGGCGACGGCCGCGCTCTTCAGCGTGCCAACCTTTGCTTCGAGCCGATCCTTCACCTGGCGGATGACGGAGGCGACCTGCGGCACGTCATGGATCTGGCCGTCGAGCATCGCGCGCGTGCGGTGCTCCTGCCGCTCTGTTGCGACGATCTTGAGCGAGCCGTCGTCCTGCTGTTCGGCGACGATGCCGATGACACTCCGCGTGCCGATGTCGAGCGAGAAGAGCAGATCCTTCTTCGGCGCAGGCTTCTTTGCCGCAGCGGGCTTTGCCGTCTTTTTTGCGCTTGCGCGCTTGGCAGCAGCGGCTTTTTTCTCAGCCTCTGTCTTGCGTGGACGTCCGCGTTTGCGCGGGGTCGCAGGCTTCGGGGCAGTTTTTTGCGCGGCCGCAGGCTGCGGTGCCGGGACGGCTTCTTTTTTGAGCTCGTCTTCGAGGGCTTGCTGAGGGGTGGTAGCATTGGTCATGTGTGAATCTCCTATGGGAGGGGGCGTATCCAGCGCTCCTCTGAAAAATTCTCTTGAAAAAAAGGTGATTCTATTTATTTCGCGAATACTACCATAGAATCCTTTTTTCAAGGGAAAAGAAATCCGCAGAAATGGGTGATATTCATGTCAGGAAATAAGGAAGTCATCACGGGAAGCGATTTCAAGCGCATGGTTATGGGCGCTTACAGCGAATTCCTCCTCGAATACGAGAACATCAACGCACTCCGGGGCGGCGGCACGCTGCCAGGCACCCATATCCTGCGCACGATGGCCGCGGCTGTCCAGCCGCTCGCCGACACAAAGGACGACGGCATTGGCGGGCTGTCGCGTCGTGTCGCGACAGCGGCCGTCTTTGGTGCGCGCGGGCAGGCCGGCGTCGTGCTCGCGCAGCTGTTCCGAGGCATCGGCAAAGGGCTCTTGGGCAAATACAACGCGACGAGCAGCGAGTTCGGCAAGGCGTTCCAGTATGGCATCCTCTACGCGCAGCGCGTGCTGCCCGAGGGCGAGGAACGGCCGATCATCACGGTCGCGAAAGCCGTTGCGAAAGGTGCGTACCACGCCGTTCGCGCGAACGTGCCGATCACGGAGATCCTCGCAGCGGCCATCGATGCAGGCGAGGACGCACTGACGCGCATCGGACGTGAGGACGCGGGCGCACGTATCATGTTCAATTTCCTCAATGGCTGCATGAAAGGCCTTGACGGCAACTTCGTCTCTCCTGCCATGAGCCTGTCGCTCGGCCTCGAAGCGAAGAGCGGCATGCCTGACCCGCGTGTCGACCAGGTCGCGCCGTATTGCATGCAGATGCGCGTCAAGAATGCGATGGCCGACACGGATGCGCTGCGGAAGCAGCTCAAAGAGCTCGCGTCATTCGTCCAGATCAGCCGGCAGCATGGTGGCATCGAGATTCACCTGCATACGAACCACCCTGGTGCCGTGCTCGAGCAGGCCGTCGGCTGGGGGCCGCTTCGCGACATGCGCGTGACGAACATGAGCGAGACGCACGCCCTGACGCCGCAGGACGCCGTCATGCGCGTCGCCTGCGTCGCTGTTGCCGAGGATGCGGTCGATGGAAAGGCATGGCAGAAGGCTGGTGCTCACGTCGTCGTCGCAGGATCGCCAGGCTCGTGCCCGTCCGTCAGCGAGCTCGTCAACGCCGCGCACAGTGACCTCGCGGATAGCTATATCCTCGTCTCGTCGTGCAAGGACTACCGCATGGTCTTCCGCCAGGCACGCCGCCTGCTCGGCACACGCGTCGAGCTCGTCCTCGCTGAGACACCAGATGCGGCGAAAAAGGCGCTGGCTGCTTTTGACGAGGCGAAAAGCGCAGCGGAAACAGCCAAGGACATGCGTATCGCAGCGGGCGTTTGAGCGACTCCAAAAAAATCCCGAAAAAAATTCAAAAAAAGTGTTGACAAAACCGCCGCACATGTCTATAATAAATCTTGTCGTTAAGACATGGCGCAAACAAAGCGATGACGCGAAGCGCCAAAGACAAGTGAATGGGGTTATAGCTCAGTTGGTTAGAGTGTCTCGTTGACATCGAGGAGGTCACAAGTTCGAATCTTGTTAACCCCACCAGGAAATCACAGGTCCTGCCGCAAGGCAGGGCCTTTTCGTTTTATCACACACGAAAAAATAATTTACATGCGGGCAAAAAGAGAATATGATAGATGTAAATATGATAGGTTTTCAGGATCTCGTCCATAATCAGTAGACACTCGGGGCATTCCCCGAATATTTCCCTTTGAAACCGGCGAATCCGCGTCAGCGGAGAACCGTGCATGGGGTTTCCTTGAATACAA
>JAXGCE010000034.1:0-33046 GCA_034186105.1 Selenomonadaceae bacterium
GCTCTGACCGCCGCCATGAACGACATCGGCGTCGATTTTGGCGCGGGCAAGATCTTTCTGCCGCAGGTGCTGCTCTCCGCCGAGACCATGCGCGCCGCCTTTGACAAGCTCAAAGAGCTCATCCCCGCCGCCGCGACGGCCGACAAGGGCACCGTCGTCATCGCCACCGTCAAAGGCGACGTCCACGACCTCGGCAAGAACATCACGGGCGCGCTCCTCGCGAACTCTGGCTTCCAGCTCATCGACCTCGGCAAAGACGTGCCGAGCGAAGACATCGTCCGCGCCGCCATCGAGCACGACGCCGACATCGTCGGCCTCTGCGCCCTCATGACGACGACCATGGTGCAGATCGACAAAGTCATCGCAGAGCTCCACGAAGCCGGCTGCCGCGCCAAAGTCATGGTCGGCGGTGCCGCTGTCACAGAGGACTATGCCAACGCCGCCGGCGCTGACGCCTACGCCAGCGACGGCGTCAAAGCCGTCAAGATCGCGAAAGCGATGGTCGGAAAAGAATAAAGCAACAACGCCAAGAGGGCTGGAATGTTCCACGTGGAACATTCCAGCCCTCTTATTTTCGCTCCTCATGCAAAGCGGATCGACCGATCTCCATGCTTCTCAAACACCTGCGCGATCAGCCGCAGCACATCTTCCTGCGTCGTATGTGCTTCTCCGATGAGCTCTAGCACCCACACCGTCGCATCATCCTTATCGAGCGCGTAGAAATGCTCCAGCAGGGACGCTTGCATCTCCTCTTTGCTCGCGCAGGCATTCGACGACGCAAATGCAAAGAACCGCTCCGCGACCTCGTCATACTTCGCATCGCCCTGGTTCTCATGCGCGACCTCGAACACCGCCGCGATCATCGTCTCCGGCGTCACATGCACCTCGCGCGTCTGCATCTTTCCCATGCACCATCCGTCCTTTCCTATCCGATCCATAGTGGCAGCGGCTCACAAGGCCGTCCTCTCACACTACCGTATACCCTGCCTCCGCGAGCATATCCATCGCCTGTGCGAACTGCGCTTCCTTCACGAGCACATAGTCCGTGTTGTACGTCGAGACGGCGAAGATGCCGACCTTTGCCTCCGCCAGCACCGTCGCGATCGGCGCGAGGATGCCAACGAGCGAGAAGTCCAGCTGCCCCTCGATGCGAAAGGCCCGCCAGCCATCCTCGCACGCCAGCGTTTCCGATGGCACCCGCGACGTCTCGCAGACCAGCGACAACTCCTCATCCGTCTTGCCAACAAAGACAAATGGTCCCGCAAGATCCTCCGCCCGCAGCTCCTTCACCTTGCAAACCGAGAACGCAGCATCGATGCGCTTCAACTTCATCCATCTTCCCGCCCTTCTGTTGATTTCTCTCTTCATTATAAAAAAGCACGGCCTTGATTTCAAGGAGGTGCTTTGTAAACTCTGAAGAATATCTTTCCCGCTTGTCCCAGAACCAGTGTGCATGATATACTTTTCTTGCCACAGCCCGACCAGCTGAAATCCGGCTCGGAAGGGAGGTTCTTCATATGTCGCTTTCAGATATTCTGCTCTCGCTGCTGATCAGTATCCTTGGGAGTATCCTCGGAACATTGATTCTGCAGATGCTTGGGCAGCCGTGAGCAGCTGCCATTGTGGCACAAGCTGGGCGTTGACCTGACCAGTCACGCAACCATGAAAAAGAGCCCTTACGGTGACCAAACCGCAGGGCTCTTTTTTTGGTTCCTCTATGTCGCAATAGATTCGCTCTATCCTCATTTTACATGGAGAATACAAAAACTGCAAGTCTTTTTTCAGCCAAGAAGCCTCAGAACAGCACGCGTGCGAGGTGTGCGTACTCTGGGTCGAGTTTCTTGCGGTTGTTGACGGCGTCGTGGAGGTTGATCGAGACGACGTGGCCTTTGTTAAAGCCAAAGACGATGTCCGAGAGGCCGCTGATGATCGCAAGCGCTGCCTGCTCGCCGAGCTGGCTGGCCTTGACGCGGTCGATGACCGTCGGCGAACCGCCGCGCTGGATGTGGCCGAGGACGGAGTAGCGCGTGTCGATGTTCGTGTGCTCGGCGATGTACTTGCCGATCTCCTGCGCGGAGCCAGCGCCTTCCGCGACGACGACGAGGATGTAGCGCTTGCCCTTCTGGTAAGCCTCCTCCATGTCCTTGCACATCTGCTCGAGGTCGTACTCTTCCTCCGGTACGAGGATGTACTCTGCACCACCTGCGATGCCGGCTGTCATCGCGAGCCAGCCGCAACGGTGGCCCATGACTTCGAGGACGATGCAGCGGCGATGTGCCGATGCCGTGTCACGCAGCTTGTTGATGGCGTCGATGATCGTGTTCGCCGCCGTGTCGCAGCCGATCGTGTAGTCCGTGCCCCAGACATCGTTGTCAATCGTGCCCGGCAGGCCGACGATGGGGATGCCCGTCTCTTTTGAGAGGAGCGATGCGCCGCGCAGCGAGCCGTCGCCGCCGATGACGACGAGGCCCTGGATGCCGCGGTCGACGAGGTTCTTGTAGCCGAGCATGCGGCCTTCCGGCTTTTCCCAGCGCTTGCAGCGTGCCGTCCCGAGGAACGTGCCGCCACGCTGGATGATGTCGCCGACGTCTTTGCGCTCCATCTGGTACATATCTTCATCGAGCAGGCCGTGATAGCCGTTGTTGATGCCCCAGACCTCGACGCCCTCATAGAGTGCCGTGCGCACGACCGCGCGCGCGCACGCGTTCATGCCCGGGCTGTCGCCGCCGCTCGTCATGACTGCAATACTTTTCAGCATGGAAAATCCCCCTTGATATTGTTTGGAAGTAAGGCTTGATTTTGTACATTCATTCCTCTCCATATCATAGCACATCTGCGCGGATTTTTATAGGTTTCCAAAGGAAAAAATCAGGTACTTGACAAAGTGCGGTGCGGCCCCTACGATAAGGGAAAACGTTTGCGCCCTGCACGCTGTCGGTGTTCGTGCGCGAAATCGAAAGGAGACAACGAATTTCCATGCTCCCCGCCATCCCACCGAAATATTTCCTGCCGCTCATCGGCCTCGCCGTGTCGGCGTTCGTGTTCAATACATCAGAATTCATGCCGATCGCGCTCCTCACCGATATCTCTGCCTCCTTTGGCAAGACACCGGCCGAAACGGGCATCATGATCACGGCGTACGCCTGGGTCGTCGGTGTGCTGTCGCTGCCGCTGATGCTCGCCGTCACGCGCATGCAGCCCAGGCGGCTGTTGCTGGCCGTGCTCGCACTCTTTGCGGCCGGACAGATCGGCTCAGGGCTCGCGACGAGCTTTGCCATGCTGATGGTCGCGCGCGTCGCCGTCGCCTGCGCCCATGCGATCTTCTGGTCGATCACGGCGCCGTTCGCGACGCGGCTCGTCACGCGCGAGCATCAGCCATTCGCGCTGAGCTGCGTCGCGACAGGCTCGGCCATCGCCATGATCTTCGGTCTGCCGATCGGGCGCCTCATCGGCCTCGCGCTTGGCTGGCGCATGACGTTCTTCTGCATCGCGGCTGTGACGCTCGCCGCGTTCCTTTACCTCTGGCGCGTCTTCCCGCAGCTTTCCGAGGGCGGAGCGCCGTTTGAAACCCGCGACCTGCCCGCGCTCGTGCGCGATCCGCTCGTTTTTGGCATCTTCTTTCTCGCCGTCACGTTCGCGACGGGCTATTTCACGATCTACAGCTACATCGAGCCGTACCTCGGCACCGTCGCAGGCTTCTCGCCTGACGCCATCACGGCGACGCTCATGGCGCTCGGCGTGTTCGGGTTCTTGGGGAGCGTCCTGTTCTCGCGTCTCTATGGCACGCACCGCAGGTTCTGCCTGCTCTTTGGCAGCGTCGGCATCGTCGTCTGCGCGCTGCTCTATGTCCCGGCCGCTGCGCTCGCGCCCGTGCTCGCCCTGGTCTGCCTCGCGCTCGGCACGATCTCGACGCTCTTCAACATCACGATGCAGGCCGAGCTCCTCGCCGCGACAAGCCGCGCCGCCGCCCCTGTCGCGACATCCATCTACTCCGGCCTGTTCAACGTCGGCATCGGCAGCGGCACGGCGCTCGGCAGCTACGTCGCAAGCGTTGGCCACCTCCCCACCATCGGCCTCGCCGGTGCCGCCATCGCCGCGCTCGCGGCGGTGTACTGCATCTGCCGCTATTTGCCGTACCTCAAAAAAGCGCACGACGACTGATATGATGCGAGCAAATTCTCCCTTGTCTTTCCCCTCGCCCCCTTGTAGAATAAAGACAAGCAAAACGAAAAGGAGCGGGTTTCCATGCTGCCAGAGGAACGTCAGAAGATGATCGTCCAGCTCGTGAATGAGCATGGATCGGTGAGTGTGAAGGAGCTCAGTGCGCGGTTTGCCTTGACGGAGGACAGCATCCGCAAGGATCTCACGCTGTTGCAGAAAAACGGGCTGCTCAAAAAGACGTATGGCGGGGCGCTGAAGCTCATGCCGGACGAAGATCACTTCGTTTCACAACGCAAGCCGAAATACCGTGCGGAAAAGCAGCGCATCGCAAAGAAAGCGTTACAGCTGTTGCACGATGGCGAGACGATCTTCCTTGATATTTCGACGACGAACATCGAGCTCGCGAAATTCCTCAAGACTTCTGGCCTGTCGCTGACGGTCGTGACGAATATGGTCGACGTGATGACGACGATGGCAGGCGACGAGCACAACCGGCTCATCTTTATCGGGGGCACGTTCAGCGAGGGCTGTGACGGCTTCGTCGGGGCGCTGACGAACCGCGAGCTCGCGCACTACCATTTCGATCGCGCATTCCTCGGCGTCGTCGGCCTCGATCTCGCGCGGCAACAGGCGACGACCTATACGCCGGAGGACGCGACGACGAAAGAAGCGATCCTCTCCGCAAGCGCGGAAAGCTGGTTGCTCCTCGAGACGCGCAAGCTTCGAAAAGCTGGCCCGCACGTTTTCTCCGATCTACGCGACGTGACAGGCGTGTTGACAGAGAAAGAGCTAGACGAAGAGACAGCCGCGCGGCTCGCAGCACTAGGCATCACTTGCCAATAAGCCGCGCTGCTGCTGCTGCAAGCCTCCCCGCCTCCATTGTAAAAAAAGTCCGTTGAAATGTTTCACGTGGAACATTCCAACGGACTTTTTTCGTGTTGGTAGGTGCGAAGTGAAGGGATCTGTGCTTTCAGCTGCAAATGTGCGTTATAGCAACGCATTGGATGAAACCGAACACAAAGGAAATCTTGCGCCCCTTCCTGCCGTTGATATATGAATGACCTCTCATACACTTTTTTGCCCTGCGGGTTTAGCTTTCGGCAGGTGGTGATGCGATGGCACGCTGCAATTTTGCGCGAAGCTGCGCGTAGGCGGCCCGCTTCTCCCCCACGCTGTGCTGTGCGGCCCAGGCGAGGACATCGAGGTTTTTCTGGTAGTTTGCAGAGTCTGGCGACGCGCTCCAGACGCCCTGCACGAGGTTGTCGGCCGCGATAAGGCGCGCTTCATTTAGCAGCTTTTGCACCGTTGTCGGGCTCATGTCGCGCTCAAGTGCGATGCGCTTGATGCTCAGCCCCTCATAGACATGTGCGAGGAAGATTTCCATGCCATCCTGCTCGACCGTGTACTTCTTCGGGCGGCCCGTCGACTCTTTGCGCACTTTTTCCGGAATGCCGAGCAGCAGACGGAGATTCTTGCGGGCTTCCGTTGTCAATACGGTCAGGCGGTACTCCTCCCCACGTTCGAGGTTCGCGGGCGCATCCGTGATGAGGCCCCACGTCCCCGCGCTGACGATCAGCACCGTCATGCGCTCGTCGCCTTCCCCACCTTCCGACGACAACAGATACGCTGATCCTTCCGCGATGGCCAGCATTTCCGCCAGCTGCGGCCGCCGCATCCGATCAATGTCAGCTGGATGCAGCAGTAGATCCGTCGATAATGCCACGTATGATCATCCTTTCTATGGAGATAATTTTTATATCAAAATTCATTTATTGGTATAGAATCTATTATAAAATATATTTTTCGAAACAGCAATCCTTCGCGTAAAAAATCGTCAAAAAAGGAGATTGTGTAAAAATGTCGAATGAATATAATAGATAAATGCTATCGTAAGGGCAGCAAGAGCAGAGGAAGACGGGAGACGATACCATGATGACACTCACGCAGATGCGATATTTCGCAGCCGTCTGCCAATGGCAGAACATCACGAAGGCAGCGGCCGCACTGCATGTCTCTCAGCCGACGATCTCCGTCGCGATGCAGACGCTCGAGACAGAGACGGGACTGAACCTCTTCCACCGTGAGGGGCGGCGGCTCATCCTCACGCATGACGGCGAGCGCCTGCTTGCGCGCGTCACGCACATCCTCGATCAAGTCGACCAACTCGAGGACGAGATCGGCGCCCTCTCGCATCATCGCAACCACATCTGCATGGCGATGCCGTTGCAGATCGGTACGTTCTTTCTGCCGCGCATCCTCGGCGAGTTTCGCACGGCGCACCCCGAGATCGTACTCGATATCATCGAGACGGGCGGCATCGAGGCGTTGCATATGGTCGAGGAGGAAAAGCTCGACATCGCCGTGACGAACTATGAGACCGGCTTCTCGCAGAACCTCGTCTACCGCAAGCTCTTTTCGTGCGGTTGCTGCTTCGTGACGTATCCTGAGCACCCACTGGCCGCGCAGGAGACCGTCAGCATCACGGACATCGGCCAGGAGCCGCTGACGCTTCTCGACAGCAAATTCTTCGTCTATCGTCTCGTCCATGACGCCTACGCTGCCATCGGGCAGAAACCGCAGGTCATCCACTACTCGCCGTACCTCCATACCGTCAAGAACCTCGTGCGGCAGCAGACGTGCTCGACGTTCCTCGCGGCGCCGGCCGTACTGCCGGACGACGGCCTCGTCGCCATCCCACTCGCCGAAGACATCCGCCTGAACTCCGGTATCGTCACGCGCAAGGGACGCCAAGTCTACGACGACGAAAAGATCCTCATGCGCTTTTTGCGCCAGGCGGTCAAGGAGGAAAGCGCCCGTAAAGCCGCTCATGCGGCTGGCGAAGCGCCAGAAAAAAAGCAGAAGAAAATCGCGAAAAACGCTTGACAAGTTTACAACTTTACACTATAATAAAACCAAGCAAAGGGAAAAGGCAAGGCGGTGAGAGCCGCCGGAGGAGATTGTCTCCACCCGATGCTCGCCGACATGAATCCAAAAGAAGGAGGGCGAGTCCGATGGGCAGGTAAGATGTCCCATGGGAATGGAACAAATGCAAAACAGCATACAGACGGAATGACCGCACGGGTGACGAGAAAGCCTGCGCGGTCATTTTGCATTTTATTTTAATGGAAATACGGTAATGTCATCCCCGAGGTGATTTTCTATATGACAATGACTCCCCGCATGCGTCTCTTCCTGACGCTCTTCCTCGGCATGATGAGCGCCATGGCACCGCTCTCGACCGACATGTATCTCCCCGCCCTGCCAGAGCTCACGACCGACTTCGGCATCACAGCCTCTGTCGCGCAGATGACGCTGACGATGACGATGATCGGCATGGCGACGGGGCAGATGATCATGGGCCCCGTCTCCGACCGCTATGGCCGCAAACGGCCGCTGCTCGCCGGTATGGCCGTTTTCGCACTGACGGCCGTCGGCTGTGCTGTCGCGACCGACATCCGCCTGTTCCTCATGCTGCGCTTCCTCATGGGCTTCGCTGGCGCTGCCGGCATCGTCATCTCGCGTGCCATCGCGCGTGACGTCGCCGAGGGCGTCGAGCTCACGCGCTTCTTCGCCATCCTCATGATGGTCAACGGTCTTGCGCCGATCCTCGCGCCTGTCGTCGGCGGGCAGGTGCTGCTACTCTCGGACTGGCGTGGCATCTTCGTGCTGCTCATCGTCGTCGGCCTCGTGCAGTCCGCCGCGACGATCCGCTATCGCGAGACGCTGCCACAGGAAAAACGCATCGCTGAGCTTTCGTCCTCGTTCCAGAAATTCCCCGCGCTGCTGCATGACCGCTACTTCATGGGCCACTGCCTGACGCAGTGCTTCGTGTTCGGTGCGTTCTTCTCTTATATCGCTGGCGCATCCTTTTTATTTCAAAATATATATCATGTAACACCACAGACCTTCAGTTTCATCTTCGGCGGCATTGGCATCGGTCTGCTCGTCTGCGGTATGGTGCCCGCGCGTCTCGCTGGCCGTGTGCCGGATGCCGAGCTCTTGATGGGTTCCCTGATCGTGCCCGTCATTGGCTCCATCGCGCTCTTGGCCGGCTTCCTTTTTGCGGCGCCGATCTACTACACGATCCCCGTGCTCTTCATCACGATCGTGCCGCTGTCCATCATGGGCGCGGCGAGCTTTTCCCTCGCGCTCTCGCGCCAAGGAAAGAACGCCGGCAGCGCGAGCGCCCTGCTCGGTTTCGCCCAGATGATATTGGGCGGCCTCATGATGCCCCTCGTCGGCATCGCAGGCAGTGAGACCGCCGTCCCCATGGGCATCATCATGCTCGCTGGCTACACCCTTGGTCTCCTCACATTCCTCATGCGCATCTATCCCGACCATCGCCGCGGCGGCAAGATCATGGGGAAGATTCGATGAAAAAAGCTTCTCCGAACTCGCATCGGAGGAGCTTTTGTTACTTTTGCAGGCTCGGCAGTGCGTCGAGCATGTCCTGCACCTGTTTTTGATCTTCGCCTGACAACGCATGCAAGACTTCCTGTACCTGCAGGAGGTCTTTTTTTGCGCCTTCTTTGTTGCCTTGCTGGCTGCGGGCGATCGCGCGGTAGAGGTAGGCATTGGCATGCAGGAGGTTGCGTTCCTTCGCGGGATCCTGCGGGCGCTTCTCTGCTGGGGTCGCCGGTGCGAGGCCGGCAGGCGGCGCGGGGAGCTTTGGCGCGGGCTGTGTGAGGCGTTCGATCAGGCGCGTGTAGAGCGTCTCGGCCGTCTTGTAGTCCTCTTTGAGGATTTCGGCACCGCCGTAGTCGAAGAGGAAATGGTCGTAAATGTCGGGCCGCACGGTGCGCAGGTCGAACTTGCCTGCGAGCTGGTCGGCCGCGCGGAAGTCCTCGAGCGCGCCGTCCGTATCGCCTTGGAGGAAGCGGGCGCTGCCCGTGATGCCGCGCAGCAGGAACTCCATCATGTGCGTATCTTCTTCGCTGTAGTCGGCGTCTTTTCCTTTCTTTGCAGCGTCCGCGAGCGCTTTGCGGCCGGCGTCGGCGTCGGCGATGCAGCCAGCGAGGTCGTCGGTGCTCAGGCGATGTGCGGCGCGTGCGACGTAGGCTAGGACGTTCGCGCTGTAGAGCGTCAATGCGCGGTCGAGGAGCTCCGCTTCTTTCTCGGGGTGTGCGTACGCTTCCTGCAGCAGCAGGTAGGACTGGTACGCAGCCTCGTTCTTGTGCAGCGCTTCCTTGATCTCTTGCTTCTCCTGCGGCGTCTTCGCGGCGAGGAACGCTTTCTGCAATACAGCTGCCTCGCGCTGCAGGCGCGCATAGCTTGCCGTGAGCTGCTGGTACGCCGCGACGCGCGACGGCTCCTGCGTCATCTGGCGGATGCGCTGCAGGTCGCTGTCGTCGGCCTCGGCCGTGATCGTCGCGCGGACGGTCACGGCGAGCGCATCGCCGACAGCCTCTGTCTCGTAGCGCGGCGTACCCGTCACGCGCAGAAAGCTCGCCGTCATCGTCGTGACCGTGTCCTGCGTCAGCGCGAGGTTTTCGACGGTCGAGGACGACGTGACATAGACGCCGACCTGCTCGGCCGCACGGCGTTTCGCATCTTCAAGCGCGCGCTCCTTCGCGACGAGCATCGTCTCGGCCTCGCCCATCGTATACGACCCCGTCGCCGTCACCGTGCGCACGGCGGCGGCCGCGGGCACGACGAAGAGCATGCAGAGCATGAGGAAAAAGACACATCCGCCTGCGAGATGGCGGTACAGATTCGTTCGGGAGATCATGGAGGGAGGCTCCTTTCCAGCAGGAAACATCGACAAAGATTTCCTTCATCATAGCACAAAATGGGACGGGGTTCACCGTTTTTTAGAAAAAAGTTCAATAGAAAACGAAAAATGTCTTGTAGGGGGGGACATTCATGATAAAATGAAAATCAGCTGATATGGAAGAAAGCTTTCGAGCTTTGGTTTTGAGAAAGGGTGCGATCATGTTGACGTTTGGAAAACAGAAGGGAACGAAGGGAATCGCGAAGCGGCTGGCACTGCTCGCTAGTGCGGCATTCTGCGCAGGCGGGCTCCTCGCGCCGTCTGCCTTTGCGGCGACGAGCGCGGCGGGGGCTGCAGCGGATGCGGCAAACGAGTTTTCCAAGACGAATGAAGCGCGCCAGGAACTCCTCGCGCAGGAGCGGAAGATTGCAGAGAGCGGCCAGGCTGCAGCGGTGAAGGGCGCAAAGAACGGCCAGATCGTCGTCCCCGTTTCCTCCCTGACCGTGCAGGCCGACGGCATGACGAAGGAGAACGTCCTGCGCCTCCTGCCGGAAGCAGGCAGGACGCTTGTGAACATCCACGAAATCTCGAAAGAAATCCAGCTTCTGAATGACGGCGGCGCCATGAAGGCCAGCGCGGACTTCCAGACCGGCCGGGACGGCTACACGCTCGTCCTCGATGTGAAACAGCAGAAAAAGGAACAGGTCGCCGTCACGGTGTCGAATACGGGCAACGACTACACGGGCAATTGGCGCGTCGCGACAAGCTATGTCGACCGCAACATCAGCGGCAACGCGGACACGCTCGGCGTTGCCTATGTGACATCGCCATCGGGCGGTCATATCTCCGATGTGCAGCAAGGGGCGCTCGCCTATCGCCTGCCGATGCACAACACCGATGCGCTGACGCTGACGGCGAGCTACTCCGACGTCGATCTTGGCAGCCTCTCCCATACCAGCCTCTTTGACATCGGCGCGGATGGCAAGGGCGTTTCGGCAGCGCTCCACTACCAGCGCTACCTCGCTTACACGTCGCGTGAAAAGGACGGGTTCGATCTCGGCATCAATTATTGGAAGATGAAGAACACGTACACCTACCGTTTCGGTGGCATTTCCGCTTCGGACGAGATGGACTATGATGTGGCGACGGCAAGCCTCATGTTCCAGCACAGCAATCGCGATGCACATCAGGCATTTGCATATCAGGCTGGCGTCGAGACGAACCTCGGTACGGTCAACGGTGACAAAGAAGCCACAGCTGGCTGCGATAAAACATTCCAGATTTTAAAAGCTGGAACGAACTACAGCTATCGCACGGCAGGGGACTGGATCTTCGGCCTGCGCGCAGAGGCTCAGTATACGAACCGCAATCTCGTGCCAGCGCTGCAGCTTGGTGCGGGCGGCCGCACGTCCGTACGCGGCTTCATGGAGCGTGCCATCGCGGCGGACAAGGGCATCGTCGGCTCGCTCGAAATCTACACGCCGCAGTTCGCGCCAGGCTCCCGCTTCCTGCTGTTCCTCGATGGCGCACATCTTGCGAACAACAATGATGCGGCGATCTTTGACCATGAGAACATCGCCTCGTGGGGCATCGGCTACCGCTTTGATGATCCGCAGAAACATTGGACGGTCGCGCTCGACTACGCAGACATCCTCAAGGACGTGGAAAAGGATTGGAATCAGCAGCACAAACGCTGGAACATGCTCGTGAGCTACAGCTTCTGATAGCGTGATTGCGCGACTTGTTTGTGCAGAAAGGAATGGAAACGATGTTTGCAAAGAAAATGAACCGCATGAAGGCCGCATTCCTTGCGACGGCCATCGCACTCACGCTTTCCGGCAGCGCTGCCTATGCCATGCCGGAGGGAGGCTCCGTCGCAAGCGGCACCGTCACGGGCCTCACGAATGGCACGGTCGCCTCGGGCGGCACGCTGACGGCGACGAGCGATGCCATCATCAACTGGAATTCGTTCAATATCGGGAATGGCGAGACGCTGAACCTCAATACGGCGAATTATGCGATGCTGAACCGCGTCACGGGTACGGGCATCTCGACGCTCGCAGGCATTCTGAATCAGACGGGCACGAATACGGCGATTCTCGTAAATCCGAACGGCATTGTCATCAGCGGCACGGGCGTCATCAATGCGGGCAATATGATTCTCACGACGCTTGCACTGAGTGACAGCCAGTTCCTCAATGGCAATACGGCCACCTTTACGCAGTCGGGCAGCACGCCCGCTCTGCTTTCCGTTGAAAAAGGCGCGAAGCTCAATGTAGAGGAACTGCTCATCCTTGCGGGAGGCAAAGTCAATGTCGCCGATGGCGTCACGTTTTCCTCTAAGAGCAGCGGCGATGATGTCATGATTGAAAATCTCGCAGCAAAATCCTTTACGTTCCAAAAAGAAAATGAAACGCAAGATGTCATGGGATCCACGACGACTACGACAGACAATGCGATGGCGTTCCACGGCACGTTTGACAACACGAGCTCGAGCGAGAATACGAACTTCCATATCGATGGCGGTACGGTGAACCTCGACGGCGCGACGCTGAAGCTCAACAATGCTTCGGAGCTTTATGCGACGGCAGGCCAGCAGCAGGACAGCGAAACCGTGCCAGGCACGGCGACGTCGGCGAATGTCCTCTCAGGCAACAATCTGACAGTCAGCGGCGGCAAGGTCATCGGCATCTTTGGCGGGCAGACGACACTGACGAATTCGAGTGTCACATCCAATGCTTCAGAATCGAACATCACAGTTGCTTCGGGCACGACGGCTTCAATGGAAGAAAATGCAGATTACGATGGCCTTGGCCAGCTCGCAACGCATACCGCAGATGCCAGCAACGTGACGACGCTCATCAATACGACCATCCAGAACAAGGATGGCGAAATCCATGTCGATGGTGGCCGGACCATCGTCGATAACTCGAAGCTGACTTCGGATGACACTATCGTTGTCGCGGCTGTCACGAACGAGGTTTCGGATGGCAATGACATCACAAAAAATGTCGCTAATGGCAACAACGTCACGTTGAAGAACGGCACGGCCATTACGACGAAGGACGCTTATGTGTATGGTTATTCTGTTGAGATGTCGCCGACCGTTACGATTTCGACGACAAAGGACAACATGCTTGCCGACCATACGTATAATGGCAGCACGAACTCCACGGCGACGACCATCGTTGACAGTACGACGACGGGCTATGCTACGGCTGCGACGGTCGATACGACGAATACAAATAACAGCTCGAACAACGGTTCCAGTATCATCAAGAACGACGAGGAAGTGCAGACGGAGGCGGCGGCCGTGCAGGGCAACGTGCTCACGAATGCGACGACGCAGGCCACGCAGGCAGCGAGCGATCTGATGTCTTCGGGCACGGGGCTGTCATCATCGCCGGTTGCGGCAACGGACACGACCGAGACAGCAGACAGCGGCGTCCAGGTCGATGGTACGACACAGGACGGCACGGACATCTCTGCGCTCGAGCACAGCAATGATGCCCTCGTCGCTTCGACGATCACGGCGGCGCTCCAACAGGGCAACGAGCAGTTTGAGAGCTTTATCCAACGCAATATCGAGTATGGCTATCATTCCATGGAAGACGCGCTGACGGCTGACACGCCGGACGCACGCATGGAGCAGGCCAGCGCGCTCGTCAGCCGCATTGATGGTGACAAGAACATGGACGAAGGCGCGAAGCTCGCTCAGGCATACGGCATGATCCAGGCCGTGCAGGACAACAGCAAGATGAGCGCCCAGGAAAAGACGGCCGTCCGCAACATGATCGCCAAGAATTTCCGCTCGCTCAGCAAGGACGTGCGCAGCTACCTCTTCTCCGTCGCCGGCCGCGCCGCGCAGCGGAACCTGTAATCCAAAAGATTCAATCTCCAACGTGTATGAAATCCATGGCATCGCAGAAAAAGACTGCGATGCCATGGATTTTTGTCTTGTAGGGGGGGGACGTTAATGGTATAATAAAAAGAAGATATCCACACGGAAGAATGGATGAAAAGGGGAGAGGGATCGTGGAGATTCTGAAACGTATCGGAAGGAACCGAAATGCGCGGTCGCTGGCGACGGCGCTTGGCGTGCTGCTCGGGGCGGTTGGCTTTGCGCCGCAGGCAGAGGCGGCGACGATCAGCTTGGCGCAGCAGGAGCTTTCGCGGCCGAACGAGGCGCAGACGACGCTTTTTGACGAGGCGCCGATCCGTACGAGTGGCACGCCGCGCGCGGCGGCTGTGCAGACGCCTGTCGAGCAGGCACCGGTTGAGCTCTTTGAGCAGGAACGCAAAATCGCAGAGCAGCAGGCGGCGGCACAGGGCGGCACGACTGCAGGGACGCAGAAAGACGCGACGGCTGGTACGCCTGCCGGCGCTGGCACAACAGCTGCAACGAATCCGTCAGTGCATATCAATGCAGCTCCTGTATCGAACGGCGCAACGTCTGACGGCAAATCGGCCACGACGTCGGCAACCCCGCAGACGCCGCAGGGCGTGCGCCCTGATCGCGCGTTCGTCTCCGTTTCCTCTCTCGTCGTCGATACCGACGCAGCCATGACCGAGGCGCAGCTCCTGCGCGCCATCCCTGAAGCGACGAAGAAGATCGTCGGCATCCACCAGCTCTCCCGCCAGATCCAGTTCCTGAATGACGGCGGCGCACTGAAGGTCGGCGCGAATTTCCGTGCGGGCGCGGATGGCTATATCCTGACGCTCACATCGAAGAAACAGCAAGAATACCATACGACCGTCACCGTCTCGAACACGGGCAACGACTACACGGGCAATTGGCGCGTCGCGACGAGCTATGTGGACCGCAACCTCACGCACAACGGTGACACGCTTGGCGTCGCCTATGTGACGTCGCCTTCGGGCGGCCATATCGAGGACGTCCAGCAGGCCGCGCTCGCTTACCGCTTCCCCGTGCCGAAACTCTCTAACGCCCTCGTGCTGACGGCGAGCTACTCCGACGTTGATCTCGGCAGCATCTATAGCGACGGTCTCTACGACATCGGCGCGAGCGGCAAGGGCACGACGGCCGGCCTCCACTACCAGCACAACCTCGCCTACACGTCACGCGAGAAAGACGCATTCGACTTTGGCATCAACTACTGGAACATGAAGAACGACTACGCCTATCGTGCCGGCACGGCGACGGCGACGGACGACAGCGACTACGACGTCACAACGGCCAGCGCCTCGTTCCAGCACAACGATCGCGACGAGCACCATTCCTTCAGCTACATGGCCGGCATCGAGATGAACCTCGGCAAGGCCAGTGGCAGTAGGGAAGCACTCTATGGCTACGACAAATCATTCCAGATTTTTAAAGCTGGAATCAATTACCAGTATCGTACGACAGATGACTGGATTTTCGGCGGCCGCTTGTTTGGACAGTATTCCAATCATGATTTACTGCCAGCTCTCCAGCTCGGTGCGGGTGGCCGCACGTCCGTGCGCGGCTTTGCCGAGCGTGCCATCGCGGCAGACAAGGGTCTCGTCGGCAGCATCGAAGCCTATACGCCGGAGCTCTGGCCCGGCTCCCGCTTCGTCTTCTTCGTCGATGCTGCGCACCTCGCGAACAACCACGACGCGCAGCTCTTTGACAATGCCAACATCGCCTCGGCGGGCGTAGGCTATCGCTACGAGGACAAGAAACATCACATGAACGTCGCCATCGACTATGCAGGTATCCTAAAGGACGTCCCCGACGACTGGGATCAGCAGCACAAGCGGTGGAACATGCTCTTCAGCTGGAGCTTTTAAAATTTCATAGGGAAAACACGGTGCGGACAGGGAAGGACGGATCGATATGAACGTGAAAGGAACGCGGAAACGGAACCTCGGAGCGCTGGCACTTGCCATCGCGCTCGCTCTCGGCGGCAGCCCAGATGTGCAGGCCATGCCGCAGGGCGGAACGGTGGCATCTGGTGCTATCTCAGGGCTGTCGGGTAGTACGGTGAGCTCGGGCGGCACGCTGACAGCGAATAGCAACAGCATCATCAACTGGGATTCGTTCAGCATCGGAAAAGGTGAGAGCTTGACGCTCAACACGTCGAACTATGCCATGCTGAACCGCGTGACAGGGACGAGCCTCTCGGAGCTCCTCGGCACGCTGAACCAGACGGGCGAACATATGGCGCTCCTCGTCAATCCGAATGGCATCACGGTCGGCGGCTCGGGCGTCATCAATGCGCAATATCTCGTGCTTTCAACACTCGCGCTGAGTGATTCGGACTTTCAGTCAATCGCGAATGGCGGTACTGGGACGTTTGCGACGCCATCCGGGCGTAGCATCGGGGCACCTGTGACATTCCAGAGTGGTGCAACGGTGACGGCAACGGATGTGTATACGGGCGGATACACGACGCCTCTTGCGTTTTATGGTGGTACGATCGATGTTGCCGATGGTGTGACGTTCACGGTCTCAGGACATACGCCGGGCATGGACTTCGTGGCGGCAAATTCTTTCTTGGATGGAGGAAGCCAGACCAGCACCACCATGACAGCAACGCCGGCGAATACGCTCTCGTTTCGAGGGAGCGTCGATTGCACGAATACGACGAATGAAAGCTACTTGAATATGTTCGGCGGTGCCATCCACCTCGACGGTGCAAACCTGAGTCTTTCTCGTCATGACAAGACGTCGTATTCCAGCGAAGTGGATCTCGTGGCGGCGAACCATTTTGGAAACAGCTATAACAGTGATGCCGTTTCTTTTGACCGCGCGGCTGGCAATGTTGTGACGCTCAAAGACACGAAGATCTCCGCAGATGGCATCTACATCGTCGCGGGCAGTGCGAGCAAGAACAGCGGTACGACGCTCGACATCGGCGACGACGGAACGAACCTGATCACGGGGATCGGTACGAGTACGTTCTCCGATGGCGATAAAGGCACGGGCAGCTGGTCGGCGTGGAGTGAGAGCGCTTCGGGCGGCAGTTCCGATACGCCTGTCGCGGATGTGGTTGCCAACACGGCGAGCGATGTCCTGACGGATGCTACGGTGCAGGCGACGAAATCCGCTGAAACTGTAGCGGATGCCGGTACAGGCGTGAGCCTGTTCTCTGACACGGAAGATGTTCCTGTCCAGATGTCGGATGGGACAGGCAGCGCATCGGCCGCGAGTGGCACGGCGGGCGCCCCTAGCGCAACGAGCGGTGCAGCTGGAGCTGCAGGCCGCTCGGGCGCGCCGGATGATCGCACGATGCCGGCGCTTTCTGCGACCGTCCTCTCTGCCGTCGAACAAGGCAACGCCCAGTTTGAGTCGTTCGTCCATCAGAACATCCACGATGGCTACTCTGCGATGGAAGGCGTCCTGAACGCTGCCACGTCGCCTGCACAGCGCATGGAAGGCGCGAGCACGCTCGTCAGCCGCATCGACAGCGACAAGACGCTCGACGAGGGCGCGAAACTCGCTCAGGCCTACGGCATGATCCAGGCCGTCGATGACAATGCCACGATGAGTGAAGAGGAGAAGAAAGCGCTCCGCCAAATGATCGCCAAGAACTTCCGCTCGCTCAGCAGCAGCGTCAAGACGTACCTCGCCTCCGTCGCCAGCAGTGCGGCGAAGCGGAATGCATGAAGCGCAACGAGCAGCTTTTCCACAAGAGAAGTTGCTCGTTTTTTTAATATTTTGTTGACAAAATCCGCAAAAAAGATGTAGATTTTGTCCATCAAATGAAATTCACGACACGAACGAGCGGAGGCGCAGCAGTATGGTGACGATCGAGGATGGGATGCAGCATCTGGCGGAGATTGCAGAGCTGTTTGAGGAATACAAGGCGTATATCGCGGTGGATGTGAGCTTTCAGCCGGCCGACCAGTCGGAAGCGGAGATCGAAAAGCGCTACGGCGGCGATGGGGGGCGGCTGTATATCGCGTTCGTCGATGGCAAAGCTGCCGGCTGCATCGCGTTCCATGCGATGCAAAATGGCCGCGACTGTGAGTTCAAGCGCTTTTTCACGCGGCCGGAGTTTCGCGGGCAGCATGTCGGGCGGGCGCTGTTTGAGCGCGCACTCGCCGATGCGCGCGCCATGGGCTACGAGCATGTCTATCTCGACACGGTGAAGCAGTTGAAGACGGCGTGCCGCATGTATCAGAAGTTTGGCTTCCAAAAGATCCCCGCGTACTACCACAACCCGTTGCCGGATGTCGTCTATTACTGCTACGATCTCGCGGCAGGAAAAAAAACAGCAGAACTGAGGCCGGCCGTATGAGCGCGGGCGACGCGGCGTTTTTGCACGAAATGCGGGAGTTCAGCCGCCTCTACGCGCGCAAGATTGGCGTCTTTCGTGGGCGGGCGCTCGGGTTCGATTACAGCTTGCCCGAGGCGCGTGTCCTGGAGGAGATCGGCCGTGCGCCCGGCGATTGGGTTGCCATCGAGCTCGCGGAGTATCTCGTGATGGATCGCAGCTATATGACGCGCGTGCTGAATGGATTGGAGAAAAAGGGGCTGCTCAGGCGCGAGCCCGCGCCAGATGATGCGCGGAAGAAGCGGCTGTATCTGACGGAGCTGGGCGCACAGGAAGCAGCGGAGATCGAGCGGCGGTCGGACGAACAGATGCAAGCTATCCTCGGAGACGTCACAACCGCGCAGAAGCGGGAGATGTTGAAAGCGGTCGCCGTGCTGGAGAAGTATTGGAAGTGAAAGGCTCCCTCTGAGAGGGAGCCTTTTCGTTCTTATTCCACGATGATTCTTTCTGCCTCGAAGTGTGCGACATGATACCCTGCGCTTTCGAGGACGCCGACGAGGTCGGCGGCGGTGCCATCGTAGTCGAGGTCGATGGTGTAAATGCCGCTTGTCAGGCTGCGCAGGAAGGCGTGCTGGACGCCGGGCAGGGCTTCGAGCATGCTGCGGGCTTCAGGGGCGCTACCAAAGCGGGATTGCGGGACGGTGACGCGGATGTGTTGTTGGACATTCGCGGCCTTGCGGAACGCACCGCGCGCGAGGCGTGGGGCGAGGGCCTTGGCGGCATTCGCGAGCGCTTCCTGCTCGGCCCCGGCGTACCAATGGGACGAGGCACCATTGGCCGTGCCAGACCATGTGATCTCGCCTGTAGCCGTCGAGACGAGGCGGGCGGCGCAGGTGACGTAGGTCTTGTGTAGGCCGGGGAGGACGGCGTCGAGGCTCTCGGTGTCTTTGGCGACGTTCACGATGGCGAGGTAGTCGCACGGTGAGCTTGCGAGCAGGGCATCGAGCTGCGCCTTGCGACCCGTCGCGTCGCTCGCGAGTGCGAGGAAGGCGCGGCGCGTGCCGTCATCGGCGGCGTCGAGGTCGATGATACGCGAGAAGCCCTGTGCCTGCAGGGCGCTCGCGAGCGCATTTTCGAGTGCGGGATACGTCGTGCCGTCGTTACTGACAGCGACGACGGCGATGCGCGGGTCTTCGAGGTTCGCGCCGATGATGGCTTTTCGTTGCTGGAGCGTCGCTGTGCGGGCGGAGATGCGGCTGCTGTCGACGTCGGCGCGGATCGTGATGCGATGGACGTCCCCGATCGTCTCATGGCTCAGGACGTCGTACGATGAGATGTAGCCTTCAGATTGCGCGTAGATCGTGTCTTGGAGGATGCGATAGTTTTGGACTTTTGTGCGGCTGTCGAGGTAGACGCCGACCTCTTGCTCGACGGCGGCGCGCATGGCGTCGTGCAAAGCACTGCGCTCGTCGCCGCCCTGGCCCGTCGCCGTGACGTATGCGGCCTGCGCCGCGCTCGGTAGGACAAAAGCAAGGGAAAGAGCGGCGACTGCGATGTTAGATTTAAAAGATATGAACTTCATGATATGGTATCCTTTCCATCCTTAACTTTTGTAGAGTTCTATCGTCTTTTTTCGAGAACGTGTCGTGTTTTTTGCGAGAATGATTTTTGTGCGAAATATCACTAAATCAAACGTCCTAAACAAGTTCCTTGAGATTTCCTATAGATATTCTTCTTATAAAGTCGTAAACTAATATACATGTGGGGAGAGAAAAAGAAATACATACCATAAAAGGAATTAGGGAAGGGAAACATGGGATGGAACGAAAGGATTTGACGAAGGCCGTCTTGGCATACCAAGCCTCGCAGGATGAGAGCCTAGCGACAGAGATCATCCGGGAACTGGATCCGCTCGTCGTCTCGACGTGCCGGAAGTTTTACATGGATGGCATGGAGACGGCAGATGTGCTTCAGGAAGGGCGCATCGGGCTTTTTAAGGCGATGCGGGATTACCGTGCGGGCTTTGGGACGACGTTTGTTTCGTTCGCCGTGCACTGCATCCGCTGCCAATGCATCTCGGCTGTGAAGGCCGCAAATCGCTGCAAACAACAAGTTTTGACGCAGGCGCTATCCCTCAATGTTGTGCTTTACGAGGGAAACGAACGTATTTCTTGGATGGATACGATCGTGGACGAGGCCGTGCCGGCCCCTGGTGAGGAATTGCTCGTCGCTGAGGACATCGAGCGTTGCTCGAATCTCTTGCGCGAGATCTTGTCGCCCTATCATTTCCGCGTGCTCGAGGCACGGCTGGCGGGCGGCAGCTATCTGTCGATCGCCAACGAGCTCGGGCGCAAGCCGAAGTCCATCGACAATGCGTTGCAGCGTGCGAAGAAGTTGATCTACGAATACTTCGCTGAGCACGAGGATCTCAATATGCGGACGCTGGAACATTACTTCGCCTATCGGGCGAATCAGTCGATGGAGGATGCAGAGGCATCGGCCATCGCATGATGGAGGAAGCATGGTTTCCTTCATTATAATGGATATGGTTTAGGAAACAAAAAAGTTCCGCGGGTTCTTTATCGCACCCGCGGAACTTTTTTGTGTTATGGTTATTCTGGTTTGTCTTGCAGCGCGTCGAAGCCTTCTTCGCCTGTGCGGATCTTGACGACGTTTGTGACAGGCGTGATGAAGATCTTGCCATCACCGTAGTGGCCCGTATGGAGGACTTTCTTCGCGACTGCGACGATCTTCTCAGGCGGGATGGCGGAGACGACGAGCTTGACCTGGATCTTCGGGACGAGCTTCGAGGCGACTTTCGCGCCACGATACATCTCGCTGTGGCCTTTCTGGATGCCATAGCCGGAGACCGGCGTGACGGTCATGCCCGTGATGCCGATGGATTCGAGCGCGAGTTTCAGCGGCTCGAAGCGGTCGCGTGCCGTGATGATGGAGACGCAGGTGAGCGTGTGGCCATTCGCATCGACGGCAGGCGCGGCCATCTGCGTGACTGTGATGGGCGTCGGCGGCTCCGTGCTGCCCACAGGCGTCGGCGCGGACGTGGAGCCTGCGACCTCCGGCACCGGCATGAAGTCTGCATAAGCGGAGGCGAGGCCGTGTTCCTCGAAGTCGAGGCCGGCGATCTCTTCTTCGCGCGAGACGCGCAGGCCGATCGTGTGCTTCAGCACGGCGAAGACGATCGTGATGACGATGGTGACATAGACGGCGACGGAGACGACGCCGATGATCTGCGTGATGAGCATGTCGGCGTTGCCCGCATAGAGCAGGCCGCCGTCGACGGCGAAGACGCCCGTGAGGATCGTGCCGAGCGCACCACAGACACCATGGACGGAGACGGCACCGACCGGATCGTCGACCTTGAGCTTCTGGTCGATGAATTCGACGGCGAGCACGACGACGATGCCAGCGATGAGGCCGATGGCAAAGGAGCCAGCCGGCGAGACGGCATCGCAACCTGCCGTGATGGCGACGAGGCCGGCGAGCGCGCCATTCAGTGTCATGGAGACATCCGGATGGCCATAGCGGATCCATGTGAAGCACATGGTCGCCGTGGCGGCCGTCGCGGCGGCGAGGTTCGTCGTGACAAAGATGGAGCCGGCGGAGATGAGCGTGTCATCGCCCGTCATGGAGACGGTCGAGCAACCGTTGAACCCGAACCAGCCGAACCAGAGGATGAAGACGCCGAGTGCGGCGAGCGTCAGGCTGTGGCCCGGGATGGCGTTGACGGAGCCATCCTTGTTGTATTTGCCGATGCGCGCGCCGAGCATGTAGGCACCGACGAACGCGCAGATGCCGCCGACCATGTGGACGACCGTGGAACCAGCGAAATCATGGAAGCCCATTTCGCTGAGCCAGCCGCCGCCCCAAGCCCAATGGCCCGTGACGGGGTAGATGATGAGGCTGATGAGGAGCGAATAGAAGCAGTACGTCGAGAACTTCGTGCGCTCTGCCATGGAGCCCGAGACAATCGTCGCGCTCGTCGCGCAGAAGACGGTCTGGAAGATGACGTAGGCAAGTGCCGGATAGCCGGCCTCGTCGCCCGGATCGTACGCCTGGATGAAGAAATCCGGTGCACCGATGATGCCGCCGATGTCATCGCCGAACATCAGGCCGAAGCCGACGATCCAGAACGCGATCGTGCCGAGCGAGAGATCCATGAGGTTCTTCATGACGATGTTGCCGGCGTTCTTCGCGCGCGTCAGGCCCGTCTCAACCATTGCGAAACCAGGCTGCATGAAGAAGACGAGTGCGGCGCCGAGGAGCACCCAAGCGGTATCCACGCCGCTGTATTTCCCTGCGTCCGCCGCGTCCGCTGCGAAAGCATGCGGCATGACAGCCAGGAGTCCGGCACTCGCCGCAAGCGCGGACGTGCCGAGCTTTCTCATTCTGCAAGAAATGTCCATATGAGACCCCTTCCTTCCGTGAAAGAAAAGAGGCGCCGCCTTCCAGACGTGTTGCATCTGGAAGACGACGCCTTTGTCGTCGATGAAACCGAAGTGCCGTCCTGCAGTAACTGCACTTCTTGTCCTTTATAATAGACACGGGGTTACAATTTGTCAAGCGGTTTTTGCGGAAAAGATAAAACGTGTAACAATAAAATTTTTCGTGAAATTTCGTGAAATCACTTAAGTTTTCGTGCTTTTCGACGATATATAGGACAAAGGAAGTATGGAAAGAGAAAAGGGGGCAGAAGCATGAGCACGATTGACGAGATTCGAGAACAGAGCAAGACCGTCTGGGCTGTGAATCCGCTGACGCAGGCGAAGAATGACACGAGCACGGACGATGAATTTTCGAACCTACTCGAGCAGATCAAGACGGGGGCACCCGCAGGCGGCTCGGGCGGCAGCAGTGACGACACGAAGACGCGGACGGTCACGGAAGTCCTGTCCGACGGCTCCGTCCTCATCACGGTCTGGGAAGGGAACAAGATCGTGTCGCAGACGAAGTCGCATGCGTCGAATGCGCAGGAAAATCCGAGCGTCGTGTCCGTGCGGACCGAAATGGGCGGCACGAATGCGGCGAAAGACACGCAGACGCAGATGCTTGCGAGTAGCTATGTTGGCGGCACGAGCGCAGCTGCGCTGGGGCTCAATGCGCTGATGCAATCATGAGCGCCGTGGGATGAGACGAAAGAAGCCGTCACCAAGAACGTGGATGTTCTGGTGACGGCTTCTTTTTTTGCGCTTCAGTTTTCCTCGAGGTATTGTTTCTTCATCAGGAAGTAGAACGGCACGGCAATGACGAGGCCGCCGAGGCCGATGAGGATCTTGTGGAAGTCGGCCTGCACGAGCAGCCAGACGCTGACGATGATGGCGACGGCGGGGATGACAGGGCCGAATGGGATCTCGAGCGTGCTCGGGTGCGCGGGGTCTTTCCGCCGCAGGATCAGCACGGCGAGGCACGTCGGCAGGTACTGCGCGAAGCGCGAGACGACGCTGATGGCTGCGAGCGTCGTGAAGCTGCCCGAGAGCGCGATGGCGATGCCTAGGCAAGTCGCAAAGAGGATGGCGACGTACGGCGTGCCGAAACGGCTGTAGCGCGAGAAGACGGGCGGCAGCATGTGGTCGTCGGCGATGGCGACGATGACGCGCGGCGTCAAAAACGACGACGCGAGGTTGATGCCGCCGATGGAGACGAGCGTACCAGCCGTGACGAGCAGGCCACCCGCACTGCCGAGGAAGACGGCCGCTGCCGTGGCGATCGGCGTCTTCGTGCCCGCGAGACCTGAGCCTAGCACGCCGATGGAGACGAGCACGATGAGGAAGTAAAAGAGCGAGACGAGCAGCATGACGGCGACGATGGCGCGTGGGATGTTGCGCTTCGGCTCGTCCATGTCCTCGGCCGCCTCGGCGATGGCCTCAAATCCCGTGAACGCGTAGAAGATGAGGAGTGCCGCCGCGCCGAACGAGAAGCTTTCCGCCGCTTCGCCTGTCGGGATTAGCGGCGTGAAGTTGCCACCATTGACGTAGAAGATGCCGACGGCGATGAACAGCACGAGCGGCAGCAGCTTGCCGACCGTCACGATGTTGTTGATGACTTTCGAGATGTGGACGCCGAGGATGTTGATGAGGCCGAGGCCGCCCATGAGCGCGATGATGACGAGGTTCTTGTAGAGAGGCTCGTTCATGGCTGGTACGACAGCCGTCAGCGCCGTCGCGAAGCCATTTGACATGGCCGCCCAGGCGATGATGCTGATGGCGGCTTTCATGAAGCCGACCTCGAAACCGACGAAGTTGCCGAATGCGGCGCGGGCGTAGATGTACGGCCCACCATTGCGGCGGAAGCGGCCAGACGCCTCGGCAAAACAGAGCGCGAGGCTCATGGCGAGGAACGCGTCAAAGATGATGACGACGAGCGAGAACGGCCCCGCGAGCGCGTAAGCTTTGTTCGGCAGGAGGAAGATGCCGGAACCGATGATGGCGTTGATGCCGAGGAGCACGATGCTCCAGAAACCGAATGTCTGCTTTGTCATGAGAGACCTTCTTTCTTTCCAGAGGGGGAGAATGTGCCAGAAATCCATTCAAACAGGCGGAGCATGGCGGCGCTCGTGCGGTGCATCATCTCGGGATGCCACTGCACGCCGAGGACGGGCGAGCCCTCTATCGACTCGATGGCCTCGACCGTCCCGTCCTTTGCGCGCGCCGTCACGCGGTATCCGGGCGCGATGTCTTTGAGCGTCATGTGATGAAAGGAATTCGTCACGACGCTCGGCCCGACGAGTCCTGCGATGAGGCTGCCCGCGACCGTCTCGACCGTGTGCGTCGGCTGCGCGGGATGCGCGGGCTGCCAGTGGCGCACCGTACATCGCGGCTGCTCGCTGACATCCTGGTACAGCGTGCCGCCGCCGGCCACGTTGAGGATCTGGATGCCGCGACAGATGCCGAGGATCGGGATGCCCTTCTTCCACGCCGCGCGGATCAGTGCGAGGTCGAACGCATCGCGCGCGGGTAGCGTGTCGCCGAGTTTTGCATGTGGCTCCTCGCCCCAGAGCAGCGGATCGACGTCCCAGCCGCCGGAGATGACGAGCGCGTCGAGCAGCGCGACCTGCGCCTCGATGGCGGCCTCGTCACCGATGACCGGCACGAGCAGCGGCACGCCGCCGCCTGCGAGCACGGCCTGGATGTAGTCGTCATTGACATACGACTTTCCATAGCCAGGGAAGATCCCGCCGTCCGTGAACATCAAACTGCCCCCGACGCCGACGATTCGTTTCATGATGGCATCGCCTTCTTCTTTCGTGGAAATGATACCAGTGATACAACCGGAATGTGTGTAGTGTACCACCGAAGAAGACAAATGTCAAACAAAAAAGGATCCCTCTCAGAGGGAGCTGTCAGCCGAACGGCTGACTGAGGGAGTCTCACAAGAAAGGCCTATGAGATGCACGATTGCGACTTATGCGGGCATCGAAAAAACTCATTTCTCAATCATCATGCTGATGATTTCCTTGTCCGTCTCCTTCATGCCGATGCGGCCGAGGCGGCTGATGTTTCGGATCGTGTTTTCGACGCCCTTCTTCACGAGGCCGTCGCCGCCGTAGAACTGCTGGCCGTTCTGGTACATTTCAAAACCGAGGATGCCGGCGTCGACGGCAGCGGCGATCTTCGCGGCGCACGAGGCTTTCGCGCCGTCGCAGACGATGCCCGATGTGATGGCGAGCGCGTTGACGATCGTGTGGATGACGGTCTTGTAGTTTTTCGTGACGATCCACGCGATGCCCGCGCCCGCGCCGGCTCCGGCACTGACGGCGCCGCAGTAGGCGGAGAGGCGGCCGATGCCTTCTTTCTCGTGCAGCGTCACGAGGTTCGCGAGCAACAGGGCGCGGTAGAGTTCTTCCTGCGATGCGTGGTATTCTTTCGCGTACTCGATGACGGGCAGAGAGACGGTCATGCCCTGGTTGCCGCTGCCAGAGTTGATGACGACGGGGAGCTCGCAGCCGTTCATGCGGGCATCGGAGCCTGCGGCTGCGCGGGCGCGAGCGCGGACATGGACGGATGTGCCATAGGCTTTTAAAAGCGTCTTGCCGATGTTCGCGCCGTAGTTGTGCGCGAGCCCTTCGTCGGCGATGGCTGTATTGCAGGCGATCTGGCGGTCGAGGATGTCTTGGACGTCGGCGATGTCGGCCGTCATGGCGAAATCATAGATGTCGTCGATCGTCAGGCAGTCGTAGTCGGGCGTGCCGGGTTCCTTGACGGGGCCGAGGGCTTTGGTATATGTCGTGACACCGTCTTTTTCAATATGGACGACATTCGTATGCTCGTCCGCGAGGCGGACAGAGGCCGTGTGTTCGCCTGCGTGCACATCGACCGTGATATCGAGCACATGCTCGGACTGGGCGGCTTCGACACAGATGTCCGTTTTCTGCAGGTAGTCGCCGAGCTTTTCGACCTGCGCGGGCGCGGCATGCGCGATGACTTCGAGGCCGGCCGCCGCGTCGCCGAGGAAGGCACCGGCCGCGGCTGCGACCTCGATGCCCTTGCGTCCGCCCGTGTTCGGCACGATGACGCTCTTGACGTTCTTGATGATGTTGCCGGACGCCGTGACCGTGATGGCCTCGGGGAGCGCACCGAGCACGTCGCGCGCTTTCGCGGCGGCGAATGCGATGGCGATCGGCTCCGTGCAGCCCATGGCCGGCACGAGCTCGCGGCGGAGGATGGCGAGGTACGAGGCATAGAGCGGATTCGATTTTTCCATGCAGAGCTTCCTTTCAAAAAAGGGCGCGGCCACTTGCCACGCGCGAGAAAATATCGTATAATACAAGCAAAGAGAGCATCGCCTAGCGAACCGCCCTCGTAGAGTTTACATTACATAATGAAACCCGTCTCGGAGTTTGTCAGGCTAGGAGGCGGGTCAACCTTTTTTCACTTCAATGGCAATCAGCCAGATCAGCAAAAGTGCGATCAAAAACTGTTCCATAGGCGTGCGCCCCATTCCTGAGGGCATAGTATCAGCCGCCAAACGGTGCTCTGGACTGATTGTATCACAAAGCTGGGCCGTCTGTAAAGACGGCCTTTTTCTTTGGAAGGGAGCATCATCATGCCTTGCGAACGCACGGCCATCATCCAGAACGAGAGCGGCATCCATGCGCGCGTGGCGGCGGGCATCGTGCAGCGCGCGAAAGAGCTCGCCGCGAAATACGGCACGCGCCTCTACCTGCGCGGTGAGCGCGGCGAACGCTTCGAGCTGCGCAGCATCATGAAGCTCATCGCACTGAAGGCACGGCAGGGCGACGCGATCGTCGTCACGGCCGAGGGCGGCGCAGAGCGCGAGGCCGCCGGCGAAATGGCCGCATTCCTCGAAGGCGACCTTGAGATGCACGAAAAAGCCGAGCTCCGCGAAGTCGACAAGCTGCTGCACGAGAACGCGCTGATGCAGGAGCGCCTCCAGATGATTCTCGAAGCCGTGCAGGACGGCATCTGCGTCGTCGAGAAGTCCGGCATCATCACGTACGTCAACCCCGCGTACCTGCGCATCGTCCACAAGACGCGCGAGATGGTGCTCGGGCAGAACGTCTTCGAGAGCGCGCCAGACGGCAATCGCGTCGGCGTGCTGCGGTCGGGCGTCGCGCGCATCGGCGCTCTCAGCCACAAGAAAAACGGCACGACCGTCGTTGCGAACGTCAATCCGATTTTTGTCGACGGCGAGATCGCGGGCGTCGTCTCCGTCATCAAGGACATCACGGAGATCCAGAACCTCATGGAGCGGCTGACGCAGGTCTCGGCGCGCGCGGAATACCTCGAACAGGAGCTGCTGCGCACGAAGAAGACCGCGAACTCGTTCTCGAACTACATTGGCAAAAGCGGCAAGGTCGTCGATGTGCTCGCGCTCGCGACAAAAGCGGCCGCGAGCACGGCGACCGTGCTGATTCGCGGCGAGAGCGGCACGGGCAAGGAAGTCATCGCCGAAGGCATCCACTACGCGAGCGGGCGGCGGCGCGGCCCGTTCATCCGCGTCAACTGCGGCGCCATCCCGCCGGCTCTGCTCGAAAGCGAGCTCTTTGGCCACGAGCGCGGTGCGTTCACGGGCGCTGTCAAGCGCAAGCTCGGCAAGTTCGAGCTCGCGAACCACGGCACGATCTTCCTCGACGAGATCGCCGAAATGGGCAAATCCATGCAGGTCAAGCTGCTGCGGGTCTTGCAGCAGAAAGAATTCGACCGTGTCGGCGGCGAGGAGACCGTCCACGTCGACGTGCGCATCATCGCAGCGACGAACCGCGACCTCGAAGCCATGATGAAGGCTGGCGAGTTCCGCGAAGACCTCTACTACCGCCTCAACGTCATCCCGCTCCTGCTGCCGCCGCTCCGCGAGCGCGTCGACGACATCCCGCTGCTCGTCGAGCATTTCATCGGCAAGATCAGCGAGGAGCAGCAGAAATCCGTGCGCGGCATCACGCCGGAGGCCATGGAGATCCTCATGAACTACCGCTGGCCCGGCAACGTCCGCGAACTCGAAAACGTCATCGAGCGCGTCATCACGCTCATGGACACGTCCGAGATCCATACGGCCGACCTGCCGAGCTACCTCAAAGGCGAAATCGCCGACCGCGAAGTCACGAGCGCGAGCCTCGGCCTCGGCGATGGCACATCGAGCAGCGCCGTCCTGCCATGGAGCGCCTACGAAAAGCGCATCATCGCCCACGCCCTCGAAAAATGCGGCAGCTTCAACGCCGCCGGCAAAGCCCTCGGCATCACCCACAAGACCGTCGCGGCGAAGGCGCGGAAGTATGGACTGGTCGATGAAGAAAAATAAAATCTTTTTTCAAAAATCCGCACGAAACACGAGCATTCCGTGCGGATTTCGTGTATAATAAGCAGGAGAATACCGTAGTGATGTGGAAATAAGGAAGTACTTGAATGGGTGTGCGATATGGGAAAAATTTCCATACATGCGTAAATTTTCCCATCCACATTTTGCGCGATGGTAAAATTTCCCAAAATCAAACCGAACAGCGCACATCTGCGCCAAAATTCTCTGGCACCTGCTTCCGGAAAGCCTGGCTTTGACGGGCTTTGACGGAACTGTGATAAAAAATTCCCAGCATCGTGAAAGTTGGCACGCTGTATGCAATATACTAGAGGCAGAAAAAACTTTTGCGCAGCTGGGGCCGCGATTTTCATCTAACGACGTCCTCCAGCGAGGAAGAAAGAGGTACTGAACATGACGGAAGCAACTGTAACGATCGAGAACAAAACGGGTATCCATGCACGTCCGGCATCGGTCTTCGTCCAGACGGCAACGAAGTTCAAGTCCAAGGTCCAGATCAAGGCTAAGGGCAAGACGGTGGATGCAAAGTCCATCCTCATGATCATGAGCATGGGTCTCGTCAAGGGCACGGAGATCACGATCTGCGCGGATGGCCCAGACGAAGCAGATGCTGTGAAGGCACTCAAAGAGCTCGTCGAGTCCAAGTTTGGCGAAGAATAATTCGAAAACACTACAATGAAAGCCCGCCTGCGCTTTGCGGGCGGCTTTTTTGTCGGAATCATTTTGGGGGAACATTCAGAAAAAGAGCATTTGGGGGAGAGAACTATGGCAGAGAAAATTCGTGGCAAAGGCGTCATTTCCGGCATCGCGATGGGCAAGATCATGCTCGCAGGGCAGAACCTCGACGGCTATCTCGTGAGCTATCAGCCGGAAGATGTCGCAACGGAAAAGCAGAAGGCGATGGCAGCGCTGACGGCCGTGGCCGAGCAGCTGCGTGAAGGCATCGAGAAGATGCAGAAGAACGACAAGACGAAAGAACAGGCCGCCATCCTTGAAGCGCATCGCATGATGGTGCAAGATCCGATGATGGCGCAGAATATCGACGAGCAGATCGACGTCGTGAAGAACGCGCCGAAGGCCGTGCTCAAGGCCTCGGAGGAGCAGGCGAAGATGTTCGAGCAGATGGAAGACGAGTACTTCGCTGCCCGCGCCGTCGACCTGCGCGACGTCGGCAAGCGCGTCGCGAAATTCATCCTCGGCGTCAAAGAGCCGGAAATCGGCGATGAGAAAGTCATCCTCTGCGGCCGCGAAATCGAGCCGTCCGTCATCGCGGGCATGCCGACTGAGCAGATTGCAGGCGTGCTCCTCGGTTCTGGCTCCACGACGGCCCATGCCGTCATCATCGCGAAAGCGCGCGCCATCCCGACCATTGTCGGCCTCAACAAGGAAGACCGCATCGACAAGATTGCCGACGGCGACCACGTCATCATCGACGGCGAGCGCGGCGAAATCACCATTAATCCTACGCCCGACGAAATCGCTTCCTACAACGACAAGCTCAAGGCGCAGGAAGAGCTCGCGCGCCACTATGCCGAGCTCAAAGAGCTGCCGGCCGTCACGCCGGATGGCGTCCGCATCGAGCTCATGGCGAACATCGGCACGCACATGGATGTTGACAACGCCATGAACTACGGCGCTGAGGGCGTCGGCCTGTTCCGCTCCGAATTCGTCTTCATGGGCCGCGAGGAAATCCCGACCGAGGACGACCAGTTCCAGGCCTACAAAGAAGCTATCGAGAAGTGCAATGGCAAGCTCTGCGTCATCCGCACGATGGACATCGGCGGTGACAAGCCGCTGCCGTACCTCAACATTCCGAAAGAGGACAACCCGTTCCTCGGCTATCGCGCCGTCCGCATCAGCCTCCAGCGCGACGACCTCTTCCTGCCGCAGCTCAAGGCCATCCTGCGCGCCGGCGTCTATGGCAAAGTCGCCATCATGATTCCGATGATCATCAACGTCAAGGAATTCAAGGACGTCCTCGAGCGCATCGAGCGCGCGAAGCTCGAGCTCACGCATGAGGGCAAGAGCTTCAGCAACGACGTCCAGGTCGGCATCATGGTCGAGACGCCGTCGGCTGCCGTCATGACGCCGGTCCTCGCGAAGTACGTCGACTTCTTCTCCATCGGCACGAACGACCTCGTGCAGTACACGCTCGCCTGCGACCGCGGCAACGCCAGCATCTCGTACCTCTACAACCACTTCAACCCGTCCGTCCTGCGCCTCATCAAGCGCACGATCGAGAGCGCGCACCAGGGCGACAAGTGCAAGTGGGCTGGCATGTGCGGCGAAATGGCCTCCGACCCGTACGCCGCCGTCCTGCTCATGGCGATGGGCATCCACGAGCTCTCCATGAGCGCCCCGTCCATCCCGCGCGTCAAAGAAATGCTCCGCAAGACGAGCTCCGTCAAAGCAAAAGAAATCCTCGCCGACGTCATGAAACTCGAAGACGGCGACGAGATCCGCGAGTACCTGCACAAAGTACTCTGATTTGATTTGAAAATGCGAAAACCTCCCGCAAGGGAGGTTTTTTGTTGTTATCATTTTATGTATTGGATGTTGCTGGCGCATGGCCTCATTGATAGCCCTGCTCTCGCAAAGATGCCAAGAGCTCGTTTGCGAGTCCCGGCTGGAGCTGGTTCGCCTGCTTCGCATCTTGGAGTGCTTGTGCATATTCTGTTTGCTCGAAATGCGCCTTTCCGCGATTGCGATATGCCAGGGCGTAGTTCGGGGCTTTCTGGATGGCTTCGGTGTATTCCTGAATCGCTTTCGTGTATTGCCTGGTCCCATAATATATATTTCCGCGAGCGAGATAGGTCTCTGCAAAGTTCGGCCTCAGGCGAATGGCTTCCGCATAGTCTCGGAGCGCTTTTTCATACCACTCGAAGCCGAAGGTATTCAGCCAGATGGACGCTTCTCCCCGATATGTATACGCTTCGGCGTAGTCTGGTTTCAACCGAATGGCTTCTGTGTAATCCTGGATGGCTTTCTCATATTGCTTCAGAGCGTGATAGGCGAGTCCACGATTGACATACGCAAGGACATAGGAGGGATTTTGCCGGATGGCTTCTGTATCATCCTGGATGGCTTTGTCATATTGTTCCCAATGGGCATATGCAATACCACGATTGCAATAAGCTGCGGCCGTCGGCGTCAGGCGGATGGCTTCAGTGAAGTCTTGCACCGCGTTTTCATATTGTCCCAGCTTGTCATACGAAGCGCCGCGATTGGTGTATGCATCGGCATAGGAGGCATCCAGATAGATGGTCTGCGTGTAATCTTGAATCGCGGATTCATACTGTCCTTTGTGGTATGCATAATTGCCGAGATAAAACCAGTCGAGTGCCATCGTGGCATCCTGGTTTTTCTTTGCCTCGGCCTGGATCCGCTGCTGCTCCTTCTCCGTCGTGGCTTTCTCATAGGCAGCTTTCAGCGCTTCGTTTTCCTTCCGAATCTTCTCCGTCTGCTCTCGGAGGTTTTTGTTCTGCGCTTGCAGAATTTCCCATTGTTGCGCGTCTTCGCGGCGTTGCTGGAGCACTTTGTCGATGTCCACCGTCTCGACGTCTGCCTCGATATGGCAGACGAGCTTCATGCCTTGCCCGCCCATATCATCGAAGGAAAAAGTTTCCTTATCCACATGCAGCACTGCGCTCGAAAGCGTGAGGGTCTCGTCTTCCGTCAAGACATTGTTCACGGCCTTCGAATACGATTTGACATAGACGCCCGCCTGCTCAGCTGCCATGCGCATCGCGTCCTGTCGCGCGCGAATCTTCGCGATGTGCTGCGACTCCTCGAGGCCATCGCTCATGATATAGATTCCATCCACGGAAACCTTTTGCGTAGCGGCAGAGACCATCGGGACAGGCCTGACGAGATAAGAAAGCGGTGCTGCCGCACTGAGGCCCAGAAAGACGGACAAGGCCAGCGGCATCGCGGAGAAGCGGAATTTCATAGAGGAAGCCTCCCATTCTATTTTCTTTTTATTGTAACTGGAAAAAAGCAGGACCGCAAGGTTCTTTCAATTCCTGCTTGCAAGGCTCTCAGAAATTGGATAGAATAAAAAAAGAACCTGAATTATTCAACGAGGCTCATTCCTGACGGAATTGCCTCTTAGTGAATCAGCATTGCCGATTCAGTTGTGTTTCAGCGAAACACTACCTGACAAAATCCCCAAAAAGGGGCAGACGGA
>JAXGCE010000035.1:0-54437 GCA_034186105.1 Selenomonadaceae bacterium
AACATCTGGCTTTATCATGTGTTGCATGATAATCTACATTGTTTAGTTTTCAAAGAACACCCGTGATTCATTCTGGAAGCTTCTGAAAAGCTCTTTCGTGAATCAGCTTTTATATGATACCTCAGCGCGTTTGCTTTGTCAAGAAGAAATTTAAATCAGCTCTTTGCGCTTTAGCGCTTAGAGATGATTTAGCCATTTGCCGTCAGGCAAATGGCATCCTTTCAGAAGCAGAAGCATCCATCGCTTCATAGGTCTCATCGGTTGTCTGCGGTGCTGTGCTCTCGCCGTCTGCCGCCGACTTGTAATATGATACACGTCTCGATGCTCCTTGTCAACAGTTTTTTAAAATTTTTTTGCATCCACTTTTCCTACATATCTTTCATAAAGTTGTTTCGTCGAGGCCGGCCGCAGCAGGCTGATGTCTTCTGTACGTGCGAGCTCGCCGAGCGCGGCTTCGACGAAGGCTTTCATGTGGTCGGTCATGGCGACGCCGTGGGCTTTCTTGCGCTGCCACCATTCGTATTCGCTCTGGAACGTGAACCGGTCGCGGCCGTAGGCTTTGCCGGCGGCTAGGAAGTCGCAGAGCATCTCGACGGCATAAGGGTAAGGCATATCGACCGGGTGGGCACCGTGGTCGAAGTCGTCCTGCCATGCTTCATAATGATGGAGGTTGCGACCGTGATGATGAATCCACGCATAGCTCAGGCCGTCATTGTACATCTTGCAAAGCCAGATAGGCGAGCCGATGCCGTTGTACCAATGGACGCTCTCCCAGAATTCCATGCGGGAGAATTTCGACCAGTCGTGCATGATGCCCTGCCACGGGATGCCGGCGATGCAGGCGAAGTGGAAGACCCAGTATTTGTGGCGCAAGATCATCCAGGTGTGGCCGAGGAAGCGGCGGAAAAACGGCATGCTCTGGTTGCGGCGCAGGGCTTCGGCGGCGCGTTCTTTCATATGCTGTTCCATCGGGTTGATCAAAGTCGTGCCGCCTCCTTTCCAAAGTTACTGCCAGCCTTGCAGTGTCCAGTAATCTTCGATGCCCTTGACGATGGGGTAGAAGATTTCTTCACCGTTCGTGATGCGGGTGAGCATATAGTGGCCGTCGTCCTGCTGCACGAGCTCAGCTTTGACGGTCAGCTGCGGAACGAGGCGGCCGTAGTCGCTGTCGTCGCCTGCGATCTCGATGGTAGCGATGGCGGTCGTCCCCTGCTGCTCAACGCCTGTGAGCTTTGCCGTGTAGTGATCTTCGAATTTTCGCGTTTCGTTCGCGAGCCAGTGCGCTTCGCCGTCCGTGCGCGTGACGGGTGTCTCTTTTGGTTGCAGGTAAAAGTCGAGCGTGCGGCCGATGAGCGCGAGGTCGGCGTCGCGACGGCCGGCGATGTAGCCTTTCATGAACGCAGTGTCATGACGGAAGAACCAGTCGGCTGGATAGAGCGCGTGAAGTTTTTCGATGTCGCGCGCGAGGATAGCCGTGCCTTCGTCGTACGTCGCCGTCGCGAACGCCTCCGTATCGACGTAGCGTTGCAACGTTTCGGTGTCTTTATTCTGGATCGCTTGCGCGATTTGCTCAATGGCATACTCTGGCGTACGCTCAGCGCTTTTTGCATAGGCAAAACCACCCACAGCGACGAGTACGAGGGCAAAAAGGACGCCAAGGATTTTCTGTGTCTTCATCTTGTTCTCCCCCTTTACAAAGGCTCTGAACTTGCGATATGATGGATACAAATATTATAGTTGATTTTATCACGAAAGGAAAGATTCATCATGAAAGCAACTCAACACTGTACGTCGCCGCTCGCGCAGAGATTTTCGGCGGCCGGCCTCCTGCGTTTCGCGGCTCCTTCCATCGGCATGATGCTCGTCATCTCGCTGTATTCCGTCACGGACGGCATCTTCATCGGCCGCTACGCTGGCGCGTCGGCGCTCGCAGCCTCAAACATCGTCTATCCCGCGATCAACCTGCTCTTCGGCCTCGCGATCATGCTGGCGTCCGGCGGCTCCGCGCTCGTCGCGAAAACACTCGGCGAAGGCCACGATCTGCTTGCACGGCAGAGGTTCACGTGGATCACGGCGGCGACGTTCTTGATTGGTGCGGCGTTCGCGCTCTTTTTGTGGGTATTTTTCGATACGATCCTCGCGTTCCTCGGCGCGAGCCCGGAGATGCTGCCGGACTGCCGCGCCTACCTCGGCGTGCTGCTGCCGTTCTTCCCGATCGCGGCCGTCAGCATCCTGTTTGATACGTTCTGCATCGCGGACGGCCGCGCGGGGCTCGGCTTCCTCGTCGCCGTCGCGAGCGGCGTAACGAATGCAGCGCTCGACTACCTCTTCCTCGCCCACATGGATCTCGGCATCCTCGGCGCCGGCCTCGCGACAGGGCTGGCCGACCTCCTTGCGGCGGCGCTCGGCTTCGTGTTCTTCTGGCGCTTCAGCCGCACGCTGCGCTTCACGCGCTTTGTGCCGGAGCTGCGCGTGCTCATGCAGGCCGCGACGAACGGCATGTCGGAAATGGTCACGCAGTGCTCCGTCGGCATCACGACGTTCCTCTTTAACCTCATCACGTTCGCTTGGGCGGGCGAAGACGGCGTTGCAGCGATCTGCGTCATCCTCTATGCTGAAATGCTGCTGACGAGCTTCCTCGTCGGCTTCTCGAACGGCGTCGCGCCCGTGTTCTCCTACCACTACGGTGCGAAGCATGACGGCGAGCTGCTACACCTCATGAAATGCGCGCTGACGATCCTCGCCGTCGCGGGCGTCGGCGCCTATGCCACGGCACAGGTGCTCGCCGCGCCGCTCGTCACGCTGTTCTTGCCGCAGGGCGGCAACGTCGCTGCGCTGACGGAGACGGGCTTCCGCCTGTTCTCGCTGAGCTTCCTGCTCTGCGGGTTCAACATCTTCACGTCGGGCTTCTTCACGGCGCTGTCTGATGGCCGCACGTCGGCGCTCTGCTCGCTTACGCGCAACCTCGCGGGCATCGTCATCTTTTTGCTCGTCCTGCCGAAATTCCTCGGCCTCACGGGCGTCTGGCTCGCCGTGCCCGCCGCCGACCTCACGGCCGTGCTGTTCTCCTCATTCTGCCTGTTCGGCGCAGCGAAAAGCATGGTGTTCCGCTGTCAGCGAAAGTTCCCAAGAGTCTTCCGCCGATACCGCGAAGCGTATGATAATGTAAACTGAAAAAAAGCTCCCCGTCAAAGAGATGGGGAGCTTTTCATATGCAACGTTCAGCGGATGCTCAGTAGTTCTTTGCGACCTGCTGGAAGTACGCTTGCGGATGTGCGCAGACCGGGCAGACCTCCGGTGCTTTGTCCGCTTCGCAGACATAGCCACAATTCAGGCACTGCCAGATGATCTTCTCGCCTTTTTTGAAGACCTTGTCCTCCTTGATATTCGTCAAAAGGAGCTGGTAGCGTTCCTCATGCTCTTTCTCGATGGCAGCGACACCATCAAAGAGCTTTGCGATGCGCTCGAAGCCTTCTTCACGCGCCGTTTTGGCAAAGCCGGGGTACATGCTCGTCCACTCGTCATGCTCACCTGCCGCCGCATCTTTGAGGTTATCCGCCGTCTCGCCGATGCTAGCAACGAGCTTGAACCAGATCTTGGCATGTTCTTTCTCGTTATCGGCCGTCTCCTGGAAGATGTTCGAAATCTGGACAAAGCCATCTTTCTTCGCTTTCGAAGCGTAATACGTATACTTGTTGCGTGCCTGCGACTCGCCGGCAAACGCAGCCCAAAGATTCTTTTCCGTCTGGGATCCCTTGAGTTCCATGAAAATCTCTCCTTTTCAAAAACACACAAATCCTAGAATTGCTCCGGGGCATCGCCCTTGGCTATGTGCTCATTATATCACTAACGGATAATAATTACAAATTAGATTTCTGTGCTTCCTTGCAAAGGTACATCGCATGGTCAGCTGCGCGCACGACGTCCTCGAGCAACGCATCGCTGCCCGCGAGGCGCGTCGCGCAACCATGTGCTGAGGATATCCAGTAGTGAAACGGCAGGCGACGACTCTCTTCCATGAGATCGAGCTCGACCTGCTGCCAGGCATCCACGATCTCCTGTCGCCGCACATCTTTGAAAATCACGACGAATTCGTCGCCGCCGACGCGCGCCGTCATGGCGTGCCGCCCATCGAAGACGCGGCTGAGCACATGCGCGAACGTGACCAGCAGTCGATCGCCTGCCTCATGGCCAAACGTGTCGTTGACGTATTTGAAATGGTTGAGGTCTGCGTAGAGGATGGTGATGGCGATGTCTCGGCGATCTTCAAGCCGGCGTAGGAGTTCCTGCATCGCCGTGCGACTACCGCAGGGGCAAAGTGGATCAGTATAAAGGAACGTGTCCGAGCGCCGCCAGCTTTTGAGGATGTGCGCGAACGCAAAGACGAGCAGGATCGAAACGAGCGACAGCGCAAAGATCATGCGCTCGAGCCAGACCGCAGTGCCGTCGCGCTGATAGCATGAGATCATCACGAGCATCGCAAAGAACAGCAACGAAAGCGACATCGGCACAGCCACCAACAACCAGCGGTCGAGCCGCCCGAGGCGCAGATGGACCCCCAAGCCTTGTCTAAGCTGCTTTGGCATGACGTCCACCTCCTCGTTGAAGTTCCCGTTTTGTCCTATTTACGTCTATTATAGCGCAGTAAGTCCCGAGTGGGTAGTACAGGGCGCGGATAGTGGTACAAGAAAAGCCCCCTCAAAGAGGGGGCGGGTGGTTCAGGGCTTACTCCGGCTTCTTGATCACTTCGACACCGCCCATGTAGGGGACGAGCGCCTTCGGGATGATGACACTGCCGTCTGCCTGTTGATAGTTTTCAAGAATAGCGGCAACCGTGCGACCGACGGCGAGGCCGGAGCCATTCAGCGTGTGAACGAATTCCGGCTTGCTCTTGGCGTCACGGCGGAACTTGATGTTCGCGCGGCGGGCCTGATAGTCCGTGCAGTTCGAGCACGAGCTGATCTCGCGGTACTTGTGCTGCGACGGGAACCAGACTTCAAGGTCATACGTCGTCGCAGACGTGAAACTCATATCGCCCGTGCAGAGCTTGACGATGTGGTACGGGAGTTCGAGCGTCTTCAGGACATCTTCTGCCGCTTCGACCATCGTATCAAGCTCGTGCCAGCTCGTTTCTGGCGTGCAGAACTTGATCATTTCGACTTTGTTAAACTGATGCTGGCGGATGAGGCCGCGCGTGTCGCGACCAGCGCTGCCAGCCTCAGCGCGGAAGCAGGCCGTGTAGCAACTGTAATACTCAGGAAGCTTGCTGCCATCGAGGATTTCGTCGCGGTGGTAGTTCGTCATCGGGACTTCGGCCGTCGGCACGAGATAATAGTCGAGGCCTTCCAGCTTGTACATATCCTCAGCGAATTTCGGCAGCTGGCCCGTGCCAATCATGCTGTCCTTGTTCGCGATATACGGCGCGAGCATTTCCGTATAGCCATGCTTGTTCGCATGGAGATCCATCATAAACGCGATGCAAGCGCGCTCGAGGCGGGCACCGAGCCCTTTGTAGAACGTGAAGCGTGCGGCCGTGACTTTCGCGGCGCGATCCGCATCGAGAATGTCAAGGTCGGTACCGATGTCCCAATGGGCTTTCGGCTCGAAGTCGAACGTGCGCGGCTCGCCCCATTTGCGGACTTCGGGGTTCTCCGTGTCGTCTTTGCCGATTGGCACGTCTTCACGCGGCATGTTCGGGATGTGCAACAGGATGTCGCGGAGTTTCGCTTCGACGTCTTTGAGTTCTTTGTCGAGGCCGGAGATTTTTTCGCCAACCGCACGCATGTCCGCGATCCGCTGCGTCGCGTCTTCCTTGTTCTTCTTCATCTGGCTGATCTCTTTCGAGACAGCGTTGCGCTCGCTCTTCAGCGTCTCTGTCTCCTGCAGCAGCTCGCGGCGGCGCTTGTCGAGACCTTCAAAGTCGTCGAGGTTCAGCGGGTTGCAGCGATTCTCCAGCATCTGGCGGACCTCATCAAGATGGTCACGCACGAATTTCATATCCAACATAAATGATTCACGCTCCAATAAAAAAAAGAATTTCCTTTATTATAGTATAGGAAAATTACCATGTCAAAAAAAGGAGGAGCCTCTCAGTTGATGCTGTAGCGGTTCACCCATTTAACGTGGCTGTGCGCGTAGTTGCGGAGTGCCGTGAGCCCTTGGGCCTGCGGGGTGCCGCTACCGATCATGCGGTACGCGCCGCCGAGGTCATCCTCGAGATCCTGCCAGCCCGTCTGGCCGCTCCAGTATTTTGCCTGCACGATGCGCTCTGTGCCTTGCGGCAAGTTCACCGCTTTCTTGAGGAACTTGATCTCGAGCGTATTGCCCGTCGTGTCCTTCAGCGTATCCCATTCCCAATAGAACAGATTATCACCTTTCTTGCGCATCGTTGTCGTGTCGGCGATCGCTGTCGTCGTCAGTCCATCGATTTCGCTCTTGTAGAGGTCGATCCAGCGATCCTCCGCCTTGGCACGCTCAGTTTCGCCTTCATGGAACACCTGGTCGACGATGACAGTGTAGAACTGCTCGTCAAACGACTGCGAATTGATTTCTTTTTCTTTTCCATCGGAATGTGCCCAAACGACTTTGCCCTGCGGGTCGTAGAAATCTTCTTTCGCATACTGCACCGTGCGGTTCTGCGGATTCACTTTGAGGAGGGCAACGCTGTACGCGAGCTGCGACGGGTTCGGGATGACGTCCTTGATGCCGTAGCTCTGGATCGTCTCCTGCGCACCGCCGTAACTGTAACTCGTCTTGATGTACGCTTCGATCTCCGTCGCGACCTTGCCGTGTGCTGTCTCGACGCTGCCCGTCGCGACAACGGAGTCAGGGTCGAAGAAATTGCTGTATTTCTCGTCAGAGGAAAGCCAGTACCAACCCGCATCCTCGTTCTGTGCCGCAGCCGCAGCCGCCATCGGTGCCATCGAAATCGTTGGCACTGCACACGCTGCATAGGGCGCGAGTAGCAACAGCGCAGCGAGCGCGGAGCCGAGATGCTTTGTTTTCCATTTCATGATGATGTTTCACCTCGCTGAAAAAGGATTTTCCGGCAGAGAGATATCGTCTAGAATGCCGAGCATCGCCGCGATGGCGAGCCCATAGTTTGTCATAGGAACATGCGCGGCCTTTGCTTCGCGCGCACGATAGAGCACGTAGCTGCGGTTGAACATGCAGCTGCCGCAGTGGATGATGAGATCGTAGGGCGTGAGGTCGTCAGGAAAGTCCTTGCCGCTGACCGTCAATGTCTGCACGCCGTCCTCGCCAAATGCTTTCTTGAGCAAGCGCGGTATCTTGATGCGGCCAATGTCGCCATCGAGCGGCTTGTGCGTGCAGGCCTCGGCGATCAGGACGTGGAGCGGCTCGCCGCTGGCGGGTGCCGCGCTGCCCGCCTTGGCCGCGTCCGCCTTCGCGTCGCTTGCGAGATCGGCGAGGTAGTGCGCGCCTTCGAGGAAATAGTCGATATCGCCTTTGAGCGCAGCGAACAGCGCGGAAAACGACGTGAGCTTCGAAGCGGCGGGCTTCTTTTGGAAGACCGTGCGAAATGCCTGCGAATCCGTGATGATGAGCTTTGGAGGCTTCGCCATGGCCGCGAGTGCAGCATCGAGGCAGTCTGTCGTGCAGCTCATGACGAGTGCGTGCTTGTCGAGGAGCTCGCGGAGCGTCTGCACCTGCGGCAGGATCAGGCGTCCTTTCGGTGCCTGGATGTCCTGCGGCATGACGAGCAATACGAGATCGCCCGTATCCTCCCCGACAAGGTCGCCCGTGATAGAGCGCAGTTGGTAGTCCTCAGGGAGCAACCGCGCGATCTCGCGCCGGAGCGCCTCGAGGCCGCTCTTTTCCTTGGCTGAGACGGCGAGCGCGATGCAACCCGTCGCACGAGAGATCGCCTCTTTGCGCGCGTGCCCCTCGTCTTTTGCGACGTCGGCCTGCGCGATGACAGCTAGCACAGGCTTTCCCGTCTGCTGGAACCGCCGCACCCACGCGAGCTCCTCCGCGTCACCATCCTCGGTCCCCTCTGGCGAAAATAGCACGAGCGCGATGTCGGTCTCAGCAGCCGCCCGCTCCGTCTGGCGCACGCGCGCCGCACCGAGGCCGGCTTCCTGCTCATCATCGTCAAAGCCCGCCGTATCGATGAAAACGACCGGCCCGATGCCTGCGATCTCCATCGATTTGTAAACGGGATCCGTCGTCGTGCCCGGTTTCTCCGAGACGACGGCGAGGCTCTGCCCGATCAGCGCATTGAGGAGGCTCGACTTGCCGCTGTTGCGCCGCCCAAACAAGCCAATGTGGAGCCTTGACGCGCGCGGCGTGTCCTGCAAGGTTGTCATAAAACTACACCTCCAAAGGAAAAATGGCATAAGGAGCGTCGGCCTACGGCCGACGTAATCGACCAGTAAGCACTAAGCTCTGCATAAGCAACCGCTAGGCGCTGAAGCGCCAAGCGTCTGCTTAAGCGCTAACTGTCTGCCTATAAAGTATATCACGAAGGTGCCGACAGATGGTAGCTTTATTTTGTCATTTATGCTATATTAGAGGATAGGAATGTGTCGCAAAACTCTCTTTTTTCGTCATCGAAGGAATGGGAAATATGCTTAGATTACCAGTCAAGAATCTCAAGAAAGGCATGATCGTCGCCCAGAGCATCTACAACCACCATGGCGGCAGTTATCTCGTCAAGGGCAGCGCCATCACGCCGGAATACATTCACCAGCTCAAAAAAATCGGTATCCCGACCGTTAACGTCACGAGTGCCGACCCGAACTTCCAGCTCCAACCGCCGGAAGACGTCGTGCAGGAGACAACGCGCATCGACGCCATCCAGCACGTCTACGAAGCGTTCCAGACCGTTGAGGAGGAAGGACGCCTCGACGCCGCCGCGATGGAGACCGTCTCGGACAACATCATCCGCGACATCATCGAGCGCAAGGAAAACCTCGTGCAGCTCACGGACATCCGCCTGCATGACACCTACACGTTCGCGCACAGCGTCAACGTCGCCATCCTCTCGGCCATGCTCGGCATGCTCTGCCGCTACACGCGCAAAGACATGAACATCCTGACGCTCGGCGCGCTCCTGCACGACCTCGGCAAAATCGACGTCTCGACACGCATCCTCACGAAGAACACGCGCCTCACGGACTCCGAGTTCGCCGAAATCAAGAGCCACCCCGAACGAGGTGCCGAGCACATCCACGAGATGGATTACGAACTGCCATCGACGAGCATCCTCGCGGCCATCGCGCGCGAGCACCACGAGCACATCGACGGACGGGGCTACCCGCGCGGCCTGCAAGGAGACGAGATTCACCGCTTCGCAAAAATCGTCGCCATCGCCGACGTCTACGACGCGCTGACGAGCGAGCGGCCCTACAAGAGAGCCTACACGCCGAATGTCGCCTACAACATCATGAAGAACGTCAACATCGGCCAGTTCGACCCGGACCTTCTCGACCTCTTCTTCAACAACGTCGCCATCTACCCCGTCGGCACGATACTCAAAACCGACTACGGCTACGCCATCGTCAAGAAATGCGAATTCGGCAAGACCGAAGCGCCGACCATTGTGGTGTTCGCGAACCTCGAAGGCCGCCTGCTCCAAAAGGCCGAAACCATCGACCTCGCGGCCGAGCCGCGCGGCGCGAAACTCATCCAGATGGTCGTCGCAGACAGCGAGCTCCGGCACTTCATCCACGAGCTTTCCGTCGACCCGTCGCAGTATCTGCGAAAAGCATGAATCCAGCATAAAAAGGCCTTCCGCATGGTTCGCACCCGCGGAAGGCCTTTTTATGCTAATTGAAATGTCGTGCAGGGGACTCCCTCAGTCAGCCATCCGGCTGACTGCTCCCTCTGAGAGGGAGCCACTCGAAGGTTCGAGGGACGTTCTGCCGATTCCGTGTCATCAGAAGAAGAAGTCGAAACGGCCGAAGAGCTTCGATGCATCTTTGTCCGCTGCGATATCCTTGCCGTCGAAGTACTTCGCGACCGCAAGGATGTTCTTGAACGGAATCCAATTGAAGCCGAGCTCGATGCCTTTCTGGCCACCGTCGACGCCATCGCCGTACGTCGACCACGAAGCTGCGTACTGGCCGAGCTTGCGGTAAGCGATGTAAGCGCCCCACGAACCCTTGTTCGCATTCTCAGCGCCCTTGTAGTCATACTCGAAGCTGTAGGCGTTGTCGTAGTGATCTGCTTCCGTGTTCTGTGCGTACTCTGCCTTCAGAGCGCTGTTCTTGTCGAAACGGTAGTTCGCAAGCAACGACCAGATGTTCGCCTTGTAGTCGTAATCCTTGTCCGACTCTTTGTTGCTGTTATCGTAGAGCGAGATGCCGTCCACGTTCCGATACGTGCTGGAGAGGTGCTGGTATGCAACGCCGCCGGAGAACTTGCCCTGCGCCGTGCCAACCTTGACGGCCTGATAGTTTGCCGTGTCGTCGCTCTTCTCGAACGGATTCGTCGTCCCGCCATACGCGTTGCGGCCCATATCGCCGAACTGACTGTCATCGATGCGGCCAGCAGCGAGCGTGAGCTTCCACTTGCTGCCGAACGTCATTTCCGCGCCAGAATACGGATCGTCCGTCGTGGAGATGACGTTGATGCTGTTCGGCAGCTTGCCGAGCTTCACGTTGAAGTTCTTGTACTGGCCTTCGGCCCAAGCACGCTTCAGCTTGATATCATACGTGTCGTTGCCGCCGTCCGTGTCCATGAGGCCGTTGGCATCCACGCGTGCATGCACCGTCCAATGGTCGTTGACTTCAGCGACCGGCTCGAGACGGAAGACATACTCGTCGACATTGTTCTTGCTGTTGTCAGCATCGTGACGCGTGCTCGTATACGTGTACTCGAGGACGCCGCCCCACTTGACGTTGTCAGCATGCTTCTCGAGGTTCGCGACGCGGACGCCGAGATTATTGAGCTCGTCAGCGAACTCAGCGGCCAGCTTGTCGATCATGGCCTTGTCGGCAGCGGAGACGTCTTTCTTCGCCATCGCACGAGCAATCATCTGTGCCATTTCGTAACGCGTGATGTTCTTGTTGCCCTGGAACGTGCTGTCGCCATAGCCCTCGATGACGCCGTCAGCAGCGAGCTGAGAAACCGCATCATACGCCCAGTGATCTGCCGGGACGTCGCTGAACGGGTTCGCTGCAGCGAATGTCGTGGATGCTGCACCGACGACCAGTGCCGTCGTGAGTGCGGAAACGAGTGTTTTTTTCATAATGGATCCCCCTATAAATATATATATCTGTATGCCGTCGAGGGATTGTTCTGAACTTTTTCAAGTTTCCGTGTTTCCTTGTTTGAACAATCTCTCGCGGACGTTTCTTAGTATATCATATTGAAATCAGTTTCACAATACATGTTTTATTGTTTTAAGCAAAAAATTAGAAAACAATGCTTTAAATATGAGTATTTCATACGCTGTTTCTTAGTTTGTTTGCGTGTTGCAGATAAAGATGTGCCCATAAAAAAGACGCCTCTCCGAAGAGAAGCGCCTTCTTTGTGTTGTTGTAACAGGGGATGGCTTGTTCTGAAATCAGAAGAAGTAGCTCATGCGACCCCAGAGAACCTTGACATCGTTATCGTTGTCGAGCTTCTTGCCCTGGAAATATGCGATATTTGCCCACGTATGTGCGAACGGCGTGTACTCAAGTTCATACTCGAAGCCCTTCGTGTTGGGCACCAAAGCCGTATCGTACGTCGACATGAACGCCGTGTTCTGGCCGAGATAATGGTAGCCGATATGGCCGCCCCACGTTCCTGCATTGATGCGGTCGCCCTTCTTGTATGTCAGCGTGATGTTGTAAGCCTTGTCGTAGTTGTCGGCTTCCGTGTTGTTCGCATAAGCAGCGAAGAGATCGACATTCTTGTCGAACTTGTAGCCAGCGCCGAGCGACCAAATGTTCGCATCGTCCGTCGTGCCGCTATCCTTGTATGCCTGCGTCAGCGTCAGATCACGAATAGCATCATCGTTGAAATGGCGATATGCAGCACCGACGCGGAACTTATTCAAACCATAATTGAGTTCAATGCCCTGATAGTTGGCAGCAAGATCACCTGCATCTGCAAAAGCATCCGAATAACGGCCAGCTTCGAGCGTCGTCTTCAGCTGGTTGCCGAAGATAACCTGTGCACCGGAGAAGAAATCATCGACGATGAGACCATCGTCTGCCACGGAGTAGAGCTCCTGCTTGCCGAGCTTAACATCAAAGTTCTTGTAGCTCCCCCAGGCATATGCATAAGAAAGTTCCATGTCGCCAGTCTTGCCGGAATCCTTCGAAGGATCAAGTTTCCCCGTCAGACGAGCATTGACTTTCCAGTGATCATTGACCTCAGCTGACGGATAGATACGGAACTGGAGCGTATCACTGTTTTCACGATGCTTACCTTCTTCACGCTTGCTGCTGTACGAGTAACGAAGTTCGCCAGTCATCTTAACATTGTCGGCATGTTTTTCAAGGTTGGCGACGCGAACACCGAGGTTGTTGAGCTCATCCGCGAACTCAGCAGCGAGCTTGTCGATCATGGCCTTATCAGCAGCAGAGACATCTTTCTTCGCCATCGCGCGAGCGATCATCTGTGCCATTTCGTAGCGCGTGATGTTCTTCTCGCCCTGGAACGTGCTGTCGCCATACCCTTCGATGACGCCATCGGCAGCGAGCTGGCTCACAGCATCGTATGCCCAGTGGTCAGCCGGGACATCGCTGAACGGGTTGGAAGCAGCGAACGTCGTGGAAGCGGCGCCAACAACAAGGGCCGTCGTGAGTGCAGAAACGAGAGTCTTCTTCATGTGTACTCCTCCTAGATAAAACGTTTACACGAGTCCAATGAACACTGAACGTCCCCAAGGAGTTTCCATGTTTCCTCCACAGCGCTCTGTGTTTTTTTGAACATGGACACTTTACCATGTTTTTTCAGGAACGCAATAGTAAAATCCTAACTTTAACCGAAATGAAATGTATACTTGTACACCAGGATGAAACACGCAAATAAAAAAGGCTCCCTCTGAGAGGGAGCCTTGGGCTAGTGAATTGTGTTACGTCTCTGGAATATTGATTTTTCCTCTGACCGCCCGTTCGAACTTCGTCCTCGGGAGCAGCACATAGTGGCCACAGCCAGTGCACTTGAGACGAAAGTCCATGCCGGTGCGGACGATCTCCCAGGCGTTTGCGCCGCAGGGATGAGGCTTCTTCATCTTGACGATGTCGCCGAGCTCGTAGCGCGGCTTATCCTTTGCGTCCATCGCGGCATCCTCACACGTTGAAGCGGAAGTTGACGACGTCGCCGTCCTGCATGACGTAGTCCTTGCCTTCGACGCGCACCTGGCCTTTTTCGCGCGCAGCGGCGACGCTGCCGGCAGCGATGAGGTCGTCGTAGTTCACGATCTCGGCACGGATGAAGCCGCGCTCGAAGTCCGTGTGGATCTTTCCAGCGGCTTTCGGCGCCGTCGTGCCCTTGACGATCGTCCAAGCACGGCACTCGTCAGGGCCGGCCGTCAGGAACGTCTGGAGGCCCAAGAGGTCAAACGCCGCCTTGATGAGGCGGTCGAGGCCGCTCTCCGTCTCACCGAGGTCTTCAAGGAACGCTTTCGCTTCCTCGGGATCGAGCTCGGCGATCTCGGATTCGACTTTCGCGGAGATGGCGACGACTTCCGCGCCCTCTTTCGCTGCGAATTCCTTGACTTTCTGAACATAGGGATTTTTGTCGTAGGCCGTCGCGACCTCATCTTCGGCGACATTAGCGACGTAGAGTGTCGGCTTGAGCGTCAGGAGGTTCATTTCCTTGATCATCTCGAGGTCGTCGCCAGAGAGCTCGACCTGACGCGCCGGCTTGCCTTCGTCGAGCGAAGCCTTGATGCGACGCAGGACTTCATCTTCGACCTTCGCGTCCTTATTGCCGGATTTCGCGATCTTCGCGAGGCGCATGATGCGCTTTTCGATGACTTCGAGGTCCGCGAGGCAAAGCTCCGTCTGGATGATATCGATGTCGCGCAGCGGATCGATGCTGCCTTCGACATGCGTGATGTTCGTGTCCTCAAAGCAGCGCACGACATGGGCGACGGCATCGACCTGGCGGATGTGCTCGAGGAACTTGTTGCCGAGACCCTCGCCTTTCGACGCGCCTTTGACGAGGCCGGCGATGTCGACGAAACGCACGGACGCCGGCGTCGTCTTTTTCGAGTTATAGAGCTCGTGCAGCACGCCGAGGCGCGGATCTGGCACGCCGACGACGCCGACATTCGGCTCGATCGTGCAGAACGGGAAGTTCGCCGCTTCCGCACCCGCCTTCGTGATCGCATTGAACAGCGTGCTCTTGCCGACATTCGGCAGGCCAACGATACCGACTTCTAAATTGCTCACTTTGTATTCCACCTTTTGCAGTTTCTAAAATCATGACATTCTTCTCTATTTTAGTAGAAAGATAGGATTTTTGCAACTGCCGTGCTTCCGAAAGCCCTTGTCTGTCGCCACGAACCGTCCCATCGCCGCGATGCGGCCGCCCATGCAGACACGGCAGTCGGCCGGGGTATCAGCGACGCAGATCTTGCCGGGGTAGAGCGCGTATTTGCGGCGATAGTCGCCTTCGGTGACGTTTGGCATGACGACGTTTGCGCCGGAGGCGAGGATGAGCTCGCGGCCGCGCGGCACCATGGTCTCCATGGCCGTCGTTGCGGGGATGTTCGCCTCAGGGAGCAGCAGCCTGAGCAGCGCGACCATGCGGCGCGTCAGATGGAAGTCGCCGGGCGCGGCCGTGCCGAGCGGCGTGTCGCCATTGGGGATCAAGGGGCCGATGCCGATCATATCGGCGTCGATCTCCTGGAAGAACAGGATGTCGCGCGCGAGCATCTCGGCCGTCTGGCCGGGGAGCCCGACGAGTGAGCCCGTGCCGACTTCATAGCCGAGGCCCTTGAGGTCACGCAGGCAGCGCACGCGGTTTTCGTAGCTCATGCCGGGGTCGAGCGCTTCGTAGAGTGCAGCGTCCGTCGTCTCAATGCGCAGGAGGTAGCGGTCGGCCCCCGCTGCGCGCCAGAGTGCATAGTCTTCGCGCGGCCGCTCGCCGACGGAGAGCGTGATAGCGAGGTCCTGCGCATGGATGCGCCGCACGATGGCGGCGAGCCGCTCAGCCGTGAAATGCGCGTCTTCACCCGATTGCAGCACGACGGTGCGGTAGCCATAGCCTTTCGCCTTTTCCGCGAGACGCACGATCTCGTCTTCCGTCAGGCGGTAGCGCTCGATCTTGTCATTGTCGCGCCGCAGGCCGCAGTACATGCAGTCCTGGCGGCAGATGTTCGAGAACTCGATGAGCCCGCGCAGGTGGACGCCGTCGCCGACGAATTGCTGGCGGACGGCGTCGGCGGCACGGCAAAGAAGCTCCTCGTTTTCTTCATCTTCGAGGAGCTTCGTAATTTCTGAAAGGGTGAGTTTATGTGAATATGCGGCTTTTTCCACCAGCATCCTGCCTTCGCAGGAAACAGTCTGCTGATTGATTTGTCTTGCCTCCGACACACCCCCTGCCACTTCGTGGCCCTCCCCCCTCGGAGAGGGGGGCTGCTGTGTAAGTAACGTTTCCATTTCTTACTCCCCGCCGAAGCGATGCTGCGTGCGTTTCAGCAACGACTCTGCGTGCTTGTCGGCGTATTTGAGGATGGCGCGGTAGAAACAGCCGTCGACGTCTTTTTCAGAGAGGTCGGCGATGGTGACGGTCGTGGGCTCGGTCACTTTGTTGATTGTGCCCCACGTATCGTCGAGGTCGTCGTGGCGCTCGATCGTCACGGTGCCGGCCTTGCGGTCGATGCGGAGGTATTCGGCGGCACCAACGAGATGATCGTAGCCATCGAGCGGCTCCATGTTCCAGCGGCGCTTTGCGACGACGTCCTCGATCTGGATGTCGTCATACGTACGGAGCGTCGGCACGATGAGCACGTCGCGGTTGATCTTGCCGTCTTTCACCTCATAGTGCATTTGCTGGCGGTTGAAGTAATAGTTCTGCCGCGCCGTTGATTGCACCCACTGATAGATGTTGGACGGGACTTCTGGCCCTTCATCCGAAACGACCGCCTCGCCCTCTGCTTCCGCTGCAAAAGCTGGAGAAGAAAAAACGAGCGAGCAGGCAATCATCCCTGCTGCCATCCAGCCAAACATTTGCTTGTTCCGTACGATATGCATGAAGTTCATGAAGAACTCTCCCCTATCTCAAATTGGTTTCGCTATTTAGTCTACCAAAGTGAGATGAAAACTCTCTGACAAGAGTCCTGTAAAGTCTAGGGCTTCAGTCTTCTCGATCGTTGCAGATGGAGTCGAGCTCATACGGCGTCTCCTGATAGACGTAGTAGTTCAGCCAGTTCGCAAACAAGAGATGCGCGACGCTGCGCCAGCGTACGACGGGTTTCTGCGTCGGATCATTCTTTGGATAATAGTTCGCGGGGATGTTCGGGTTCATGCCGGCCTTGAAATCGCGGTCGTATTCCTGCTTCAGCGTCGTCGGGTCGTACTCGGCATGACCGGTGATAAAAAACTGGCGCTTCTCGAGGTTCGCGATGATGTACGGGCCGGCCGGTTCTTCGGCTTCGGCGAGGATCGTGAGCTCTGGGACTTTTAAAATATCTTCTTTGTGCTCCTCCGTGTGGCGCGAATGCGGCACATAGAAGATGTCGTCAAAGCCACGCAAGAGTTTTTCATGGAGGGCACAGACGTGATGTTCGTAGACGCCGAAGATTTTTTCCGGCACCCAGTATTTCGGGATGCCATAGTGATAGTAAAGTCCCGCCTGCGCGCCCCAGCAGATGTGGAATGTCGAGTAAACATGCGATTTCGACCACTCCATGATCTCGGCGACTTCGTCCCAGTACGCGACTTCCTCGAACGCCATGTCCTCGACGGGCGCGCCCGTGATGATCATGCCATCGTACTTCTTGTGCCGCACCTCGTCAAACGTGCCATAGAACTGCGCGAGGTAGTCCATCGGCGTATGGCTCGGCGTGTACGATTCCGTGTAGATGAGATCGACCTCGACCTGCAGCGGGCTGTTGCCGAGTAGACGCATGAGCTGCGTCTCCGTGATGTACTTGATCGGCATGAGGTTCAGGATCAGGATCTTCAGTGGACGGATGTCCTGCGCATACGCGCGGTCGGCATCCATGACGAAGAGATTTTCACTTTCGAGGATGTGCGCGGCAGGCAGGGCGCTCGGCAATTTAATCGGCATGGATAACAACTCCTATGGTTTCACATTTTCGCGTTACAAGTTGACAGTATTATATCACATTTTCCGCACGCAAAAAAGCCGCCCGCAGGCGGCTTTGAAGAGATCTCATTTTTTCGGCGCAGGGCCGGTCGATTCGCGCTCGACGAGCGTGTTGTCAAGCGTGATGCGCTTGCTGAGTCCGCTCTCGATCTTTTCGATCAGGAGCTGGGCCGCGTTGCTGCCGAGGCGGAACATGTTCTGGTCCATCGTCGTGAGCTTTGGCGAGACGTAGCGCGACAGCGCGATGTTGTCAAAGCCCATGATGGAGAGGTCGTCGGGCACGCGGATGCCGAGGGCATTCGCCGCGTTGATGGCACCGACGCCCATGAGGTCGTTGCAGCAGAAGACCGCTGTCGCGTCCGTCTTTGGCAGGATGTCCATAAGCACCTGCATCGTATCATCGACGGTCTCGACGCTGTTGCCTTCGCCGATGTTGATGATGTAGTCGTCGGGCTGGATGCCGCGGCCGCGCATGACGACGCGGAACGTGTCTTCCTTGATCTGGTACGAGTCGGAGTTGCGGCCGCGCACGAAAAGGATGCGCTCATGGCCGAGGCTCATGAGGTGCCTGAGTGCTTCCTGCGTGCCGAGTGCCTCGTCGTTGCCGACATAGGAGACGTCGGGGATGTAGTGGTAGCCATTGATGAAGACGAGCGGCGTGCGGCGGACAAGCTGCGTGTAGAACTCTTCCTTGATGTGCGCCGTGTTCGGGCTGATGACGATGATGCCGGAGACGTTGCGCGCGACGAGTGCCGTGATGCACTTCATCTCCTGCTTCGGGTCGTTCTTCGCGCAGTTCAGGAGCAGCGAGTATTCGTCCTGGCGGACGTAGTCTTCGATGCCGTCGATGACCTGTGCAAAGAACATGTTGTAGAGGCCCGGCACGACGACGCCAATCGTCGAGGAGCGCTGCGTGTTAAGCTCGCGCGCCTGGACATTCGGCACGTAGTCGAGTTCTTCGATGGCGGCTTTGACTTTCTGGCGCGTTTCTTCTTTGACGGGATAGTTGGCGTTGACGACGCGGGAGACCGTCGCGACGGACACCCCCGCGAGCTTCGCCACGTCCACGATGGTTGCCTTGCGTTTCTGTTCCAAATTTCTCGCCCTTTCATCCAGAAAAAGGCTCCTGAAAAGGAGCCTTTTTCTATGGCTTTTTGTTTTGATTGTTTACTTTGTCACGACCTGCATGAAGCGGTCGAATGCCGCCATGCCTTCGGGCGTGCGCTTGTAGACGCCGGCGTGCGTCAGAACGGTCTCGAAGACTTTGCCGATCTCGAACTTCAGGACGTCGTCAAGGTTTTCAGGCTTTGCTTCGGGGTGCTTTGCGCGGATCTCTTTGTACCACGCGGCGTGGCTCTTGAGCTCTTTGATGCCGCTGATGTCTTCCGTGCCCTTGATCCACTCCTGCTTCAGTGCGGCCATCTCTTTTTTGAGGCGTGCCGGCAGCACGGCGAGACCCATGACCTCGATGAGGCCGATGTTCTCTTTCTTGATGTGATGGACTTCCTGATGCGGGTGGAAGATGCCGAGCGGATACTCGTCCGTCGTGCGGTTGTTGCGCAGCACGAGGTCGAGCTCGTAGCCCTCGCCCTTGCGGCGGGCAATCGGCGTGACCGTGTTGTGCGGCGTGCCGTCTGTCTCCGCGAGAACGTCTACCGAGGCATCGCTGTAGCCGCGCCAAGCGTCCATGATCTTCGTCGCGAGGTCGACGAGCTGGTCGCGGTCTTCGCCTGCGAGGCGGATCGTCGACATCGGCCACTTCACGCGGCCGACCTTGATGTCAGGGAAGCCCGGCACCGTGTACGATTTCTCGACGGGCGCTTTTGCCATAGCGAACGTGTAGCGGCCGCCCTGGTAATGGTCATGCGAGAGGATGGAGCCGCCGACGATCGGCAGGTCTGCATTCGAGCCGAGGAAGTAGTGCGGCAGGATCGTCACGAAGTCGAGGAGGTTCTCGAAGCTGCGACGGCTGACCTTCATCGGGATGTGCTTGCGGTTCAGCACGATGCAGTGCTCGTTGTAGTACGTGTATGGGCTGTACTGCATGAACCAACGATGGCCGGACAGGCGGATCGGGATCAGACGGTGCGTCTCACGCGCCGGATGGCCGATGTGACCGGCATAGCCTTCATTTTCGCGGCAGAGCAGGCACTTCGGGTACGACGTGGATTTCTGCTCGCGCGCTTTCGCGATGTCGCGCGGGTCTTTTTCCGGCTTCGACAGGTTGATCGTGACGTCGAGGTCGCCGTACTCCGTCGGCGTCTTCCAGATGATGTTCTTGTCAATGCGGTCCTTGCGAATGTAGTTCGACGCGATGGACATCTTGTAGAACTGGTCGGTCGCGGCTTTCGGGCTACGGGCGTAGTCGCCCTGCCAGCGGCGGATGACCTCCGACGGGCGCGGCATCACGCAGTCCATGATGCGCGTGTCAAAGAGGTCGCGCTGTTCCGTCGTGTCTTCGAGCAATCCCTGCTCCACAGCGTAGTCGAGCATGGCGCCCAAAATCGACATGGCCGTCGGCAGCTGCTCGTCGATGTCGTCTTCCGGCGTGAACTCGTCGACGTTCAAGAGGTCGATGAGGCGGTTCGCCGCATAGTAACGGTCTTCTTCCTTCATGAGCTCGCGCTGCACGGCGAAATGAAGGAGACGGTTGATTTCATGATTGATGGACATAAACTCCGTCCTTTCGTCTAAAAAACAAGTTCAGTCCTGATACCCATTGGGATGCTTCTGATGCCACGTCCATGCCGTGCCGATGACCTGCTCGACATTCGTGTAGCGCGGCTTCCAGCCGAGGATCTTCTTCGCTTTCTCGCTCGAGGCGATGAGCTGGGCAGGGTCGCCGGCGCGGCGGGCGCCCATCTCGACTTTGATGTCCTTGCCCGTGGCCTTCTTCGCGGCCTCGATCATCTCTTTCACGGAGAAGCCCTGGCCATTGCCGAGGTTGAAGATGTTGCTCTCGCCGCCTCTCCTCAGGTACTCGAGTGCGAGGACATGCGCATCGGCGAGGTCGATGACATGGATGTAGTCGCGCAGGCACGTGCCATCCGGCGTCGGATAGTCGTCGCCAAAAACGGTGATGTGGTCGCGCTTGCCGAGCGGCACCTGGAGGATCAGCGGGATGAGATGCGTCTCGGGATGATGATCTTCGCCGATGGAGCCGTCATCGAGTGCGCCGGCTGCGTTGAAATAGCGAAGCGACACGTAGCGGATGCCGTCTGCACGGCTGACCCACTTCATCATCTTTTCCATCGTGCGCTTCGTCTCGCCGTACGTGTTCGTCGGGTTCGTTTCGTCATCCTCCATGATGGGGATGCGCCTCGGCTCGCCGTAGACGGCAGCCGTCGAGGAGAACACGATCTTGTCGACGTGATGGCGCACCATGGCCTCAAGCAGCACCTGCATGCCATAGACGTTGTTGTTGAAGTACTTCAGAGGCTTTTCCATGCTCTCGCCGACGAGGGAGTTCGCCGCGAAATGGATGACGGCCTCGATCTTGTTTTCCGTGAAGATCTTATCGAGGACAGCAGCGTCGCGGATATCGCCCTCGTAGAATTTCGCCTTCGGGTTGAGGGCGCTGCGATGGCCCGTCTGGAGGTTGTCGACGATGACGACGTCCTCGCCTTTCGCCACGAGCTGGTGGACAGCATGGGAACCGATGTAGCCGGCGCCGCCGCAAACGAGAATTGACATGGATACCATTTCCTTTCTGAATCGTTTTCTATTTTATCATGGTAGTGGAAAATTTTCTAGTAAATTTTCAGTAAATCGGTTCAGTCTTCGATGCGATGCGTGCCTTCGGAAATGTTCGCGACGTAAAAGCTCGGAGCGTAGCCGATCTTCTTCGTGTAGCCTTCCGCGACCGTCTTCTTGAAGTTCTCGATCGCGTCGTTCTTGACGAGGCTGACTGTGCTGCCGCCAAAGCCGGCGCCCGTCATGCGCGAGCCGATGACGCCCGGGATCGTCCAAGCGATCTCCGCGAGCGTGTCGAGCTCTTTGCCCGTGACATCGTAGTCATCGCGCAGAGAGAAATGCGAGGCATTCATGAGATTGCCGAATTTCTCGACATCGTTCTTCTCGAGTGCCTCGACCGCTTCGAGCGTGCGGTTGTTCTCGAGGACGGCATGGCGGGCACGCTGGCGCTCGAGAGGCTCGGAGATATAGCCGGCGATCTTGTTGAAGTCATCGTTGCTGAGCTCGCCGAGGGCGTTCAGCTCGGGCCTTACTTCCTTGAGCTCGTTCAGCGCATGCTCGCACTGCGCGCGGCGGACGTTGTAAGCGCTCGATGCGAGGCTGTGCGGCTTGTTCGTGTTCGTGATGACGATGCTCGCGCCATCGAGGGCGATCTTGCTGTAACGATACTTCAGCGTGTTGCAGTCGAGGAGCATCGCACAGTCCTTCTTGCCCATGCCGACAGCGAACTGGTCCATGATGCCGCAGTTGACGCCGACGAACTGGTTCTCTGCCTTCTGCGAGAGCTTGACCATCTCGAGCATCTCGAGGCCGAAGCCGAATGCCTCGTTGAGGATGACGGACATCAGCACTTCGAGCGAAGCGGAGGACGACAGGCCGGCACCACCCGGCAGCGTGCCGTGGATGACGATGTCGAAGCCATGGCCTGCCTTGTGGCCGGCTTTCTCGAAGACATCGACGACGCCCATGAAGTAGTTCGCCCAGTCCTTGCTCTTGTCATAGGAAAGGCCCGTCATCGGGAACTCGATGACGCCCTTATCCGCAAGGTTCATCGAGTAGACGCGCGTCGTGTTGTCGTCACGGTCGGCGACGACGGCATACGTGCCGAGCGAGATCGCGCACGGGAAGACGTGGCCGCCATTGTAGTCCGTATGCTCGCCGATGAGGTTGACGCGGCCCGGGGAGAAATAGCTGCGCTCCGCTTTCTTGCCAAACTTCTCCTCGAAGACCTTCTTCATCTCTGCGAGATACTCTTTGACTGCCTGTTCCATGAATGTTTCCTCCTCATTCTCACTTCGCCGTGCTCTGAAACTGTTTGCATCGGCTTTGAAGTTGTAAACGTTTTCCGAAATGAGTTGAAAGAAAAGCAACGCCCGCAAGAGGGTTGCTTTTTCTCTCTTTACTTCCTGTTTGTTATTGTAGACCATGAAAAGCCGTTTGTCAATCAAAATTTGTAAACGGTTTCGAAAAGTTACTCTTGACGGTAGAACTCGAAGTTGTCGAGCGAGCCCCATGTGCCGGCCGGTGCATCGAGCGTCACGCCGATCGTCGCCTTGCTGTTTTTCACTTCGACATTCTGGATCTCGAATGTCTGCCACTTGTTCCAGCCGATGTCCTTGATGGCCGTGGCCTGACGTTTTCCATTCGTCTCGACGAAGAGCTCGTAAGTATTCTGGCCGCCGCCGCCCGCCGTCGTGACTTTGACGGTGTACTTGCCATCTTTGAGCCCTGTGAAACTCTGGCTCGCCGTGACGCGGAACGCTTTGTCGCTCCAATAATGCATCGCGGACTTGCCGAGCGCGTCGCCGCCCTTGCTGACGACATCGATGGCGCCCGTGTCGCCCGTGACCGTCCAGCCGTCGAGGCTGCCGCTGTCATCGAAGTCGCCATTCTTGACGAGGTTGACTTTCTTGATGACATGGACGGTGCCCTGCACGGGGATCGCCTTGCCGTCCACGGTCACGGTACCCTTGACGCTCTGGTCGCCCGTCTTCTGGAATACCGGCGCCGCATCCTGCCATGCGACCGGCAGGTTTTCCGAATGGTCGTCCGTAAACGTCACGCGCACGGTCGCCGGCAGCTGCACGGGCGCGCCGAGGCCGCCTTCGACGGCGATGGTGTCGACGTCCTTGCACGTCGGCACGACCGTCTTGGCGTTTTTATCGCTGACGTCTTGGTAGACCTCCCACGATTCGAGCGCCTTGCCGTTTTTGTCGAACATCGCGAGGTTGTCCCACTCGTCGCCTTCGCCCGTCTTCCAGCCAGCGCCCGGGACGGCGTACCAATCCGGCTCCCAGTAGAACATGCCGGTGCCGCGGCCATTCGGGACATTCGCGAGGCGCTCCATGACGGCGCGCAGCCCCGTCGCCTGCCCCTGCACGGTCGAGCGGAAGCCGCCGATGCGCTCCATGTTCTCGTCGTAGCAGTTCTTCATGCTGTCGAAGTTTTCATTCGTATAGCCGAACGCCGTCTCGACGACGATGACGTCTTTGTCGTAGTGCGCACTGATGTCATCGAGGTTCGCCTGCAGCTGGTCAAGCGTGCCATGCCAGAACGGATAGTAGCTGAGGCCGATGACGTCAAAATCGCCGACGCCATGGTCTTTGATCAGCGAATCGAAGAAGCGCTGGTAGAGCGCATTGTCGCCGCCGTCCGGCAGATGCACCATGAGCTGGATGCTGCGGTCGGAGTCAGCTTCGCGCACGGCGCTAAGGCCTGCGTCCATCAGGCGCGCGAACGCCTTGTCGCCGTCATTCGACGGCAGCTTGCCGATCGGCCAGAGCATGCCGTTCTTGATCTCGTTGCCGATCTGGATCATTTCCGGCTCGCAGCCCGCCTGCTGGAAATCCTCGACGACCTGCTTCGTGTAGTCGTAGACATGCTGCACGAGCTGGTCTTCGTTATCTTTCTCCCACGCCTTCGGCGTGAACTGCTTCGCGGGATCAGCCCACCAGTCGCTGTAGTGGAAGTCAATGAGGACTTTGAGGCCGAGCGCATGCGCGCGCTTCGTCATCTCGATGGCGCGCGCCTCGTCCGTATTGCCGCCGCCGCCGGGGCCCTCCTTCGGGTCGTTCCAGATGCGCAGGCGGATCCAGTTGATGCCGTGGTTCTTCATGATCTGGAGCTCGTCCATCTCCGTGCCATCGACATCATAGAACTTCGCGCCGAGCGCCTCCATCTCCGGCAGCATCGACACGTCCACGCCCTTGATGAAGTTTTCCGGCAGGTTCGGGATCGGGTTCACCTGCACGGCGGCATCGGCCGACGGGGCCAGCGCAAATGTCCCGGCTGCAAGCGCTGCGAGAACCATAGCCTTTAACGTTTTCTTTTTCATGTGTGATATTTCACCTCGAAAGAACTACATCCATTTCAAGGCTCCCTCTCAGAGGGAGCTGTCGGCGAAGCCGACTGAGGGAGTGTCGAAGGTAGAACCAAACGGGAATCTGGATTGTTATCTGCGGAGACATACCTTCGCAGACACCATCGAATGAATTGCCAAGCCCTACCCACCGCTTCGCGGTCCCCCTCCCTCTGTGAGGGAGGCTAAAACATCAGAAGCAGTACGACATCGCGACGTAGCCGACCGGGTCGTAGTTCGAGAAGCCGGCGCGGTTCTTGTCATACGGCTTCAGCCAGTAGCACGTCGCTTCGAGGTTCACATTGTCGGCGAGCATGCGGCCCATGCCGAGGCCGAAGCCGCGCGAGCCGTTGCCGTTGATGGCGTCGCTGCCCGCGATGTTCAGGCGGTGCGGCCATGCGCGGCTTTCGATGGAGCCTCCGCCGAGCGCGAAGTACTCGCCATAGATCTGGAACGTGCCGTTCTTCACCCAGTAGCCTTCCGGGCTGCCATACGTCACGCGCGTCCAGAAGCCGCTCTTGTCGCGCATGCAGCCAGCGTTGTTGCGCACGTACTCCGCGATGAGGTTCCAACGCGGCGCAAATTGCGTGTTGAAGCCGACCGCATACTGGTTGAACTTGTAATCGTCTTCCTTCGTGCCGTCCGTGCTCGTGTTGTCCGTGTTCGTATGCAGGAACGCCGCCGTCAGCTGCGTCGCCTTGCTCGCCTGGACCTTCAGGTTGCCGAACGTCGTCCAGATGTTGCTGTTCTGCCAGCCTTCGGCCGAGATGTCGCCATAGCCGAGCATGAGGTTCGTCTTCGGGCCGAACTGGTGCTCGACGTAGAAGCCGTCCACCGGGTTCTCCCAATACAAGAGGCCCTGGCCGAGGCTGATCTGCGTGCGGCCGACAGACGTCGTCGTGCCAGCGTTGTGCCAGTTCAGGCTCATCTTGTCGAGGCGGAACGAATCCTCGTTGTTCCAGCTCTTGCTCCAGTCATTGTAGTTCTGCTCCGTGCCATAGCCCTTGTGCTGGCCGCTCTTGTCGTCGTATTTCAGGCGGCCGTCGACGGTGAGGTTCTTCGCGGGCTCGCCATAGATGCCGAGGCGCACGCGCTTTTCAAAATGGCTGACCCGGCCGGTATCGCTGTTGTCATGGCCGGACATGCTCTTGTTCCACATGTAGCGGACACGCGCATCGCCGTACATCTTGAAGCTCGACTGCTTGGCCTTGAGATCCTTCACATCGCTCTCCACAGCGGTGAGACGGACTTCCATGTCCTTGAGCTCCTGCGCATACTCGCGCTCGAGCTTGTTGATGACGCCCTTGTCCTGCAGCTCGGCCGTGCCGTATTTCTCGGCCGCCTTCGCGACGATGGCCGCCATCTCGTAGCGATTCATCGTCTTGTCGCCCTGGAACGTGCCGTCGCCATAGCCCTCGATGACGCCGTCACGGGCGAGCATCGCGAGCGCATCGTACGACCAGTGATCCTTCGGCACATCCGTGAAAGGATTCACCTCGGCAGCAAAGGCCGTCGACGCCGACAGCGTCGTGGCAGCAAGGACGGCAGCGATGAGCATTTTCTTTTTCATTCTTGTTTCCTCCTGGTTCCCCTGAAAAATCTTGTGTGTGCTTCAAAAAAGGGCATAGAAAAAGCAAGCATCGCTTGAAGCCATGTTCCCAAGTCGTGCTTGCTTTATTCTATTGTTCCCTTCGGGTTTGCAACATCAGGCCATGCAGGCGAGAGCGAAATCGAGCGCCTTCTCCGGATCGCGGGTCAGGCCGACGTACTGGCGGCCGCTCGTCGTCGCGCTCTTGACGCCCTGCTCGTCGCAGTCGTGCTTGAGCTCGTCATACATGGAGGCCATCTGCGGTGCGAGGACGATGAGATCGTAGTCGCTGATGATGTCCTTGTGCTGGCCATACGCCATGGCGATGGCTTCGACATGCGCGCCGCGCTTCTCGGCACCCTTGTCGATGGCTTTCGCGAGCATGGAGCTCGTCGCGCCCGAGGCGCAGAGGACGAGGACGTGCTTCTCTTCGCCATCGGCGGCAGAGGCATCGGCAGCCACGGCCGGAGCGGCTTTTGCTTCGCCCGCTTCTTCTTTTTCTGCAGCGGCATAGGCATCGGCCGGGATGGCGGCATCTTCATCATCCGCGGAGATTTCGCCATTCGCGATGGCCGTCTCACGGGCGACGAGCTGCGTATCATAGACGCGGAAGAACGGATAGTAGAGGACGGCATCGATGATGAGGAGCAGCGGCGCGAGGACGAATGCGAGCTTTGCGAAGCCCGTCGCGATCACGAGGCCGATCGGGGCCGGCGTCGTCCACGGCAGGATGTAGATGAAGGAGTTCATGCCGAGGTTGTCGACGAAGAACTTGAAGAGCCAGACATTCGCAATCGGGGCTGCGATGAACGGGACGAAGAGCACCGGGTTCAGCACGATTGGCGCGCCGAAGAGGATCGGCTCGTTGACGGCGAAGCAGACCGGGATGATGGATGCGCGGCCGACCGCCTTGAGCTGTTTCGACTTCGCGAGGAAGGCGCACATCGCGCAGAACATGAGCGTTGCGCCCGTGCCGCCGATCGTGGCGACAAAGTACGACGTCGGATGCGTGAGGATGTTCGTGGCATGGCCGCCCGCCGTGACGATCTGGAGGTTGGCCTCGATGTTCGCGATGTAGATGGCCGTGACGGCAGGCTCGACGATGGACGGGCCGTGGATGCCGACGAACCAGAACATGGCCATGGCGCCATAGATGATCGCGATGCCGATGTAGCCATCCGCGGCTACGAACAGCGGCTTGAAGACTTCGAGGATCCAGGCGGAGAACAGCATGCCCGTCGCATTCTTGAACAGGACGGAGCCAGCCCAGAACACGAAGACGGCAACGGAGAGCGGAATCAGGTCGGCAAACGTTTGCGCGATGTAGTGCGGCACTTCGTCCGGCAGCTTGATCGTGATGTTGCGGCTGACGAAGAACTTGTAGATGTTCGGCACGAGGAACGCGACGACGAATGCGGAGAGCAGGCCTTTCGAGCCCATGAAGTCCGCCGACCAGCCGCCCTTGATCGGCTCGACCGCGAGGAGCAGCAGGCAGATGATCGAGACGATCATGACCGACGTGTCATTGATCTGGCGGAGCTTCGGCAGCTTGTGGTTGATGGAGCCCGTGAGACTCTTTGCAATCGTCGCGACCATCAGGAGCGACAGGATGCCCATGGACGCGTTGTACGCGAGCCAGAGGACGCTCGAAATGTTATCCGGCCATTTGTAGTCGAAGATCTCCGGCACGCAGGCAACGAGGATGAATAGTGACGAGAACAGGATGACCGGGATGCAGCTGACGAAGCCGTCCCGGATCGCCCGCAGATACGGGTTGTTGGAAACCTTTTCGAAGAATGGCTTCATGGTTTCCACGAGCTTGATGAGCTTTTCCATTCTTTTTCCCTTCCTTTTGGAAATCTGTTGTGTGTGAAGCGATGGGGATTGATGGGATGTCAATCATGATTGCTGTCAGAGGGAAATCGCTTTCTTTGATTCGTTCGCTATCTCCCTTTGATGGTTTCATTATACTTCGCATCCATTCCCTCTTGTTTTCATAGTTTGAAAATGTTTTCAGGAAATGAACCAGAGCAGAAATCGTCACGCCTATTATAGTCGTGACACGAATCGTCGTAACTATATATCATATCTACGTTCCTGGCATTTTCATCCGCCAAGCCTTGTACGCGCCGACTCAAAATGATATAATCGAGGATAACAAGAGCAGCTGGTGTCGGTACCATCAGCTCGCCCTTCAACTATTTTGTAGACGAGAAGGGGCTTCGGCTTGACACTTCGTCAGCATCCCTCCTCCAGTTCGGCATCTTCGCTTCATCAGTAGCTGCGAACTACTTCAGAAGCTGCAGAACGCCAATCACAACTCCGGCAAGCGCCAGCACGAGGCTGAGCTTTTCGTAAGTGCTCATGGCATCCACCTCCCCAGCAGGGAGAGCTGATGTCAGCTGCTCTTACGAAAGTATAGCACATGTGCTGGCGTTTTGCTATGCCGGCAGGAAAAACAAACGGAACTCGGTGTGTCCGCAGAATAAGCTGACATTTTAGCACACGCAAACAGGGGGCTGTTGCAATTGATTGCAACAGCCCCCTGCTTATGCATTTTCAGACTTCTCCCACCGGCACGATGCGCTTCTGCTCGCTGCAGAGCTTGTACCAGTACGCGCTCTTCTTCGGCATGCGCTTCTGCGTCTCGTAATCGACGTAGAACAGGCCGTAGCGCTTGTTGTAGCCGTTCGACCAGGAGAGCATGTCCTGGAGGCTCCAGATGTAGTAGCCGCGGACGTTGACGCCCTCGGCGATGGCCTGCTGGATGGCGCGGAGATGCTTGGCGACGTACTCGATCCTGGGCGTGTCGTCGATCTTGCCGTCGACGAGGTCGTCTTTGTAGCCCATGCCGTTCTCGCTGATGAAGATTTCGTGGTAGTTCGGATAGTCATGCGCGATGCGGCAGAGCTGGTCGTGCATGCCCTGCGGGTAGATTGGCCAATCCCAGTCCGTCGTCGGGACTTCGGGATTCGAGACGCGCGCGCCGACGCCGTGCAGCGCAAAGACGCTCGTGCCTTTCTCACCTGTCGAATTATTGAAAACTTTGCTCTCGCCATCCCACGCCTGCAGGAAGTGGCTCGAATAGTAGTTCATGCCGAGGAAATCGATTTCTTTCGCAGCAACGGCAAAGTCGTCGAAATCCGACGGCTCCGTGACGAGCGTACCGTGGTTCTCGCGCAGAATCTCGTCAATGAGTGCCATCGTCTCGTCGCTGTACTTCCCGAGGAAGCAGGCGTCGAGCATGAAGCGGTTGCTCATGGCGTCGTCGAGGTCGCGCGCATGGCGGTTCTCCGGCGTGTCCGTGATGGGGACTTTGCCCTCGAGCGTGTGGACGATGCCGATCTTGCCGGGCAGCCCCATCGTCTTGTAGAGGTGCAGCGCTTTCGCGTGTGCGACCATGAGGTTGTGCTCGATCTGGATGGCCTTCACCATCTGGAACGTCTCATGCGGCGGGAAGTTGCCCGCGATGTAGCCGTTCTGTGCGATCGACCACGGTTCGTTGAACGTCGCCCAGCGCTTGACGCGGTCGCCGAACGCCGCAAAACAGATCTTCGCGTAATCGACGAAGTGCGGGATGATGGCGCGGTTCAGCCAGCCGCCCTCATGGAAATAACGCAGCGGCGTGTCGAAATGGTGCAGCGTCACGAACGGCTCGACGCCATGCGCGAGGCAGGTGTCGACGAGCTTGTTGTAGTAGTCGATGCCCTTCTGGTTGACCGTGCCCTCGCCGTCCGGCAGGATGCGCGTCCACGAAATGGAGATGCGGATGCCGGTGACGCCGAACTGCTCGCAGAGTGCGAGGTCTTCGGAGTATTTATGATAGAAATCACTCGCGGGGTCGGCCGTGAAGCGGCTGCCCGGGCGATGCATGTCCTCGTCCCACGTGCAGGGGCCGCGGCCGTCTTCCGTCGTCGCGCCCTCGACCTGGTACGCCGCCGTCGCGCCGCCGAAGACGAAGTCCGCGGGAAACGTGTTTGGTACGTCTGCCATCTTATTTCCCTGCTTTCTTCTTGAGGATCTTGAGGAAGCGCTTGTCCATGTCGGAGAGCAGCATCGCCGTCATGAGGTGATCCTGCGCATGGACAGTCAGGAAGCCGATGTCGAGCTGCTCGCCGGCCGCTTCCTTCGTGATGAGCTCCGTCTGCTGGTTGTGCGCGTCGAGGATCAGGTCGTCGCCTTCCTTGATGAGCGCCTCGGCCTTTGAGAAATCCTCGTCGCCCATGGCGTCCATCGCCTCGAGGTACTTCGTCCGCGCGTCGCCTGCATAGGCGACGATCTCCATTGCCACCATGGCCATATCGTCTTTCGTCATTGTCGTCGTCTCCTTTTTATCTGTCACTGGTTTTGCAAATACATCTTGCGCCTGCTGAACATGTCTAGTTTTGCAAGCCTCTCCCTTCGGGAGAGGTGCCGAGCGAATGCGAGGCGGAGCGGATGTCGAAGGTAGGAATCAACTCATAAGGCGATTGTCTTGGCGAAGAAAATGCCCTCCTTCGCCAAAACAATCGATAGAATTGCTACGCCCTACCTCCGACACCCTTTCCGTCACGCTACGCGTGCCACCTTCCCCGGAGGGGAAGGCTTCTGTGTTCCATCATTCCGCAACAGAACATCACTCCGCTATTATAGCGAATGCTCTATGCGGTTTCATTCGAATCTCATAAATTCTCAGTCATGATAATACCCTTCTGCCCACTTTTTATTATACTCGTCGAACAGGTGGTCGTTTTCGATGGCGTCATTGTCGGGGATCAAGCCATCGATTTTCGCGATCAGCGCGTCGCGCTCCGGCGTCGGCTGGTATTGTGCTTTGAGGAACGCGTCGAGGATGTACTCGATCGTGCCGATGCCGACGACGCGGCCGCCGCAGCCGATGACATTTGCATTGAGCTGCTCTTTCGCCGCGACGGCCGTCTGCACGTCCGTCACGCAGGCCGCGCGGACGCCCTTGATCTTCTGCGCGCTGTTGTTGATGCCGATGCCCGTGCCGCAGATGCAGACGCCGAGATCGACGTCGCCCTTCGCGACGAGCACGCCGACTTTGCGGCCATAGATGGGGTAATGCGTGCGGATGAAATCATGCGTGCCGACGTCGATGACTTCGTGGCCCTGCTTCTTGAGGAATTCTGCTGCTTTGATCTTGATGTCCGTGACGATATGGTCACAGCCGATGGCGATTTTCATGTTACAACCCCCGTTTTCGTTATTACGTGTTTTACTTACGCCGACCTGCGGTCGGCATAAGCGACCTCTAAGCGCTAAAGCGCTAAGAGTCTGCTTAAAGAATTCTATTCATCATGTCGATGCGGACCTGGTGGCGGCCTCCGTCGTACTCCGTCTTGCAGAAGTTCTCGGCGAGCTGGCACGAGAGCGCGGGTGCCGTGATGTTCGCGGCGAGCGCGATGATCTGCGTGCTGTTGTGGTGGCGCGTCATCGAAGACGTGTAGTCCTCATACGTCGGCGCGCAGACGATGCCGTGGTTCTTCGAGGCGATCATGAACGGCGCGACAGCATAATCATCCACGACGATGCCGCGCGTGATCCCGCCATCCTTTATGGCCTTGACGACGTTCATCGTCGCCTCGAAGATGTCGTCGTCCGACAGGTCTACCATTTCATATCCTTTGTCCGCGAGGTACGCTTTGACGCAGTCTTTGAGTTCCTTGCCGACAGCATTTGCTGCAATCGCTACTTTCATGCTTCCTGACTCCTTTGCTCTATGAAAGATTCTTGTTTTCCTTTGCATGGTCTTATTATAGAGCGCGGAGCCGCTGCATGGTTTTCATGTTTTGAAAACGCTTTCATAGACAGCTCGCGGTCATGCCGCAAAAAAAAGAAGCCCTGTGCAGCGCGGGAATCATCGCTGCACAGGGCGTTCGGGGGAAATGCTGATCCGGTCTGCGAATCAGTTTGGGGAATCCAAGGGAAAATGGGAACTATCATCCATGGATGACATCGGTGTATTCGGGGAAATCTTTCAGCCGCTCAAACGGTGCAAAGCCAACGGCGCCGGTGAAGGTGCCTTTCTCCCACGCCGTGCGCGTGGACCAGTACATCTCCGTGAAATTCTTTTCCGTTGCCGCCGTGACCTGATAGAGCAGGAGCTCCGGCACGAACGTGCCATCGGGACCGACGTCGGCGGAAAATTCCGTGCGGATGCGCAGGTATTGCGCTTCCGGCAGGTCTTGGAGGTCGATGTACTGCGTACCGTCCTGCAGGCGGATCTCTTTCTTGCCCTTGATCGACGCCTCGTCATCCGAGACTTCGACGGTCGCTTTGAGACTCGTCTGCAGGGGGACGCGTGCGATGACTTTGAGCTGGCGGAATGTCCAATATTTCTTCTGCGTCATGTAATCGCGGCTGTAAACCGTCGGATGACGCCATTCGGTCGTATGCGTGCCGACCGTAAGGATATTCTTGAAATCGAGCCAGACGGCGAGATCCTTCTCTCGCGCGCCAGCTTCTTCCGGATGGTCATAGGTCTCGCGCACCTCGTCCGCTGCAAGGCCCTGCTTGTAAAAGCGCACCTCGCGCACATCGCCCGGCAGATGCGTGAAATACTTCGGACGCCCGAGCTCGGGGATCACATGCCCGATGTAGGAGTAACCGACGAAAATGGGTTCCTCCTGCCACTGCCGCAGCTTGCACTCCGGCGCGATGCCCGGCACGCGGGCGACTTCTTTGGCATCGCAGTACGAGCTGCCGCCCGCCTGCTTGTCAAACGTGGACACATACTGCATCCAGCTGCCAACAGCAGCCTCGCCGCCTTGCCACATGTACTCGGTGATGTCGTGGCATGTGCCCCATTTGAGACCGCCCGCGCGCTCGATGACCATCCGCAGGTAGTACGTCGCGCCCCAGCCCACGGACTTGCCGCGGACCATGAGCGGATTGTGCCCCATTTCCGAAGGCTTCGCGAGGCGATTGACCTTCGCCCAGACGATGCCCGTGAAGCCTTGCTCGGCGACGAGATCCGGACTTGCGGGAATCTCGATGTAATCGCCGTAATGCTCGAGCTTCACGACCGTCTTGCCGTGCTCCTGGACGACTTTCGGACTGCCCTGCAAAAGGCCGTAGTGCCCATGCCCCGAGCGGTCGAGGATGCGCGGGACGATGCGGATCCCTGCGGCAATGGTGATGTTCTTCGGCAGCTGGTCACCGATGCTGACCTGGTAATCGCCGCCTTTCGCGAAGCGGTGGCGGAACTCGATGTGCCTCCTTTCATGGCTGCGGAAAAAGATGTTCCGTGCTTCGGCGATGCGCTGATCGATGTAGAGCGGCACCGAGGAAAAGACCTCTTGGTCGAGATTGTTTGTCGCCTCGATGCTCGCGATCAGGCAATCGGCATCCTTGCCCTTGCCCGCGAAAACACGCATGTGCGCATAGGAAAGCTGCTGCGGCTCGTAAACGATGAGGTCAAGTGCCGCATCCTCCAGCGTGATATGGTGGTTGCCTGCGCCGTACGCCTGATAATAGGCAATCAGCTTGCGCTTTTCGCCTGCCTGCAGGAGCGCGACGTGGCTGTCCGCTTTCTGTCCGAAGAGATTCTGCTCCGTGAGTTTGCCGTTATCGACGATGGGCAGCACGACCGTCGCGGGGCTCGTGCCGCGATTTTCCGCGAATGCGCGCACTTCGATGTTGCCGTTGTTGTCCACGCGCCGGAGCTCGATGTCCGAGAGCGCCACATCGGGCGCGTCATGCGTCATGTGGATCGTATCGACGAGCTGCTCCTTTCCATCGTCCGTGAAGCCGTAGAGCTTGTAGTCGATCGCGTCCTTCGTGATGTCGAGCACGCCGTAATTGTTGCGCCCGAGCGCCGTGACCTCGGGGAACTCGCTGAGGAGCCGTTTCCCTTCGAGACGGCCTTGGAACTTCGCTTCGGGATCCTGCGCGCTGCCCTGGCAGACATACATCGTGCGGGCGCCGACAGAAGGATTCACCGAGACGGCCTGGATGTAGTAATGGAGATGCCCGCCGATGACGAGATTCACGCCGCACCGCTCGGCAATCGGCACGAGATAGCGGTTGTTGAATACGTCCGTGTAGGGATGATGCGCGACGAGGATGCGCCAGTCCGCAGCTTTCGCCTGCGGGCTCAAAAGGTCTTGTTCGATCCAGGCGAGCGTCTCGCGCACCTGCCGCCGCGTCTTCTCATCAGGTTCCGCCGACGAATTGACGGCGTTCATCTCGAAGAGACCCCAGGGATTGCTGTCCACCATCGTGAAATGGACACGGCCGACATCGAACGAATACGTGAAGCCCCCATCCGGAGAATTTGTCGTCTTCGCCTGCGGCGAAAGGAGCAGCGCCTCGTCAAAGGGTCCGTCATCGTGATTGCCCGGGATGTACCAGGCAGGGATGGATGCGAGTACCGCCGGGATCTTGTGGAACCAGTTGTCCGGATACTGATCGTGCTGGAAGCCTGTGCCGAAGGAAATGTCGCCGCTGTGCAGGAGGAAATCGGGCTGCACATGCTCCACCATCTTGCCGAACCGCTCCCCATTGTAGAAAAGGTGCGAATCAGAAAGCGTGACGAGGTGCAGGTGCTCCGGGTGTTCCTTCTGCGTGCGGAACGCTGAGGCTGCAAGCGTCTCGCCCCCGCACTGGATCGCGTAGCTGTACGTCGTATCCGGCGCGAGGTGGTCGAGAATCGCCGTGTAGAGGTACTCCCCCTCCGGCTGCTCTTTGCGCGCGGGCTCCTTTTCCCGCACAGCCCTCACCTGCCTTCTCTCGCCCCCCGCCTCGAAAGAGACGGACAGGCTCTCCGCCTGCCGCATCTCCCATGCGACCGTGATGCCGGTCGCGGACGGCGAAAGCAGATAAGGGCCTAAGACAATCTGCTTGCTGCTCATGGTGAAAATCCTCTCTTGACGGCCTCTCGGCTCACTTTGTTCTTTGTTTTTTGCGAAAATCGCTCCAAGCCCTATTGTACCGCAAATCCGACGGCCTGCGTAGGGCGATGGCCGGTTCTCTGGAAATTAAATTTTTGCAACCGGCAGGCAGCTCATGCAGCTGCGTCATCTTCTTCATGCTCCTTGTTCTTCTTCGCCCAGAGCGTCGGGACGATGAGGAGCGTCATGACGATGATCGAGCCGATCCAGAATTCGATGATGGTGTCGAAATTGTAAACGGTCTGGCCATTGACGACCAGCTTCGCAGAATCAACAAGGATGCCGTTGACGATATCCTGGAGTGCTGCGCCACCATATGCGAGCAGACCGATAACGCCCATCGCCGCGCCTGTCGCTTTGCGCGGGCAAAGATCGACGGCGAGCATGCCGCCGACGAAGCAGAGGATGACACCGAGGCCGAAGCCGAAGACCGCGATGCTGACCGCGACCCAAGTGTGGTTGCCGGCCGGCGCGAAGCAGATGCCAAGCATGCCGACGAGCATGACAATGCCAAAGACAATCGTCGTGACGGAGTGATGCGATTTGAAGATCTTATCGGAAATGAAGCCTGACGCAAACGAGCCGACACCGCCGAGAATCGGGGAGAGCGCCATGAGGCTGCCTGCCGTCACGAGGTCAAAGCCTTTCGCTTCCTGCAGGAAGATGACGCCCCAGCTGCTGATGGAATAGCGGGAAATGCCAAGGCAGATCGCTGCCGCTGCGAGGATCCAGACATACGGGTTCTTGATGACCATGAGCTGCGCTTCGCGCGTCGAGACTTCCTGCTCTTTCTTTTCCTGAACAACTTCGCCTTCGAACTCGTTCGCGCTCGGAAGGCCGTACGTTTCTGGACGGTCACGCATGAAGCGGTACATGATGAAAGCGAGCACGATGCAGGCAACGCCTGGAACGAAGAACGCGGCATGCCAGCCAAGCGCGATGATGATCATCGAAGTGCCGAGATACGTCGCGCCCTCGCCGACGTAATGCGCGATACTGAAAACGCCGTAATACGTCGCGAGCTGGCTCTTCGAGAACCATTGGGAAAGGGAAACGATGCAGGGTGCCGAGCCCATCGACTGGAAGCAGCCATTGATGATCCAGAGCAAGAGGAACACCCAATAGGCATCCGAGAGGCCGAGGATCGCGTTGACGATGGCCGCACCGAGCAAGCCCAAAGGAACGATCTTCTTGATGTTGCAGTGATCTGCGATAAATCCGTTCGCACATTTGCCGATAGCGATTGCAACGAGCATGCCTGCACCCATCGCGCCGAGCTGCGTTGCTGTGAAGCCCGACTCGAGCATCGGCTTCTTCGCGACGCCGAGCGTCATGCGCATGACGTAATACATGCCATAGCCGAGAATCATGGCTGTGACGGCTTGCACGCGCGCCGAATGATACATGGATTTGATCTTGGCTTGATCCTGGATCCGAGGCTTGTCCGGTCCAGTCAGGAACCACTTGAACATGTTACCTTCCTCCTGTTCGATAACACTGCCGCCCCCCAGCGGCACGAAAACACATACACACGAGGCGGAAAGATTCATGAAGAGGTCCGAAGAGGCTTTCCACAGCCTTCGCTTTCTTGCGTTCCCTCCGCCTGACAATGTTCATTATAGACGAAACTGCCGCGCAATTCCTCCAAAATCTGGTAACAATCAGACAAAATTCTTTACTTTTTTGTCATTTCTCGGGCAAGTTTTGATTTAGATTTGCAAGATTGTACTATAATAGAACCATCGAAATCGGATACAATATCTTGCGGCAACGATGCCGTAGTGAACACGTTCAGGAGGTTTCCCCGATGGAATCGCATCCCTATCCAGACGCACGGCAGGGCATCTTCGAGCTCCACGCCCGCCCCTGCCTCGCCTCGATCCGCCATGTCAGAGGCGGACGTGATCGCACCAGCGACAGCCCGGACTTCCGGCAGAGTCCTGCGTTCCTTGTCTTCGTCATCGACGGCCGCGGCAAGGCCGTCGTGAACAAAAAGACCTACGCACTCTCGGAAGACCAAGTGCTGCTCATCCCGGCAAAAGCGACAAAGTCCTTTACGACCGACCCTGCCGCGCCGCTCGAATTCTGGCAGATCGGCATCGCGGATCTCGCGATCAAGGGACTGCCGAAAGGCGCGTTCCAGCAACCCGAGGAAGATCCTCTGCTCTCTGCGCGCGAGACGCGCCGTATCCTTTTGAGCTACGTCCGCATCCTCTATGAATTCCAGAAGCGTTCGGATGGCGCGCACATGTGCGAAGCCATCGGCGACCTCGTCGCCTCGCTCGTCACGTTCCTACGGCACGAACTTGAAGAGCGCGCGAGTCATGCTCCCGAAATGCAGGACTATCACCTCGGCGTGCGCGCGAAAGAATACATCGACGCACACTTCCGCGAGGACATCAGCCTCAAAACGATTGCGAAGGCGTTGAACGTCAATGTCTACTATCTCTCGCACACCTTCAAGGCCCTTGTCGGCCACTCACCGATCCAATACATGATCCATCGCCGCATGACGGAAGCGCAGAACCTCCTGCTCACGACTGACGCGACAATCACCGAAATCGCGCTCCGGTGCGGCTACAACAACACGAATTATTTCCAAGTCGCCTTCAACCGCCTTGTCGGCATGCCGCCGGGTAAATATCGGAAAACATGGAAATGAAAAAGGAGATGTTGCATTTGCAACATCTCCTTTTTTCATCGCCTTCAATACTCGAACCTTGCAAGAGACGACTGGAGCCCCTGCGCGAGCTTCGAGAGGGATTCGCTGGCGCCTGCAATCTCGCTTGCCGATGCGGATTGTTCCTCAGTCGCGGCCGAGACATTCTCCATCTCGCTCGCGACCGTGTGACCTTGCGCTTCGACTTGCTGCACTTGCGCAGAAATGGCGCCTGCCTGCGTGTTGACGTTCTGGATCTCGCCCGCCATCGCCTGCGCTTCGCGCGAGACGCCGTCTACGAAGACACGGATCTCGTCGAAGATCTCCTTCAGCTGCTCGACGGACGATGCGCCGCCGCCGACGGCCTCGCTGCCGTCTTTCATGGACGCGACGGCAGCATCCGTATCGCGCTGGATCGACTCGATCAGCGACGTGATGCGCTGCGCGGCTTCCGCCGACTCCTCGGCGAGCTTCCGGACTTCGTCCGCGACGACGGAAAAGCCGCGTCCAGCCTCGCCCGCGCGTGCCGCCTCGATCGCGGCATTGAGCGCGAGGAGGTTCGTCTGCTCCGCAATGCCCGAGATCGTCTCGACGATCTTCCCGATCTCCTTGGAATTCTCTCCCAATTTGTCCACGATCTGTGCCGACTGCCGCACCGTCGCGGCCGCGCCCTGGATGCGCTGGACGGAGCCTGCGATTGCCTTGCCGCCCGATGCCGCGCGGTCGTACGCTTCGGAAGCATGCGCTGCCACGCGCATCGCCTGATCCTGCATCTTGTCAACCGCCGTGCTGACACTTGCAACGGCTCCCGAAGATTCCTGCACTTCGTTTTCTTGCTGCGTCACGGCAGACGCCGCGCGCTGCACCGACTGCGCGACCTGGTCCGACGCTTGTGCCGACTGCGAGGAGCTCGCCGTGAGCTCTTCGCTCGCTGCCGCGATCTGCTGTGCCGAATCGTTCGTTCCGCGCATGAGCTTGCCGATGCTCGTGCGCATCTCGGCGACGGTCGCGGCCATCTCGCCAAATTCATCGCCGCGCACGACCCTGCGCTCGCTTTCACGGAAATCGCCGTCACGCAGGCGCTCGCAGGCCAGCTTCATTTCGTAAAGCGGCGAGGTGATGCCCCTGCCGATGACCTGTGCCACGACGACGAGGACGATGAGCGCGACGATGCCCTCGATCAGCATGTTGCGCGTCGCTTCCGCCGCCTTCTCGAGGTTGCGCTGGTAGACCTCCTCCGCATTCGTATTGATGAGCTCCAAGAGCTCTTTGACCGGATTGCCGACCGCCGAGCTGTTCTTCTGCCCCTCGTCGTAGTAAAGAGCGCGCGCCTCATCCATCTTGCCCTCCTTGACGAGCCCGTCGATCTTCCTGCCCGTCTGGTAGAGCTTCTCCCAGCTCGCCTCGATGGTCTGCACGCGCTCCTCGACGCCATCCAGCCCTTTCGAATTTTCCTTGTACGCATCGAGCGTCTGATGGAAGCGGTCATTGATGCTCTCGATCGTCTTGCGGTTCTTTTCCTGCACTGCCGGATCCGCGCTGTCCGCGAGGTTCAGCTCGTGCACCTGCATGTCGCGCATGAAATACTTGAGCTCGCTGACCATCTGCACATTCTTGAGCTTCTGGTTGTACATCTTGCTCATGCGGTAATTCGAGGCCTGCAGCATGCTGTACCCCGTGTAGCCGACCGAAAGCAGAGCGACAGCCGCAATCACCGCGAGCGCCAGGATTTTGATGGACACCCGCACATCGTTGATCCATTTCATTTTTTCTGCATCCTCCTGTTCCTGCAACCATTCTCATTTCCATTCTTCATTATACGTGCGGCATCTCCCGGTATTGAATCCAATTTTTTGCTTTTCTCGCCTCATTTATAAACTTTTTTGCTTTTTTGGGAACCGCTGCCAAAGGACGGAAAAGCCGCAGCTTCGTGATTGCCATGGAGCTGCGGCTCTCTGCCGAAAGAAGAACGGCGCGATCAGAATTTCGTCGTGAATTTGAGGTAAAGGACGTCGTACGGAGCCTTCTCCAAAGATTTGCCCGTACCGTTTTTTCGGTTGGCATCGTCCGGCTTCGTGTGCGCCCAATAGCGTTCGAGGGAGAGTTTCGAGTGGTCGCTCGTCATGTAGTCGAGCACGACGCCAAAGCCCTTGAACCCTTCTTCTCCGATATAGTCATCATACGACGTATAGTTGGAATTCATGAAAAGGTTCTGATCGACGTTGAAATAGTTGACGCTCGGGACGAAATCCCCTTTCTTCTCCGCCTTGCCATATGCGAGGCTCAGGAGATAGCCGTCCGCATGGGATTTCGAGCCATAATATTTGTAGCCATACTTGATGGAATTGCCATCGCTGTCCGTTTCATTGAAAGCGTGATCCGTGTTCGTATTGTGCACGAACTCGCCGCGGAAATGCAGCTTGCCGACGACCGGCGTTTCCGCGTAGATGCCGAGATAGCTCTCCGGCTGCTGCTTGCCGCCGTAGATGCCGAGGAGCGCATCCTCCGCGAACGTGTGCTGATACTGGAGGAACGCGAGCGTGCGCGCGCGCGGTTTCGAGGTTTCTTCCGCAAGATACGCCTGCGAATCGCGGCCGTAGCCGAGATAAAGCGCATCGCGGGGCGTGACATCGTATTTCGCCGACACCATGTTGATGCTGCTCTTGCCGAGCCAGAGACCTTCGCCGATGGTCGCGGACTGGACGCCGCCTTTCAGGTACACGGGGCCGAACTGCCGCCCGACCGACGCCTCATCGAGCTTCACGCGGTTCTTCTCCGAAGGATACGCTTCATCGCCGCCCTCGGACTGCGTCGCCTTGAATTTCAAGCCGAATGCCACGTCATAGCGGTCATCAACTTTCGTCTTCGCCTTGAGGCGGATCTCGCCTTTCGACTTGCTTGTCTTGTTCTGATCGTACATGTAGCCGATCTTCGTCGAGCCAGACCATTTGAGCTCTGGCGCTTTCTTCTTGTCCGCTTTCCCGGCATCCTTTCCGGCTTTCTCGAGCTGCGCCTCGAGCGCGTTCAGGCGGTCGGTCAGCTGCTGGATCTCCGCTTTCATCTGCGTGACATCCTGCACGTCAGGATCCTGCGCGGCGGCAGATGCCGGGGCAGCAGGAAATGTTGGCAGGAGCAGGGCGGCCGCGAGTGCGGCGCTGGTTGTTGCAAATTTTTTCATGTTGATTGATTCCTTCCTGCAAATCGTCCGGGAAGCCCGAATCGTTTCAATCCACCTGATCGTTTTCCGCAATCCAGGCAGACCACGGGACTGCAAATCCAGAGGCTTTGTTTGCCTGCACGTAGCGGTAGAACCACTTCACCATGCGCGCCTTGTCCCAGTAATACTGCGCCTTGTACTCTTTCGGTTTCGGGTTCGCGATCGTGTAGGCCGTGTAGTTGCCGCCGATGAGGTACTGACGGGCGAGGATGTCCTCAAGCGAGACATCCGGATTCTTCAAGATGTCCGTCATGACCATGAATGCCGTCGTGCGGCCGGCACCCGCTTCGCAGTGGAAATGGAGCCAGGCATTTTCCGGCAGGGTCTTGTAGAAATCCATGAAACAATCGACCATCGCAGGCGACGGCCAGAGATGGTCACGCGCCGGGATGCGGAAATAGCTGACGCCGAGTTCCTTGGCGACCTCTTCCTCCGTCTGCGCCTTCTGGACGTTCCGCTTCTCGACGTTCGTCGCGTACTTGTCGTACGCGCCGGACTCGAGGTCTGCCGTCACGACGCCGTCCTTGCTGTTTTGCGCGGCCTTCAAACGCATTTTCTCATCCTTCTGGATCAGCGCGAGATCTTCGTTCTTGTCCGCGTTGCCCCAGTCGCGCAGGCCGTACCAGCTGACGGGCGTGCCGTCGAAGTAGCCGTGCGACTCCTGCCGGAGATCGACGTCGTAGATGGGGCCTTTCGCGTATTTCTTGATTTCCGTGAGCGCTGCCGCAAAGCCTTTGCGCGACATCTCGGCGCTGCCGGAAATGTCCAGCGTGTCAAGGCCCTTGCGCGTCGGATTCTGATGGTTTTCCATGAAGGGCGCGACTTTGTCCGTGATCTCGTTCGTGTACGGCGACTGGCAGGTGCGGAAATTGCGCGGCAGCTCGTCCACATCCTCCGCATCACGCCGCCAGACGAAGCCTTGGTAATTCACGGCACCGTCCGTGTAGTTGTGCTGCTTCGTCCATTCCTGGTAGCGCATGTCGAGCTTCGGATGGGCGCAGACGTAATCGTAGAACTGCTTCGTGAAGCGGTAGCGCTCGATGTAGAGCTGGCGCTCCCAGTTCTGCTTCTTGTCGGGGATATCGCTCAGATCGACTTTGCCGAGCAAATACTGGCGCTTGATGATGTCGTCGAACGAGACGCCCTGCGGCGCGCTCTTCAAGATGTCGTGCATGATCATGAAAATCGTCGTGCGGCCCATGCCGGCATAGCAGTGATAGTGGAGCCAGGCATCTTTCGGGAGCTGCTTGTAGAAGTCGAGGAACTGGTCTACCTGCGCATCCGCCGGACGGAAGTGATCGGGGATCGCGATGCGGAAGTAATGCGCGCCGTGCTTCTTCACCATCTGCTCTTCCGTGCTGGCCTTCTGGGAAATGACATAGATGGGCGCGCCGACTTCGTTGCTGTCGTCGTTGAATGTGCAGACCTCTATGGGCTTCTTCTTCATCGCGTCGTTGAGCTGATCCGTTTCGCGGTGCTTTGCCGTCGCGGGATCCCAGCCATCGTTGCCCCAGTCCTTGTACGAGTACCAGCTGACGGCCATGCCGTCGAGATAGCCGTGCGACTCGAGGCGGAGATCGATGTCGTAGAACTTGTCCGGCGTCGTGGGGACAGTCGCGAGGATCTTTTCGAGCTCTTTCTCCGAGAAGCAGCTGCTCGCGGAGACCTGCTCGTCCCGGAGGCCTTTTTCCGTCGGCATCACGCCGTCGCGGGTCGTGCCCGTGAGCGCGTCCTTGCAGCTGCGGAAATTGCGCGGCAGCTGGTCTTTGTCGTAGCGGTCCACTTTGAGCGCGAGCACCGGCGCCTGAAATTCCTTGGCGGTCTTCGCCTGGTCGCTGGCCGGCTGTTCGTTTGCGAGTGCGATCGTCCCCGTCTGCACGGAAAGTGCCACCGCGAGCGCGAGAGACGCAAATGCTGATTTTTTCATGAGGCTCCTCCCCATCCTTTCTCAAATCCTTCAGAAATCATATCCTTGCTGATCGCACCACTGGCTCCACGTGATGTCAAGGGCAGGATGTGCTTTGGCGTAATCGTAGAAATGCTGCGTGAACGCTGCGCGCTTCGGATAGTTCGCTTTCTTGTACGGATCCGACGTCGTCGCAGCCGACTGACGGACATCCTGGCCGCCGAGAAGGACTTCGCGCGTCATGATCTCGTCATAGGAAAGCTTCGCCGCATTGTGGATCATGTCCACCATGCTCAGCGCGATCGTCGTGCGGCCGACGCCCGCCTCGCAGTGGAAATGCAGCCAGGTTCCCTTCGGCAGGGACTTGTAGAACGCGACGAACTGGTCGATGTTCGCGCGCGTCGGTGCCGAGTAATCCATGATCGGGATGCGGTAGTACTTCGCGCCCTGCGACTCGACGAGCTCCTTCTCCGTCATGACGGAATCGACCCGGATTGGAGCGACGAACGAATTGCTCTTGTCTTTCGCCTGCATCGCGACCTCGACCGTTCCCGCCTCCTGCGCAGCCTTGAGGAGCGCTTCCTCGCGCGCCATGACCTGCGGTGCGGAAAGGCCTTGATTGAATGTCTTGTAGCGGCTGTACCAGCTGACTGCGTGGTCATTGATATAGCCATGGGACTCATCACGCAGATCGACGACGATGATCTTCTGCTTCTCTGCCGGGATCTGCTTCAAGAGCGATTGGAACTCGTTCTTCGAGAACACGCTGCTGCCCGAATCGTTCAGGCCTTCAAGGCCTTCGCGCGTCGGATAGACATCGCCGTGCACGCGTTTGAAATCGCTCTGATTCGTGCGGAAATTCTCCGGCATCGACGCGACATTCGCCGGCCGGTCGAATTTCAAGACCTGCACGCCCTCATCCGGCTCCGCCGCGAACGCCATGCTGCAAGCGAGCATGAGCGCGGATAGCAGGGCGCCGGCGCGCGCCTTGATCGATGGATGTTGGAACATTTTGGTTGCTTCCTTTCTTTTGGAGTGGTTTATCTGACAAAATTCATTATAGAGGAAACTGCCACGCAATTCCTCCAAATTCTGGTAGGAACAAACGAAAACCTTTGTTTCTTTGTCATTTTTACCAATAAAAAAACCAGCCAGTCCTTGGAATATCCAAAGACCGGCTGGCAATCAGTTCTTTTTTTGGGGGTAAGTCAGATCGAGGAAAAAGAGGAACGGGGGATGTCAGTATTTGCGCGCGGCGTCGTAATGCGGCTTCATGAGGTTCTCATAGCAGTCATGGACTTTCTGGCTCTTCGAGACCTGCGCGACGCCGACGCGCCACCAGTCGCCATAGCCGTGGACCATCGTCTTCGGCAGGACTTTGCAGTCGATGAGCGTGGAGACGGTCTGCTTCTTCGCGTCTTCGAGCGCTGCTTTGAGCTCTTCCGCGTTGTGCACCGTGTAGGCGACGCAGCCGTAGGAACGGGCGTTCATCGCAAAGTCGATGGGGACGAAGCCGCCATCGAGCTGGCCGGTCTTCTCGTTGCGGAAACGGAACTCCGTGCCATAGCTGCCCTGGCCGTGACCGATCTCGAGGTTGTTGATGCAGCCGTTCATCATGTTGTCGAAGAGGATGACGTTGATCTTCTTGTGCTCGGCAATGGACTGCGGGAGCTCGGAGTGGAGCATCATGTAGGCGGCGTCGCCGACAAGCGCGTAGACTTCGCGATCCGGCTCTGCCATCTTGACGCCGAGCGCTGCATTCACTTCATAGCCCATGCAGGAGAAGCCGTACTCGACATGATAGCCGCCGACAGACTTCGTGCGCCAGACGCGCTGGAGATCGCCTGGCAGGCTGCCAGATGCACCGACGATGATAGCGTTCTTGTCAATGGTCTCGTTCAGCACGCCGAGGACGCGCGTCTGCGGCATGGAGGATTCCGTGACCTCGATAAACTCCTTGCTGACTTTCTTGAAGTCGAGGTCATCGTTGACCTCCGGGACGAAGTCGTCGCCCGTGTACTCGATGTGGAAGACGCGATCGACTTCAGCATCATAGCGCTTCTTGTAGTCCGCGACTGCCGCCTGATACGCTGCACTCGTCTGGTAGCCGGTCTTCGAGAGCTCGGCATCGAGAGCTTCGAGCGCTGCTTTCGCGTCCGCGACGACCTGCAAGCCGTCCATCTTGTACGCATGAAAGCGGGACACGTTGATGTTCAGGTACTCGACCTCCGGGTTCTGGCAGATCCACTTCGATGACGTCGTGAAGTCCGTGTAGCGCGTACCGATGCCGATGACGAGATCAGCTTCCGCTGCGAGGAGGTTCGCGCCGAGGCCGCCCGTCTCGCCGAGGCCGCCGAGGTTCAGCGGATGCTCCCAGGTGATGCAGCCCTTGCCGGCCTGCGTCTCGCCGAAAGCGATGTGGTATTTCTCCGCGAACTTTTGGAACGTCTCGTCCGCTTCGGAATATTTCACGCCGCCGCCAAAGATCATGAGCGGCTTTTTCTTGCGCTGGATCAGCGCCGCTGCTTCCTTGATGGCGCGCGCCGAAGGAGCAAGGCGGTCGATGTGGTGGACGCGCTTCTTGAAGAAGTATTCAGGATAATCCCAGGCCTCGCCCTCGACATCCTGCGGGAGCGCGATGCAGACCGCACCGGTATCTGCCGGATCCGAGAGGACGCGCATGGCGTTGATGCAGGCCGTCATGAGAATCTCCGGGCGCGTCACGCGATCCCAGTATTTGCAGACGGCGCGGAACGCGTCATTCGTCGTGACCGTGAGGCTCGTCGGCTGCTCCATCTGCTGGAGCACCGGATCCGGCTGGCGGTCTGCGTAGGTGTCGCCAGGCAGGAACAGGACCGGGATGCAGTTCGCCGTCGCCGTCGCGGCCGCCGTGACCATGTTCGCAGCGCCAGGGCCGACGGACGACGTGCAGGCGTACATCTGCTTGCGGCGCTTCTGCTTCGCGTAGCCGATCGCGGCATGCGCCATGCCCTGCTCGTTGCGGCCCATGTGGACGGTGAGGTGGCCGGCGTCTTCTTCGAGCGCCTGGCCGAGGCCGACGACGTTGCCGTGGCCGAAGATGCCGAAGATGCCGTCGAACATCGGCTGTTCTTCACCATCGAACTCGATGTACTGGTTATTGAGGAACTTGACGAGTGCCTGTGCGACCGTCAAGCGGATCGTTTTTGCCATTTTCACATGCCTCCTGAAACGCAGCGCCTCCTGCGCTCAATCGTCGTAATGGGGTGCCCAGATCTTCGCTTTTGGATTGAGGAGCCAGGTGTGCTCGGGGAGATCCGTGCGCGTCTTCTTCCACGGGTTGCCATCGAGGTGACGGATCATCCAGCTGTACCACATCGCGTAGCCCGGTGCCGTGACCTGCGGATGCATGAGGTCTGCCGAGATTTCCGCCCAGCTGTTGTGCGTGATCTTGAACGCGTTGTCGCCGATGAAGGCCGCACCGAAGCCCTGCGGCTTGTCGAACTTGTACGTGTAGACTTCCGGCTGCGGATGATGGTGCGGAATATAGCCCGACCAGCGCCCCGGCGTGTTGATGACCTCGCCGTTGACCATGTTCGAGTACGGCGCATTGTCATAGTCGAAGATCGTGCGTACCGTACGCTCGGCGCTCGCGCTCCAGAGGCCGTGGCCGAAGATGTCGCACTGGATATCCTCCGGGCGATAGAAGACCGGTGCAAAGCTTCGATCGTTCATCGTCTTCTGCACGAGGACTTCCGACGGCTCGAGCGCACGGATGTCGACATGCGTGCCGCACGGAACGTGCAGGCATGTCGGATTTTCATCAAAGAGGGAATGACGCTCCATGACGCGCGTCGCGCCGCCCCATTCGATCTCCACTTTGCCCGTCAGGATGACGAACGCCGTCTCCTGGAAGCGGTCTTCAAACGAGACGTGCTCGCTCTTGTCCATGACCTGATAGCCGATATCCATCATCATGTCGCTCTCGCGCGTCGTCATGGCGTTGTAGCCGTGCGCAAGCTCGGTGCCCAAACGTCCGAATCTCATAATGCTGCCTCCCATGCGAGGGTCGAAATGACCTTCTCGTCCTTGTGCTCTTTCATGAATGCATCGATCTCCTCCACCGTCTGCATGGCTTCGGAGCAGCTGTGGCTCGCAACGACCATCGCCGCGTGCGCCGTACCGTGCTGGAGCGCCTGCGGCACCGTCCAGCCCGCGAGGAGCCCGTAGACGAACGCGCTGCCGTAGGCATCGCCGCCGCCGAAAGATTTGAGCAAGTTGATATGATACGACTCGACCTTGTACGCCTGCTTGTCCGCCGTATAAGCGATGGAGCCCTTCTTGCCGTGCTTGATGATGACGATCTTCGTGCCCTGCGCGATGTATTTTTCCGCGAGCACGTGATCGGCCGGCGCCGTCGCGTCTTCCGCGAGGCCTTCCGTGAGATTGACTTCGTCGCGGGAGCCGATGATGACATCCGCCATCGAAGCGACGATGGAGCAGTAGATCGAGATATCGATCTTCGCGCGCCAGCTGTACGGGCGATAGTCGAGGTCGAAGATGATGCGCGTGTCATGCTTCTTCGCATACTGGGCTGCGAGCAGGCATGCCTCGCGGGACGGGCTCTTCGAGAGTGCCGTGCCGGAAATGATGAGGATCTTCGCCTTCGCGATGTAGTCCTCGCTGACATCCTCCGGACGGATCTCGAGGTCTGCCACCTGGTCGCGGTACATGAGGATGCTGCTCTCCGTCGGGCTCTTCATCTCCGTGAACGTCAGGCCGATGCGTTCGCCGTGCTGCGCACGCGTCATCTGGGACGTGTCGATGCCGCGATCGTTGAAGTAGTTGATGACGAAATCACCGAACTGGTCATCGGACACGCAGCCGATGAAGCCGACCTTCTTGCCGAGCTTGTTGATGCCGACGGCCATGTTGCCGGGCGAGCCGCCGAGGTACATGGAGAACGTCTTGACCTTGTCGAGCGTGCGGTTCATCTCGTTCGGATTGAAGTCGAGCGTCACGCGTCCGATCAGGACGACGTCCATCGGCTTGTCCTTGCCAAATGTTACGAGTGCCATTTTTCGTTTTCCTCCTATTGGATAGACAGGCATTTCGATATCAGAGTCTCGCTTTTCCTTCCATGCCGAAGATCTTCATATGGCGTTTGACGTTCGCGCATGTGCCGCGCACGATTGCGTCGCTCACGTCGAAGTACTTGAGCGCATCGCCTTTTTCTGCGACGGCCTTCGCCGCTTCACGCGCCGAAGCATCATAGGATGCCGTAGCGATGTTGATCTTCTGGATGCCGTTCTGGAGACAGTTCTTGAAATCTTCTTCCGTCAGCCCCGTGCCGCCGTGGAGGACGAGCGGGGTCTTGAGCGCCGCATGGATTTCCTGCAAGCGGTCGATGCGCAGGTGCGGCTTCTTCTTGTAGTTGCCGTGCGCCGTGCCGATCGCGACGGCGAGCGCGTCCACGCCGGTCTCTTCCGCGAGGCGCTTCGCTTCCGCGACATCCGTGACGGCGATGTCCGCTTCCGGCATGTCGCCTTCGGCACCGCCGATGCTGCCGATCTCGGCTTCGACGTCCGCACCGCAGCTCTTCGCGAGCTTCACGACTTCTTTCGTGCGGCGGATGTTTTCCTCGAGCGGATAGCGCGAGCCGTCGAACATGACGGACGTGAAGCCGCAGTCAAGCGCGAGGCGGATCGTCTCCATCGTGTTGCCGTGGTCGAGGTGGACGGCCACCGGCATGCTGCATTTCTTCGCTGCCGCCACCATGACGGGAGCGAGGAGGTCGAGCGGCGAATAGCGCAGGCGGCTCTCTGCAATCTGGAGGATCATCGGGGCGCGGAGCTCTTCGGCGGCCTGGATGGCGCCCCAGGCCATCTCCATGTCGGAGACGTTGAATGCGCCGATGGCGTAGGTATCATCCGGCTGCGCGAGCAGCTCGGACAGTTTGACGAGTGACATTTCTGATTTCCTCCCCGCCTATCTCAGAACAATTTCTTGTAGATTTCGATGATCTGCTCCTTCGTCGGGATGCGCATCGTGTTCTGCGGGCTGCCGCTCTCGAGTGCATCAGAAGCCATCTTGTCGAGCTGGGAAAGGAAGTCTTCCTTCGTCTTGCCGCCCTTCTTGAGGAGCTCCTCGACCTTGGGGATGCCGACTTCCTTGCAGAAGCGCGTGACTTCCTGGACGAAAGCCTCGGCTGCTTCATGATCCGGTGTCGCGTCATCCGCCACCCCCATCGTGCGGGCGATCGTCGCGAAGCGGTCTGTGTTCTCCTCGATGGCGAACGCCATGCACGCGGGGAGGAGGACGGCATTCGAGACGCCGTGCGCGATGTGGAAGAGGGCGCCGATCGGGCGGCTCATGCCGTGCACGATAGTGACAGAAGCGTTGTTGAAGGCGATGCCGGCTTCGAGCGCTGCGACAGACATCGCGAGACGCGCTTCGACGTTCTTGCCATCCTTGTAGCAGATCGGCAGGTTCTTGTGGATCTTCCGGATGGCGGAAAGCGCGAACGTATCCGTGAGCGGCTGCGCCTTGCGGGACGTGTACGCCTCGATCGCATGGCAGAGGGCATCGATGCCCGTAGCTGCCGTGACGCCCTGGGGAGCCGTCATCGTGAACGTCGGATCGACGACCGCGAGCTTCGGGATGATCGACGGGCCGCCGAGGAGCATCTTGACGTTGTTCTCCGTGTCAGAGATGATCGTGTTCTTCGTGACTTCCGAGCCCGTGCCGGCCGTCGTCGGGATGGCAACGAGATACGGGACTTTCATGTCGATCGTCTTGTGCATGAAGCTGCTGATCTTCGTGCCTTCTGGCTGCGTCGACAGGAAGGCGATGGCCTTCGCCGTGTCCATCGGGCTGCCGCCGCCAAGCGCGACAACGAAGTCGCAGCCATTTTTGCGATAGACCGCAAGACCCGCATCGACGATCTTGTCCGTCGGCTCGGAGTTCGCCCCGTCGAAAAGAACATACGGGATGTCCGCTTTCTTCAGCGCGTCCTCGACCTTCGCGGCATTGCCGAATTTCACCATGAACGCATCCGTGACGATGAGCGCTTTCGTGCCCTTCCCCTGGATGTGCTGGCCGAGCTCCTCGATGACGCCCGTCCCTGACAGGATTTTTTCTGGAACCATGAACGAATAACCCATGATACATTCTCCTTTTGATACCTGTGCGAGTTTATTTTGATTATGTTTTGCTCACTTGATGGTTTTAATTTAATACATTTCGATTGCATTGTCAATATCTATTTGCAAAAAAATGCAAAATGCACTCAAATAATCGCCGCACTTCTTGGTATTTTGTGAGATTATGTATTCAAAATATAATCATTTCTTGCAGAAAAAGCTTGTATCTTTGCCCATTTCCTCTTATAATGCAGGTAGGGTCATAAAATTTCCAACGTCATCAGGAAGCAGCTGCCCTGCTTCCTGCCAAGCAGGTGGTTCTCATGAAGATCAATCGCATCCAGCAAATCCGCAAGCTGCTCCTCGAGGAGCACACGCTTTCCATCAAAGACCTCTGCCGCCGCTTCGGTGTATCAAAAAACACGATCCGCCGCGACATCTGCGAGCTCGAGCAGCAAGGCCTCATCCACAAAGTCTACGGCGGCATCGTCCTGAACGAAGATGCGCTCGATCCCTCCGCACCGGAGCCGTTCGACAGCCGCGCGACGAAGAATGAGAATGCCAAGAAGATCGTCGCCCGCCTGGCCGCTTCCGAAGTCCGGGAGGACGACGTCATCTACATCGACTCCGGCACGACAACGATGCATATGATCCCGTTCCTCACGGGAAAGGGGCGCATCACCATCATCACGTCGAGTCTCAATGTCATCAATATGGCGCTCGACTACCCGTCGCTCGACGTGCTCACGACGAGCGGCGCGCTCTACGTGCCGTCAAAAGCCTTCGTCGGCTCGAGCGTCATCCGCTGCCTCCGGGATTTCAACATCTCGAAGATCTTTCTCGCATCCACGGGCATCTCCATCGAGCACGGAGCGACAAACGCCTCCCCGCTCGAATGCGAAATCAAGCGCTACCTCGCGGATCTTCCATCGAAAAAATACCTGCTCGTCGATCACTCAAAAATCGATGTCGCTTCACTCATGAGCTATGCGAGCCTCGCCTCGATGGACTGCCTCGTCCTTGACAAGCTGCCGCCCGAACGCTATCAGACCTACTGCACGACGAACAACGTGCGGCGGCTCACGCCGGAAACCAGCGTGAACAGCCGCACGGAGGATCTATGAAATTTTCTTCGGAGCCCGAGTTCAGGTTGTCCAGCGCCGCCGGTACTCGCACGGTGTCATGCCGAGGGCGTGGTGGAAGACATTCTGAAAATAATTCGAGTTGTTGTAGCCGACCTGCGCGGCGATGTCCGTCACGCTCATCTTCGTATTGATGAGGAGGTTCTGCGCCTCGCCGATGCGCCGCAGGGCGACATACTGCATCGGCGACAGGCCGTTTTCCCTTCGGAACAAATGCGATGCATGCGACGCGCTCGTGTGGAGTGCCGCCGCAACATCTGCCAGATGCAGATTCTCCATATAATTCCGGTCAAGATACTGCCGGATTTCCCTGCCGAGCGCACTTTCCCGCGTCTCGGCTTTTTCTCGCTGCGCAGACAGGATCTCGCACGTCCGCACAAGGATGGCGCGCATCAGCGCCTCTGCCGCTTCCGTGCGGCCAGCATAACCTTCATGCACGGTCAGGCGAAAGAGCTCCAGCATCTCTTTGTAATCATCACGCAGTTGGAGCAGCGGCATCGCATCCTCCGGCAGGATGCAGTTTGGCGGCCTCCTGACAAGCTCTACCCCCGAGACGCCGAGGCAGTAACTCGCCATGCCTTCCGCGCAGCCGCCGATTTCCTCATGGACGATGCCGGCATCCAGCACGATGAGCGTCCCCTCGCCCGCCACATAACGCCTGCCTCCGACGCGGTAGATGCCGTACCCTCGATAGACGAGCAGGAGCTCTGCGATGTTGGAATGCGCATGGAGATTGCGCGTCATCGCGGATGCGGCGGAATCGACATCGCAGACATACTCGAGACGCGGCAGCCGCCCGGAACGGAACAGCGACGGCGCACGATGATCCAGAAAACATTGCAGCATAGCGGGCTCCTTTGAAATCAGAAGGGAACGGTTTCATTATAAGGAACACGACGAAAAAAATCAACTGCACGACGCATGGCTGAAAAAGAGCCGCTCCGCCGACGGACGGAGCGACTCCTGCTGCAAGGAACGAAACGATGCCGATGAAAGATCAGATGTGCGCCTTCTCGCGGATGTACGCACGCGCCTTCTTCGCATACTCGAACGGATTGGCCTTCGCCGGATCCTGCTCGGCTTCGACGAGCATCCAGCCATCATAGTCGCTCTTCATCACGATGTCGAAGATTGGGCCGAAGTCGATGTCGCCATCGCCCGGGACCGTGAACATGCCGGCGCGGACGCCATCGAGGAAGCTCATGTTCTCGGCCTTGACCTTGTTGCGCATCTCCATGCGGATGTCCTTCAGATGGATATGGCGGATGCGCGGGAGGTACTTCTTGAGAATCGCGATCGGATCCTCGCCGGAGCAGACGAGATGGCCCGTATCATAAAGCAGGGAGACGTACGCGGGGTTCGTCTCGTCCATGAGGCGGTCGATCTCGGCCGTCGTCTGGACGCACGTGCCCATGTGATGATGATACGTCATCGTCAGACCGTAGTCTTCCTTCGCGACTTTGCCGAGCTTGTCGAGGCCTTCCGTCAGCGTCTTCCACTGCTCTTCCGTGTTGACCGGCTTGCCAGCGAAGACCGGCACATCGAGCTTGCCCTGCACGCTCGTGCCCTGCTCTGCGACGTTGCAGAACTTCGCCCCCATCGCCTGCAAAAATGCGCAATGTGCGCGGAAGTCTTTTTCGACCTGCTCGTACGGCTGCGTGAGAAGATAGGAGCTGAACCAGGCGCTTGCGATCTGGAGGCCGCGAAGATCGAGTGCCTTTTTGAGGACGTTCGGATCTTTCGGATACTTGTTGCCAATTTCGCAGCCCTCGTAGCCTGCGAGCGCCATTTCGCTGACGCACTGCTCGAACGTGTTCTCCTTGCCGAGATCCGGCATGTCATCGTTCGTCCATGCGATCGGAGCAATGCCGAGTTTGATATTTGCCATGGGATGTTCCTCCTCGTGATTTCTTCCTGTATCGGTACGTCCTGAAAATCAGAGGCCGTACGCTGCACGGATTTCCGCAACCTTGACCGGGCGATGCTCTTCGACGGACTTCTTCGCAGCGAGGCCGATGAGAACCGGCTGCAGGCCGTCGTTCGCGTTGACCGGCGTCTCCGTGTCGTTGACGATGGCTTCGACAAATTCGTTGACTTCGTTTGCATACGCCATCATGTAGCGCTCGAGGAAGAAGAACATCGGCTTCTCGGCGATGACGCCGTCCTTGCAGCTGTAGACCGCATTGGAATCGGAATCATTCGAGATGGAAACGCAGCCCTTCGTGCCGAAGACTTCGGCGCGCTGGTCGTAGCCATAGCAAGCCGCGCGGCAATTGTCGATGACGGCCGTGGCACCGTTCGCGAGCTTCATCGTGATGACCGCCGTATCGATGTCACCAGCCTTGCCGATCGCAGGATCGACCGTGACGGAGCCTTCTGCATAGACTTCTTCGACTTCCGAGCCGGAGAGATAGCGGACCATGTCGAAATCATGAATCGTCATGTCAAGGAAGATGCCGCCTGAGACCTTCACGTAATCGATGGAAGGCGGTTCCGGATCGCGGGACGTGATCTTGATAATCTGCTGCTTGCCGACTTTGCCCGCCTTGACCGCCTCGCGGACTGCGCGGAAATTGTGATCAAAGCGGCGGTTGAAGCCGACCTGATACTTTTTGCCGGAGGTCTTGACAACTTCGAGGACTTCTTTGATCTTCTCGACATCATGGTCGATCGGCTTCTCGCAGAAGACGTGCTTGCCAGCTTTCAGCGCCTCGATGGAGAGCGGAGAGTGCTGATCCGTGGATGCACAGATGAGGACAGCAGCGATCTCTGGGTCGTTCAGGATTTCATGATAGTCTTTCGTCGTCTTCTCGACACCAAGAGACTTCGCCCAGGCTTCCGTCTTTTCGTTCATGAACGGATCCGCGATCGTCTTGACCGTGGCGTTCTTGACGAATTTCGAGATGCTTTCCCCATGCACATGGCCGATGCGGCCTGCTCCAATGATACCGACTTTGATCATTTCAAAAGTCCACCTTTCTCAATAACCCATTCTTTTGGGGTTCTTTGTTTACCTGATGTGTATATTATAGAACGTTTTGGGGACATGTTCCTATAAAATAGTGGCATCTTCGTTTTTCTGCATGTCCATGTTTTCGAATTTTTTCATTCTTTTTTCGCATCAGACTATAAAATCTTGCACTCTGTATTCTCGTTTCATCGGAATCTGCGCGATTTGCAGTGGATTTTTTCGTACAGCAAGGCAAAACAGGCGCTGCACCCATTTGTGCAACGCCTGTTCAGCGAAAGAACTTTGTGCTAGAATAAAGCAAGCCCCCCGTCATGCGGGAACATGACGGGGGGCCAAAACTGAATACAGGAGGTGGTACCATGGACTTGGAGACGAAAAACTTCAAACTACACGTTTCCAGCAAGTTTGTCATCGCAGTTGCAACTGCGCTCTGCATGCTTGCAGCGATCCGATGGTAGAACCGTCGATTGTACTCGACCGAAGGGCGCTGGTGACACAGCGCCCTTTTGGTATCTCTGTATCTACGCTTATGATACCACGCCCTTTGAAAAGAATCAAGATTTTCCAGCAACACACGTCTCAGTAGAGCTTGAAAACTTCTTCGAGCGCTGCCTTGATTTTCGGATTGGTGCAGTTCGACGGACGGCGGG
>JAXGCE010000036.1:0-30259 GCA_034186105.1 Selenomonadaceae bacterium
CGGGCGTAAGTTCGCGTTTTGCCATTGTGTTCATCCTTTGCGGTTGCGAGTGATTCTGTCAGTATGCCAGAACCAACGTTGACTTGTAAAGGCCTTTTACACAAACTATTTTACACTCCCATCGTCTTTGTCATGAAGTGGGACGCGAGCTATTGAAAGAAGATAGAAACATCCATTTGGTACAGTTTGCAGATGGGCGAATGGTAACGAATGAGAGATTTTTTCTCCATGAATATGAAAAACAAGGAACTGGAAAGCCGTTAGAAAAATCAATTAAGTTTCAAGCTGGCGACGTGTTGTTCTTGCTGGATCCTACGTGGACGATGAGCGATGCATTTTATCCGATCGTGCAGGAGCTACACCGTGTGGGCGGTCGTGCTTTTGCTGTTGTGCATGATTTGTTTCCGCTTCGATATCCTGAATTTTTCAATATGAAAGAACCAGATGCGATTTTCAAACAATGGCATGAGTTCGTAATGAGGGAATGCGATGGCCTGATTTGCAATTCGAAAGCGACGGCAGATACCGTGTCAGATTACATGATGGAGCATGGTATTAAGCCAGAGAAATCTACAAATTTGTATTATTTCCCATGCGGTGCTGTCATGCCAAATGCATCGGGCAAGGTACGGAAGAAATTATGTAGATTTTTGGCAGATGCTTGTCCGATGTTCTTGATGGTTGGAGTCATTAATCCGCGGAAGGACTATGCAACTGCATTGGAAGCATTTCGGAAGCTATGGCGAAATGGCGATAACGCAAAGCTGCTGATTATAGGAAGACATCTGATCAATTCTGAAATTGAGGATGAAATCATGTCAGTACAGAGCCGTGATGATCGGCTGCTTTGGTTGCAGGATGCTTCTGATGCTGAACTGGTATACGCTTATAAAAATGCAGATTGTTATCTGACTGCCAGCTTGGATGAAGGATTCGGTTTGCCGATGGTCGAGGCTGCGAATTTTAGTCTCCCGATTCTTTGCTCTGATATTCCGATTTTTCATGAAGTCAGTCAGGAACAAGCCGACTTTTTCCCAGCAGGCGATTCCGATGGATTATGCAGAGCGCTCACAAAGTGGATGAAGCAAGACGACCATCCAGATCCTAATAAGATTCGGATTTATAGCTGGCGGGAAAGTGCGGGAAGTATTTTGCAAATCTTAAGAGGCCGCACAGAGCCGTATATGGTAATGGAATGATTTCATGGAGGGAAATGGTATGGGAATCATCTCATATGCACAAAATTATGAAGACGTCATCCTTTGGCGCGCTCTCGGGGGCCTCGAAGATGGCTTTTATCTCGATGTGGGTGCCAATGACCCGGAAGAGCTGTCTGTGACAAAGTGGTTCTATGATCAAGGATGGCATGGCATCAACTTGGAGCCATCAGAAGAATATTATCAACTTCTTTGCAAGGCGCGCCCAAGGGATGTGAATCTGCAAAAGGGAGCTGGAGAACGGAAATGTCATCAAAAATTCTATGAAATTCCCCAGACAGGCTTGTCGACGACTGATTCTGAAATTGCCGAAGGGCATAAAGAAAAGGGCTTCGAAGTCATAGAAAAAGAAATATCGATCGTTCCGCTGGCAGAGGTTTGCGAAGAATATGTCGGCGACCGGGAGATCCATTTTCTGAAGATCGATGTGGAAGGCGGGGAAGCAGCCGTCTTAAAAGGAATGGATTTCCATAAATTCCGCCCGTGGGTTTTGGTGATCGAAGCTACGCTTCCCTTGTCCACAGAACTGAGCGTCGATTGGGATGAGATGGTACGCAGAAATGGCTATCAGTTCACGATGTTTGACGGACTCAGCTACTATTATGTTGCGGAAGAAAAGAGCGCTGAGCTTGAATCTAAATTGTCGATCCCAGCGAATGTTTTTGATGGATTTGTGCAGGTGGACAAAGTCCGATTGGCAGAAGAGAGGGATGCACTCAAGAAAGAAGTGCAATATCTGAAAGGCACGCATCCTGTTGATTGTTTGATCGATCCGCGATTTGATTTCCCGTGGAAGGCCATCCAGCCAGGCAGTCGCATCATTATCTATGGCGGCGGTGTGGTCGGGAAGACGTACCTGCATCAATTGCTCGCAGTGCCATATTGCAAGTTGATAGCTATTTGTGATCGCCATCCCGCCAATACTGGCGTGAAAGAGGTGCCTGTGATAACTTTGGCAGAATTGGCAGGATTGGATGCATCGACCTATGACACGGTGTTGATTGCTATCGAGCGCGAAGAGGTTGCGCGGGAAATTCGTAACAGCTTGGAATTAGCTGGTCTTGATGTACATAAAGTGAAATGGTTGGATCCAGCGCGTAACGCGTGAACCAGCGAAAGCAAAACTGCGAAGGAAAAGAGAGCCTGGAATCATTGAAAATCATTCAAATCTTGACTGGCCTTGGAGATGGTGGCGGCGTCAGTAATGCTGCTATGGCGATTGACAATATGTTGAAGCAAAAGGGATATGATGCTGTTATCTACAATCAACGTTTGACGACGCAATCTGTTTCTGATCCGCTTTTTTCAGGTGACAATATCGTCATCTACCATCTGGCACTCACGGTAGACCCGATGTTGCGTTACTTGAAGTGTCGAAAGATCTTGGCGTTCCAGAATATCACTGATCCGCGCCTGTTCCGTGAGCGTGGCCTTGATGAGCTTCGCATGCAGGCGGCAATCGGGCTTTGTGATGTGGAGGAGACGCCGCAGTATTTTGATGCGGCCATCACGTTTTCGGCCTATAGCCGAGATGTGCTGCTGCAGAAGGGCTGGCGGGCGGATCGGGTGTTTGTCTTGCCAATCTTGATGCGTTGGGAGCAGTTTCACCATGCGCCAGATGCTGGCGTGCTCCAGCGGTATCAGGATGGTCGGACGAACATCTTGTTCACTGGGCGTATTTTTCCGAGCAAGCGGCAGGAGGATGTGATCCGCGCCTTTGCGGCGTATCGGCAGTATGATGCGACAGCGCGGTTGTTCCTTGTGGGAAAGGTCGCAAGCGAGCATTACTACCAGCGGTTGTTACGATTGGCGAAGTCTCTTCATGTTGCTCAGGATGTGATTTTTCCTGGGCATGTGCGGTTCAGCGAGTATCTGGCGTATTACCAGGTGGCGGATGTGTTCCTCTGCATGAGCGTGCATGAGGGCTTCTGCATCCCGCTTGTCGAGGCCATGTATTTTCAGTTGCCGATCGTGGCATTGGCACGGACGGCCGTGCCAGATACGCTGGGCGGTTGTGGTGTGCTGGTGGATACGGCAGAGCCTGAGACGGTCGCTGCAGCCGTGCATCGTCTGATGTCCGATGCCGAGGAACGGAAACGGATTCTCGCTGGGGAAGCAACGCGCTTGCAGGAATTGCAGGCGGATACGCTAGAAGAACGGTATCTCGATGTCTTGCAGAAATGCAGGGCGATCATGGAGCAGGAGCCGCTGAAATATGAAGAGGCGGAACTACAGGATTTGGCTGGGCTTCCTTTGCCGAAGGGCTGGGGGGAACACACGCCCGTTGTGATCTACGGCATGGGTGCGGCGGGCAATCGATTGTTCGACCTGCTTCGCGAGGATGCTCGTGTCGAAGTGGTCGCGCTGTGTGACCAAGGCATGGGCGGGAAAGGCCGACAGATGCATGACCTGACGATCGAACGGCCGAGCGATGTGTTGTCGCGATGCTCAGGTGCGGAGTACATCATCTCCATCCAGAATCGTGCCATCGTCGTGCAGGTAGCTCTGATGCTCCATGATGCAGGGATTCCGTCCTCGCATATCCATATTTACGATGAGATGGGCGAGAAGGTCGTTTGAAGATTTGAAGATAGGAAGGTCAGTATGGGCAAGACAGCATTGATTACAGGCATCACGGGACAGGATGGCGCGTATCTCGCGCAGTTGCTGCTTTCGAAAGGGTATGAGGTCTACGGGCTGCTCGCACGGCGGGCGACGACGACGACGTGGCGGTTGTCGTATCTCGGGATCCTCGATCGCGTGACGATTCTCGAAGGGGATCTCACAGATGTGACGTCGATCATCCGCGCTGTGGAGACGGCGCAGCCAGATGAGTTTTACAATCTCGGAGCGCAGAGCTTCGTTGGGACGTCATGGCAGCAGCCGCAGTTGACAGCGCAGGTGACGGGGCTCGGGGCGCTGAACTGCCTCGAAGCGATCCGCATCGTGAATCCTCGGATTCGCTATTACCAGGCATCGACATCGGAGATGTTTGGCGGGATGGCGGAGCATCCGATCCAGTCGGAGGAGACGCCGTTTCATCCGCGGAGCCCGTATGGCGTCTCGAAGTTATTCGCGCATTGGATGACGATCAATTATCGCGAGAGCTATGACATCTTCGGCTGCTGCGGCATTTTGTTCAACCACGAGTCGCCGCTGCGCGGCATCGAGTTTGTCACGCGGAAAGTGACGGATGCGGTGGCACGGATCAAGCTCGGGCGGCAGAAAGATTTGCATCTCGGCAATATCGATGCGAAGCGCGATTGGGGCTTTGCAGGCGACTATGTCGAAGCGATGTGGCGGATGCTGCAGCAAGACGAACCAGATACGTATGTCGTAGCGACAGGGCGGACGACGACGGTGCGCGAGATGTGCCAGATCGCGTTCGAGTATGTCGGCCTGGACTATGAAAAGTATGTCGTGATCGATCCGAAGTTTTACCGTCCGGCCGAGGTGGATGTACTCGTTGGCCAGCCGGACAAGGCGGAAGCAAAGCTGGGATGGAAGGCGCAGACGTCGCTCGAGCAGCTGATCCATATGATGGTGGATGCCGATCTCGCACGCGTGGAGACGGAGCTGCGTGTCGAGGCGGCGAAATGAAGATCGTCGTCACGGGGGCGCAAGGGTTTGTTGGTCGGTATCTCGTCCCAGCGTTGCAGCAGCATGGTCATACGGTCGTGACGATGGGACATCGCTGCGAGCAGGATATCGATCTCCTCGATGGGATGGCCGTCCTGCGTTGCATGGAGGACGTGCACCCTGATGCCGTCGTGCATCTGGCGGCGGTTAGCAACGTGCCGTATGCCTGGGAGCATCCGCAGCAGACGGTCGAGGTGAATGTCGGCGCGAGCATCCGCGTTTTGGAGGCGCTTGCATATGTGAATCCCGATGGGACGTTCCTCGGCGTCGGATCGAGCGATGCGTATGGACTGACGGCAAAATGCGGGCGGCCGCTCGTGGAGACGGATCTCTGCCAGCCGCAAAATCCGTATGCGATCAGCAAGCTCTGCGCGGAGCAGATGATGTTGCAGCTCGGGCGGCGACTCGGCGTGTGCGTAATCCAGACGCGTTCGTTCAATCATTTCGGGCCTGGACAGGCGAAAGGGTTCGTCGTCAGCGACTTCGCGAGCCAGATTGCGGCCATTGAGCGCGGTGAGCAGCCGTCCGTGATGTGCGTTGGCGACCTCAGCGCGGCACGGGATTTCATGTTTGTGACAGATGTCGTGGCGGCGTATGTGGCACTGCTGGAGACGGAGGGCATCGCATCTGGTGTGTACAATGTCTGCTCGGGGCAGGCACATGAGATTTGCGACGTGCTCGATGGTCTGATGCAGTATTCGCTAGCAAAGATCGACGTCGTGAAGGATGCGTCGCGGTTCCGGCCATCGGAAGTGCCGCGCTTCGTCGGGAGTGCGGAGAAGCTGCGACGGGCGACGGGCTGGCGGCCGCAGGTGGATTTCCTGGATGGCCTCGGCCGTGTGCTGGAGGATTGGAGAAATAGAACGCTATGAAAATTGTGATTTTGGCAGGTGGCGGCGGGACGCGGCTGTTTCCGTTGTCGCGCAAGAGCCTGCCGAAGCAGTTCCTGAGCATCGATGACGAGCAGTCGCTGCTCGGGGAGACGCTTTTGCGCTGCAAGCGACTCGTGCGGGTGGAGGACATCTTCGTCGTGACGAATCAGCGCTATGTGGCGTATGTGCAGAAGGAACTTCAGGATGCGGATGCCGCAGGGGCGCAGATCGTTCTGGAGCCTGCGGCGCGCAATACGGCTCCCGCTGTGATGCTGACGGTGAAGTACTGCATGGAAAAGCTCGGAACGGGGACAGATGAGGTCTTGCTGATCGCGACGTCTGACCATATCATCCGTCCGGCGCAGGCGTTCCAGAAGGCCGTGGAGACGGCGGTGCAGATTGCGGCGGATGACAAGTTCGTGACGTTTGGCGTGCAGCCAGATCGGCCGGAGACGGGCTTTGGATATATCGAGCTCGGGGAACGGCTCGCAGGGGCGTATCGGACGCAATCGTTCAAGGAAAAGCCCGATCTCGAAACGGCGCAGCGGTATCTCGCGACGGGGAAGTACCTTTGGAATTCGGGAATGTTCGCGTTCTCGATTGGGTTGTTTTTGCGCGAGATCGCGCAGCATGCGCCGCGGATTCATGCGCTGGCGCAGGGAAGCTATGAGGATGTTGTCCGTGTGTTTCCCGATATGCCGTCGATTTCGATCGATTACGCGGTCGCGGAGCATACGACGTGTGGCGTGACAGTGCCGCTGCAGCTGTATTGGAATGATGTCGGCTCGTGGGATGCCATCTATGATGTGCTGGAAAAGGATGAGGCGGGGAATGCCGTGCGGGGCGATGTCATCCCGCTTGACAGCCGGGGCAACTTGATCTATGGGCGGAAGCGGCTGATCTCGACGATCGGCGTCGAGAATCTGATGATCGTCGAGACGGATGATGTCGTCCTTGTCGCGCATCGCGGTCGTTCGCAGGAGGTCAAGCAGCTCGTGCAGCTGCTACAGGAGCGGGGGCGCAAGGAGTTGGAATGAAGTACCCATATGAATTCAAGCGTCAGGTCGTCAACGACTATTTGTCAGGTCGTGCGGGCGTACTGCTGCTTGCGAAACAGTATGGTATCCCAGGAAAGTCTCTTGTGCATCAGTGGATCAAGGCGTACCGGGAGTTTGGCGACGACGGGCTGAAGACGTCGTGGACGAAGGAAGTCTATGATGCGGAGTTCAAGCAGAAGGCCGTGGAGCAGTATCTGTCATCGGGGGAGTCGTACGAAGAGCTCGCTGCGCGGCTGCACATCAAAAACCCAGCGACGCTGAACCGCTGGGTGCAAGAGTATAAGGAGCACGGCGTCGACGCCTGGATTCCAAAGAAGCGGGGACGGCCGCGAAAAAAGAAATCATGAGACGCAAAAAAGAGATGCCGCGATGTGCAGCATCTCTTTTTGATGTCGGGGTATCTTTCGAAGTCCGATTATTTGTTTGCGTTGACGAGGGCCATGATCTCATCGGCGCGGCCGTCGGAGCCGAGGACGTCTTTGATCTTGTGCTCGACGAGCTCCTTGATGTAGGAACGGCCATCTGCGACATACTGGCGCGGATCGAAATGACCCGGATTTGCCACGAAGTGCTCGCGGATGCCAGCCGTCATCGCGAGGCGGAGGTCGGAGTCGATGTTGATCTTGCAGACCGCGGACTTCGCTGCCTTGCGGAGCTGATCCTCCGGGATGCCGACAGCGTCATCGAGCTTGCCGCCGTTGTCGTTGATGATCTTGACGTACTTCGGAATGACGGAGGAAGCACCATGGAGGACGATCGGGAACTCGGGGATCTTCTTCTCGATTTCCGCGAGGATGTCGAAACGGAGCTCGGGCGGGACGAGGACGCCGTCTGCGTTGCGCGTGCACTGCTCCGGCTTGAACTTGAATGCGCCATGGCTCGTGCCGATGGCGATGGCGAGGGAGTCGACGCCCGTCTCTTTGACGAACTCTTCGACTTCTTCCGGCTGCGTGTAAGCGGCATCATGAGCAGCGACTTTCACATCGTCCTCGATGCCAGCGAGCTTGCCGAGTTCAGCCTCGACGACGACGCCATGCTCATGCGCATAAGCGACGACTTCCTGCGTGCGCTTGATGTTCTCTTTGAACTCGTACTTCGAGCCATCATACATGACGGACGTGAAGCCGTCATCGATGCAGGCTTTGCACGTCTCGAAGTCCGGGCCATGATCGAGGTGCAGGGCGACAGGGATGTCGTTGACCTCGAGAGCTGCGAGGACGAGATGACGGAGATACGGGCCTTTCGCATATTTGCGAGCGCCGGCGGATGCCTGGAGGATGACCGGGGAATTCAGTTCAGCAGCTGCTTCCGTGATACCCTGGACGATCTCCATGTTGTTGACGTTGAAAGCGCCGATGGCGTAGCCGCCCTCGTAAGCTTTCTTGAACATTTCTTTCGTTCCAACTAATGGCATGATACATAACCCCCTAGTAATTTCGGTTCACGCAGAGGCACATGGCTCCCTCGTGAACTCATGAACTTTGTTTATTATACCATAGAAAATGAATCTGGTGTAGTGGGGCACCCAGACTTTTTTAGAATTTTTGAAAGAACGCGTCGAGCAGCTTCTGGAAGTCCTCGGGCGGCGGAGCTGTGATCTTGACGTCTTCTTTCGTGATGGGATGGCGGAACGAGAGCTCGGCCGCGTGGAGTGCCTGCCGGCCGATGAGGTCGCTGGGCGCACCGTAGAGGTCGTCGCCGAGGAGCGGGCAGCCGATGTGCGCGAGGTGGACGCGGATCTGGTGGGTGCGGCCGGTTTCGAGCCAGAGGCGCACGAGCGAGAGCGGCTGGCCGCCTGCCGTCGTCTCGCCGAGCACTTCGTAGTGCGTGCGCGCGGCCTTGCCGCCTTCGCTTTCAGGCTTCACCATCTGCTTGACGTAGCTATCGGGCGCGGGGCCCATGGGCTCGTTAAGCCAGCCTTCTTTTGCGGGCAGGTGGCCACAGGCGATGGCGAGGTATGTGCGGTGAAAGAGTTTCGTGACGCCATTTTTCGTCAGCATGTGCTGCAGCTCGGGCTCTTTGGCGACGAGGACGAGGCCCGTCGTGTTGCGGTCGAGGCGGTGGAGCGGGTGGAATGCATGCGTCCAGCCTTTTTCCTCGTAGTAGCCGAGCACGGCGTTCGCGAGCGTGCCGTGCGGCGTGTTGTAGAGCGGGTGGACGACCATGTTCGTCGGTTTATTGATCGCGAGCAGCCAGCGGTCTTCGTAGCGGATGTCGAGCGGGATGTGCTCAGGCGTGAGCGGAAAGGCGTTCGGGTCTTTTGGCCGTTCGCTTTCAAATGTCAGCACGTCGCCATTCATGACGATGGTGTGCTTCGCGTTGACGGAGAGGCCGTTCCAGCGGAAGTCGCCGAGGTGCTTGATGCGTTTCCACTGCGATTTCGACATGCCATAGCGCTTGATGAGGTACGTCTCGGCGGGGAGTTCGCTTTCTCCCGCGCGGAGCTGGACGATGAGGCGGTTCATTCTTGGTGCAGGTCTCCTGTCGCTTTCGTTTCTTTTTCGCCGGCCGGCGTGAATGGCTCGCCGCGCAGGCGCGCGATGACGCGGAACGTGAGGGAGAGGAGGATGGCGACGATCGTCGCAAGCGCCATGCCTTTGAGCGTGACGGTGCCAATCGTGATGCTGGCCGTCGAGACGCCGATGCCCATGACGATGGACGTCAGCAGCAGGTTCATCGGCTGGTTGTAGTCGACATGGGACTCGACGAGGATGCGGATGCCGGACGCGGCGATGAGGCCAAAGAGCAGCATGGAGACGCCGCCCATGACAGGTGCCGGGATGCTCTGGATGAGCGCTGCGAGCTTGCCGAGGCAGGAGAGCAGGATGGCAAAGCAGGCCGCGCCGCCGATGACCCACGTCGAGAAGACGCGCGTGATGGCGAGGACGCCGATGTTTTCGCCATACGTCGTGTTCGGCGTCGAGCCAAAGAAGCCGGAGATGATGGTGGAGAGGCCGTTGCCAAAGATGGAGCGGTCGAGGCCCGGGTCTTTTGTGAGGTTGTGGCCGACGATGTTGCCCGTGACGATGAGATGGCCGATGTGCTCGGCGATGACGACGAGCGAGGCGGGCAGGATGATGAGGATGGCGCCGGGCTCGAACACGGGGTGGTAGAACGTCGGCAGCGCGAACCACGACGCCTGCTCGACGAGACTCCAGTCGACGATGCCAGCGGCGGCCGCGATGCAGTAGCCCGAGACGACGCCGATGAGGATCGGGATGATGGAGAGGAAGCCTTTGAACGCGACGGAGGCGATGATCGTGATGGCGAGCGTGAGGAGCGACACCGTGATCGTCGTCATGTCCGGCGTCTCGGCCGTGAGGCCGGCCATGCCCGCGGCCGTCGGCATGAGCTCGAGGCCGATGACGGCGACGATGGCGCCCATGGACGCGGGCGGGAAGATGACGTCGATCCAGTTCGTGCCGATGAGGCGGATCAGCACGCCGACGGCGCAGAACACGCAGCCGACGATGATGAAGCCGCCGAGCGCGGCCTCGTAGCTGTACTGCGCGAGCACGAGGAAGACAGGCGAGAGGAACGCAAAGCTCGAACCGAGGTAGGCAGGAATCTTGCCTTTGCAGAGGATGAGGTAGAGGAGCGTGCCGATGCCGTTGAAGAGCAGGATCGTCGCGGGGTTCACATGAAAGAGGATCGGCACGAGCACGGTCGAGCCAAACATGGCAAAGAGGTGCTGCAGAGAGAGGGGGATCGTTTCGAGGAGCGGCAGCCGTTCCTCGACGCCAATGGCGCGTCGCTGGGTCATGAAAGAAGTCTCCTTTTTATAGAGTGAAAAAATTGCCTTCATCACGCTACCACAACTTCGGACATTTGTCCAGAAAGAAAAGCAATGCCCAGCACGAGTGAACAATTTTACAAAAATACAATATTCGTGTAGACAGAGTGCGTCTTTTTATGTATAATAATCGTTAATTGGTTGTCAAGGCGCAGGCCGTTGATGACTGATGGCATTCTACGGAATCACAGGGGGAGAATCATGGCGCTTATTGTAAAGAAATTTGGCGGCAGCTCCGTTGCCACCACAGAAAAGATCATGAATGTAGCCAAGAGGGTGCTGAATGAAAAGCAGCCGGGCGACCAGATCGTCATGGTCGTGTCTGCCATGGGCGATACGACGGATGACTTGATTAAATTGGCGCACGGCATCAACAAAGACCCTTATCAGTATACGCGTGAGATGGATATGCTGTTGACGACGGGCGAACAAGTCTCGATCGCGCTGCTTGCGATGGCGTTCAAGACGCTCGGCCAGCCCGCCATCTCCCTGACGGGCCCGATGGCCGGCATGAAGACGGACTCCGTGCACACGAAGGGCCGCATCGTCGACATCACGCCAGAGCGCGTCAAAGAGGAGCTCGACAAAGGCAACATCGTCGTCGTCGCTGGGTTCCAGGGCGCAGATAAAAAGAAAGACCCCGTCACGCTCGGCCGCGGCGGCTCGGATACGTCGGCCGTCGCGCTCGCAGGCGCGCTGAAGGCCGACAGCTGCGAAATCTTCACAGATGTCGATGGCATCTACAGCGCCGACCCGCGCATCGTCAAGGGCGCACGCAAGATGAAAGAAATCACGTACAATGAAATGCTCGAGATGGCACGCCTCGGCGCTGGCGTCATGCAGCCGCGTTCCGTTGAGATGGGTGAGTATTTCCACATCCCGATTCATGTGCGTTCGACATTTACGACGAAACCAGGTACCATCATCAGGGAGGACTATACAATGGAAGATAAAGATTTTGTCATTCGCGGCGTTGCTCATGACGACAAGGTAGCGAAGATCGCCGTGCTCGGCATCCCGAACACGCCGGGCATTGCGCATGAAATCTTCTCGGCCCTCGCAGAGGCAAATATCGATGTCGACATGATCGTGCAGAGCATCCGCAACATCGAAAAGAATGTCACGGACATGGTCTTCACGGTCGCGGCCGATGACCTGTCGCAGGCAAAGAAAGTCGTCGACGGCGTCGCGAGCAAGCTCAACGCCATCGCCGTGCTCATCGAAGAAGATGTCGCAAAGGTCTCGATCGTCGGCGCCGGTATGCTCGGTAATCCGGGCACGGCGGCAAGGATGTTTGGCGCGTTGTCGAAAGCGGGCATCAACATCGACATCATCAGTACGTCGGAAATCAGCATCAGCTGCCTCGTCAAAGGATCGGAGCTCAAAGAAGCCGTCAATGCGATCCACGACGAGTTCTTCCCGAAGAATTGAGTTTTTACGGGACATTGAAAGGGCCGCCATTCGGCGGCCTTTTCGCGTTTACTCTTTTTTCTTTTTTGTCCCTTTTTTATGCAGGATTTCCTTGCAAAAATCCATGAATGACTGCGCGGCTTTCGAGATATAGCGGTCTTTCTTCCAGGCGAGGCCGACGTCGACATAGATGGGTTCTTCGAGCGGGATGGCAACGATACCGGGGGCATCTTCGAGCACCATGTCGAGGAGGAACGAGATACCGACGCCGCTCGCGACGAGGCCTTTGATCGTGACAACCTGGTTCGATTCGAGGACGATGTTCGGCGAGATGCCTTGGTCTTTGATCTTGCCGAGGATCGTCTGCCGCAGGAACGAGCCTTCTTTTAGCATGATGAGATTCGAGGCGGCGATATCATCTTTCGTCAGGAAGGGCTTCTTCGCGAGAGGGCTGTCCTCAGGGACGCAGGCGACGATCTGGCTCTTCGTCATTGGCAGGAGCTGCAAATGGTTCGACGCGCCCGAGAGGATGATGATGCCGAAATCGAGCTCGTCGCGCTCGAGCTGCTCGCGGATGGACATCGAGCCTTCTTCGTGCAAGTAGATGTCGAGGTGCGAATATTTTTTTTGAAAGCTCGAGAAAATTTTCGGGAAGAGGTATGCGCCCATCATCGGCGGGATGCCGATCTTGATGGAGCCTTTTTGGAGTTGCTTGTAGTCATTGACTTCGAGCACGGCATCCTGAATGTTACGCAGAGCGAGTTCGACGCGGTTGAGGAAGACAGCACCCTCCGGCGTGAGTGCGAGCTGTTTCTGGCTCCGGTCAAAGAGCTGGATGCCGAGTTCCGCTTCCAGCTTCTTGATGGCGACAGTGATGTTCGGCTGAGAGACGCGCAGTCGTTCCGCTGCCCGCGTGATATTGCGCAGGCGGCTGGCCATCTGGAAGTATTCGAGCTGACGTAATTCCATGCGATCGCTTCTTTCTCTATAGATTTCGCTTATTCGATATTATAGCATAAATTTCCAACAAATATGATACAATACATCAAATTTATCATTTTCGGGCGAAAAAAATTTTTTCTTGCGACAGAGGTAGGATTTTCTTTTTTTATGGGGAATGTTATAATTAAGCAATACAGACGGCAAATCACGGACGACATAGGGGGTCTTCTTTTTGGAAACATCAACCGTTATCGGCATGGTCCTGGGATTCATCGCCATCTTCGTCGGCATGGTCCTGAAGGGCGCGCCGCTTTCCGCACTCAATAACCCTGCCGCATTCCTCATCATCATCGTCGGTACGATCTCGTGCTTGTTCACGGGCTTCCGCATGACGGAGCTCAAGACGCTGCCGAAGATCGTCAAGATGACGTTCCAGAAATCGCATGGCCATGACAAGGGCGAGCTCCTGAGGCTCTTCGTCGAGCTGTCGCAGATCGCTCGTCGCGAAGGTATCCTGGCCCTTGAAAACAAGGTCTCGGATATCGACGATCCGTTCTTCCGCACGGGCCTCGGCATGGTCATCGACGGCATGGATCCGGATTTCGTCAGCGATGTCCTCGATGCCGAGCTCGCCGTCATGCAGGAACGTCATTCGCTCGGTCGCTCCATGCTGACGCAGGCTGGCACGTATGCGCCGACGCTCGGCGTTCTCGGCGCCGTTGTCGGTCTGATTGCTGCTCTTGGTAACCTCGATGATATCAACAAGCTCGGTCACGCCGTCGCGGCTGCATTCGTCGCTACGATCCTTGGTATCTTTACGGCATACGTCCTGTATCTGCCGCTCGCGAACAAGCTGAAGCTCCTGTCGGAAGAGGAAGTCAGCGAGAAGCGTATGATCATCGAAGGCATCCTTTCGCTGCAGGCTGGCGATTCGCCGACGGCCATCGAGGCAAAGCTCATGGTCTTCATCCCGCAGTCCGAGCGCGAAGGCGTAAAGGAGGGCTGATCGCATGGCTCGTAAGAAACGTGGAGCGAAAAAAGAGGAAGAAGCAGGCGAGGCTTGGCTGCTGCCGTATTCTGACCTCATGACGCTGCTCCTGGCACTTTTCATTTCTCTGTTCGCCATGTCGCAGACCGACCAGAAAAAGATGTCCGAGATGGCGCAGGCCTTCAGTGCGGCGTTCAACATGGGCGGCCCGTCGTTCTTCGACAAGATGGGCCCGAATCCTGGCCGCCGCGCGGAAATGCCGTCGGATGAAGACGCCGGTAACTCGGCATACATCCAGGAGAATCAGGCGCTCGAGCAGGTCAAGAAGCAGATGGATCAGTACATCGACCAGAACGAGCTCTCGGAGCAGCTCTCGACGGAGATGACGGACGATGGCCTGCTCATCCGCATCAAGGAGAAGGCGCTGTTCCCATCGGGCTCGGCCGAGCTCGCGGGGCAGGCGCAGAGCATCGGCCCCGTCGTCGCAGGTCTGCTCGCGACGATCCCTGAGCGCGTCATCATCTCTGGCCATACGGACAATGTGCCTATTAGCAGTGCGCAATATCCGTCGAACTGGGAGCTGAGCTCGCAACGCGCATTGAACTTCATGAAGTACTTGCTGTCCGTCAATCCGAAGCTCGCGCCACAGCGCTTTAGCGCCATCGGCTACAGCGAGTATCGTCCGATCGCAGACAACAAGACGGAGGAAGGGCGTACGAAGAACCGTCGCGTCGAAGTCCTCATCGCGCGCAACTTGCGCTTTAACCCGAACGAGGTCAGTGCGGGCGCGAAGAATCCGAACAGCAACGACGGCGATGCCGCACCAGCGGCAACGGGCGGCGAGGCACCAAAGACGAACGCCCCGAATGCGGCTGTCGCCGATGGCTCGCATATCACGACGACAAATTTTTGATCGAAACAAAAGGCTGTTGCAGTTTTTTCTGCGACGGCCTTTTTTGTTGCGTTCAGATTTGGTATAGTGTTATAGGAGAGGTGAAAACCTATGGTGCTTGGGATTGGCACGGACATCATCGAGATCAGCCGCGTGAAACGGGCCATTGAGAGCGAGCATTTTCGTGCGCGCGTCTATACGGCGGCGGAGCGGGCGTATTGCGAAGCGCGCGGCGCTGGCATGGCCGCGTCGTTTGCTGCGCGGTTCGCGGGCAAAGAGGCCGTGCTCAAGGCGTTTGGCACGGGACTGCGTGGCGGGTCGCTGCAGGATGTGGAGATCCTCGATGACGCGCTCGGTTGTCCGCGGGTCACGCTTCATGGGTACTATCAGGCGCTCGCGGCAGAGCAAGGTGTCACGCGCATCTTGCTTTCGTTGAGCCATGCAAGGGAATATGCGACGGCACAATGTGTCATGGAAGGTGCCATGGAAGGTAGAGACGGTATGGAAGGGGAGAATTCCAAATGAAGATATCTCTGGTAGAGGAAATGAGGGGCATCGACGCAAAAGCAGGACGAGAGTACGGTATCACGGAGCTCGTGCTCATGGAGAACGCCGGTCATCGCACGGCGGAGGCTGTCGTCTCGTTGCTCGGACAGGCCGAGGGCAAGAGCGTCATCGTGCTCGCAGGTACGGGCAACAACGGCGGCGATGCTTTCGCGGCTGCGCGCCATCTCGTCAATGCGGGGGCACGCGTGAAAATTTTCCTCGTCGGCGAGCCAGACCATCTGGCGCCATCGGCTGCGCGAAATCGTGCGACGGACGAAAAGATGGGCATCGAGATCTACGAGCTCACAACGGATCGCGCTTGGGATCGGTTGAATGTCAGCCTGCGTTTCGCGGACATCGTCGTCGATGGCATCCTCGGCACGGGCATCCATGGCGAGCTCAAAAAGCCCGTCTTACGCCTGATTGAAACTGTGAACGCCAGCCAGAAAACCGTCGTTTCCATCGACATCCCGTCTGGCGTCCAGGCGGACACGGGCGCTGTCACGAGCGTTGCGATCCGTGCGGCGGCGACGCTGACACTCGGCCTGCCGAAGCCTGGTCATTTCCTCTGCCCAGGCGCGGCGTGCACGGGGGAACTCCTCGTCGATGACATCGGCCTGCCGCTTGGTTTACTGACAGATGCGGCGATCCGCCAGACGCTGCTCGACGATGAACTCGCGAAGACGTTGCTGCCGGAACGGCCGCTCGAAGCGCATAAAGGGATGTGCGGCCGCATTCTCGTCATCGCTGGCTCGCGCGGCATGACGGGGGCGGCGTATCTCGCATCGCTCGCCGCGCTCAAGGCCGGTGCCGGGCTCGTGACGCTCGCCGTGCCCGAGAGCTTGCACGATCTCATGGAACAGAAGACGACGGAAGTCATGACGGTGCCCGTGCCCGAGACGAAGCCGGGGAGCGGCGTCATGGGTGGCGATAAAGCGCTCGGCACGCTCCTCGAACTCACGGGAGATTATGACGCCATCCTCATGGGCCCCGGCCTCGGCCGCGCGCCGGAGACGGGGGAACTCGTGCGCAAACTCGCGGCGTATCTCGAAAAGCCCATGGTGCTCGACGCCGATGCGATCTTTGCGTTCCACGGCCATCTCAAAGACCTCGCCCGTTGCAAGCAGGTACCGGTACTGACACCGCATCTCGGTGAACTCGCGGCACTCCTTGGCATCGAGGTGGCAGAACTCCGTAGCGATCTCGTCGCACAGGTTCGCAAGGCAGCAGCTGACTTACAGTGCCTCATCGTGGCGAAGAGCGAATGCACGCTGGTGGCATACCCGCAGGGCGAGGTCTTCTTCACATCAAAGGGCAATCCTGGTATGGCGACGGCCGGCTGTGGCGATGTGCTCGCTGGTACGATCATCGGCCTCATGGAGCAGACGGAGAGTGGACTGGCGCCACTGCTCGGTGTCTACCTGCACGGCCTTGCCGGCGATCTCGCGGCTGCAAAATACGGCGAGGGTCTCACAGCGACGGACGTCCTCGCTGAGCTCCCAGCTGCACGTCTCCAGCTCCGCCGCGCTCAGCATGGGAAGTAAGCTTTGCTTGAAAATCTCAATGCGTCGCCTTATTTACAACTTGACAAGTCCACTCATGAGGGATAGAATGAAGTCACTCTAGTGAAAGAAAAGGGGCAATCATATGTCGAAAGTCAATGTCGATTGGAACAGCCTCGGGTTCAGCTATCAGCCGATCTCGCAGCGCTATGTCGCGAACTACAAAGATGGCAAGTGGGGCAAAGGTGGCCTCACGGACGATGCCCATGTCGTGCTCAATGAGTGCGCCGGTGTCCTGCAGTACTGCCAGGAAGTCTTCGAGGGTCTCAAAGCTTACAAGACGAAGGATGGCCGCACGGTCACGTTCCGCCCGGACATGAACGCGAAGCGCATGATCGACTCTGCGAAACGCCTCGAGATGCCGCCGGTGTCCGAGGAGATGTTCATGGAAGCGGTCGACGAAGTCGTCCGCGCCAATGCCGACTGGATTCCGCCGCTTGAGTCCGGCGGTGCGCTGTACCTGCGTCCGTACCTCTTCGCGACGGGCGAAGTCATCGGCGTCAAGCCGGCAGATGCGTATCAGTTCCGCCTGTTCGGCACGCCAGTCGGCTCGTATTTCAAGAATGGCGTCAAGCCGATCACGATCTGCGTCAGTGACTACGACCGCGCTGCCCCGCGCGGCACGGGCCACATCAAGGCGGGCCTGAACTACGCCATGAGCCTCTATCCGTACATCCTTGCCCATCAGAATGGCTTTGACGAAAACATGTTCCTCGACCCGGCGACGCGCACGTACGTCGAGGAGACAGGCGGTGCGAACTTCCTGTTCGTCACGAAGGAAGGCAAGCTCGTCACGCCGAAGTCCGACTCCATCCTGCCGTCCATCACGCGCCGTTCGCTCGTCGACATCGCGAAGCATCTCGGCATGGAAGTCGAACAGCGCCCCGTCAAGCTCGCAGAAGTCGGCGATTTCGCTGAGTGCGGCCTTTGCGGTACGGCAGCTGTCATCTGCCCGGTCGGCAAAGTCGTCGACCACGGCAAGGAAATCCCCATCGCGAGCGGCATGGAGAAGATGGGCCCTGTGCTCCAGAAACTCTACGACACGCTGCGCGGCATCCAGCTCTGCGAGATCGAAGGCCCTGCTGGCTGGGTTCACGAAGTCAAATAATCGGCGAAACGTTGCAACGTTGCAAGAATCCCGAGGGAACTGTCCCCCGGGATTTTCTTGTGAACAAAAATCTTTGATGGTAACAAGGATTTTTCAGATTTTTGATAGAATAAAAGAGTATAGATACATATGTCAGGCAATTTTTGGGAAAATCGAATGGCGAATTCGTGAGAGGAGGGATGCATATGCCAATTGATTTCCAATTACCGCAGGTACCACTCCAGGCACGAGGCATCCTCTCGACCGTCGGATTCCTCGATATCCTCGACATCCTCATCGTCGCCATCATCCTTTATAAAGTCTATGAGATGCTGCAGGATACGCGTGCCATCACGCTCGTCAAAGGCCTCTTGGTGCTCCTCGGCATCACGCTCGTCTGCAACTGGATGGAGCTCCATGTCATTTCGTGGTTGCTGCAAAAGACGGTTACGCTCATTTTCGTCGCGTTGCCGATCGTGTTCCAGCCGGAGCTCAGGCGGGCGCTCGAACACCTCGGGCAGGGGCGCTTCCTCGGCAATGCGGCGCTTCTCGATGATGAACAGGCACGGTCGGTCGTGCATGAGCTCGTGCGCGCCGTGCGCACGCTCGCTTCAACAAAGACCGGAGCGCTCCTCGTCATCGAGCGCAATATGGGACTTAATGATATCAGCGCAACGGGCATCCAGATCGACGGTCTCATTACAGCGGAGTTTTTGCTGAATGTCTTCATCCCGAACACGCCGCTCCACGACGGCGCGGCGGTTATCCGAGGTAACCGCCTGCTCGCGGCGGGATGTCTGTTGCCGCTGACAGAGAACCGTTCGCTTTCGACGGAGCTCGGCACGCGTCACCGTGCGGCCATCGGCCTGTCGGAGCAATGCGACGCGCTCATCGTCGTCGTCAGCGAGGAGACGGGCACGATTTCCATCGCGGAGAATGGCCATATCATGCGCCATCTCGACAAGGAGACGCTGCAGGCCATGCTCGAACCGGCGTTTTCCTCCATGAAGCCGGGCTTCCGTGAACTGGTGGAGAACTGGAGGAAGAAGAAATGATTCGTCGTATCAACAGCATCTTCCGGCGCAATCTGCCTGCGAAGATCATCGCCCTCTTCGTCGCCGTCATCCTCTGGGTCGTCGTCATGAATGATCAGAATCCGGCCATCGAGGGGAGTTTTAATGTGCCGCTCACTGTCGTGAACAGCCCGGAGGGGTACAAGATCACGAAGAGTGACGACAGCGTCAAGATCAAGGTGCGCGGCCCGCGGTCGCTGTTCGTTTCAGCGACGGCCGACGATTTCCGTGCTTATGTTGATCTCGATGGGGTGGAGGATGGCAAGCAGGACTGCCGCGTGCAGACGGCGTTGCCGCAGGGCTTTGAGCTCGTTGAGGTCGCGCCTGAGACTGTCACGTTTGACCTCGACAAGATCATCCAGAAGCAGATGCGCGCCGAAGTCATCGTGACGGGCGCGTCGGCAGCGGGTACGACGGTCGCGAAAGTCACGCAAAACGCATCGTTCGTGACGCTTGAGGGGCCAGAGTCCGCCATCGAGAGCGTCGTGCGTGTCGTCGGCTATGTCGGCCTTGCGGGCAACAGCTCTGATTTTACGCTGCAGGTGCCGCTGACGGCCATCAACGCTGATGGCCGCGAAGTGCAGGGCGTCAAAGTCGTGCCGGGGTCGACAGAAGTCTCTGTGCAGCTGGCGCGCGGCCTGACGAAGAAGATTGTTACGATCCATCCTGTCTTGCAGGAAAATCTGCCGAAGGACTACGAGCTCGGCGATGTGCGCACGGACCCGATCAAGATCGAGATCGCGGGCGACAGCAAGACCATCGAAAGCCTGTCCGCCATCGACACGGAGCCTATCGATCTTAGCAAAGTCACGGCGACGAAGAAGCTCACGGTGGGGCTCGCCTTGCCGGACGGCATCACGGTGACGAATCGCGAAGTCAATGTGACGGTTGAAGTCAAGAAGAAAGCTTCAAATTGACAAATTGGCAGTTGTTCTTTGAAGAATTTTGTATACATCCGTCGTTTCCTATGGACAGATGTCCTCTTTTGCCGTAAGATAAGAAAAGTGATTTATGGCAACCTAAGGGCATAAGGAACCTAAGGAGGAGTTTTCCAAATGACGAGTAGTATGGCTGCATCCCATGCAAGGGACAAGAGACTGAAAGACGCGATCTTTGGCGCGAGTGCTGCCTGCCGTGAGGCGGCGGCGAAGTATGGTGCGGAAAAGGTCACGAATGCGACGATCGGCACGATGATCGATGACGAGGGCAAGCTCGCCTGCCTGCTGACGATGGAGCGCGTCTACCGTTCCTTGCCGATGACAGACATCATCGCCTATGCGCCGATTTCTGGCCTGCCGGAATACCTTGATGCCGTCATCGACCTGACGTTCGCGGACCACAAGCCCGAAGGTTACCTTGGTTCCGTCGCGACGGCCGGCGGCACGGGTGCCATCCATCATGCTGTGGCGAACTATGCCGAGCGTGGCACGTACGTGCTGACGTCGGACTGGTTCTGGGGCACGTACAACGTCATCTGCAACGAGTGCGGCTGCAAGCTCACGAACTACACGCTGTTTGACGAGCAGCAGCATTTCAACCTCGCCTCCTACACGGCGAAAGTCGACGAAATCCTCAAAGGGCAGGACAGCCTGCTCGTCATTATCAACACGCCGGCGCACAACCCGACGGGCTTCAGCCTGACGGAAGAAGACTGGGACGGCGTGCTCGAGCTCACGAAGAAGTACGCGGCCAAGGGCAAGAAGATGAGCATCCTCGTCGACATCGCCTACATCGACTACGCGGGCGAAAAGAACGAGACGCGTAAATTCATGGACAAGTTCGCAGGACTCCCCGACAATGTCCTCATCATGTTCTCGTTCTCTATGTCGAAAGGTTACACGATGTATGGCCAGCGCACGGGCGCGCTCATCGGCCTGTCCTCCTCGAAAGCGGTTATCGACGAGTTCAAGGAGATCAACAAGTACACGAGTCGTGCAACGTGGTCGAACATCAACCGTGGCGCCATGACGCTCTTGACGAAGATCCAGCAGGACAAGGCAGCACTCGCGCAGTTTGAAAAAGAGCGCGATGACTTCTACAAGCTCATCCAGCATCGCGGCGACATCTTCATGCAGGAAGCGAAAGAATGCGGCCTCAACGCGTTGCCGTACAAAGGCGGATTCTTCCTCTCCGTGCCGGCGAAAGACCCGGGCGCCGTCTGTGACGAGCTGCACAAGGACCTCGTGTTCGCCGTGCCGCTGAAGCTCGGTGTGCGCATCGCGGCTTGCTCCGTCTCGACGGAGAAGATGAAGGGCATCGCAGCCAAAGTGCTGAAAGCGCAGAAAGCGGTCGAAAGCTAATTTAATCCGAAAAATTCATATGAAACAATTCGAGAAGCATCTGGAATATTTGTCCAGGTGCTTCTTCTTTTGTGAGATTTGGCACGAAAAAGTTATTTTGTTCACTTTGTAGACAAACTCGAAAAAAATGTATACAATAGGAATTGTGAGTAATGAATATCGAATCAATTCTTATTTAGGAGGGCCATCTATGGAAATTCTCGTTTGCATCAAACAGGTTCCTGGATCCAACAAAGTCGAAGTCGATCCGGTGACCGGCGTCTTGAAGCGCGATGGCGCAGACAGCAAGATGAATCCGTATGACCTCTACGCACTTGAGGTTGGCCTTGAGTTGCGGGAGCAGTACGGCGGAAAGGTCAGCGTCCTCACGATGGGGCCGCCGCAGGCGAAAGCCGTGCTCTATGAGGCATTCGCGATGGGTGCCGACGAAGGTGCGCTCATCACGGACCGCAAGTTCGGCGGCGCGGACGTGCTCGCGACGAGCTACACGCTGTCGCAGGGCATCAAGAAGTTCGGCAACTTCGACCTCATCCTCTGCGGCCTGCAGACGACGGACGGCGATACGGCGCAGGTCGGCCCGGAAGTGTCCGAGACGCTTGGCATCCCATGCGTCTGCAACGTCAGCGCCATCGGTGCCGTCAAGGCCGGCGGCATCACGGTCATGATGGACATGCCGGAAGATATCGAGGAAGTCAAAGTCTCGTTCCCGTGCCTCTTGACCGTCCAGAAGGACATCATGCAGCCTCGCCTGCCGTCGTACAAGCTCAAGAAGGCGACGGAGAGCCGCGGCATCCAGATGTTCACGCTGCAGGACATGGAAGACACGGACGAACATCATTATGGTCTCAATGGTTCCCCCACGCAGGTGCAGCGCATCTTCCCGCCGACGTCGGACAAGGTGCAGCAGAAACTGGAAGGAACGAATGCGGAGATGGCCGATCAGCTCTACCGCATCCTGAAGAAGAAGAAGTTCACGGCTTGACAGCAGGGGGAAATGAAATATGGCAAAGCTTGTTGTACATCAGGACAAAATTGATGACGTGCAGGCGTTTATCAAAATCTGCCCGTTCGGCGCAATGGTGGAAAAAGATGGCAAGGTCGAGCTCACGGCTGCCTGCCGCATGTGCCGCCTCTGCGTGAAAAAAGGCCCGAAGGGCGCGATGGAGTACGTCGAGGACGAAAAGAAGCCGACGGTTGACAAGAGTAAATGGCGCGGCATCGCCGTGTATGTCGACCACGTCGAAGGGCGCATCCACCCGGTGACGTACGAACTCCTCGGCAAGGCTCGGGAGCTTGCGGAAAAGATCTCTCAGCCAGTCTACGCGCTGTTCCTCGGGAGCGAGATCACGAAGGAAGCCGAAGAACTGCAGCACTATGGCGTAGACAAAGTCTTTGTCTGCGACAAGGAAGAACTCAAGGACTTCAAGATCGAGACGTATGCGACGGCATTCGAGCATTTCGTCAAAAAAGTCCAGCCGGCCGCCATCCTCGTCGGCGCAACGCCGGTCGGCCGCCAGCTCGCACCGCGCTGCGCTGCGCGCTTCCGCACGGGCCTCACGGCAGACTGCACGGTGCTCGACATCCATGAGAACAGCGACCTCGTCCAGATCCGCCCGGCATTCGGCGGCAACATCATGGCCGAGATCCTCACGCCGAACCATCGTCCGCAGATGGCGACCGTCCGCTACAAGGTCATGGACGCGCCAAAGCGCAGCTCGGAAAAGAGCGGCGAGATCGTGCCGTTTGACGTCCCGACGGAGGAGCTCGGCAGCCATGTCGAAGTCCTGCGTGTGACGAAGAAAGAGAAAGAGAAGAGCATCGAGTCGGCGGACGTCCTCGTCGTCGCCGGCCGCGGCCTCAAGAAGAAAGAAGATATCGCGCTCCTGCAGGAACTCGCGGATGCGCTCGGCGGCGAAGTCGCCTGCACGCGTCCGATGGTCGAGAATGGTTGGTTCGACGCGAAGCACCAGATCGGCCTCTCCGGCCGCACGGTGCGCCCGAAGCTCATCATCACCTGCGGCGTCTCCGGTGCCATCCAGTTCGTCGCCGGCATGAACAACTCCGAAAACATCGTCGCCATCAACACCGATCCAAAGGCCTCGATTTTCAAGACGGCCAACTATGCGATCGTCGGCGATCTCTATGAAGTCATTCCGAAACTCCTGTCTGATATTCGCGAGGGGAAAGGTGAAAACGCATGAGCGCATACAAGAAAATTGATGAGAACGACTACAAGGCAATCCTCTCGATCGTCCCGGAAGAGCGCGTGCTTTTCAAGGACAATATCAACGAAGAGTACAGCCATGACGAGCTTTCGAGCGAGCGCAGCTACCCGGACATCGTCGTGCGCGTGACGTCGGCAGAAGAAGTCTCGAAGCTCATGGCCTATGCCAAGGAGCACAACATCGTCGTGACGCCGCGCGGCGCCGGCACGGGCCTCGTCGGTTCGTCCGTCGCCGTCGAGCATGGCCTCATGATCGACATGACGCTCATGAACCACATCCTCGAACTCGATGAGAAGAACCTCACGCTGACGGTCGAGCCGGGCGTGCTGCTCATGGAGATCGCAGCGTACGTCGAAGAGCGCGGCTTCTTCTACCCGCCGGATCCGGGCGAGAAATCCGCGACGATCGGCGGCAACATCAGCACGAACGCCGGCGGCATGCGCGCCGTCAAATACGGCGTCACGCGCGATTTCGTGCGCGGCCTCGAAGTCGTGCTGACTGACGGCACGATCCTGCACCTCGGCGGCAAAGTCGTCAAGAACAGCTCCGGCTATGACCTCAAAGACATGATCATCGGCTCCGAGGGTACGCTCGGCATCGTGACGAAAGCCATCCTGAAGCTGCTGCCGCTGCCGCGCAAGAACGTCAGCCTGCTCATCCCGTATCCGACGCTGGCACAGGCTATTGGCACCGTGCCGCTGATCATCGCCTCGAAAGCCATCCCGACGGCCATCGAGTTCATGGAGCGCGAAGTCATCCTCGACGCCGAAAAATACCTCGGCCGCAAGTTCCCGGACAACCAGGCAGACGCGTATCTGCTCTTGAAGTTCGACGGCAACACGATGGAAGAGATCGCTTCGTACTACGATGATACGGCGCAGATTTGCCTTGAGCAGGGCGCGATTGACATCTTGATCGCCGACACGGACGAGCGCAGCGAGTCCATCTGGAAAGCGCGTGGCGCGTTCCTCGAAGCCATCAAGGGCTCCACGACGGAGATGGACGAAGTCGATGTCGTCGTCCCGCGCAGCCGCGTCAATGAATTCGTCGAATTCGTCCATGGCCTGCAGAAGGAAATGGGCGTGCGTATCAAACTGTTCGGCCATGCAGGCGACGGCAACCTCCACGTCTACATCCTGCGTGACGACCTCTCGAAAGACGACTGGAAGAAAGTCCTCGAAGCCACGATGGAGCGCATGTACGATCATGCACGCGACCTCGACGGCCAGGTCTCCGGCGAGCATGGCATCGGCCTTGCAAAGCGCCCATACCTCAAGCAGTCGTTGCAGCCTGAGAGCCTCGCGCTCATGCGCCGCATCAAGACGGCTTTCGATCCGACGAACATCCTGAACCCGCACAAAGTCTGCGAAGATTGAGTGCACCTTCCTTCTACATATTCTGCACATCCTGACATTTCTGCCACTGACAGCGCACGTTGTCGGTGGCAGCTTTTTGTCTTCGGCGTACGCTGACTTTACATAGAATTTACAAAAAATTCACATGTCCGCCTCGGTATCCCTGTATACTAAAAATAGCATGTTCGAACGAAACCGAGGAGGAACTGTTATGTTCAATATCAGCAACAAGCACGAGGAGTTCTTCGATTACCTCATCAGCAATGCGGAGATCTTCCACAAAGGTGCTTTGATTGCGCAGGCGGCACTGAAAGACTTGTCAAAGCTCGATCAGCACTTGCAGGAGGTCATCGATCTCGAGCACAAGGCGGATGAGACGAACAGCGAAGTCATCCGCAAGCTGTCCGTTATTTTTATCACGCCGATCGACCGCGAGGATTTCTATCGCCTCTCGTGCCAGCTCGAGAGTTGCATCGACCACTTGCAGGGCGCGATCATGCGCCTCGATACGTACCATATCAGCCAGCCGTCGCAGGCCTCGATGGAGATCATGGATAAGATCGTCGAAATGTCGGCGGAGCTCAAAGAGATTTTTGCGCTTCTCAAAGACATCAGCCACAACGAAGGGCAACTTCTTGAGCGCGCTGAGCGCTTGAGTCATCAGGAATCCGTCGTGGATCGTCTGTATCGCAAGGAAATTTCACGACTGTTCGATGGTACACAGGATCTCTTTGATGTCATCCGCTGGAAGGATATCCTTGGTACGATGGAGGATACATCGGATGAAGTCGAGGATCTCGGTGACATCATCAAAGAGGTGACGATGAAGTATGCCTGATATGTCCCTGATCCTCGTCGTCGTCATCCTCGCGCTGACGTTCGATTTCATCAATGGATTTCATGATACGGCAAACGCCATCGCGACATGTGTCTCGACGCGCGCCATTCGCCCAGGTGTTGCCATCATCGGTACCGCCATCCTGAATTTCGTCGGCGCCATGATCTCGACGGGCGTCGCGAAGACGATTGGTGGCGACATCGTCATGAGCCCGGACCTCATCAATGAAATGGTCATCATTTCCGGCCTCATCGGCGCTATCATCTGGAACCTCGTGACGTGGTGGTTCGGCATGCCGTCGAGCTCGTCGCATGCCTTGATCGGCGGCATGATTGGCGCCATCGTCATCTCGGCCGGCACGGCCGCGCTCAATGACTGGGGCATCCTCAAGATCGTGCTGTCGCTGATTCTTTCGCCTATCACGGCCATGCTCGTGGGCTTCATCATCATGAAGCTGATCTTTGCCATCTGCCATTCGTACAAGCCGGCGCGTGTCAACTTGACGGCAAACCGGTTGCAGATCATTTCGGCGGCCCTCATGGCGTTTTCGCATGGTTCGAATGACGCGCAGAAATCCATGGGGATCATCACGCTTGCGCTCGTCTCCGGCGGCGTTATTGGTACGCTTGAAGTGCCGACGGTCGTGAAGCTCCTCTGCGCGGCAGCCATGGCGCTTGGCACGAGCGTCGGCGGCTGGAAGATCATCCGCACGGTCGGTGGCAAGATTTTCAAGATGCACCCGATCCATGGCTTCGCAGCCGACTTGAATTCCGCCGTCGTCATCCTGTCCGCGACGCTGTTGCATCTGCCCGTCTCGACGACGCATGTCGTCTCGGGCTCCATTATGGGCGTTGGCTCGGCGCAGCGTGTCAAGGCCGTCCACTGGGATGTGGCCCGCTCCATGGTCACGGCGTGGGTCATGACGATCCCGTGTACGGCCATGATGGGCGCGCTGTCGTATCTCGTTGCGACGTCAATCTTTGGCGGCGGGCTCTGAGCTGTAGTTTGCTGTTGTTGTGGCATCAAAATAGCGTTCGGTTTCCATAACTTTGGATTCCGAACGCTTTTTTCTTTTTCTTTTATGCGAATCGTGTATAATAGAACGTTGAAAGGATGGCGATGAAATGAAGAAGGTGCTCGTGACATTCGTGCTCACGGCGTTCCTTGCCGTCTCGTGCTGCATCCTCGCAGCGGGGTATTATCTCGGCAACTATCTCGTCGGCTTTGGGCTCATGCGCGGCACGGCGGAACATCCGATGGCACCGCCGCGCGCCTATGCACTCCTCATGCCGCCCGGCACGTGGAACTACACGCGCCCAGATGCGCCGAGCGAGGAGTGGGTGCTGGAGTCTGACGACGGTTTGCGTCTCGTCGCGACGCATTTCACGCCCGAGCATCCGACCGGCAACTGGGTTATTGTCGCGCATGGCTATGGCTGCACGCAGGAAAATTCCTACTACATCGCCGCGAACTACCTCGCGATGGGCTATGACGTGCTGACGCCGGACCTCCGAAGCTCAGGAAAGAGTCAGGGCACATTCGTCACGATGGGGTATCGCGAGAGCGAGGACATCGTGCATTGGGCGCGGCGCATCGCGGAAACGGAGCCTGACGCCCGCATCGTGCTGCATGGCGTTTCCATGGGCGCGGCGACCGTCATGATCGCGAGTGCGGCCGACGACCTGCCGGCTGCTGTCGTTGCGACGATCGAGGACTGCGGCTATACGAGTGCCTACGACCTTTTAGCGTACCAGATGGAGGAATCGTTCCGTCTGCCGTCATTTCCAGGCATGAATCTTCTCGATTGGCGCTGCGAGAAGCGCGCGGGCTTTTCCCTGCACGCGGCAGCACCAGCAGAGGCCGTGCGGCGGTCGCACGTGCCGATCCTCTTCATCCATGGCACGAAAGATACGCTCGTGCCGCCCGTCATGGCCGAGGAGCTCTACACGGCCTGCACGACGGAGAAGAAGCTGCTACTCGTTAAAGACGCCATCCACTCGGCCGCGAGCCAGCAGGATCACGACCTTTACTATCGCACGGTTCAAGAATTTTTGAAAGGAAAAGTGATTTCATGAATCAGGAAGAAATGAAAGACATTGTCGCGCATTACAACGTTAAGAACTACGGCAAGCCGCGCAGCATCCAGGAAACGACGGCGCGTTACCATCAGAAATGTCAGCAGTATAAGAACCTACGCATGATGGATAACGTCGATCGCGAACAGCTCTCTATGGCTTATGCTGAGGCAAAAGCGCTCGGATGGGTCATTGGCAAGGAAGAAAAGGATATTTATCGCGAGCTGAATAGCTGACACAAAAAAGCCCCCAAAGGGGCTTTTTCACGTTGAATAGCTGTCGGTATGCAGGAACTCGCGTTCGACAACTTGGCCACCTGCGAGATACAGGCGATAGACACTGGGGTTCATGCGGCTGCCGTCGTTTTCGAGCTGCACCGTCTTACCGCCGAGGTCGGCTTTCGTGCCGAGGACATAGACCGTGAGGTCACGGCCATTCGCGCTTGCGAGCAGATAGACCGTATGTGGCAGCTGGTTTTGGAACTGGAAATCGAGGAGGCCATCCGCGACCGTTGCGTCGCGGCCTGGTGGGCAGTACGTCGATGGAAGGGCGTGCGACGTGCGCACGGTCGGTTTCAGGCCTGCGAGCAACACGGCGTTGTAGAGCGTCGAGCTGACCTGGCAGACGCCGCCGCCGATGTCCTGCGCTGGTCGTCCGTCGAGGATGACGCCGGCTGTCTGGTAGCCAGCCGCTGCTGTGCGAGCGCCGACGGTGTCATTGAAAGAGAATGTTCCCGTGCTCTTGATGCAGGCACCGTTGAGCTTGCCTGCGGCAATCGCGATATTTTGCCCGCGCGCACCGGGATAGTAATGCGTCGAATAGCTCGCAAGGATGCTGTCGACATTTGCAAGATCGGCGTCCGTGATGGGAGGTTGTGCCTCTTCGACAGGGATTTCGGCATGGACGGTCAGTGCGAGCGCTTGGAGCTTCGGGCCCGCTTCTGCGACAACGGTGCCCGCATCGGCCTGTCGTCCAATCGTTGCTGCATGGCGTTCGATGACGCCGTTCGGTGCAAGCGAGAGGCTGGCGTTTTTTGGCTGTGCTGCGAGCTCTCCGGCGATCGCATCGCACTTTGCCTGGAGTTTTGCTTCATCGTAAGTGGCTGTCATCTTGACGTCTTGACCGACGATGGCAAGCTTCATCTGTTCGGCCATGTTGCGGAGGATCGAATGGCCACGCCCTGTGCCGTAGGCTGCTTGCACAGCCCCTTCAATATCTGGTGCGAGGTCGATATCTTTCGGGGCGATCTTCCATTGTTTCTGCCCGGCTGTGACGAGGACGGCGTCTTTTTTGAGCTTTGTACGCGCTTTTTCAAGGAAGAAACGGCGTACCTCACCCTCGGTCATGCCAGCGAGCGACTGCCCTTCCGATTGGACACCCATGATGACGCGGTTATGGTTCGAGACGGAGACGGAGACGCCGCCGATGACGGCGACGCCGAGTGCGAAGGAACCGGCGAGGATGGCCAGCATTTTTTCAGTTGAAAGTGGTAAATTCATGGCTGTAAAACACCTCTGGAATCTGCGTGTATCTATAGTATACGCGATTCCGTGAGTTTTGGAAAGGCAGGAAACAAAAATGACGGAAGAGAGAGAAGGGCAGGGGATGCCGCAGGTGCGCGTCATGAGCGACCAGGAGCGCGAAAGCTATGATGGCGTGACGATCGAACAGGGCGTGGACGGAGAGATGTATGAACGGACAACACCTCGCCGTAGTACCTACCGTGCATCTTCAGGGGATGATGGCGGCCCTTGGGAACACGCTACTGGCGGACCGGATGTTACGTTTGAGCGCATGGATGCAAAAGGCCTCCGCAACGTTGTGCTCGAGCATCTGCTTGGCCGCCGCTGGAAGTGGAAACTCGTGGGAATCGGTGCTGTTGTCGTCGTTGCCATCGCCGCGATCCTGCTCGTCGCTTCGTCGCTCCTCGTCTTCCTCGCACCTGCGTTGCTCGCCCTCGTCGTCATCGGCGGACTCAGCTCCCTCCTGATGCGCGGGTGGCATTGAGTCCTATGAAAAGCGCATAGAAAAACCGCCGCAGGGGGGAACCTGCGGCGGTTTTTCTGTGCGCCCGGCATGGGCGCGTTCTCATGGGTGAAAGTCCCTAGGCTGCCCCAGTAGCGGGAAAGTCATAGCCGAAGCCAAGGGTGTCCATCGTGAGGTGGAATCTGAAGGAAGGCGCAGGCAAATCTCTGGCCTGACGAACAGAAACCGTATAAGGCTGACAGATGCGGATAAGGCTGCCAAACAAGCCGAAGTCCAAAAGCTGTTCGGGTCGGGCGAAATTCGCCAAATTGCGTCGGTCGAAAAGCGCCAATTCGGGTCGGATAAAATTCGCCAATTTGAGTCAATTGAAAAGAGCCAATCATAAGATATCAACGGCTCAG
>JAXGCE010000037.1:0-68479 GCA_034186105.1 Selenomonadaceae bacterium
AGCAGGGCCCGTCCCCCCTCTGAGAGGGGGGCTGTGAAAAGCAGGGCCCGTCCCCCCTCTGAGAGGGGGAGCTGTGAAAAGCAGGGCTCGTCCCCCCTCTGAGAGGGGGGCTTCGGTATGAGAAAGGCTCGGCAACAGTCCGATAGATTCTATATTCAGCAATCACTCATATGTGAATAGAAAGCAGGGACAGAATGGAACAGACGAACAACACACAGCATAAATCCGGTTTTATCGCCGTCATCGGGCGGCCGAATGTCGGGAAGTCGACGCTGATCAACAGCCTGATCGGGCAGAAGATCGCCATCATGAGCGACAAGCCGCAGACGACGCGCAACCGCATCCTCTGCATCTTGACGCGGCCAGAGGCGCAGATCGTTTTCCTCGACACGCCGGGCATCCACAAGCCGAAGCACAAGCTCGGCGAGTACATGGTCAAGGCGGCCGAGGGCACGCTGAAGGAGGTCGACGCCATTTTCTTCGTCGTTGATGCGACGGAAAAGATGGGGCCGGGTGAGTACTACATCCTCGAGCGGTTGCAGGCCACGGCAAAGCCCGTCATCCTCGTCGTCAACAAGCTCGACCTCATCGAGAAGCAGGATGTCCTGCCGATCATTTCGAACTACTCGGAGAAGTATCCGTTCGTCGGCATCGTGCCGATTTCGGCGAAAGAGGAGACGAACCTCGACGACCTCATCGAGGAGGTCGAGAAGTACCTGCCCGAGGGGCCGCAGTACTACCCGGACGACATGGTCACGGATCAGCCGGAGCGCCTGATCGTCGCGGAGCTCGTGCGCGAGAAGGCGCTGCAGCTCACGCGCGACGAGGTGCCGCATGCCATCGCTGTCGACGTCGACGAGATGAAGACGCGCGACAATGGCGATGTCTACGTCCGCGCGACGATTTACGTCGAGCGCGATTCGCAAAAGGGCATCATCATCGGCGCGAAAGGCGCGATGCTGCGCGAGATCGGCAAGCTCGCGCGCACGGATATCGAGATGCTGCTCGGGGGTCGCTGCTATCTCGATCTCTGGGTCAAGGTCAAGAAGGGCTGGCGTGATCGCGACAGCGTATTGAAAGGTTTTGGCTTCGGCAATGACAACTAAGACGTCACAGCGCATCACGCGCCGTTTCATCAACGGGCTCATTTTGCTCGTTCCCATCGCCATCACGTTTTTCGTCGTGAGCGAGACGCTGAATTTCACGGAAGGGGTGCTTGGCAGGCACCTCCCGTTCTATTTCCCTGGCCTCGGCATCTTGACGCTGCTCGCGGTCATCTACATCACGGGCTGGCTGTCGTCGTATTGGTTCATGCGGCGCGTCATCCGCTATGGGGAGAAGATCGTCGGCAAGATCCCGGTCGTCAAATTCATTTACAACAGCGTGAAACATTTGTCGACGGCCGTCTTTGAATCGAACAGTATGTTTGACCGCGTCGTCCTCGTGCCGTTTCACCAGTCGAAGGCGCTCGGCTTCCTCATGGCCGATGTGCCGGAGGCGTTGAAGGAGAAGCTTGGCGATGACTACGTCTGCGTCTTCGTGCCGTGGAGCCTCAATATGACGTCGGGCACGAATCTCTTCGTGAAAAAAAGCGATGTCGTCTACCTCGACATCTCGAGCGAGTCGGCGCTGCAGTACATGCTGACGGCCGGCGCCGTCATGCCGAAGAAGCTTGCGGTGGAGGAAATGGCGCAGGCGGCAGATGAGGAACGCCACTGATGGCGCGCTATACGGCGCATGCACTCGTCATCGGCGTGCATCCCTGGGGGGACGCGGACAAGGTCGTCGAACTGTTCACGGCGGAGCGAGGGCGCGTCCGCGCGGCCGCGTTTGGCAGCCGTCGGCCAAAGAGTGCACTCGCGGCGGCGCTCCAACTCTTTAACGAGCTCGACGTCAGTTTGACGGAGGGGCAGCGCCTCGATACGGTGCGCACGGCCGCCATCGCGCATCATCCCAAGAAGCTCAGCGAAGACATCCTCGCCATGGCCTATGGCTCGTTCCTCGCGGAGTGCGTCAGCGAATTTTTGCCGGAGAAGCAGCCAGAGCCCGGCGTCTATGACTTGTTGCGCGCCGTCTTTGCGGCGTTCGAGGTGCGCAATCCGCGCATCGTGGCGCTCCTTGGCGCGTATCAGCTCATGGAGTTCACGGGGTTGCAACTGAGCTACGAGCGCTGCGTGGGCTGCGGCCGGCTGCTCGCGGATGGGGAGGATGCGTTCTTCTGCGAGCAGGCGGGCGGTGTCCTCTGCGCAAATTGCCGCGCGCAGAGGACAGAGAGCGTCACACCGTACCCAGCATCGCTGCGGCAGTTCATCGCTGGCGCGCTCGCATTTGACTGGCAGAGCAAACAGCCGCTGACGATCGCGAAGCGCGATCTGGTGGCTGCGGAACAACTGCTCATTGGATACTTGCAACGGCTGCTCGGGCGACCGTTAAGATCGCTCGAGTTTATCCAAAAGTTATAACGAACGGGGCATCGAAAGAATTCGAGTTGGGGCTAAATCAGCCCCAAGTTTGGGCTAAATCAGCCACAAGTTGGGGCTGAATCAGCCCTCATCATAAGACAGACATCATAGACTGATATAGACACAGGGATTGTCACAGATGTGACAGCAAGTGAAAAATCTGCAGGGCGGTCTGCTCCAGGTTGCACGCAGCCGTATCTGGCTCCATGGCTTCTTCGACGGTCATCGGTGCGTGGAGGATGGGGAAGTAGGCGTCGAGGCCGTGTTCGTTAACAGCGATGGCGTCGGGCGTTGCACAGCCGCAGAGGCCGATCGTGCGTACGTTGGGATTCTGACGTTTCGCGCGCTGGGCGATGCCGATGGGTGCTTTGCCCCGGACCGTCTGTCCGTCGATGCGGCCTTCGCCTGTGACGACGTCGTCGGCGTGTGCGAGCGCGTCATCGATGCCGAGGAGGTCGAGTACGAGATCGATGCCCGGCGTCAGCGTGCCGCCGAGGAACGCGGAGAACGCAAAGCCGAGGCCGCCTGCGGCACCAGCGCCCGGGAGACGATGATGGCCATGTGGCGATCGGGCAGGCAGCCAAAGCGGCTCGGGATTTTTTCACCGAGCGGCCCTGTGACGGTCACCGGCACGATCTCGCCGCCGAGGCCATGCGCGAGCGCATCGACCGTGCCTTCGCCGCCGTCAGCGAGCGGGTAGACATGCGCCTCGCAGTCCGGGAAGACGCGATGCGCGGCCGCGGCGACGATGTTGCCCGCGCCGAGGGAGCTCAGACTCCCCTTGAAAGAATCGATGGCGATGACGATTTGTTTCGGTTTCATGTGGTGACTCCTTTCTGCTCGGTGGAGATGCGTGAAAAATGTTCTCCTGAATGTTTCGACAAAGGCGCTGGAAAATCCTTTTGGACATGTGGTGATCTGCGCGGTATCTGGGGATTGAAAACGCTTGCAGAGAAATGGTATAATGGTCAATGGAGATTTTTTCGATAGGGCAGGAAGGGAGTCTGGCGATGATCCAGGATATTGCGCCGCATCGGTTGAAAAACCAGTATCAGCCTGGAAAGCGCGCGGGCGCGGAGGACTATGTCGTCTGCGCGCGCGATGGAGCGTTGCTCGTCCCAAAGGAGGGGGCGCTGCGCTTCCCGCGCTATGGCGAGCTCGTGACGGGCGTCGCAGGCGTGGCACCGGAGGCAGATGTCGAAGCGGCATCGTTTGATGTCGCCGCGCTGCTCACGCCGGACGCGATGCCGTACCTGTTTTCTGTCGATGACAGCGACTACTATCTCGTGCGTGGCGCGATCGCGGCACCGGCGGGCTGGCAGTATGTGAAGCTCCGGCAGTTGCGGGCGCAGGGGAATGGCCCGCGCGCGGCATTCTTCGCGGCGTACACGGCCATGCATCTCGCGACTTGGTACGCAGACAATCGTTATTGCGGGCGCTGCGGCCATGAGACGGTGCACTCGGAGACGGAGCGCGCGCTCGTCTGCCCGCAGTGCGGGCGCGTCATCTACCCGCGCCTCATCCCCGCGATCATCGCGGGCGTCATCGACGGCGACCGCATCCTCTTGACGAAATACGCGCACCGCAAGATGCCGTTCTACGCGCTGATCGCCGGCTTCATGGAGATCGGCGAGACGCTCGAGGAGTGCGTGGCACGCGAGGTCTACGAGGAAGTCGGCCTCCATGTCAAGAATCTGCGCTACTACAAGTCGCAGCCGTGGGGCAACGTGCAGGACATCCTCGCAGGCTTTTACTGCGACGTCGACGGCAGCACGGACATCCGCCTGGCGCGCGACGAACTGCGCGAGGCGATCTGGGTGCCGCGAAAAGAGGTCGTCGGGCAGACGGACGACTTTTCCCTCACGCACGACATGATGATGACATTTCGCGCGGGGCTGGAGCCGCGGTGAGGATGGCGAAAAGCCAAGCAACCCAAGGCTCCCTCTCTGGGCAGCACAAGCCCAAAGCCTCCCTCTTTGAGGGAGGGGGACCGCGAAGCGGTGGTGGGTGTGTGCGGGTGTAGGGCCTTGCGAGAAGCACTATCTGAACGGGCGTGCTGTACAAGCAGGCGTCATGCAGAGTGCTTTTTTCGTGGGGGCACACACCCCCCCCGCCCTTCGGGCCCGTCCCCCCTCGGAGAGGGGGGCTGAGGTATAAGAAACGCCTTTCCCCCTCTCCAAGGGTCTGGGGGTACGCGGGATAAGAATATATCAAAAAAAGGAAGTCAAAACCACATGGAACTCAAACTTTCAATGGATACGCTCGTGAAGCGTTTCCAGGACTACATTTCGTACAACACGCAGTCGGACGAGGACAATGACAAGGAGTGCCCGTCGACGCCGGGGCAGATGGTGTTCGCCAAGCACCTCGCCGAGGAGCTCAAAGCCCTCGGCCTTTCGGATGTCACGCTCGACGCGCATGGCTATATCATGGCGACGCTGCCGGCAAATGACGGTGGCGCGGGCAAGACGGTCGGTTTCATCTCGCATCTCGACACGGCGCCGGACGCGCCGGGCGGCCCGATGCATCCGCGCATCGTGGAGGCATACGACGGCAAGGACATCGTGCTGAACGAGAAGGAGAACGTCGTCCTTTCCCCAAGCGAGTTCCCCGAGCTCCTCGATTACCAGGGCCAGGACATCATGGTCACGGACGGCCTGACGCTGCTCGGCGCCGATGACAAGGCCGGCCTCACGGCCATCGTCTCAGCGGCGGAATACCTGCTGCAGCATCCGGAAGTCAAGCACGGCACGATCCGCATCGGCGTGACGCCGGACGAGGAGACGGGCCGCAGTGCGACGCTGTTCGACGTCGAGAAATTCGGCGCGGACTTTGCGTACACCGTCGATGGCGGTGCGATCGGCGGCCTCGAATACGAGACGTTCAACGCCGCAAACCCGATCATCACGTTCCATGGCCGCAGCGTCCATACGGGCGATGCGAAAGGCAAGATGCTGAATGCCCTGACGCTCGCTGCCGAGTGGCAGAATCTGCTGCCGGCCGGCGAAAAACCGGAGTACACGGAAGGCTACGAAGGCTTCTTCCATGTCTATAAAATCTCGGGCGGCGTCGAAACCTGCACGATGCATATGCTCGTGCGCGACCATGACCGCGCGAAGTTCGAGGCGCGCAAGGCGTTTTTGGACAAGCTCGCCGCTTTCTTCAACGAGCGCTATGGCGCGGGCACGGTCGAAGTCACGCCGCATGATGTCTACTACAACATGCGCGAGAAGATCGAGGACGGCAACATGTACGTCGTTGACCTCGCAAAGCAGGCTATGCGCGCGGCGGGCGTCGAGCCTGTCATCTCGCCCGTGCGCGGCGGCACGGATGGTTCGCAGCTCTCGTTCCGCGGCCTGCCGTGCCCGAACCTCTTCACGGGCGGCCTGAACTACCACGGCCGCTACGAATACCTGCCGCTGCCATCGCTGAAAGCCGCGGCCGAGACGACGCTGCAGCTGATGGTCTTAGCAGGGAAGGCACAGTAATATGCGCATCATCGACGCCCATCTTCATTTCGGCAGCGAGCCGTATTTTGACGACATCGCGCGCGCGGCGCAGCATGAGAATACGGAAGCGCATCTGCGCAGCGAGTATGCGCGGCTCGGCATCGCAGGCGGCGTCGTCATGGGCAACCGCCCCGTCGCGGACGTCGCGACGGTCTATCCCTCGATGCTCCACTACTGCGTCGGCATCGAGCGGTTTTCGTTGCCGGGGTCTGGAGACTGGCTCGATCCTGCCGTGCGCGAGCAGGCGCTGCCGCTCGTGGAGCAGCATCTGAAGCGCAAAGAGTGCGTCGGCATCAAGCTCTATCCGGGCTACCACCAGTACTGGATCTACGACGATGCCTTTGCGCCGCTCTACGCGCTCGCTGCGCAGTACGGCAAGCCCGTCGCCGTCCATACAGGCCTCACGGCCTCTGGGGATGCGTATTTGAAATACAGCCATCCCTCCGTCATGGACGAAGCGGCGACGAAGTTCCGCGACGTGCAGTTCGTCATGTGCCATTTCGGCGAGCCGTGGTATACGGACGCCACAGCCGTGCTTGAAATGAATCCGAACGTCGCGGCCGACCTCTCGGGCATCCTCGAAGGCAAGATCGTGGATTTTCCCGCGTTCTACCGCAAGCAGAAGTATTACATCGAGCAGCTGAAGGGCTGGATCTCGTACCTCGACAGCTACGATCGTTTTATGTTCGGCACGGACTGGCCGCTCGCGAACCTTACGGATTACATCACGTTTACGAAAGACATCATCCCCGAAAAGCACTGGGACGAGGTGTTCTTTGAGAATGCGAAGCGCATCTACCAGCTGCCGTTCGATTGATTTTTTAGGAGGAAAGATTTTGGCATTACTCGATATCAAGAAGGCGGGCGCCCCTGTGCTGAAGGAGCACTGCGAACCGGTCGGGCGCGTCGATAAGCGGCTGAAGAAGCTGCTCGATGACATGGCTGAGACGATGTACAACGCCGACGGCGTCGGCCTCGCGGCACCGCAGGTCGGCGAGCCGATCCGCATGATCGTCATCGACGTGCAGGACGACCACGGCCTCATCGAGCTCATCAACCCCGTCATCACGTACCGCGAGGGCACGGCCGTCGACACGGAGGGCTGCCTCTCCGTGCCGGACATCTATGGCGAGGTCGAGCGCGCGGCGAAGGTCAAGGTCGAGTTCGAAAACCGCCGCGGCAAGAAGCAGCACCTGACGGCGACGGGGCTCCTCGCACGCTGCATCCAGCATGAATGCGACCACCTCGAAGGCCAGCTCTTCATCGACATCGCGCAGAGTGTCCACAGGGGGGCGGAAGCATGAAGCGGTTCCGCGTCGTTTTCATGGGTACGCCGGAGTTCTCCGTGCCGTGCCTGCAGATGCTACACGAAACGTGCGACGTCATCGCCGTCATCACGCAGCCGGACAAGCCGCGCGGGCGCGGGCAGAAGCTCACGCCGTCGCCCGTCAAGGCCTTTGCGGTCGCGCACAATCTCCCCGTCTACCAGCCCGCGAAAATCAAGACAGAAGAGTTCACAGCGCAGCTTGAGGCCATGAAGCCCGACCTCATGGTCGTCGTCGCGTTTGGCCAGATTCTCTCGCAGCGCATCCTCGATATCCCGCCGTATGGCTGCATCAATGTTCATGCGTCGCTGCTGCCGCGCTATCGCGGCGCGGCGCCGATGCAGTGGTGCGTCATCCACGGCGAGCGCGAGACGGGCGTCACGACGATGTTCATGGATGCCGGCCTCGACACGGGCGACATGCTGCTGAAAGAAACGTTCCCGATCGGCGAAAACACGACGCTCGCGGACGTCCACGACGGCCTCATGGCCATGGGCGCGAACGTGCTCGAAAAGACGCTCGAACAGCTGTCGGACGGCACGCTCCAGCGCACGCCGCAGACGGGGGCGTCGAATTACGCGCCGATGCTCGACAAAGAGACGGGGCATATCGACTGGACGAAATCCGCTGCCGCCATCCACAACCTCGTGCGCGGCCTCGACTCGTGGCCGGGCGCCTACACGTTCCTCGCGGGCAAGAAATACAAAATTTGGCAGACGCGTCGCACGGACGAGGCAACGGATGCCGCCCCTGGCACGGTCCTCGTCGCCGACCAGAAAAAGGGCCTCTACGTCGCGACGGGCGATGGCGTGCTCGCCATCACGGAGCTGCAGGCGCCGGGCAAGAAGCGCATGCAGGCCGCGGACTACCTGCGCGGCCATGGCCTTGCGCTGCCCGCACGTTTTGAGGGCTGACGCCCTCCCGTTGGAGAATGCTTCCATGGAATCGAAACAGAACACGAAAAACAATTTCATCATGCCGAAGCGCCCGAAGAAGCGCGTCTTCATCGGCATGCTCTCTTTGACGACCCTGCTCCTGGCGGTCGTCCTTTTCGTTGTATGGTACATCGGCGTGCCGGGGCTCGCAGGCATCCAGCCGTGGCTGCCCATGCTCCTCGGCGTCGCGTTCTCGGCTGTCATCCTCGTCGCGTTCCTCGGCATCATCAACATGGTGCTCGCCGTCAGCGGCCTGCCATACCTCGGGATCTTGCAGAAACAGACGTATGAGCTCATCAATGCGCTGTTTCCATTTGCCGTGTACCTCGGGCGCATCTTTGGCATCCGCCGCAGGAGGCTTGAGGCGTCGTTCATCGCCGTCAGCAATTTGCTGTTCCGCCGCCGCCAGATCCGCGTGCCCGCGAGCCGCCTGCTCGTCGTGACGCCGCACTGCCTGCAGCTGGCGTCGTGCCCGCACAAGATCACGCGCGACCCGCACAACTGCAAGCGCTGCGGCGGCTGCGACATCGGTGCCCTCGTCACGCTTGCCGACGAGATGGGCTTCCATTTCTTCGTCGCGACGGGCGGCACGCTCGCGCGGCAGATCGTGCGCGACACGCGGCCGAAAGCCGTGCTCGCCATCGCCTGCGAGCGCGACCTCATGAGCGGCATCCAGGACGTCTACCCGCTGCCCGCCGTCGGCGTGCTGAACATCCGGCCGAACGGCCCCTGCTACAACACGCACGTCGACATGGAGCTCGTGAAGAAGCAGCTCGAAGAGATCATCATCCCCGAGCCAGAAGAAAAGGAGGCAAAGCCCGATGGCCAATGACCGCGTCGACAAAGTCCGCAACCTCGCCGTGCGCGTGCTGAACGAAGTGCAGGAAGAGGGCGCGTACGCGAATGTCGCCCTCGCGCGCAACCTCCGCAAAGCCCAGCTCACGGACGTCGACCGCCGCTTCCTGACGGAGCTCGCCTATGGCGCTGTCAAGGCGAGCGGCACGCTCGACTGGATGATTCGCCGCTATGTGAGCCGCCCCGTGCGAAAGATCGCGCCCATGATCCGAAACATCCTGCGGCTCGGCTTCTACCAGATCTTCTACATGGACAAAGTCCCGAACTCCGCGGCCTGCAACGAATGCGTCGAGCTCGCGAAAAAATACGGCCACCCCGGCACCGTGAAATTCGTCAACGCCGTGCTGCGCTCGGCCGTGCGGCAGCCAGAAAAATGCGCGTTCCCGCATGGCAAAGGCCATGCGACAGAAGAACTCGCGCTCTCGTCGTTCCACCCCCAATGGCTCGTCAAGCGCTGGGTCAAAGCGCTCGGTTACGACGCGGCCGCCGCGATCTGCGCCTTTGACAACACGGACGCCGTGCTGTCGCTGCGTACGAACACGCTGAAGACGACGCGCGAAGCGCTGCTCGAGCGATTGCGCGCCGAGGGCGCGACCGTCGAGCCGTCCGCGTGGGCGCCCGAAGGCATCCTCTGTCACGCCCATGGAGCGCTCGACGCCATGGCCTCGCTCCAAGAGGGGCTGTGGCAGGTGCAGGATGAAAGCTCCATGCAGGTCGCGCATGTCGTCGCGCCAGAGCCTGGGGAGTTCGTCATCGACTGCTGCAGCGCGCCAGGCGGCAAGACGACGCACCTCGCGGCGCTGATGAAAAACGAAGGCCGCATCGTCGCGGGCGACATCTACGAACACAAGCTCGCGCGCATCGAAGAAAACGCGAAGCGCCTCGGCATCCAGATCATCGATACGGAGCTCCTCGATGCCCGCGACGTCGGCCACCGCTTCCACGCCCAGGCCGACCGCGTCCTCGTCGACGCTCCGTGCAGCGGCCTCGGCGTCCTGCGCCGCAAGCCCGACGCGCGCTGGCGCAAACGCGAAGAAGAAATCGCAAAGCTCCCGCAGCTCCAGATCGACATCCTGACGAGTGCAGCCGAAGCCGTGAGACCCGGCGGCATCCTCGTCTACAGCACCTGCACGATCGAACGCATGGAAAACGAAGACGTCGTCGAAGCCTTCCTCGATACGCATCCAGAATTCGCGCTCGAAATGACAGGGGAGTACCTGCCGACAAAGAAGCGCGAAGAAAATATGGTGCAGCTGTATCCCCATGTCGACGGGACGGACGGGTTCTTCATCGCGCGGATGAAACGGAATCTGACATAAGGAAATATATAGAATGAAACAGAATTTATTCGGCATGGATGTTGCCGCTTTGCAAGCCGCCCTCGCACCTTTGCGCCTCCCGAACTTCCGCGCGAAGCAGATCGCGCAGTGGATGTACGAGAAGGGTGCGACGTCTTTCGACGCGATGACGAATCTTTCGAAAGACCTGCGCGCAGAGCTTGCGGAGCACTTTGAAATCTTTGCCGCCCAGCCGAAGGACATCTTGCAATCTGCCGACGGCAAGACGAGCAAGTACCTCCTCGAATTCGCCGATGGCACGGCCGTCGAGTCCGTACTCATGCGGCAGCCGTATGGCAACAGCATCTGCATCTCGACGCAGGCCGGCTGCGCCATGGGCTGCGCGTTCTGCGCGTCGACGCTGCATGGCCGGGCGCGCGACCTCACGGCGGGCGAAATGCTCGCCGAAGTCATTTTTATCGACCAGTTGCTCAGAAAAGAAGGGAAGAAGGTCGACACGATGGTACTCATGGGCTCGGGCGAGCCGCTGATGAACTATGAAAACGTGCTCGCGTTCCTCCACCTCGTGCATGACGACGCCATCCTCGGCATGAGCTACCGCAACATCACGCTGTCGACGTCGGGCATCGTGCCGAACATCTATCGCCTCGCCGATGAAGGCATCCCCGTGTCGCTCTCGATCTCTTTGCATGCGCCTGAGGACGCTCTGCGCTCCGAGCTCATGCCCATCAACCGCAAGTACCCGATGGCGGATGTCATCGCGGCAGGCAAGGCCTATGGCGACCAGACGAAGCGCCGCGTGACGTACGAATACATCCTCATCGACGGCGTCAACGACAGCGAGCAGCAAGCAGCTGAGCTCGCAAAGCTCCTGCGCGGCCAGCTCGCGAGCGTCAACCTGATCCCGATCAACCCCGTGACGGAGCGGCACCTCTTGCGCCCATCGAAAGAGCGCATCGACGCGTTCGAAGCCTATCTCGCCGCCCATCACATCACCGTCACTGTCCGCCGCGAAATGGGCACCGACATCAACGCCGCCTGCGGGCAGCTCAGGAACCGCCATCTCGGGGATGCCAAGGAAAAATGACGCGGGCAGAAAATTCTGCTATAATAGGCTACGTAATTTGTTGTCATAGCATACAAGTGTTGTAGGAGGCATGCTTTCATGGGCATGGCAAGATGGGAATCGTTCCTCGAAGACCATATCGAGGGCTTTTTCAACCGGCGGTTTTCGAGTCATCTCGAGCCGGTCGAGCTCGGCAAAGCGCTGTCGCGCGAGCTCGTGCGGCGGCGGAAGAAGGCGTCTGAGGGCCATGTCGTGCCGAATGCGTACACGCTGACGATTGGTGCCGAGGACTATGAGCGGTTGTGCTGCCAGCGCGTCCTCGATGAGCTCCATGCTGCGCTCGAGCGGCAGGTCATCGCCGAGGACTGCTTTATGGATGGTGAGCTCTCCATCGACATCGAAAAGCAGGGTAGCGGTAAGGGCACGCTCGACGTGCATTCCCGCTATACGGAGGCAGCTGCGGACGAGGAAAACAGCGAGGGCAACAACACATCATCGCATACGATCGTCCTCGACCGCTCGGACCTCGACCGGCCGCTGAACCTGCCGCGTACCTTTGAGCTCGCGTCGCTGACGGCCGTCAATGGCGCCGACAAGGATTCGTACCTCGCCATCGGCGAGAAGCAGGTTTACATCGGCCGCCTCGACAAGAATGATTTCATCCTGACGGACGCGAATGCCTCGCGCATGCATGCCTATGTGACGTATGAGCGCCACCGCCATTTCCTGCATGATGCCGAGAGCACGAATGGGACGTTTGTCAATGGGAAGCCCGTGCTGCACTGCTGTCTCGCGCCTGGCGACGAGATCCAGATCGGCAGCACGGTCCTGCTTTACGAGGTGATTTGATGCCATCGACGGCTTTTTTCTTCAAAGCGCTGAGCGTCGTGTTCCAGTACGGCATGCTGCTCGTGCTCTTAAAAGTCCTCTATCGCCTTGTGCGCGTTGTCCAGCAGGACATGCGCCGCGAGGCCCGCGAACTGCGCACCGTGCAGGCCGAGGCGCATGAGGCCGTTCTGACGGTCGTTGACGCGCGGGAGTCGTCCGGCCTCGCGGGGCGGCGGTTTGCGTTTTCCGACGAAATCACGATCGGGCGCAGCGACGACAATGACATCGCGATCCCCGATGCCTTTGTCTCGCATCATCATGCGCACATCGTCGCGCATGGCAACCAGTACGTGATCGAGGATCTCGGCAGCCGCAACCATACGTATGTCAATGACGAAGAGCTCGACGGGAGCGCGTATCTCTCGCCCGGCGACGTCATCCGCATCGGCTTTGCGACATTGGAATTTGAGAGGTGACGACGGTGGCAACCTGCTTTGCCTATACAGATGTCGGACAGGTGCGTCCGACGAATGAGGACTGCGCGCTCTGCTTCGAGCCGGGCGTCGCGATCGTGGCAGACGGCATGGGCGGCCATGCGGCCGGTGAAGTCGCGAGTTCGCTCCTCGTGCAGACCGTGCGCGAGCATCTCGAGTCGTCGCCGCGCCCGTGGGACGAGGAGGTCCTGCGGCAGGCCGTCGTGCGCGCCAATGAGCGCATCCTTGCCGAGGCCGAGAAATTCCCGGCCTGCGAGGGCATGGGTACGACGGCGACGCTCTTCTGCTATGCTGATGGCGTCGGCGTTTGGGCGCATGTCGGCGACAGCCGGCTGTATCTCTTGCGTGACGGCGAGCTACGCCAGATCACGCGCGATCATTCGTATGTCGAGGGCCTCGTGGAAAATGGCTCCATCACGGAGGCCGAGGCGCGCCGCCATCCGCGCAAGAACGTCTTGACGCGCGCCGTCGGCGTCGAGCCGAGCGTCGATGTCGATACGGGACGCTTTGAACTCGAACCCGGCGATATCGCGCTGCTCGCGACGGATGGCCTGACGAACATGGTCGAGGACGCGGACATTGCGCGCATCATCGCCGAGCACCCGAATGATCCGGCCTATGCGCTCGGCACAGCGGCGAATGACGCAGGCGGGCGCGACAACATCACGGCTGTGGTGGTGATGCTGTCATGACGCATCGCATCGGGAACCGCCAGAACGCAGGGCAGGGGACGTCAACGAAACTGAGCTGGGGCCTCCTGGGACTCTCGCTCATGTTCGTGCTCTGCGGCCTCGCCGTGCTGTATCTCAAAAAGCCTGAGAGCTTTGAATTTCTCGCGTTGCCGTGGCTTGCCGCCGTGGTCGTCTGCGCTACGCTGCTGCAGTCTGTTGTGCTGCGCGCGCGCCTGTCGCCGTGGCTGCTGCCGCTCGCGCTGTTCTTTGCGAGCGTCGGCGTCATCGAGATCGCGCGGCTGAAACCGACGCTGCTCATCCCGCAGCTCCGCTGGCTGCTCATCGGCATGGTCGTGTTCCTCGTTATGCTGCGCTGTGGCCGGCAGATCGTCGGCCTCACGGCGTACCAATACCTCCTCGGGCTTGCGTGCCTCATTTTGCTCGCGTTGCCTTTGCTTTTCGGCACGGAGATCGGCGGCAGCCGCAACTGGCTCGTTTTAGGCCCCGTGCAGGTGCAGCCGTCGGAGTTCTCAAAGATCCTGCTCGTCCTGTTCCTTTCGGCATATCTTTCAGACCATCAGGACGTGCTGACGAAGACGCGGCGCTGGCTCGGATTCTTCCGCCTGCCGCCGCTGCGCTTTATCGCGCCGCTCCTCTGCATCTGGGGCATGGCGATCCTCATGTTCGTCGTCGCGCGCGACCTCGGTTCGGCGCTGCTGTTTTTTGGCATCGCCATCTTCATGACGTACATGGCAACGGGCAGCCGCTCGTATGTCGTCATCGCGCTCTCGGTCTTCGGCCTCGCGGCCGCCCTGAGCTACGCGATGTTCGGCCACGTGCGCGTGCGCTTTGACATCTGGTGGAATCCCTGGGCCGACCCGAATGGCATGGCCTATCAGGTCGTGCAGTCGCTGTTCGCGTTTGGCTCGGGCGGCGTCTGGGGCACGGGCTTCGCGCATGGCCATCCAGGGCTCATCCCCGAGGTGCATACGGACTTCATCTTCGCGGCCGTCGCCGAGGAGCTCGGCCTCATCGGGGCGCTGACCGTCGTCCTCGCCTATGGCGCGTTCTTTATCGTCGGCATTCGCACGGCACTCGCGTGCACGAGCGTCGAGCGCATCCTGCTCGCAGCCGGCACGAGCGTCGTGTTCCTGCTGCAGGCCTTCATCATCATGGCCGGCGTCACGAAATTTTTGCCGCTGACCGGCATCACGCTGCCGTTCGTCAGCTACGGCGGCAGCTCCATGGTCTCAGGCTTCCTGCTTTTAGGCCTCCTCGCCGTGCTTTCGCGAAAGGAGGCGGTCGCATAATGCGTTCGAAAGAAAGGGAACGCGAGACGAAGCGCCAAGTGCTGCATGTCGCGGGCTGCCTGCTCGCGCTGCTCTTGGTGCTCGCGCTCTACATCTGCTACTTGCAGACCTTCGGCGCGGAAAAGCTCGCGCATCATCCACTGAATCAGCGTAGTGCGCAGGCCGTCGCGGACGTGCAGCGCGGCTCGATCCTCGATGCGAAAGGCCGCGCACTCGCGCAGAGCACATCACCAGGCGAGCGCACGTACCCGATGGGCGCGGCGCTCGCGCCCGTCACGGGCTACATCGGCGAGCGCATCGGCAGCGCTGGCCTCGAAGGGCGGGCGAACCAAGACCTGCTCGGCCGCACGGCTGAAATGAACCAGCTCGGGCCCGTCTCGGAGCTGCTGCAGGCCGACCGCGGCAACGACGTCCATCTGACGATCAATGCCGACGTCCAGCAGGCCGCCTATGATGCCTTTGCCGGACGGCGCGGCGCCGCGGTCGTGCTCGATGCGACGACGGGCGCCGTGCTCGCGATGGTCAGCTGCCCATCGTATGACCCGGCGACGGTCGAATCGAACTGGGACAGCCTGAGCCAGCAGGCCGATGGCGCGCTGCTGAACCGCGTGCTCTATGGCATGTATCCGCCGGGCTCGACGATCAAGCCGATGATCGCCGACGCGGCGCTCACAGAAGGCGCCACGAATGAGACAGAAATCTTCGACTGCGACGGCCAGCTCGATGTCGGCGGCGGCCAGACGATCCGCGAGAGCCATGGCGAGGTGCACGGCAAGGTGAACCTTGAAAAAGCGATCACGGAATCGTGCAACGTCACGTTTGGCACGCTGGCCATGCGCCTCGGCGGCAAGAAGCTCGCGCATGCGTTCGACCGTTTTGGCTTTACGAAAGAGTACACAGGCGACCTCGCGAGTGAGGCAGCGCACCTGCCAGATTTCAAAACCCTCGGCAATGGCGACCTCGCGCAGGTCGGCATCGGCCAGAGCTCGCTTCTCGTGACGCCGATGGAGATGGCGCTGCTGGCCTCGGCCTTTGCCAACCATGGCACGGTCATGGAGCCCTACATCGTCCAGTCCGTCACGACGCCGGGCGGCATGACCATCCGCGAAGCCACACCAAAGAAATCGTTTGAGGCGACGACGCCAGAGCGCGCCAGCCTCATGGACCAATATATGGAAAAAGTCGTCACGCAGGGGACTGGCACGGCCGCCCGCGTGAGCGGCATCCGCGTGACGGGCAAGACCGGCACGGCCGAAAACGCGCAGGGCAAGGATCATGCGTGGTTCATCGGCTCGGCCGACGTCGGCGGCCGCAAGATCGCCTTTGCCATCATCGTGGAGAACAGCGGCGGCGGCGGCATCGAAGCCGCACCCATCGCCCGCAAGATCGTACTCAGTATGGAATGAAATGGGGGAGACACCTATGACGAACCGTGTTCTGGATCAGCGCTATGAACTCCTGGAGCGGGTCGGCGGCGGCGGCATGGCCGACGTCTACAAGGCACAGGACCGCTTGCTCGACCGCCCCGTGGCCGTGAAGATCCTGCACGCACAGTTCCAGAGCGATGAAGAATTCATCGAGAAGTTCCATCGGGAAGCGCAGGCAGCGGCCCGCCTCTCCCATCCGAACATCGTCAACATCTACGACGTCGGCACGTCGGGCGATGACCACTACATCGTCATGGAATACGTGCCCGGCCGCACGCTCAAAGAACTCATCCAGCAGAAAGGCCACCTCGCGCCCGAAGAAGCGCTCGCCATCGCCGGCGACATCGCAGCCGCGCTCGCGCACGCGCATGCGCACGGCCTCGTGCACTGCGACATCAAGCCGCACAACATCCTGATGATGGCCGACCAGACGGCGAAAGTCGCCGACTTCGGCATCGCGCGCGCCGTGACGGAATCGACGATGACATATAGCGGCAACGTGATCGGCTCCGTGCATTATTTCTCGCCAGAGCAGGCGAAAGGCACGATGATCACGCCGAAGTCCGACGTCTATTCGCTTGGCGTCGTGCTCTACGAGATGTTGACGGGCGAACTGCCGTTCACGGGCGACAACCCCGTCTCCATCGCCATGAAGCATTTGCAGGACGAGCCGACGCCTGTGCGCCGCATCGACCCAGACATCCCGCCTGTCGTCGAGGCACTCGTCTCTCGCATGATGGCGAAAGACCCTGCCATGCGGCCAGAGACGGCCGAGCTCGTGCGCGAGATCGAACAGGCAAAGACCATGCTGCAAAATCCTGCGGCCGCTACTACGCCCGATCCCTATGCGACGCAGGTGTTGCCGCGCGTGAATGTCGAGGGCGGCATCCCATCGCGCCGCGCCCAGTCGCCTCAGGGCTATGAACCGCAGGGGTATGAACCGGAGCCAGAGAAGAAGTCGATACTGCACTCGAAGAAATTCATCTTCGGCCTTGTGCTTGTTCTGATCCTCGGCTTCGGCGTCGGCGCGTTCCTGTCGTTTGGCAAGTTCTGGAGCACGAACGAAGTCGTCGTGCCCGATGTCGTCGGCAAGCAGATGACGCTGGCGCGCCAGATCCTCGAAGACAAGAACCTGCGCGTCAATGTCGCCGAGACGTACAGCGCCGACGTGCCGCCCGGGCAGGTCGTATCGCAGACGCCGGAGGCGGGCTCGAAAGTCAAGGAAGAACGCCTCGTCACGATCTACGTCAGCAAGGGCGGCGAAGAGCTCACGATGCCAGACCTCAAGGGGCTGTCGAAATCGGAAGCCGAGGCGAAGCTGACGAAAATGGGGCTGAAGCTCGGCACCGTCTATGAAAAGAACTCCGACGAAGACGCGGGCACCGTCATCTCGCAGGATCCGAATGCGGGCAGCAAGATCAGCAAGGGCCAGGAAGTCGACATCATCGTCAGCAAGGGGCCGAAGACGAAGAAAGTCTCCGTGCCGAGCGTGACGGGCGCGACGCTCGATAACGCGCAGAACGCCATCACATCGCGCGGCCTCCGTGTCGGCAGCGTCACGAAGCAGCAGAGCAGCCAGACGGCCGGCACGGTCATCAGCCAGTCCGTCGCAGGCGGCAGCGAAGTCGACGCCGGCACGACGATCGACCTCGTCATCGCCGAGCCCGCCTCGCAGGCAAAAGAGCAGAAGCAGACGAAGTCATCAGAAAAACAAGAGCCGCCAAAGAAGAATGAGAGTACAAAGACGAAGTAACGAGAGAGAAAGGACGATGGAATGCCACAAGGCCGCGTCATCAAAGCGTATAACAGCTTTTTCTATGTAGAGACCCCCGATGGACTCGTCACCTGCAAGCTCCGCGGCAAGTTCAAGAAGCGGCAGGGCGTCTATCCGGGCGACCTTGTTGAGGTCGGACTGCTGCCGGACGGCACGGGCGTCGTCGAGCGGTTGCTGCCGCGCGAAAGCCTCATGCGGCGCCCGCTCGTCGCCAATGTCGACCAGGCCGTGCTGACATTTGCGGCCGCGCAGCCCGATCCGCATCCGCTGCTCGTTTCGCGCTTCCTCGTGCTCGCGGAGTGGTCGGGGATCGCGCGCATCCTCGTCTGCGTCAACAAGAGCGACCTGCCGCCCGCGGCAGAGGCAGTCTTTGCGACCTGCGCGGCGGCCGGCTATCCCGTGCTCCACGTCTCGGCACAGACCGGCGCGGGCGTCGAGGCGCTGCGCAAGGAGCTTTCCGGCCATGTCACGGTGTTTGCCGGGCCGTCCGGCGTCGGTAAATCGTCGCTCCTCAACGCCATCGAGCCTGGCCTCGCGCTCCAGACCGGCCATGTCAGCGAAAAGATCAAGCGCGGTCGCCATACGACGCGCGTCGCGGAGCTCTTGCCCTTTGGCGGCGGCTACATCGTCGACACGCCGGGTTTTTCCTCGATGGAACTTGACGGTATCGACGAGCAGAAGCTCCCAGCGTATTTCCCAGAGCTCCGTCCGCATCTCGGCCACTGCCGCTTTTCACCGTGCTCGCACAGCCACGAACCTGACTGCGCGGTCAAAGAGGCCGTTGCGGCAGGGAGCATCCCACAAGAACGATATGACGCGTATCTCTCCATTTTGGAAGAGATTCGTGCCAACAAGAAGAAATATTGAAAAACAGAGCAAAGAAGGAATTTTCATGGTAAAAATCGCACCCTCCATCCTCTCGGCCGATTTCAGCCGCCTCGGCGAAGAAGTCCAGCGCGTCGTCGACGCGGGCGCGGAATACATCCACATCGACGTCATGGACGGAACGTTCGTGCCGAACATCACGCTCGGCTCGCCGGTCGTGAAGTCGCTGCGCAAGTGCACGAAAGCGACATTCGACGTGCATCTGATGGTCGAGCACCCGGAGACGCAGGTGAAAGCCTTTGCCGAAGCGGGCGCTGACATCATCACGTTCCACGTCGAGGCCGCGAAGCATCCGCACCGCCTGATCCAGGAAATCCACGAGGCAGGCTGCCGCGCCGGCATCGCCATCGACCCGGGCACGTCGCTCGCGATGATCGAGGAACTCGTGCAGGACGTCGACATGGTGCTTGTCATGACGGTCAATCCGGGCTTTGGCGGGCAGGAATTCATCCCGTCGACGCTCGACAAGATCCACATGCTCGCGCATGAGATCCACGACCTCGGCTATGACTGCGACATCGAAGTCGACGGCGGCATCAACCCCGAGACGGCCGCGCTCGTGACATCGGCGGGTGCAAACGTCCTCGTCGCCGGCAGCGCCATCTACGGCGCTCCCGACGCCAAAGCCGCCATCGCCGCCATCCGCGCCGCCGAGCAGCCGCACGAGTGCCACGATCACGAGCACTGACCTACTCGTCAGCCCCCCTCTCCGAGGGGGGAGGGCCACGAAGTGGCAGGGGGTGTGGCGAAGGTAGGTCACAGGAAATACATCGATTTTTGCATCGAAGGTAAAAAAGAGGGAAATCATGGAAACTTCAACTGAAAAAGCCGTCGTCCTGCTCTCTGGCGGGCTCGACTCCTGCACGTGCATGGCCGTTGCCAAGAGCAAGGGCTATGACGTCTATCCGATCAGCTTCAACTACCATCAGCGTCACAGCATCGAGCTCGAGGGCGCGAAGAAGATCGCGGAGTTCTACGGCGTCAAGCGTCATCTGATCATCGAGACGAACATGGACGCCATCGGCGGCTCTGCGCTGACGGACAAGAACATCGACGTGCCTGAGGGCGACGTCAACCGCACGGACGTGCCCGACACGTATGTGCCGGCGCGCAACATGATCTTTCTGTCGTATGCCATGGGCTACGCCGAAGTGCTCGGCGCGAGCCATGTCTACATCGGCGTGAATTCCGTCGATTATTCCGGCTACCCGGACTGCCGCCCGGAATTCATCTCGCGCTTCCAGGAGCTCGCGAACTATGCAACGACGGCGACGGCCGTCAAGGGCAAGACGATCACGATCGAGACGCCGCTGCAGACGCTGTCGAAAGCGGACATCGTCAAGCTCGGCATGGAGCTCGGCGCACCATACCAGTTCACTCACAGCTGCTACAATGGCGGCGAAAAGGCCTGCGGCGTCTGCGACAGCTGCAAGCTGCGTTTGCAGGGCTTCAAAGAAGCCGGCTATGAAGACCCCATCGAATACGAGACGAGGGACATCTGATGCGCGACGTCCAGAACCAGGCCGACGCGCGCGGCATCGCAATCCAGCACGTCGGCATCAAGGAGGCCCATCTGCCATTCCTGATCAAGACAAAGGATGGCGGCTTTCAGTCCGTGCTCGCGCGCATCACGTTCACGGTCGAGCTGCCAGAGCGCTACAAGGGTACGCATATGTCGCGCTTCCTCGAGATCCTGACGCCATGGAGCCAGAAACCGCTCGCTGAGCCCGAAATGGAGTCCATGCTCGAAGAAGCGCTGCAGCGCCTCGATGCGCAGGCTGCCGATGTCGAGCTCGCGTTCAAGTATTTCGTCGAAAAGAAAGCGCCCGTCAGCGGCCGCGCCTCGCTCCTCGACTACGACTGCCGCTTCGTCGGCCGCAAGCGGGCAGGGGAGCCCCTGGCGTTCACGCTCGGCGTCGATGTGCCGTTCACGTCGCTCTGCCCGTGCAGCAAGGAGATTTCCGACTATGGCGCGCACAACCAGCGCTCCATCTGCCGCGTGCGCGTGCGTTTTGCGCCCGGCCACGACTGCATCCTGATCGAAGACCTCGCGGCGCTCGTCGAGGCGCAGGGCTCGTCGCCGATCTATCCGCTGCTGAAGCGCGCCGACGAGAAATACGTAACGGAGGCCGCGTACGACCACCCGAAATTCGTCGAGGACATCCTGCGCGACAACGTGCTCGCGCTGCGGGCGCTTCCCGGCATCGCATGGTTTTCCGTCGAATGTGAGAATTTCGAGTCCATCCATAACCATAATGCCTATGCAAGCCACGAGGAAACGGTCTGACCCCATGCGAGATTTTTTTGAGAGGAGCCCTGCGTCATGAACAAATTTTATAAACGCTTCGTGTTCCTCATTACGCTCGTGCTCGTGATTTCGGGCGTCGTCATCTATTCGACGGTTGACATCAACACGCTGAAGAACCTCGGCGAGTTCCAATGGTGGTCGATCGCGCTCGCGATCCTGGCCGTTGGGCTCGGACTGTTCTTCGACGGCAGCCGCCTCATGCACCTCGTGAAGATTTCGAATGAGCACATCACGCTCTACGAGGCCGTGCAGGTTATTTTCGGCAATTACTTCCTCGCTCTCTTGACGCCGGGCGCGACGGGCGGCGCGGTCGCGCAGCTGATGTTTCTCAGGCACGCCGGCGTACCGACGGGCAAGGCGGCCGTCCTCGTCATCGTGCGGACGCTGCTGTCGATCTTCTTCCTCGCGTGCTGCATGCCGCTGATCCTCCTGCATGACCGCGGCATCGTGCCGGGCATTTCGAACACGGTGCTCATGGCCATCACGCTCGCGGCGTTCTTCGGCATCCTCTTCATCGTCTGGGGCGCGCGGCGTGGCTTCCTCGATTACTTCGTCATCTGGCTCACGCGGAAATTCTCGAACCAGAAAGGCCGCAAGATCATCGCGTTCTACCGCGACACGAAGAGCGCGATTTGGCTGCTGCTCAAATCGCCGAAGGCCATGCTGCTCGTCTTTGCCGAGTCGGGGCTGAACCTGCTCTGCATCTACGCCATCGTGCCATGCCTGCTCCTCGGCCTCGGCGTCTACGACGCGGACTGGTACAGCGTCATGGGGCGCATGATTTTCCTCAACATGCTGCTGTACTTCATGCCGACGCCCGGCGGCAGCGGCATCGCGGAAGGCGGCTTCGTGCTGCTGTTCGCCAATACCGTCCCGGCGGGCACCGTCGGCATCATCGCCGTCTGCTGGCGGCTGATTGCGGAGTATATTCCGTTTTTGATCGGACTGTACTATACGCTGACGGTGTTCGGAAGGGATTTCTTGAATCGGCAGCTGACGGAGTGAGGACGGGCGGAGGCCTGCGAACTACTGCCTCCCTCTTTGAGGGAGGGGGACCGCGGAGCGGTGGTGGGTGTGTTCCCCTGCGAAATGAGCAATCTGCATGGCGTTATCTTGTACAGCACGTCCGTTTAGATAGTTGCTTTCGCAAGGCCGTACACCCGCACACACCTCCAGTCGCCTTCGGCGCCAGCCCCCTCTGAGAGGGGGCCTTGAGTTGATTGGCTTTGGGCTATCTTGTTAAGTTAATGACATTACCCTCTGAGAGGGAGGCTTTCATGTCGTTGCTTTCAGTGACAGAACGGTATGCTTTTGCGGGAGGTGTTGTATCTTGTCCAAACAACTACGTGGCGGCTACACGACGGGCGCTTGTGCGGCGGCGGGGGCTTTGGCGGCGCTGCGGTTTTTGCGCGGGGAGGCTTGTCCGGCGCTCGAGATTGCGGCGCTCGACGGCACGATGCTGCACATCCCCGTCAAAGACGTGCAGCCCGTCCCGGACGGCGCGCGGGCGGAGATCGTGAAGTTTTCGGGCGACGACCCCGACATCACGAATGGCGTCTCGGTCTTTACGACGCTCACGCCGGGTGCGCAGGGGCAGGGGCTCGTGTTTCGCGCGGGCGAGGGCGTCGGGCATGTGACGAAGCCAGGGCTACAGGTGCCGGTCGGCGAGCCGTCGATCAATCCGGGGCCGAGGAAGCTCATCGCCAGCGTGCTGGCGCGGGAGCTCGGCGAAGGAGCACCCCTTGACTACACCGTGACGATTGCGATCCCAGCGGGCGTCGAGCTCGCGAAGCAGACGCTGAATCCTGTGCTCGGCGTCGAGGGCGGCATTTCCGTCATCGGCACGACGGGCGTGCTGCGGCCGATGTCGGAAGAGGGCTTCAAGAATTCGCTCGTGCCGCAGATTGATGTGGCTCTGGCCGAGGGCTATGACGACATCGTCTTCGTGCCTGGCAAGATCGGCGAAAAGCTCGCGGCAAAGTTCGGCCTGCCCGCGCAGTCGCTCGTGCAGACGAGCAACTTCATCGGCTTCCTGCTCGATGCGGCGGCGGAGCGAAAGGCGCGGAGCGTGCTGCTCTTTGGCCACATTGGCAAACTCGTCAAGGTCGCGGCCGGCAATTTCTACACGCACAACCGCATTTCGGATGCCAGGCTCGAGACGCTTGCGGCCTATGCGGCCGCGGCGGGGCTCGGGCAGAGCGGCGTGCAGGCCATCCTCTCGGCCAATGCCTCGGAGGACGCGCTCGCGATCATCGATGTCGCAGGGCTGTCGGGCGTCTACACGACGCTTGCCGAGCGGGCGAGTGCGCGGAGCGAGCGCCATGTCTTTGGCAAGCTGCGCGTCGGCACGGTGCTCCTCACATACAGCGGCCGCGTGCTCGGCATGGATGCCGCAGCGCGGGAGATCGGAGGGAGACTCGGATGGAATCTTTGAAAGAGAAGCAGGCGCATCGCATCATCGTCGCCGGCATTGGGCCGGGGAGCCCTGACTACCTGGTGCCTGCGGCGCGGCGGGCCATCGAGCGCGCAAAGTACCTCGTCGGAGGGCGGCGGGCGCTGGCACAGTTTGCGAAAACGAGCGGGGTGCAAGACGCTGCTGCGGAGCGGCAGACGAGTTGCAGCGCACAGGCGTGCGAGGAAGCAACGCAGAAGACCTGCGCTGTCACGCGCGACATCGATGGCGTGCTATCATTCGTGCGCGATGGGCTGGCCGAGGCGGATGTCGTCGTCATGGTCTCGGGCGACCCAGGCTATTTTTCGCTGCTCGACGCCCTGCGGCGCACGTTCGACGAAAGACTCATCGACGTGATCCCCGGCATCAGCTCGTTCCAGCTCGCATTCGCGCGCCTCGCGCTGCCCTGGCACGACGCTGACCTCCTGAGCTTCCATGGCCGCGTGCCAGACGACGCGGCGCTCCGCTACGCGCCTGGCCGCAAGCTCGGCCTGCTGACAGACCAGCAGCACAATTCCAAGACCATCGCAGAGACGCTGCTCGCCCACGGCTGGCCCGCGGATGCCCGCTACGCCATCTGCGCGCGGCTGTCGTATGAAGACGAAACCATCGAGCGCATGACGCTCAAAGAAGCGGCGGAGCACGTGCCGGTCGGCAGCTGCATCGTGGTTATTTCCTCAGCCCCCCTCTCTGAGGGGGGAGGGCCCGAAGGGCGGGGGGTGTCCCCTGCACGGCAAAACAATCCTCATGCTGTATCTTCCGCGGGTGCGACGCCAAGCCCTGCCCTCGGCATCCCAGATAACGAATTCCAGCGCGGCGATGTGCCGATGACGAAGGAGGAAGTCCGCATCCTGACGATCGCGAAGGCGCGTATTGCGCCAGACGCCATCGTCTACGACGTCGGCGCGGGCACGGGCAGTTTGACGATCGAGGCGGCCTTGCAGGCACCGCAGGGCAAGGTCTTTGCCATCGAGCGCAATTCTGAGGCCGTCCGCCTCATCCATGCGAACGCCGTGCATTTCGGCGTCGCGGACCGCGTCCATGTCGTTGAGGCCGAGGCGCCGGACGGCATGGCAGACCTGCCGCCGTGCGATACCGTGCTGATTGGCGGCAGCGGCTCGCACCTCGCGGACATCCTCGCCCTCGTGGATACGAAGTTGCGCAAAGGCGGCCGCATCGTGCTGAATTTCATCACGGTGCAGACGCTCACGGCGTCCATCGAGTGGCTGCGCGCGCACCGAGGCGCCTACACCTACGAAACGATCCATGTCCAGGTGAACCGCCTGCGGCAGGTCGGGCCTTACGACATGGCAAAGGCGGAAAACCCGATCTATATCGTGACGGCGGAGAAGCTACTTTCGACACCCGCGTAAAATGCAATCGTGCATTTCAGACGACATGCTTGTGAGACTCCCTCAGTCAGCCATTCGGCTGACAGCTCCCTCTGAGAGGGAGCCTTATCATAATGAAAAAACTCTGGCGGCAGGATGGACTTCTTGCCGCCAGATTTGTATAATGGATAGGGTAAATAGCTTTTAGGCATCATTGGGAATGATGGGAGGCATCCATATGATCCATATCGTTGGCGCCGGGCCTGGCGACCCGGAACTCATCACGATGAAAGGCGCGCGGCTGCTGAAGGAAGCAGACGTCGTCATCTATGCGGGCTCGCTCGTGAATCCGAAGCTTTTAGACCTCTGCAAGGCGGGAGCGGAAATCCACGATTCGGCGAGCATGACGCTCGACGAGGTGCTCGCGGTCATCGCGGCGGCGGAGAAGCGCGGCCAGACGACCGTGCGCCTGCACACGGGCGACCCGTCGGTCTATGGCGCGATCCAGGAGCAGATGGACGCATTCAAAAAGCGCGGCTACGACTACGACGTGACACCGGGCGTGAGCTCGTGCTTTGCGACGGCGGCGGCGTTGCGGCAGGAATATACGCTGCCGGGCATCAGCCAGACGCTCATCATCACGCGCGGCGCTGGCCGTACGCCCGTGCCGGAGGCCGAGCGCCTGCGGAGCCTCGCAGCGCATGGCGCGACGATGTGCATCTACCTCTCCGTCTCCATGATGGAGGACGTCGCCAAAGAGCTCATCGCGGGCGGCTATGACGCGACGACGCCTGTCGCGATCGTGCAGCGCGCGTCGTGGCCCGATGAAAAAGTCGTGCGCGGCACGCTCGCAGACATCGCGGAAAAGGTGAAGGCTGAGGGCATCGACCGCCAGGCCATGATCGTCGTCTCGCGCTGCCTCGATGCCGACTACGACCTCTCGCGCCTCTATGCGCCAGAGTTTTCGCACGGCTTCCGCCAGGCGAGCAAATGAGGACGGCGATCGTCGCGCTGACGGCGGCGGGCGCCGAGACGGCGCATCGCGTGCAGATGGCGCTGCCCGAGGCAGACGTCTATGTGTCGGCGCGGGCGGCCGCATCGTTGCAGACAGCGCAGAGCGGCACAGCTGCAGAATCATCGCTTTTCGCCTGGCTGGCCGGCGTCCAGACATTTTCGCGTATCCGCCAGGTGACGGCAGAGCTGTTCCCGCGCTATGATGCGCTTGTCTTTTTGATGGCGACGGGCATCGTCGTGCGGGCGATTGCGCCGCTCGTGAGGAGCAAGCTCGAAGACCCCGCGGTCGTCGTGCTGGACGAGCGAGCGCAGCATGTCATCAGCCTGCTCTCGGGCCATGTCGGCGGGGCGAATGCGCTGACGCGCCAGATCGCGGCCGCGCTCGGCAGCGACGCCGTCATCACGACGGCGACGGATGTCGAAGGGCTCGTCGCGCCTGACGCCATCGCCGGCCGCCTCGGCCTCGTGCCGACGCCGCACAGAGCCATTCTCGCCGTGAACCGCGCCGTTCTCGAGGGCGCGCAGATCCGCTACCTCGTCGAGGACGGCCTGCCGCTTTCGAGCTTCTATCTTGACCAGTTCGAGGCGTTCGGCAATGAGGCATTTCCCGTCGGCGCGGGCATTCTGCCAAAGGAAGGCGAGACGCGCCCGATCGTCGAGGTCGTCGTCGCGCTGCATCCAGAGGACTACCCCGAGCATCAGAAAAAAGGTGGCCTGTTCCTGCGGCCCATGCGCCTTGTCGCAGGCGTCGGCTGCCGCAAGGGGACGACGTGGGAAGAGATCCGCGCCGCGCTCGAAGACGCCTGCCAGCGCATCGGCGTCGCAGTCGAGGGTATTTCGTGTCTCGCCTCGACCGTCGTCAAGCGCGACGAGATCGGCCTTCTGACGACGGCAGACGTCTACGGCATCCCTATCCATTTTTTTGAAAATGACCAGCTCGCGCAGACCATCGCACAGTATGGCCTGCACGAATCCGATTTTGTAAAGAAGACCATCGGCATCGGCAATGTCGCGGAGTCCGCCGCGCTCGCGGAATCGGGCCCTCGCGGCCGCCTCGCCCTTGGCAAGACGAAATATCAGAAAGTGACGGTGGCACTCGTATGGCAAAAATTACCGTAATCGGCATTGGCCCTGGCAGTCTCCTCGACATGACGCCGCGCGCGCGCAAGGCGATCGAAGACGCGCAGGTCGTCGTCGGCTATCACACGTATATCAAGCTCGTGGAATCCCTGCTCGATGACAAAGAAGTCATCGGCACGGGCATGATGCAGGAAATCGACCGCTGCCGCGCGGCCGTCGACAAGGCGGCGGGCGGCAAGGAGACCGTTGTCATCTCGAGCGGCGACGCCGGCGTCTATGGCATGGCCGGCCTCGTGCTCGAGCTCGTGCTGCAGCGCCCGGAAAACGAGCGCCCGCAGTATGGCGGCACGATCGCAGGCATCTCGGCCGTCAATGCGGCAGCGTCCGTGCTCGGCGCGCCGCTCATGCACGATTTTGCCGTCATCAGCCTGTCGAACCTCTTGACGCCGTGGGATCTCATAAAGAAGCGCGTCGACATGGCGGGGCAGGGCGATTTCGTCGTTGCGCTCTACAACCCGAAGAGCAAGAAGCGCGTGCAGAACATCGAGACCGTGCGCGAGATCCTGCTCCGCTACCGCGACCCCAAGACGCCCGTCGGCATCGTGACGGCCGCGACGCGCCCCGATGAAAAGAAAGTCCTCTCGACGCTCGAAGACTTCACGAAAGAGGACATCAACATGTTTTCGCTCGTCGTCATCGGCAACTCGCAGACGTATGTCAAAGACGGCTACATGATCACGCCGCGCGGGTACCAGAACAAAGAGGCCGGGCTGTGATGGATGAAGCATCCCGCGTGTTCGTGTTTGCCGGGACGGCGGACGGGCGGCAGCTCGTGGCGGCGCTCTTAGAGCGCGGCTTTGCCGTCACGGCCTCCGTCGTCAGCCGCTATGGCGGGGAGCTGCTGGAAAATGCAGAGACGGCGGGGCACGACCTCGTCATCAATGAACAGCCGCTCGACGAGGCGCAGCTTGCGGCCTATTGCCAGGCGCACGCCATCGGCGCCATCGTCGACGCCAGCCATCCCTATGCCGTCAATGTCTCGCAGAATGCCATGGCGGTAGCGAAAGCGCTCGGCCTGCCCTACGTGCGCTATGAACGCGACCTCACGGAGATGCACTACGACAAGCTCACCGTCGTGCACAGCTACGAAGAGGCGGCAGAGACGGCGGCACGGCTCGGCAAGACGGTATTTCTGACGACGGGCAGCCGCAACCTCCGGAAATTTGCAGAGGCGCCTGCGCTGCAGGGAAAAACGATCATCGCCCGCGTCCTGCCGACGCCCGACGTCATTGCTGAGTGCATCGACCTCGGCATCCCGCCCGGCCAGATCGTCGCGCTGCAAGGACCGTTCAGCCAGGCGCTCAATCGCGAACTCTTCCTGCGCTACCAGGCCGACGTCATCATCACAAAGAACAGCGGCCAAGTCGGCGGCACGGACACAAAGCTCGCCGCGGCCCAGGAACTCGCGTTGCCCGTCATCGTCATCGACCGGCCGAAACTCGCGTATCCCGTCATCGCGCGGACGTTTGAAGAAGTGTTTGCAAATCTTACTTCCTCCGTAGCCCCCCTCTCCGAGGGGGGAGGGCCACGAAGTGGCAGGGGGTGTGTCGAAGGCAGGTCGTAGGAATTCGTACGATTGTGCAGTCGAAGAATAGGAGTAACACACATGGACTATATCAAGCAGCCAATGGAAATCGAGACGCGCAGCATGGAGATCATCGCGCCGCATCTCGTGCCGTTTCATCTGAATGAGGTCGAGACGAAAGTCTATTCGCGCATCATCCATGCGGCCGGCGACGTCGAGTATGCGCCGCTGATCCACATCCACTCCGACGCCATCGCGGCGGCGCAGAAGGCTTTGAAAGCAGGCGCCGACATCTACACGGATGTCGAGATGGTGCGCACGGGCATCAACAAGCGGAAGCTCGCCACGTTTGGCGGCGAAGTGCACTGCCGCGTCGCTGATCCCGAGATTGCGAAAGCTGCGAAAGAACAGGGCATCACGCGCTCCATGGCCGCGATGCGTGCATTCGGCAAAGCGCTTGACGGCAGCATCGTCGCGATCGGCAACGCGCCGACGGCGCTGTTCGAAGTGCTGAAGCTCGCGGAAGAGCAGGGCATCCGCCCGGCCTGCATCGTCGGCATCCCCGTCGGTTTCGTCGGCGCGGCTGACAGCAAGGAAGCCCTGCGAAAGAACACGTTCGTGCCGTACATCACCGTCGAAGGCACGAAGGGTGGCAGCCCCATCGCGGCGGCCGTCATCAATGCGCTGATGTATGACATCGACAATACGAGGGTGTGAAAATGAACAACATTCCCCGCATCGTGATTGCCGGCACGCAGTCCGGGAGCGGCAAGACGACGCTCGTGACGGGGCTGCTGGCGGCTCTCAAAGTCAAAGGCCTCCGCGTGCAGTCGTACAAAGTGGGGCCTGATTACATCGACCCCGGCTTTCACCAGCTCGCGAGCGGTCGCCCGGCGCACAACCTCGATACGTGGCTCGTGCCGGAATCAAAGCTCCCAGCGCTCTTTGCAGAGGAAATGCAGGACGCCGACATCGCCATCATCGAAGGCGTCATGGGGCTCTACGATGGCGGCAAACAGGGCGTGAGCTCGACGGCGGAAATCGCGAAGCTCCTCGATGCGCCCGTGCTACTCGCCATCGACTGCAAGTCCATGGGCGCATCGGCTGCGGCCATCGCGCTCGGTTTCCGCGCCTATGACCCGGATGTAAAGATCGCGGGCGTGCTGCTGAACCGCCTCGGCTCGGCGACGCACGAGCAGATGATCCGCACGGCGATGGCGGCCATCGATATGCCCGTCTATGGCGCCGTCCACCGCGACGATGCCCTGCACCTGCCAGAACGCCACCTCGGCCTGACGCCGACGACGGAAGTCGAAGCGGCGGAGACCGTGCGGAAGATGGGGGAGGCCGTCGGGGGACAGGTCGATGTCGAGGGGATCGTCGCGGTGGCGGAGGGAGCAGGAATTTGCTCGCACCCGCGGGAGGAACGCTGTACGTCCTCATCTGGCGTGCAGGGGACACCCCCCGCCCTGCGGGCCCTCCCCCCTCAGAGAGGAGGGCAGGATGTCAGCGTTCCCAAAGCCTCCCTCTCCGAGGGAGGGGGACCGCGAAGCGGTGGTGGGTGTCCCTTGCACGACATGGCAAGTAGCAGGGCGCAGCTTTCGCGGGTGCGAGCTTCCGCTCCTCTCCGCATCGCCATCGCCCAGGACGCGGCGTTTTCGTTCTATTATGAAAGCAGTCTCGCCGTCCTCGCATCCCTCGGCGCGACGCTCGTGTCTTTCAGCCCGCTGAAAGACGCGGCGCTGCCACCGGGCATCTCCGGCCTGCTCTTTGGCGGCGGGTTCCCGGAGATGTTCGCAGGCGAGCTTTCGGCGAATACGTCCATGCGCGCGGCCATCGCCCGTGCGGCGGACGATGGACTCCCCATTTACGCGGAGTGCGGCGGATACATGTACCTGTTGCAGGAGCTCGTCGATTTCGACGGCACGGCGCATCTGATGTGCGGCGTCTTCGCCGGGCGGGCGGCCATGACGCGGAAATTGCAGATGGTCGGCTATGTCACGGCGCGGATGCAGCAGGACACGATCCTCGGGCCTGCCGGCACGGAACTCCACGGCCATGAATTTCATTTCTCGCAGGAGCTCGAACGCGAAGAGCCCATGCGGCCCTACCAGTTCACGAAGCTCCGCAATGGTGAGACTTACGGCGCCGGCCAGCAGCGGCAAAACGCCCTCGGCAGCTACCTGCACATCCATTTCGCCGGGTGCCTTGCAGCGGCAGAGCATTTCGTCGCGGCGTGCAGATCGTGGAAAGAAGGAAACGCCAATGTCTGAAGAGAAGGACACATCTAAAAGCCGCATCGTTCTCGTGACGGGCGGGGCGCGGAGCGGGAAGTCTTCGTTTGCCGAGCGGTATGTCAAGGCGCATGGCGAGCGCATCGCCTACATCGCAACGGCGCAGATCTTTGACGCCGAAATGCGCTATCGCGTCGCTCTGCATAAGAAGCGCCGCCCGGCGTCGTGGGAGACGTTCGAGGCGCCGTTTGCGGCGGAGGCGGCCATCGCCGAGGCGGCCGAGGCGCATGACGCGCTGCTGTTTGACTGCCTGACGGTCTACCTCAGCAACCTGCTCTGCACGCTGACGGAGGAAGAGCTCACCGACGAGGCGGCCGTCTACGCACTGGCGGAGGAAGCGACGGAAAAGCTCATCGCGGCGGCGCAGGCGAGCGGGGCGTTCTGCGTCTTCGTGACGAACGAAGTCGGCGCGGGCATCGTGCCGGAAAACAAGCTCGCGCGGCTCTACCGCGACGTCGCGGGCCTGACGAACCAGGCGTTCGCCCGCGCAGCGGAAGAAGTCTACCTGACAGTCAGCGGCATCCCAGTCGAGATCAAGAAACTGGCGGAGGAACCTTTATGACAGCAACGAAACATCCACAGACCATCATGCTGATGGGCACGAGCTCGCATGTCGGCAAGAGCATCCTGGCGACGGCGCTCTGCCGCATCTTTCACCAGCAGGGGCGCCGCGTCGTGCCGTTCAAGGCGCAGAACATGGCGCTGAATTCGTATGTCACGAAGGAAGGGCTCGAGATGGGCCGCGCGCAGGTCGCGCAGGCCGAGGCGGCCGGGCTCGCGCCGCATGTCGACATGAACCCCGTGCTCCTCAAGCCGACGGGCAATTCCTGCTCGCAGGTCATCGTCGACGGCAAGCCCATCGGCAACCTTAGCGCGCGCGAATACCACAAGGGCAAGTCCCGCGAACTGTTCGGCCATGTGACAGCGGCGCTCGGCCGCCTTTCGGCCGCCTATGACACAATCGTCATCGAGGGCGCCGGCAGTCCCGCGGAGATCAACCTCAAGGACGACGACATCGTCAACATGCGCGTCGCGAAGTACCTGCAGGCGCCCGTGCTGCTGATCGCCGACATCGATCGCGGCGGGTCTCTTGCGTCGCTCGTCGGCACGCTGGAGCTGCTCGATCCCGACGAGCGCGACCTCGTCAAAGGCCTCATCATCAACAAGTTCCGCGGCGATGTCACGCTGATGGACACGGCCGTCGATTTCCTCGAGCAGAAGACGGGCAAGCCCGTGCTCGGCATCGTGCCGTACATCGAAAAGATGGGCATTGACGACGAGGATTCCGTTTCGCTCGCGGACAAAGAGCGCGAGCAGGAAAAAGAGGGCCCGAAAGATATCACGCTCGCTGTCATCGAGACGCCGAAGATCTCGAACTTCACGGATTTCGAAGCGCTCGCGGAAGAGCCCGACGTCGAAGTCGCCTACGTCAAGACGGCAGCAGAGCTGCGCGCAGTGCACCCGGACGCCATCCTGCTGCCGGGGTCAAAGAACACGACGGAAGACCTGCTGCACCTGCGCCGCGAGGGCATCGAGGCGGCCATCGCGAAGCTCGTCGAAGGCGGCACGCCGCTTATCGGCATCTGCGGCGGCTACCAGATGCTCGGCGAGAAGATCGCTGACCCCCAGCACACGGAGTCCGCGCACGACGAGGTCCAAGGTCTCGGCTATCTGCCGATGGTCACGACATTCGAAGCGGAAAAGCGCACAGTGCAGGTCACGGCCGACTGCCCGGGACTGGAGTTCCTCGACGGCGTGCTGCTCGGGAAATCCATGCCCGGCTACGAGATCCACATGGGCCGCACGGAATTCACGGCGCCCGTGCGCCATCCGTTCCATATCGTAAAGCAGGGCGATGCGCGCGTGAACCTCTGGGACGGCGCGCTGTGCGAGGACGGGCAGGTCTTTGGCACGTACCTCCACGGCGTGTTTGACCACGACGGCTTCCGCCGCCAGTTCCTCAACGTCCTGCGCCACCAGAAAGGGCTGGAGCTGCTGCCAATCCAGCGCAACCGCCGCCGCGAGAAGGAGCAGGCGTATGACCATCTTGCCGACGTTGTGAAAAACGCGCTCGACATGAAGAAGCTCGCGAGCATCATGGACGAGGCGTCAGAGAAAAGGGCAGAGGCAGAGCACGCTGCGGCAGCGGAACCGGCCACATCGGGGGCCGATGCATGAACACCGCGATTTTAGCATTCCTTTTTGACTGCATCCTCGGCGACCCGAACACGAAATGGCACCCCGTCGCGCTGATCGGCCGCCTGATCGCCGCGCTCGAACGCTTCCTTTACCGCCCGCAGGACAGCGACGCGCGGAAATTCACGTCGGGCGCGATCCTCGTGCTGCTCGTGCTGCTGATTTCCTACGAAGTCGCGGCCGCGCTCGTCATGGCGTCGTACCAGATTCCTTTCCCATGGGCGACGGAGATCGTCTCAGCGCTCATCGTCTCGTTCACGATTTCGCCAAAGAGCCTCGCCAAAGCGGGCAAGGGCATCTATGCGCGGCTCGTGCTCGATGACATCGCAGGCGCCCGGCAGCGCGTCGGCTGGATCGTCGGCCGCGAGACGCAGCATCTCGATGCCGGAGAAGTCACGCGCGCCACGATCGAGACGATCGCCGAGAACACGAACGACGGCATCATCGCGCCGCTGTTCTTCTTCGCCATCGGCGGCGCACCGCTCGCCGTTTTCTACCGCGCGGCGAATACGATGGATTCCATGATCGGCTACAAAAACGACAAGTATCTTTACTTCGGCCGCGCCGCTGCGCGCCTCGATGACGTGCTCGGCTACCTCCCCGCGCGTATCACGGGCCTGCTGTTCCTCGCGAGCGCGGGCTTCCTTGGCTTTGACGCGCGCAATGCCCTGCGCATGCTGCGCCGCGACGCTGCGAAGCACCCGAGCCCGAATGGCGGCTGCTGCGAAGCGCCGATGGCCGGAGCGCTCCACATCCGCCTCGGCGGCTACAATACGTACTTCGGCAAGCAGTATTTCCGCGCCTACATGGGCGAGCCCCTGCGCCCCCTCGCCGCGCCGCAGATCATGGAAAGCATCCGCATGATGTACACGGCAACGGTGCTGTTCCTCATCGTCGGCGTGCTCGTGTTCCAGATGATGGGACATGGCGCGTGGTAAAAACAGGAGGTCTCTTTTTTGCGTTCTTTCCTCACTGCACTTCAATTCCTCACCCGCATCCGCCTCGTCTCGCAAGAGGACCTCATGATCGAGGACTTCGGCCGCTCGGTGCGGTGTTTTACGCTCGTCGGGCTCGTGCTTGGCAGCATCCAGTTTCTTGTGGGCATGGCGCTGTTTTCGCTGGTCGGGGCGTCGTATGCCGTCGCGGCCGTGCTGACGTTGTTGCCGATCCTCCTGACGGGCGGACTGCACTGCGACGGCTTCATGGATACGGTGGACGGCCTGTTTTCTGGGCGCAGCCGCGAGCGCATGCTCGAGATCATGAAAGATAGCTGCTCAGGGTCGTTCGGCGTCGTGGCGTTCGGCTGCTGCCTACTGCTCGATTTCTCGCTGATTCTCGATCTCGGCGCCGCACCGACGGTGCTGCTCGTCGCGATCTACTGCATGCCGATTTTCGGCCGCCTGGCCATGGTGCTCGCCATCGCCGTCTTTCCCTATGCGCGGCCCGAGGGCATGGGCAAGGCATTCCACGAAATGGCGGGGCGGGGGACAGTCGCGGTCGCGGCTGCGGTCGCCGTCGCCTCTGCCGTGCCGTGGGGCATTGGGGCGCTGATCGCGCTCGCCGTCGGCGCGCTGTTCGGCCTGGCCTTTGACCGCTACGCGACGAAGAAGCTTGGCGGCCTGACAGGCGATCTCTATGGCGCGACGGAAAAGCTCACAGAGACGGTCGTGCTCATGACATTCTGGATCCTGCTGCACCTGCCGCAGGCACAACTGCTTTTGGGAGGCTGGCATTTTTGAAACAGAACAAACGATTCGTCCATGGCGGCAACGTCTACGAACCGTCGGCCCATGGCGGCGCCTGGCTTGATTTTTCGGCGAACATCAACACGCTCGGCCTGTCGCCGCGCGTGAAAGCGGCCATTGCGGAAAAGATCGACGACGTCGTGCACTACCCCGATCCCGAGGCGCGGGAGCTCAAAGCAGCGATCGCAGCGCACTATGAGACGCCAGAAAACACGCTCGTGCTCGGCAATGGCGCGGCAGAACTTTTTTATCTCTTTTTCGAAGTCGAGCGGCCGAAGCGCGTGCTGCTGCCCGTGCCGTCGTTTTCGGAATACGAGCGCGCGGCGCTGGCATCCGGCGCGGACGTCGAATACTTCCTGCTGCGCGAGCGCACGGGCTTTGCCATCGACGGCGACGCGTTGCTCGCGGACGTGCGCGAGACGAGGGCTGAGGCCGTCGTGCTCGGCAATCCGAACAACCCGACGGGGACGCTCTTGACGCGCGACGAGCTCGTGCACCTCTCCGAGCGGCTGACAGCGCTTGGCTGCAGCCTCGTCGTCGACGAGTCGTTCCTCGATTTCCGCACGGATGAGGAGCGCCTCTCGATCCGCCGCGAGGCCGGCCGCCTGCCGCACTGCCTCGTCGTGCGCTCGATGACGAAGTTCTTCGCCCTGCCGGGGCTGCGGCTCGGCTTCGGCATCGCCATGCCGGCTTTGGTGCAAAAGCTCGACGCGCACAAAGACGTCTGGAACGTCAACCTGCTCGCCCAGGCCGCCGGCGTCGCGGCGCTCGCCGATACCGACTACCAGCAACAGACGCAAGCGTTCGTCAAGGAAACGGCACCCCGATTTGCCGAGGCCGTCAAAACGCTCCCCGGCGTTGCCACCGTCCTGCCGCCGAGCGTCAATTTCCTCTTCGTGCGCCTCGACCCGCCAGAGCGGGCAGGGGAGGTGCTCGAAGGACTGCGGCAGCAAGGCATCCTCGTCCGCGACTGCGCCAATTTCCCCGGCCTCGGGGAAGGGTGGCTGAGAGTCGCCGTGCGGAAGCAGGAAGAGAATGAGAAGCTGGTCGGAGCGTGGAGAGACGTGGTGAAGTAAACGAGACGTTGCTTTGGTGATTGCCTCCCTCACAGAGGGAGGGGGACCGCGAAGCGGTGGTGGGTGTCCCCTGTACATCAAATCAATCTGTACGTCTGAACTTCCGCGGGGGCGCGCACGAACCATTTGGAATTCCTGCGCGCACCGGCGACTTGTTACAACTTACGTATTGTTACGACGTACAGGCGACACCCACCTGACGCTGCACTTCGCTCCGCGTCTGTCCTCCCTCTGAGAGGGAGGCTTTGGGCTTGTGTGACATCCTTTCAAAAAACACCAGAATCAAGGAGATTCATCATATGACCAAAATCATCTATATCCGCCACGGCCAGACGGAGTGGAACATTTCTGGCCGCTACCAGGGGCAGTCGGATGTCGCGTTGTCGCCGCTCGGCACCCTGCAGGCGGAAAAGCTTGCGGCGCACTTTCCCGTGGCGGAGCTTTCCGCCATCTATTCGAGCACGCTTTCGCGCGCCATGCGAACGGCAGAGTGCATCGCGGAGCGTTTCGGCCTCGTCGTCCAGCCGCGCGCGGAGCTGCGCGAGATCAACTTTGGCGACTGGGAAGGGCTGACGTATGACGAGATCACGAAGAAGTGGCCGGAGGCGCTGACGGACTTTTTCCAGCACCCCGACCGCCTCGCCATCCCGCATGGCGAGACGTTCCCGATTGTGCAGGCGCGCGCGCTCGGTTGCATCCGCGAGCTCTGCCAAAAGCACACAGACGAGACGATCGCTGTCGTCGCGCACGGCGCGATCCTGCGCACGCTGCTCGCCGCGGCGCTGCACATGGATCTCCAGTACCTCTGGACGATCCGCCAGTTCAACACGGCCGTCAGCATCGTCTGCTACCACGAAGACGGCACAACGAGCGTCGAGCTCGTCAACAGCACAGCCCACCTCGGCGCCGCGCAGCCTGCGGGCAAGATCTAAAAAATCTCTTCTGCCAAGAAAAAACACTTGACAACCTCAAAACCTTTCTGTAGAATAGTTGCGTGTGATGTCACAGGACGAGCGTTTCCACTAGCCCCGGAAGCCTGTTCCCAGAGCATCCAAGCTAGAACCTTAATATCCTTAGGGGGGAAAACGCATGAAGACAACGTTCATGGCAAATGCTGCCAATATCGAGCGCAAATGGTATGTTGTGGACGCGGAAGGCCAGACGGTCGGCCGCCTCGCAGCTGAGATCGCGAAAGTCCTTCGCGGTAAGAATAAACCGACGTACACGCCGCATGTGGATACGGGTGACTACGTCATCGTCGTCAATGCTGACAAAGTGAAATTCACGGGCAAGAAGCTCATCAAGAAGACGTATTTCCGTCATTCTGGTTACCAGGGCGGCACGACGTTCACGCCGGCCGGCCAGATGCTCGACCGCTTCCCGACGCGCGTGCTCGAGCATGCTGTCAAAGGCATGCTGCCGCACAATCGCCTCGGCGCACAGATGTTCCGCAAGCTCAGCGTCTACGCTGGCCCGGAGCATCCGCATGCAGCGCAGAAGCCGGAAGCACTGAAGTTCGACATTCGCTAAGGGATAGGAGGAATTAGTACATGGCACAGGTTAGCTACTACGGCACGGGCCGCAGAAAATCGTCCGTGGCACGCGTTCGTCTCGTCCCGGGCGAAGGCAAAGTCACGATCAACGGTCGCGATATGGAAGAGTATTTCGGCCTCAAGACGCTCGAACTCATCGTTCGCCAGCCGCTGAACCTCACGGAGACGAATGACAAGTACGACGTCATCGCCAACGTCGCTGGCGGCGGCGTGACGGGCCAGGCAGGCGCTATCCGTCACGGCATCACGCGCGCCCTCATGGAGATGGACGCAGAGCTCCGCCCGGCACTGAAGAAGGCCGGCTTCGTCACGCGCGATCCGCGTGAAAAAGAGCGCCGCAAATACGGCCTCAAGAAAGCACGCAAGGCTTCGCAGTTCAGCAAACGCTGAGTCTTTCGCTTTCGAAAAGCACCAGAACATCCAAAGCTCGTCACGCTCGTGGCGGGCTTTTTTGGTCAACATTTGCATCCGAAAAGAAAAGGGGGAATTCACATGACGATCCATGGAGCCGTCATCATCGAGCAGGGGGTGACGTTCGCGATCATCGCGGTGCGGCCGGAGGTGACGCGGTATACGCAGCGCCTCGTCGAGACGCGCATGGCGCTCTCGCCATTCTTCCCGAACATGCCGATCATCCTGATGAGCCAGGATAGTAGCGGCGCGCCGCATTACTACGGACGCAAGGACATCGTCGATTTCCTCAAGACGGTGCGCCTCGACCAGATTCCGTGGAAGGAATACCATATCTACTGACGTTCGCAAAAAATCTTTCCATTCGCTCTTGACAGCAGGCGGGCGAGCCCCTATAATGGGCATTGTTCACAGGTCATGACGAAGACATGACGGCGAGGATCGCGCCTTTTGTAGAGAGGAGCCGCTGGTGGAAAGGCTCCAGGCGTCCGCGTTGTTACCCCTTCGGAACCGCCGATGCGAAATGTAGAAAGTAGCGCCGGCCGGAGCGATCCTCCGTTATCAATGCTGAGCGGCTTTCCCATGGAACGATGGGAAGGCAAGCAGGGTGGAACCACGAGAATCACAGCTCGTCCCTTTCATAGGGGCGAGCTGTTTTTGTTTTTAGCTGGCGTTATGATTCCTGCGCGGCGCTGGCGATTGAGGGAGGAAGTTTTCCATGTTGAAGATCACGTTGAAAGACGGCGCTGTGCGCGAGGTCGCAGAGGGCACATCCATTTCGGATTTCGTCAAATCTGTCAGCAATAGCCTGGCAAAGAAAGTCTTGGCTGCGAAGCTGGATGGCAAGACGGTCGACCTGGCGACGAAGCTGGAGAAGGACGCTGCCGTTGAATTCCTGACGTTTGAGGACGCCGACGGCCGCTGGGCGCTGCGCCACACGGGCTCGCACATCCTCGCGCAGGCACTGAAGCGCCTCTACAAGGAAGACAATGTCAAGCTCGCCATCGGCCCGGCCATCGACAATGGGTTCTACTATGACATCGACATGGACCGCCAGCTCAGCGAAGCTGATCTCGCGGACATCGAGAAGGAAATGAAGAAGATCGTCAAGGAGAACCTGCCGCTCGTGCGCAAGGAAGTCTCCCGCGACGAGGCGCTGAAGCTCTTTGGTGATCTCGGCGAGTCGTACAAGGTCGAGCTCATCAACGACCTGCCGGCAGACGCGCTGATCACGCTCTACACGCAGGGCGAGTTCACGGACCTCTGCGCGGGCCCGCACGTCGCTTCGACGGGCAAGGTCAAGGCGCTGAAGCTCATGAGCATCGCGGGCGCGTACTGGCGCGGCGACGAGCACAACAAGATGCTGCAGCGCATCTACGGCACGGCGTTCGAAAAGCAGGCCGACCTCGATGCGTACCTGCACATGCTCGAAGAGGCAAAGAAGCGCGACCACCGCAAGCTCGGCAAGCAGCTCGATCTCTTCTCCCTCCACGAAGAGGGCCCAGGCTTCCCGTTCTTCCATCCGAACGGCATGATCATCCGCAACGAGCTCATCAATTACTGGCGCGAAGTGCACCGCCGCTATGGCTACCAGGAGATCAAGACGCCGATGATCCTGAACCGCCAGCTCTGGGAGACGTCCGGCCATTGGGCGCATTACAAAGACAACATGTACTTCACGCAGATCGACGGCGAGGACTATGCGGTGAAACCGATGAACTGCCCGGGCGGCATGCTCGTCTACAAGACGCAGCAGCGCAGCTACCGTGACCTGCCGCTGCGCCTCGGCGAGCTCGGCCTCGTCCATCGCCATGAGAAATCCGGTGAGCTCCACGGCCTGTTCCGCGTCCGCAACTTCACGCAGGACGACGCGCATCTCTTCGTCACGCCGGACCAGGCAGAAAAAGAGATCCAGCACACGATCGACCTCTTTGACGAAGTCTACAGCACGTTTGGCCTGACGTATGTCGCCGAGCTCTCGACGCGCCCGGACGACTCCATGGGCTCCGATGAGGAGTGGGAAGCAGCGACGAACGCCCTCCGGAAAGCGCTCGAGCACCGCGGCCTCAAGTACGTCGTTAACGAAGGCGACGGTGCGTTCTACGGCCCGAAGATCGATTTCCACCTCAAAGACTCCATCGGCCGTACCTGGCAGTGCGGCACGATCCAGTACGACATGCAGATGCCGGAGAAATTTGACCTCACGTATGTCGGCGAAGACGGCGAGAAGCATCGTCCGATCATGCTGCACCGCGTCGTCTACGGCTCCATCGAGCGCTTCATCGGCATCCTCATCGAGAACTACGCCGGCGCATTCCCCGTGTGGTTCGCCCCTGTGCAGGCGCGCATCATCCCGATCACGGACAAGCATGCCGACTATGCGTATGAGCTCAAGAAAAAGATGTTCGACCTCGGCCTGCGCGTGGAAGTCGACGCCCGCAGTGAGAAAGTCGGCTACAAGATCCGCGAGTCGCAGGTCAAGAAGACGCCGTACACGCTCGTCGTCGGCGACCAGGAAGCTGAGGGTGGCACCGTCGCCGTCCGCAAGTACGGCGAAAAGGACAGCGAGACGATGAAAGTCGAAGACTTCATCCAATATGTCCAGGAAAAGATCGCGACGCGCGACCAGAAGTACTGAGAAAATTTCATTTGACACACGAACGATTTCATGCTATACTACCATTCGTGTTCGGAAAGAAGAAGCCACCGCTTCTCACCTGCTGGCCGCTTGCAAAGGCCTGACGGGTCCATATAGCATCGAAAATTGTTTCGAGAGGGTGGCATTGTGCCGCCCTCTTTTTTATGGATACGATACGAAAAATCTTATCAGGAGGTGTTTCTACCATTAGCAGAGATTCCCTAAGAATCAATGGAGAGATCCGCATCCGCGAAGTGCGCGTGACGAGCGCGACGGGCGAGCAGCTCGGCATCATGCCGACGCGCGAAGCACTCCGCATGGCCGAAGAGCAGCATCTCGACCTCGTCGAGGTCGCGCCGAAGGCCAAGCCGCCGGTCTGCCGCATCATGGATTTCGGCAAATACCGCTATGAGCAGCAGAAACGGGAGAAGGAAGCCCGCAAGAAGCAGAAAGTCATCACGATCAAAGAAGTCAAGCTCCGCCCGCACATCGAGCAGCATGACTTCGACGTGAAGCTCAAGAACGCCGTGAAATTCCTCGGCGAGGGCAACAAAGTCAAGGTCACGATCATGTTCCGCGGCCGCGAACTCTCCCACCCGGAACTCGGCAAGGAAGTGCTCGGCCGCGTGGCCGAAGTACTCGGCGACACTGTCTCCATCGAGCGCGGTGCCAAGCTCGAGGGCAAGAACATGACGATGATCGTCGCGCCGAAAACGCAGAAATCATCGGGCAAGAACAAGAAACAGAAGCAGCAGGAAGCCCCTGCAACGCAAGGAGGAAATACTCATGCCGAAAATTAAGACGCGCAGAGCAGCAGCAAAACGTTTCACGGTGACGGGAAGCGGCGAATTCAAACGCAACAAGGCCTATAAGAGCCACATCCTCGAGAAGAAGTCCCCGAAGCGTAAGCGCAACCTGCGCAAGGCAGCACTCGCTTCGAGCGCGGACTACGGCCGCGTGAAGCGCATGCTGCCCAATGGCTAAGCTCGCAAGATACTGAAATTTATCTCGTAAGATCGATATATAGGAGGAAACCACTATGCCAAGAGTCAAAGTCGGTGTCACGGCACATCGTCGTCATAAGAAGATCCTGAAGCTCGCGAAGGGCTATAAGGGCTCGAAGAGCAAGCAGTTCAAGAAAGCAAACGAGACCGTCATGAAGGCGCTCTACTATGCACGTCGCGACCGTCGTGCAAAGAAGGGCAACTTCCGTCGCCTCTGGATCGCTCGCATCAACGCTGCGGCTCGCACGAACGGCATCTCCTACAGCCGTCTCGTCTGCGGCCTCACGAAGGCTGGCGTCGAAGTCAACCGTAAGATGCTCGCTGATCTCGCTATCAATGATGCAGCCGCTTTCACGCAGCTCGTTAATGTTGCGAAAGAGAATCTCTGATTCCATATACAGAACGCAAAAACTGCGAAGGATTCCCTTCGCAGTTTTTTTATAGGTGATACCATGCACATGCAACACATTGACAGTCTCCAGAACCCGAAGATCAAGCTCGCTGCGCAGCTCGCGAAGCGTGGTCCACGCGAAAAGGCTGGGCTTTTTCTTGCCGAAGGCGTGCGGCTCGCCGAGATGGCGGCCGCGTCGGATTGGGGCATCGACTACGCGCTCGTGACGGAGCAGGCAACAGGGGAGCCGCGCACGGCGGCCGTGCTGGCGCAGCTTGCGGCGCGAGATGTGCCTGTTTTCTGTGTGCCGCCCAAGGTCTATGAAAAGGCCAGTTGCACCGAGACGCCGCAGGGCCTTCTGCTCGTCGTACACCAAAAATCGTGGCATCTTGACGACCTCACGGCTGAGACGCAGCCGTGCTATGTCGTGCTTGACCGCATCCAGGACCCGGGCAACCTCGGCACGATCCTGCGCACGGCCGACGCAGCCGGCATGACGGGGCTCGTGCTTTTAAAGGGTACGGTCGACGTCTATAGCCCGAAAGTCGTGCGCGCGGCCATGGGGTCACTCTTTCACCTGCCGATCGTTACGGACGTCACGGAGACAGCGTTCCTAACCTTCGCCGGCCGCCAGCAGCTGTGCCTTTACGCGACGGCGCTCGACGCGACGACACAGCCGTATCATACGGCGCATTTCCACGCGGCATCGGCGATTATTTTCGGCAACGAAGGCCAGGGCGTTTCCAAGCGCCTGCTCGCTGCCTCGGAAAAGCTCTACATCCCCATGTACGGCGGCGCGGAGTCCCTCAATGTCGCCGTCTCTTCCGCCATCGTGCTGTACGAAGCTGTGCGGCAGCGTCATTAACGCTCATCCCAGCAGATGTAGATGGCCAGTGTGCCTTTCTGGATGGAGATCGTAAACGTACTGGTTCCTGCGTTCAACACGTTGCTGACAGCAGTCGGAAGTTCTTGCAGAAGCGTTGCGTTTTTGAGTGACCAATAGAGCCCGTCCGTCGTGACGCCGGTGACTTCGCTCGTCAGCGGGAGCAGGGAGATCGCTTTTGGGATCGCTTGACAGTGGATCGTCATCCATTCATCGTCTTTGAGGTAGGCAACGGTTTCGCGCTCGTCGGAAAGGACGCAAAACGTCTGGGTGTATGCGCCGGAAAAGATCGTGCTGAACGCATGGTCGAAGCGCCCGCCGAAAGCGCCGGTGAGCAGGAACCTGCCGCATGGCGTGACTTCGTTCTCGTACATCAGCGCCAGCTGCGTGTCGGTCAGATCCTTTTTGACAGGATGGCGCTCGACGCGCCTAGCATGCACTTCGCCCCAAGCCCAGTCCTCATTTGTCGCGCTGTCGGCATCGCCGATCAGAAAATCTGGTACAAGATGGAGGCGGCGGCAGATGGCGACGCCGCGATCGACGGCATGCAGCCGAACGTGCGGCTGAAGGCGGAGTGTGTCTTGCACCCATGTATCAGAGGGGGCACGCCCGCCGAGACAGAAGAAATCCGTTGCTCCTTTCCATGCATGAGAGACATCCATCGTTGCTTGTGGCAGCTCGATGCCTCCTTGTGCTTTCTGTGGTTCCATGGCAGTCGTCCTTTCCATCGTTTCGTCCGATGTGGTATAATGATTGTATCTTATTTTATCATCTGTGTTTTTGAAAGGCAATGTACAGTCGAAAGGAGTTTTCTGGATGCTGAACTTCACTTATTATGGCCATTCCGCGTTCTTATTAGACGATGGCGTGCACAAAGTCCTGACAGACCCGTTCCTCACGGGCAACCCGAAGGCCGCTATTGCGGCCGACGCGGTAGATTGCGACACGATCCTGCTGTCGCATGCGCATGGCGACCATTTCGGTGATGCGCAGGCCATCGCGGAGCGCACGGGCGCGGATGTCGTCGGCGTGCCGGAGGTGCTTGGCCTTTTGCGCCTGCCGGGCGAAAAGCTCCATGGCATGAACATCGGCGGTTCGTTGAACCTGCCATTTGGCAAAGTACGCATGACGTTTGCGCAACACAGCGCGGGCGTCGCGGGCGGCATTGCTTGCGGTTACGTCATTTATATCGGCAGCAAAGTGTTGTATTTTGCCGGCGACACGGCACTTTTTTCAGACATGCAGCTCATTGGCAAAAAAGACGCGATCGACTACGCCATGCTGCCGATTGGCGACAACTACACGATGGGGCTTGAAGACGCCGCACTCGCGGCGCAGTGGCTTGGCGTGCGTCATGTCATTCCGATCCATTACGACACGTGGCCGATCATCGCACAGGATGTCGAAAAATACAAGGAAGTCACGGAGCAGATGACGCCGGCGAAAGTCCATATCGTCCGCCCGGGCGAAACGATCGAACTCGCATGACGGCAAAACAAAAACTGCTCGCGCTGCTTGGCCCCACGGCCGTTGGCAAGACCGCGCTCTCCATCAAGCTCGCCAAAGCACTCGGCACCGAGATCATCTCTGGCGACTCCATGCTCATCTATCGCGGCTTTGACATCGGCGCGGCGAAGCCGACAATGGAGGAGCGGCAGGGCATCGTCCACCACCTGATTGACATCCGCGACCCGTGGCAGAGCTATAGCGTGCAGGAATTTCAGCAAGATGCCGACGCCTGTATCCGCGCTGCTGCCGCGCGCGGTCTCGTGCCGTTCCTCGTCGGCGGCACAGGGCTCTACGTGCAGTCTCTCGTCGAAGGGTATGTCTTCAATGAGGCAGGCAGCGATCCCGCATACCGTGCAGCGCTCGTGCGCATGAGCGAGGAACAGGGCGGCGCCGCTGTCTATGAACTCTTGCAGCGCGTAGACTCGAAGGCTGCCGACACCATCCACCCAAACAACGTTCGCCGCGTCATCCGTGCCCTCGAGGTCGCGCACGAAGGCCGTGAGACGATTTCGCGCAAAAAACAGGTGGAAGCACCGTATGACGCCATGGTCATCGGACTTTCACGCCCGCGCCCCGAGCTCTACGAGCGTATCAACGAGCGCGTGCGCCTCATGATGCAGAACGGCCTCGTAGAGGAAGTGAGAGGCCTCCTTGCACATGGCATCACGCGCGACATGCAGGCCATGCAGGGCATCGGCTACAAGGAGATCGCGGCATATCTCGCAGGGGAATGCACGGAAGAGGAAGCCGTCACGGCCGTCCAGACCGCGACGCGTCATTTTGCGAAGCGCCAGCTCACTTGGTATCGCCGCATGCACTACATCCACTGGTACGACGCGACGCAGCCGCAGGAACGACTGCTCGCTGAGATTCTTTCCGATGTGCGTCGTTTTCTTGCAGGAATTTCGCCAGAAAGGTCGAATGAGAATAGATAGTAAAGGATGAGGTGATTCATTTGGCTATGAAACAAATCAATTTGCAGGACAGCTTTCTCAATCAGGTACGTAAAGAGAATGTGCCCGTGACGGTGCATCTCGTCAATGGCTTCCAGATCAAGGGAAGCGTTCGCGGCTTTGATAATTTCACGGTGATCCTCGACTCGATGGGCAAGCAGCAGATGGTGTACAAGCATGCCATCTCGACCGTGACACCCGCCCGCCCGATCAATACGAATTTCACGGGTGAAAAGACGGAGAGGGTAGAGAAGCCTGAGAAAACGGAAGAAGCGTAAACTGAGGGAGCTTTCCCCTGCGGGGGGAAGCTTTTTTCGTATGGAGGAAGACCATGAACCACCAGAGAGGATTCGAGATCGTCAAAGCGTATGCTGGCTGGGACATCCATCTGCCTCAGCGCAAGACGGCCGCGAGCGCGGGCTATGACATCGAAGCAGCCGCAGGGGCCACGATCGCGCCTGGGCGTGTAGCGCTCGTGCCGACGGGGCTTAAAGCCTATATGAAACCCGGCGAAGTGCTGCTGCTGACCATCCGTTCGAGCCTTGCGGCAAAGCACGGCCTGATGCTTGCAAACAGCGTTGGTGTGATTGACGCAGACTATTATGATAACCCCGACAACGAGGGGCACATACAAGTTGCGTTTTACAATGCTGGAGAGATACCCTACACGATCGAAAAGGGTGAACGGATCGCGCAGGGCATGTTCATGGAATACCGTACCGTCGATGGAGACAATGCTGGAACTGGTGCGGAGCGTACGGGAGGCTTCGGCTCGACGGGGAAGGATTGAAAATGGAAGATATGAATCTCTTTGCTGCTGCTTCGGAGGGAGTAGATGATGGAGATGCTGGAGGCGACAGCGCATTTCGGCGATTTGAGCCGCTTGCGCAACGCATGCGGCCGCGAACGTTTGCGGAATTCATCGGGCAGCAGGACGCTGTCGGTCCTGGTCGATTCCTGCGGCGGATGATGGAGCAGGATCATGTGCCATCGATGATTTTCTACGGGCCGCCAGGCACGGGCAAGACGACGCTGGCGCAGATGATCGCGGGGTTGACGCACAGCGTTTTCAAAAAATTGAACGCCGTGGCGTCGGGCATTGCGGACATCCGCGCGATCGTCAAGGAGGCGGAGGAGCAGCGGACGTACTATCAGCGCCGCACGATCGTGTTCATTGACGAGATCCACCGGTTCAACAAGAGCCAGCAGGATGTGCTGCTGCCGTATGTCGAGGACGGGCGGCTCGTGCTGATTGGCGCGACGACGGAAAATCCGTTTTTCGAGGTGAATCATGCGCTCTTGTCGCGGCTGCGCGTCGTGCGGCTGCAGAAGCTGACGGACGGCCAGCTCGTGCGCATCCTCGAGCAGGCGCTTTCTGACTCTGAGCGCGGGCTCGGCGGGCAGGGGCTGACCGTAGAGGACGGCGTGCTCGCTGCGATCGCGCAGTTCGCCGGCGGCGATGCGCGCATGGCTTTGAACCTCTTGGAGGAAATGGCGGCGATGCTGCCGCCTTCTGGTGGAGCACTGACGCATGAGCTCATGGAGAGCATCGTCGGCGAGCGCGTGCAGTCGTATGACAAGAAGGGCGACAACCACTATGACACGGCGTCGGCCTTCATCAAGAGCATGCGCGGCAGTGACCCAGACGCGGCGCTCCATTATCTCGCGCGCATGCTGGCAGGCGGGGAGGATGTGAACTTCATCGCGCGGCGCATCGTGATCTGCGCGTCGGAGGACGTCGGCAACGCGGACCCGATGGCGCTCGTCGTCGCGATGGCCGCGGCGCAGGCCGTGCAGTTCGTCGGCCTGCCAGAGGCGCGCATCACGCTCGGCCAGGCCGTGACGTACGTCGCCTCGGCGCCAAAGAGCAACGCAGCGTATCTCGGCATCGGCAAGGCGCTCGCGGATGTGCGCGGCAAGAACTGCGGCGGCGTGCCCGTGCATCTGCGCGACTCGCACTACAAGGGCGCGGCCAAGCTCGGCCACGGGCAGGGGTACGTCTATCCGCATGACTATGAAGGGCATTTCACCCCGCAGCAATATCTCCCCGATGCGCTGGTGAAAGCGCATGTGAAATACTACGAGCCGACGGACATCGGGCGGGAGAAGGGGATGAAAGACTACCTGAAACGGTGCTGGCCGGAGAAGTACTGAATCCTACAACACACGAGGTAACACGCATATGAAACTATCGACGAAAGGACGCTACAGCGTGACGGCGCTGTATGAATTGGCGCAGCATTACGGGCAGGGGATCGTGCCGCTCAAAACGATCGCCATGAGCCAGGGGCTGTCGGAGAACTATCTCGAGCAGCTCATGGGCACGATGCGCAAGGCGGGACTCGTGACGAGCACGCGCGGCGCGCAGGGCGGCTACGAGCTCGCACGGGCGCCGGAGGAGATCACGATCTGCGATATCATCACGGCAGCGGAGGGGCCGATCGCGCTCGTCGACTGCCTGCTCGAAGGGGAGAAGGCCGCGCACTGCGCCCGCGCGAGCGAGTGCGTGACGCGCGGCATCTGGGAGAAGGTCTGCGACAGCATCAATGACGTGCTCGCGAGCATCACGCTCGCCGATCTCTGCAAGGACGGCGGGAAGAAGAGAATGGGGTGTGCTGGATGACGCCAGTGTATCTCGATTATGCGGCGACGACGCCTGTGGATCCGCGTGTGCTTACGGCCATGCAGCAGGCGATGGAACATGTCTATGGCAACGCGTCGAGCGTCTATGCGGCCGGCCGCGAGGCGCGGGAGTACCGCGAAGCGGCGCGGCGCGACGTGGCAGCGTTGATCGGCGCAAAGCCGGCCGATGTGTTTTTCACAAGCGGCGGCAGCGAAAGCGACAACTGGGCGCTCAAAGGGCTGGCGTTTGCGCGGCGTGCAGCCGGCCTGCCATGTGGCATCGTGACGTCGGCCATCGAGCACCCGGCCGTGCTGCAGACATGCGCGTGGCTGAAAGAGCAAGGCTTTGACGTGAAGGTGCTGCCCGTGGAAAGCTCTGGCCGCGTCGCGCCGGAGACGCTCGAAGCGGTGCTTTCCTCTTCCTCAGTCTATGGCATCGTCAGCATCATGCTCGCGAATAACGAAGTCGGCACGATCGAGCCGGTGCACGCACTCGCAGAGATCGCGCACCATCATGGCGCTGTCTTTCATTCGGATGGCGTGCAGGCCGTCGGCCACATCCCCGTTGACGTCGAGGCGCTCGGTGTCGATGCGCTGTCGCTCGCGGGGCACAAGTTCTACGGGCCGAAAGGGACGGGCGCGCTATACGTGCGGCGTGGCACGGCCATCGACAGCCTCGTCCACGGCGGCGCGCAGGAGCGCGGCCTGCGCGCGGGCACGGAAGCTGTGCCAGCGCTCGTCGGCCTCGGCTGCGCGGCGCGGCTCGCAAAGCAGGAGCTCGCAGCAGAGGCCAAGCGCCTTGCAGCGCTCCGCACTCTGCTCTGGCAGGAAATCTCCGCCATCCCCGGCAGCTTCTGCAACAGCCCTTTAAAACCTGCTTTCTTGCCTGGCACGCTCAATTTCGGCATGGAGGGCATCCGGCACGACGCGCTCCTGATTCGCCTCGATCTCGCAGGCTTCGCCATTTCGGCCGGCAGCGCTTGCAGCGCGGGCTCGCTCGCGCCATCGCACGTCCTCCTCGCCATGGGCACCCCGAAAAATCGTGCTGTCGCGTCTCTGCGCGTGACGCTCGGCCGCTGGACGACGGAGGACGACATCCACGCCTTTGCCCGCGAGCTCGCGAAAGCAGCGGCCGCCATCCGCCGCATCGAGCACTGAAGATGCATCCCCTTCACATTTTTTATTGAAGCAACGCGTAGAAAATGATATAGTATTCTATGTGTATGTGATAAAAATGGGTGGCTGTGGCGTTTTGCCATGGTGCCCAACATAGGGGGAACAGAGCATCTATGTTCAATTTCAAGAAGAAGGACACGGAATACTTTGACCTCTTCGTCAAAAGTGCAGAGTATTTTTACAAATGCGCGCTTTTGATGGACGAGGTCATGCTCGACTACAGCAAGGCGCAGGACAAGGTCAAGGAGATCAACGACCTCGAGCATGAAGCCGATGCAGTCAATGACGAGATCATCGACAAGCTCAACATGACGTTCATCACGCCGATCGACCGCGAGGACATCTATGCGCTCGCGAATTCGCTCGACGACGGCGTCGATCTCTTGCAGGGGACGCTGCAGCGCATGGTCATGTACCGCACGGGCAAGGCCATGTCGGGAGCGATCTCGATGACGAAGCTTTTGATCGAGTGCACGGAATCTCTGATCCAGATCTTTTCGCTCCTTTCGGACATCAAGAAGAACGAAGTGGCGATCATCGATGCTGCGCACAAGATCGAGCGCCTCGAGAGCGAAGGGGACCGCGTCTATCGCCATGAAATGGCATACCTCTTCGACAAGTGCAAGGACCCGATCGAACTTATCAAATGGAAGGACATCCTCGAAGACCTCGAGGAGACGCTCGATCATTGCGAGAAGCTCTCGGACATGATCCGCGGCGTGGTCATGAAGTATGCCTGAGCTGCAGATCATGATCTTCACGGTCATCGGGCTGGCGCTGCTCTTTGACTTCATCAACGGCTTCCATGACACGGCAAATGCGATCGCGACGTCGGTGTCGACGCGGGCGCTGCATCCGAGCCACGCCATCATCATGGCGGCCATCCTCAATTTCGCCGGCGCCATGTACAGCACGGGCGTCGCGAAAACGATCGGCGCGGACATCGTCAAGAGCGCGTCGCATGTCGACGAGCATATCATCATCGCGGCGCTGATCGGCGCGGTGCTCTGGAACATCCTGACGTGGTGGCTCGCGCTGCCGTCGAGTTCGTCGCATGCGCTCGTCGGCGGCATCATCGGCGCGGTGCTGATCTCGGTCGGCCCAGACGGGCTAAATTTCTGGGGCATCGGCAAGATCGTGCTCTCTCTGATCCTCTCGCCGCTCGTCGCGATCTGTACGGGCTTCTGCGTCATGGGGCTCTTGTTCAAGGTCTTTGGCAAATTCAGCCCCGCGGCTGTCAATGGCAAGTTCAAGAAGATGCAGATCCTCTCGGCCGCCATGATGGCGTTCTCGCATGGTTCGAACGATGCGCAGAAATCGATGGGCATCATCACGCTGGCGCTGCTGGCGGGCGGCTACATCGAAGTGTTCGAAGTGCCGACGTTCGTCAAGATCTGCGCTGCGACGGCCATGGCCTGCGGCACGGCGATCGGCGGCTGGCGCATCATCAAGACGATTGGCGGCAAGATCTTCAAGCTCGAGCCGATCTCGGGCTTCGCGGCCGACCTCAATTCGTCCATCGTCATCTTCTCGGCGACGCTCTTACATCTGCCGGTCTCGACGACGCACGTCGTCTCGGGCTCGATCATGGGCGTCGGCACGGCGAAGCGCCTCAACGCCGTCCGCTGGGGTGTCGCTCAGCAGATGGTCGCAGCTTGGGTCATGACGATCCCCTCGACCGCAGCCATGGGTGCCGTGGCGTATCATGTGATAAGGATGTTCTTGTGAGAACGCTTGAACATATTGAAACCTTGGCAAAATAAAAAGGATCATGCTACAATAAAAGCATGATTCTTTTTGTTTTCGTGACTTTGCGATTTTGTGATTTGGCAGAAAGGACGATGCCTCATGTTCGTAGAATCTCAGGAAATCGCGACGCCTGCTGCTGGCACGACGGCGCGGGAACTTTTGACGACGTATGCGCCGGAGCTCGCGGAAGTGGCTGTCGCGGCGAATCTCGACCAGGAGATCCATGATCTGCAGAACCCTGTCGACGGCTGCGGCAGCGTGACATTCGTGCCGCTGGATTCGGCCGAGGGCTGGGGCGTGTACCGCAGGAGCGTGACGTTCCTCCTCATCACGGCCGTGCACGAGCTCGCGCCGTTCGCGGAGGTCACGGTCGATTTTTCCGCGAATGGCGGCCTGTTCATCGAGGTGCGCGGGCTCGCAAGTGGCCTGACGGCGAAGGACGTCGCTGATATCGAGGCGAAGATGCGCGCCATCGTCGCGGAAGACCGCCCGATCGTCAAGCAGTTTTTGCCGCGCGCCGAGGCCGTGCAGCTCTTTAAGCAGTCGAAGGCCATCGAGAAAGCGAACCTCATCGCGGCGCTCTCGAAAGAGACGGTCAGTATCTATTCATGTGGCGGCTACTATGACTACCTCTATGGTGCCATGCTCGGCCATACGGGCGCGCTCGGGAGCTTCGGGCTCGATTATTTTGCGCCGGGGCTCCTGTTGCGCACGCCATCCGTCGAGTCGGGCGGCGCCGTGCCGCCCGCGAAGCCGCAGCCAAAGCTCAGCCATGTCCTCACCGAGGCGAAGCGCTGGGCCGACATCCTACACTGCGATTTCGTCACGGACCTCAACCGCGCGAACCGCAGCGGCAACATCGGCGACATCATCCGCGTCTCGGAGGCGCTACAGGAAAAGAAGATCGCTGAGATCGCCGATCATATCGCAGAAAAGGCGAGCGATCTGCGCCTCATCCTCATCGCGGGCCCATCGTCGTCGGGCAAGACGTCGTTTGCCCAGCGCCTGCGCATCCAGCTGCGCGTCAATGGCCTCGAGCCGGTGTCGATCTCGCTCGACGACTATTTCCGCAACCGCCGCGACACGCCGCGCACGCCCGAGGGCGCGTACGACTACGAGGCACTCGAGGCGCTCGACGTGCCGCTGTTTAACGAGCAGATCGTGAAGCTGCTGAAAGGGGAGGAAGTCGAGCTCCCATACTACAATTTCCTGACGGGTGAGCGCGAATGGGGCCACTATGCGCCGTTTTCCATCGCGGAAAACCAGCCGATCATCATCGAGGGCATCCATGGCCTCAATGAAAAGCTCTCAGCCGCCGTGCCGCGCAAAAACAAGTACAAAATCTATATCTCGGCGCTCACGCAGCTCAATGTCGACGCGCACAATCGCATCCCGACGACGAGCGCCCGCCTCGTGCGCCGCCTCGTGCGCGACTACCAGTTCCGCGGCTCGAGCGCGCTGAAGACGCTGCGCCAGTGGCCGGATGTCCGAAAAGGTGAGGAGAAGCACATCTTCCCGTTCCAGGAAGAAGCCGATGTCATGTTCAACTCCGCGCTCATCTACGAGCTCGGCGTGCTGAAGAAATACGCGAAACCGCTACTTGAAATGGTCCCGCCCGAAGTGCCGGAGCATGTCATGGCCAGAAAACTTCTCGACTTCTGCCAGTACTTTGACGATATCAAGGAAGAAGATGAGATCCCGAATAACTCGCTTCTGCGCGAGTTCATCGGAAAGTCCGTGTTCTTTAAGTAAAAGGAAAGACCCCCCTTGAAAATCCCACGTCCATGCGATAGTATGGAGAGGATAAGATTTAGGAGGCTTTGCATGGAAAACAAGACCGTTGTTGTCGGTATGAGCGGCGGCGTGGATAGTTCGCTCACGGCGGCGCTGCTCAAGGAGCAGGGATATGACGTCATTGGCGTCACGATGCGGCTCGCGGACGAGAGCCGCGATTTCGCGGAAAACGACCGCGGCTGCTGTTCGCTGTCGGCCGTCGATGATGCGCGGCGCGTCTGCGAGATGATTGGCATCCCGCATTACACGATGGATTTCAAGGACCTGTTCCGCGAAAAGGTCATCGACAACTTCCTCGATGAATACGCGCATGGCCGCACGCCAAACCCCTGCATCGCCTGCAACCGCTATGTGAAGTTCGAAGGGCTGCTTGCGCGCGCCATGGAGATTGGCGCGGAGTATGTCGCGACGGGTCACTACGCGCGCATCGAGCAGGACGCGACGGGGCGGTATCTGCTGAAAAAAGGCATCGACCCGCAGAAAGACCAGGCCTATGCGCTCTACCACCTAAACCAGCACAGCCTCGCACATTTCCTCATGCCGCTCGGCGGCCAGACGAAGGTCGAGACGCGCGCGCTCGCCGAAAAGCTCGGCCTGCCCGTCGCGCACAAGCCAGACAGCCAGGAAATTTGCTTCGTGCCGGAGGACGACTACAAAGCGTACCTGCGCGAGCACGCAGCGGACTGTCTCGTGCCAGGCGACATCGTCGATATGGAGGGCCATGTGCTCGGCCATCACGCGGGCGTGCCGCTCTACACGATCGGCCAGCGCAAAGGGCTCGGCATCGCAGCGGAGCACCCGCTCTACGTCGTGCGGCTCGACATGGAAAAGCACCAGGTCGTCGTCGGCGGGGCGGACGATGTCTTTGCGCGCGGCCTCATCGCCGGCGACCTCAACTGGATCGCCATCGACGAGCTGACGGCGCCGATGGATGTCACGGTCAAAGTGCGTTATGGCAAAAAGGAAGGCCGCGCGACGATCGCGCCCCTGGCGGGCAGCCGCGTGCGCGTCACATTCGCCGAGCCGCAGCGCGCCGTCACGCCCGGCCAGTCCGCCGTATTTTACGACGGCGATATCGTCATCGGCGGCGGCATCATCGAACAGGCGATGTGAGATCGGAGGGGATCATGATGTCTTTGGGATGGAAACAACGGCTTTGCCTTTTGCTCGTCATCGTCTTGCTCCTGACGGGCGGCGGCGTTTGGTGGTATGTCTCGCATCATACGAAGACGCCGGAATACGCGGTCGAAAAGATCACGGCAGCACTAGAGAAGCAAGACGCTGACACGTTCTTCCAGTACGTCGATGTTGATGGCGTACTCGACCATTCATACGCCGACTTCATGGCTGGCGCCGTCACGGCGAACCAGCCCATGAATGACGAGGCGAAAGCCGCCGTCGAGAGCTTTGCCTCGATGGTCAAGGCGCCGATCCTCAAGAGCTTCCACAACGCGATCGAAACATATGTCGCGACGGGCGCCTGGCCGCAGGCGACGGAAGGGGAGACGGAGGCGCTGCTCGATCCGTCGGTTGCCATGGAAAAAGCCGGCCTTGCGGGCACGACGATCTCCGGCGTCGATCGCATCGAGCATCATGACGAGGACGACACAGCCGTCGCGATGGTGCGCGTGCGGCCAGCGGATGCGGAGGAGGACTTCGTGTTGCGCGTCAAACTCGCGCCGGCCGCCGACGGCCATTACCGCGTGACGGAAGTCGAGAACTACCGCGACTTCGTCGCCATGATCGCCAAAGCCCGCCGCGCGAAAGTCGATGCATACCTGCAGGAAACAGCCACGCTGATGGCGCAGCATGAGACGGCTATGCGCGAGGCGGAGTCGCAGCGCGCCGAGATTCTCTCGGCGGGCGCGCTCGGCAATGACGCGACGCGCGCAGCGCTCCAGGACCTCATGACGGACACGATCCTCCCGGATTGGCAGGCGCGCAAGGCTGAGCTCTCGGCCATCGAAGCGCCAGAGGCCGCGCAGACGCTTCACCGCCTGCGTCTGCATATCTGCGACTTGCGCATCGCCTATGCCGAGGGGTACGCGGCCTGGATGACGGACAAGAAAGCCGCCACGATTCGCGAAGCCGAGACAAAGCTCAAGCAGGCAAAGACGCTCGAGCAGGAAGAACAGTTTCTGACGAAACGCATTGGCGGGGGAGAGTAAATGAAACGAATTTTTTGTGGGTTAAGCTGTGGCATCATTCTTGTGATGTGCTGTGTGGCATTCCTGCTTTCTGGCGGCGTTGTCGAGGCAAAGGAGCAGACGCAGGGTGTTATGGTCACGGCCTCGGACTTCGCGACGCATGGCATCGCGCTCGGGCAGGTCGTGACGCAGGAGCAGCTTTCCTCTGCCTTTGGTAAGGTGCTCTACACGGATGACATCACGCGCTGGGACGTGCCGCTGACAAAGTACACGTTCAAGAAGGACATCGTCGTCTACACGCTGCGGCAGACGAGACAGGTCGCGGAGATCGTCTGCAAAAAGGATGCCGCTGTCGGCCGCGCGGGCGTGCGCTATGGCGCGACGACGTACTATCTTCAAAAAGTCTACGGCAAGGCGCCGCGCGAGAACTACGACGGCGATGCTTGCTTTGTCTATCGCGCTCCGGCGGAACAAACGTCTGCGGACGCTCTCGGCACCTTTGCGGCTAACATGCGGCTAGTCTGTGTCGTCGACCATGACAACGGCAGCTTGACAGCGCTACGTTGGACGCTGCTGCCGCTGACGGAAGCCGAGGCCGATGACTGGGCGCTCAGTCACCCCGATGCCTTTGGCGACGATCGCTCAACGACGGACATCCTGACGGGCGCGAAGACGATTGACACGAGCGCGTTGCCAGACGCTCCGACGCCCGAACTAGGAGGACTCACGAATTGACGACACGCATGCTCTGCCACCGCGGGCTCCGCTATGCCGGCATCACGCTCGGCTGCCTCATCGCGAGCAGCTCCATCAACCTGTTCCTCGTGCCGTCGCACCTCTTGACGGGCGGCGCGACGGGCATCGCCATCATCGTCTACTACTTGACGGGCCTGCCGATCGGCCTGCAGACATTTGCCTACAACATCCCGCTCCTCGCCGCTGCCTGGCGGCTCATGGGGCGGCGCTACACGCTCGACATCATCATCGGCACGGGCATCTTTTCCGCCTGCCTCGACCTCACGCGCTTCCTCAATGCCTATGCGCCGCTCAGTGACTACATGCTCGCGGCCATCTTCGGCGGCGTGTTCAACGGCATCGGCTACGGCCTCGTGTTCCGCATGAATGGCAGCACGGGCGGCTTTGACATCATCGGCGCCATCATGAAGAAATATTATTCCTTTGGCATGGGCGGCGTCATCTTCGGCTTCAACTGCGTGCTCATGTGCATCTCGGCGTTCCTGCTCGGCGTTGCGCCAGCCATGCTGACGCTCATCTGCATGTACGTCAATGGCACGATCACGGACAAGGTCGTCGCGGGCTTCCAGCGGCGCAAGGCCGTGCTCATCGTCTCGCAGCAGTCCCAGGCCATCGCCGAGGCCATCCTCACGGACCTCGGCCGCGGCGTGACATTTTTGCACGGGCAGGGCGCGTTTACGCACATGGAGCGCGACGTCGTCATGGCCGTCGTGAACCTCACGCAGATCGCGAAAGTCAAGCTCGTCGCCCACACGATCGACCCGACGGCATTCATGATCATCATCTCTGCCAACGAAGTCGAAGGCCCGGGCTTCACGCTGCCCGGGCGGCGCGTGCTCGACAAATTCGACGAAAAGCGCGATGGGAATGGGAAGTAAAGGGAGGTCACATCATTGCATATCACATACTTGCTCAACAGCGGCTTTGCCGTCGAGCTTGAAAAGACGCTGCTCGTCTTTGACGCCTATGAGGACCCGGCGCATGCGCTGGACAAGATCCTCGAAAAGAACGCCTATGACCGCGTCTATTTCCTCGCGTCGCACAGCCACTACGACCATTTCAATGGCGACCTGCTGTGCCGCTATGCGCCATATGTGACGCGCTACATCCTGTCGCACGACATCCGCCACACCGTCGGCGCGCGCAAGCTGCCGGCAGAGCCGTGCATCTTTCTCGACGACTACGCGCACTGGGAAGAGGAGGGGATCGCCATCGACTCCTACAGTTCGACGGACATCGGCACGTCATTTGCCGTCATGACGGAGGGCAAGATCCTCTACCACGCCGGCGACTACAACTGGTGGGACTGGACGGGCGATACGCATGAAAACCGCATGCTCGCGGCCAACGGCTTCCACAAGCAGCTGAAACGCCTCGCGGGCCTCGTCGCCGACGTCGCGTTCTTTCCCGTCGACGGTCGCCTCGAAAGTTCCATGGCGAAAGGCGCGAAGGAATTCTGCGCCGCGACGGACATCCACGCCCTCGTGACAATGCACAGCGTCGGCTTTCCGCGCTGGCAGGTGCCGCAGGACTTTTTCGAGAACGGCCGCGACGTCCCCGTCTGGTCGCCCGTCAAAGCAGGGGAGAAGTGGAAACTCTGAGTAGACAAACAAGGAGAATTTCGTTACAATGAAGATTGCAACCATCTGGAAGCAGGCCGTCATCCTCGCTCTGGTACTCTGCCTCGGCGCGGTGGCGGGCTTTGCTGCGACGAACACCAACGACACCAATGGAGGAGAAAAACACATGGCAAACCGTATCGCCGTCATCGAGACGAACCTTGGCACGATAGAATTAGAATTGTTCGAAGATCAGACGCCAGTCACGACGCAGAATTTCATCGACCTCGCGGAAAAGGGCTTTTACGATGGCGTCATCTTCCACCGCGTCATCGACGGCTTTATGATCCAGGGCGGTGACCCGACGGGCACGGGCATGGGCGGCCCCGATTACACGATCGAGGACGAGTTCCGCGATGACCTGCAGTTCACGGGCGAAGGCATCCTCGCCATGGCGAACACGGGCCGGCCGCACACGGGCGGCAGCCAGTTCTTCATCACGCTTGCCGCGACGCCGTGGCTCAACGGCCACCACACGATCTTCGGCAAGGTCGTCAAGGGCATGGACGTCGTCAAGAAGATCGGCAAGACGAAGACGGACTACGCCGACCGTCCAGTCGACGATGTCGTCATGCAGCATGTGACGATCAAAGACGCGGAATAAGTGGCGGCCTACACGTACATCGTGCGCTGCGCCGACGGCACGCTCTACACGGGCTGGACGGACGATGTCGGAAAGCGCGTTGCCGCCCACAACAGCGGCCACGGCGCGAAGTACACGCGTGCGCGGCGGCCCGTCGAGCTCGTGTACACAGAGAGCTTCGATACAAAAGAAGAGGCCATGAGCCGTGAGTGGCATATCAAGCAGCTGTCGCGCGCGGCAAAGCTCGCTCTAATTGACAAGGAACACGAAACTCCTTATAATAAATAAGTTACAAAATTTGATGAAATGGGGTATTCTTCCATGGCAGATAAGAAAGTCCTCGTGACGGAAGACGGCTACAACAAGCTCGTCGAAAAACTCAACTACCTCAAGAGCGTCAAGCGCATCGAGATCGCTGACCGCCTGAAAGCGGCCATCGCGCTCGGCGACCTCTCCGAGAACTCCGAGTACGATGACGCGAAGAACGAGCAGGCCTTCCTCGAGGGCGAGATCCAGGAACTCGAAGCGAAGATCCGCAATACGGAGATCTTCCAGGCCGGTGCCGGCGATATCGTGCAGATGGGCTCGACGGTCGTCGTCATCGACAAGGAATTCGAAGAGGACGGCCCCGAGACGTTCATGGTCGTCGGCTCGACGGAAGCCGACCCGGACGAGGGCAAGATCTCGAATGAATCCCCGCTCGGCCAGGCGCTCCTCGGCCAGAAAGTCGGCGCCATCGTCGACGTCCACGCGCCGGCCGGCATCATCCAGTATGAAATCAAAGAAATCAAAGCTTGAGGGAGCGTAATATTTTGGCAGAAAACAAGCAGAAGAAGGGGCAGCAGCAGGCGGCTCCTGCGGAGGATATCAACGACCTGATGAAGGTCCGCCGCGAGAAGATGGAAGCGTTCCGTGAGATGGGCGTCGCGCCATTCGGCCATCGCTATGATGTCACGGCGCATGCCGCCGACATCCACGAGAAATACGACCACCTCGAAGGCGAGGAGGAGAGCGAGGACGAAGTCCGCATCGCCGGCCGCCTCATGGCCATCCGCGGCCATGGCAAGGCAGCATTCTGCACGCTTTCCGACCGCACGGGCAGCATCCAGGTCTATTTCAAGATCGACGTGCTCGGCGAGCAGAAGTACAAAGAGGAGTTCAAGCGCCTTGACATCGGCGACATCGTCGGCATCCGCGGCATCGTGTTCAAGACGCGCCGCGGCGAGCTGACGGTTCGCGTCGAGGACTTTGATTTGCTGTCGAAGTCTCTGCGTCCTCTGCCGGAGAAGTTCCACGGCCTGCAGGATGTCGACATCCGCTACCGCCAGCGCTATCTCGACCTCATCATGAACCCCGAGGTACGCGAGACGTTCGTCAAGCGCACGAAGACGATCCACGCGATCCGCAGCTTCTTTGACGAGCACGGCTACCTCGAAGTCGAGACGCCCGTGCTGTCGACGATCGCGGGCGGCGCGGCGGCGCGTCCTTTCGTCACGCATCACAACACGCTCGACCTCGACATGTACCTGCGCATCGCGACGGAGCTGAACCTCAAGCGCCTGATCATCGGCGGCATGGAACGCGTTTATGAAATGGGCCGCGTCTTCCGCAACGAGGGCATGGACGTCCGCCACAACCCGGAATTCACGACGATCGAGTTCTACCAGGCCTACGCGGACTACACGGACATGATGGACATCACGGCCAGCCTGATCCAGAGCGTCGCGCAGACAGTGCTCGGCACGACGAAGGTTACGTACCAGGGCACGGAGATCGATTTCGGCAACGTCAAGCGCATCTCCATGAACGACGCCGTCAAAGAGGCGACGGGCAAAGACTTCCTCGCCTGCGAGACGGTGGAAGAGGCGCGCAAGCTCGCCGACGAGATCGGCGTGCCGTACGAGCAGCGCCACGGCATCGGCGGCATCCTGAACCAGGCATTTGAAGCAAAGGTCGAAGAGACGCTGATGCAGCCGACGTTCATCACGGGCCATCCGACGGAGATCTCGCCGCTCGCAAAGCGCAACCCGGACGATCCGCGCATCACGGACCGCTTCGAGTTCTTCGTCTATGGCCGCGAGCTCGCGAATGGCTTCACGGAGCTCAACGACCCGATCGACCAGGAAGGCCGCTTCCTCGACCAGCTCAAGCAGCGCGAGGCCGGCGACGACGAAGCCCACGTCATGGACCGCGACTACATCACGGCCATGGAATACGGCCTGCCGCCGACGGGCGGTGTCGGCATCGGCATCGACCGCCTCGTCATGTTCCTGACCGACGCCCCGTCCATCCGCGACGTCCTGCTGTTCCCGACGATGAAGCCGGTGGATTAAATAAGAAGAAAAGAGGACTGTGCAAGCAACAGTCCTTTTTTTTGTCTCTGAAATGTGATATAGTTAATACCGTATGCAAATTTTGAAAATAAGGAGGTCACTTTTTGACTCCAGCAATCACGTATGAACTCCTGAAGAAGGACGAGGCGACCGGGGCGCGCGCGGGCATTTTGCACACGCCGCATGGGAGCTTTCCGACGCCGATCTTCATGCCGGTCGGCACGCAGGCGTCCGTCAAGGGCGTGTCGCCCGACGAACTGCGCGACCTCGGCGCCGGCGTCATCCTTTCGAATACGTATCATCTCTTTTTGCGCCCGGGCATGGACCTCATCAAAGAGGCCGGCGGGCTGCATAAATTCATGCACTGGGACCGCGCGATCCTGACGGACAGCGGCGGGTTCCAGGTCTTCAGCCTCGGCGATCTGCGCAAGATCACGGAGGATGGCGTCACGTTCCGCTCGCATATCGACGGCTCGAAGAAGTTCCTGTCGCCCGAGATCTCCATGCAGGCGCAGATGTGCTTTGGCTCGGACATCGTCATGGCGTTTGACGAATGCGTGCCGTATCCGGCAGACTATGACTATGCCAAGGCTTCGACGGAGCGCACGCAGCGTTGGGCCGAGCGCTGCAAGAAGGTCATGACGGCGCCAAACCAGGGCCTTTTTGGCATCGTGCAGGGCGGCATGTACAAGGATCTCCGCAAATGGCATGCGGCGAAGCTCGTCGAGATGGATCTGCCGGGCTATGCCGTCGGCGGCCTGTCCGTCGGCGAGCCGCCGGAGCTCATGTATGAAATGCTCGAGTACTCGACGTCGCTCTTGCCAGAGAACAAGCCGCGCTACCTCATGGGCGTCGGCACGCCCGACCACCTCGTCGAGGGCGTCGCGCGCGGCATCGACATGTTCGATTGCGTCTACCCGACGCGCGTCGCCCGCAATGGCATGGCCATGACGTGGAATGGCCGTCTCGTGATGAAGAACGCGAACCTCGAGCACGACCATAGCGTCATCGAAGAAGGCTGCGGCTGCTATGCCTGCCGCAATGGCTACACGCGCGCCTACATCCGCCACCTCGTGCGCGCCGGCGAAATCTTCGGCCTGCGGCTGCTCTCTCTGCACAACCTCTGGTTCCTCGAAGAATTCATGCGCCGCATGCGCAAAGCGATCCTCGAAGGCACGTTCCCGCAGTTCCGCGCAGAGTTTTTGGAGCAGTACGACCCGCACCGGAAGAATGCAGATTAATCGATAGAAAGAAGGAAACCATATGTCACAGGAAGCAACGAGCACGGTCTTTATGATCGTCGTCATGATCGCTCTTTTCTATTTCATGCTCTATCGTCCGCAGAAGAAGCAGGCGGCGAAGCGCAAGGCGCTCTTAGACAGCCTCGAAGTCGGCGCGGACGTCGTCACGATTGGCGGCGTCTATGGCCGCATCCAGGCGCTCGACGCCCAGACGGTGAAGCTCGAAGTCGCACCGGGCACGGTCATGACGTTCGCGCGCGCAGCCGTCAATGGAAAGGTCGCGAAAGAGACGGAAGCTGAGGACGAGGACTGATGGCAGGCGCAGAGCGCGACCCCGCGATCCACGCGGAAGCCTTGGCCGCGAAGCGGGCGTTGCGCCGCCAGATGACGGACGTGCGCAAAGACATGACGCCTGCGGCGCGTCAGGCCGCATCGGACGCCATGACCCTCCGCCTCGTGGAGCTGCCTGCGTATCAAAGCGCGCAGACCATCTTTGCCTATGCCTCGATGGCGGACGAAGTCCAGCTCGACGGCTGTATCGAACGGGCGCTTGCAGACGGCAAGACCGTCGCGATCCCGTGGATCACGAAGAAGGGCACGATGGAAGCCGTCAAGGTCACGTCGCTCTCACACCTCGAGGTCGGTTTCTACGGCATCCGCAACGTGCCGGCGGCCGAGCGCGAAGTGCTCGCGCCGGAGGCTCTCGACCTCGTCATCGTGCCGGGCGCGGCTTTCACAGTCGAGGGTGCGCGGCTCGGCCTCGGCGGCGGCTATTATGACCGCTATCTCGGCCTGCGGGCGCCGCAGGCTGCGCGCGTGGCGCTGACATTTGACGCGCTCGTCGTGCCCGACGGCCGCATCCCAATGGAGGCGCATGATGCCTGGGTTGACACTATCGTCACGGAGACGCGCGTCCTTTCCTGCGAAAGAAGACGGTGAACAATTATGGAAATCAAAATCGGCCTCGCAAAGACGGCCAAATATGCGAATGAATACTGCGGTGACAGCTGCGACCTCGCCGAGCGCCCGCATGGCGGTATTTCCGCCATCATCGCGGACGGGCAGGGCAATGGCCTCGCGGCGCACCACACGAGCAACTGGGTCGTGTCGAAAGCCGTGTCGCTCATTAATGATGGCGCCCGCGACGGCGCCGTGGCGCGTGCCGTGCATGACTACCTCTATGCCATGAAGGACCGCAAGGTCTCGTGCACGCTGACGGTCGTCTCGGCCGACCTCGAGACGGAGACCGTCGTCATCAGCCGAAATTCGAACTGCCCGACGATCGTCGTGACGCCAGACTACGAGACGGTCTATGATGAAGACGTCGAGCCAATTGGCGTCCACCGCCACATGAAGCCGCGCATGTACGAAGTCCCGTTCACGCCCGGCATGATCGTCGTCTCGTACACGGACGGCATCGCGCATGCGGGACGCAAGCGCACGGGCCGCGCGGCCGACTTTGAAAAAATCATGGACATCGTGCGCAAGAACACGGCCGACGACGTCGACTACATCGCGCGCAGCATCCTCGAATACGCGCTCGCGCTCGACGACGACAAGGCGGCGGACGACATGACCGTCGTTGTGCTGGGCCTCGCGGACGGGCGGGAAGGCGCGCCGAAGATCGAGGAGCTCAAGGCGGTGTATCCGGTATGAAGATTGCCATCGTCGGCGTCTGCGCCTCGGGCAAGACGACGCTCGTCAAGGGGCTCCGCGCAGCTGGCTACGACGCATACAACGTCGCGCAGGAGCATTCCTGCGTCCATGATTTCTGGAACAAGCACCACCCGGACGTCCTCGTCATGATCGACGCGACGCTCCCGGCCATCCACAAGCGCCGCGTCGTCTACTGGGGGCAGGACCGCATCGACACACAGCACGAGAGGCTCGCCGATGCGCGGAAGCACGCGGACCTCTACATCCAGACGGACGCGCTTGACGCCGAAGCGGTCAAGAACAAGGTCATTGATTTTCTCAAAACACGAGAAAATTGACATAGAAATTATAAAATGGAAGGAATGAATCCATTGCAAAGAGAGAATCTCTTGAAGCTCATCGTCTGTGTCGTGGCGATTGTCGGCATCTTCTTCGCGTTCGTGCAGCCGCTGGCGAACTCCATCCGCCAGGGCCTCGACCTGCAGGGCGGCACGCATGTCGTGCTCGAGGCAGAGGACACGGACATCGCACAGGTCAACGATGACGCCATGAACCGCGTCGTCACGATCATGGAGAAGCGCGTCAACGCGCTCGGCCTCACGGAGCCGATCATCCAACGCGAAGGCGAGCGCCGCGTCATCATCGAGCTGCCGGGCGTCAAGGACCCGGATGCCGCGATCAAGACGATCGGCAAGACGGCCATGCTCGAATTCAAGGATGAGGAAGGCAACACCGTGCTCACGGGTACCGACCTCAAGGACGCGCAGGCCGCGACGAACCAGCAGAACGGCCAGAACGTCGTCAACCTCGAATTCACGGATGAGGGCGCGAAGAAGTTCGCCGACCTCACATCGAAGAACGTCGGCCGCACGATCGCGATCCTCCTCGATGGCGAAGTGTTGACGGCGCCGAACGTCCGTGAGCCGATCCTCGGCGGCAAGGCCGAGATCTCCGGCCAGAAGAACCTGGAAGAGGCACAGAACCTCGCCGTCGTGCTGCGCTCTGGCGCGCTCCCGGTCAAGGTCAACATCATCGAGACGCGCACGGTCGGCCCGTCGCTCGGCCAGGATTCCAAGGACAAGTCGGAATTCGCGTTTGCCGTCGGCATCGGCGCCGTCCTCGTGTTCATGCTGCTGTTCTATCGCATGTCAGGCTTTATCGCCGACGTCGCGCTCATGGCCTACACGGTCATGCTGCTCGCCCTGCTCTGGGTGCTCGATGCGACGCTGACGCTCCCTGGCGTCGCCGGCATCATCCTGTCCATCGGTATGGCCGTCGACGCGAACGTCCTGATTTTCGAGCATTTCAAAGAGGAATACCAGATCCAGGGCAAGACGCTGCGCCTGTCGATGGACGCGGGCTTCAAGCGCGCATTTACGACGATCTTCGACTCGAACATCACGACGATCATCGCAGCCGGCGTGCTGTTCTTCCTCGGCACGGGCACGATCCGAGGCTTCGCCATCACGCTCGGCCTCGGCACGCTGCTCTCGATGTTCACGGCCATCACGCTGACGCAGTTCATGCTGAAGCTCATGATTGCCTCGAAACTGTTCACGTCGCCGGGTGCCTATGGCGCCTCTGGCTTCATGCTTTGGAAAAAGGAGGATTTGAAGCGCAATGCCTAAATTTGACATTTCCGGTCACCGCAAGATCGGGTTCCTCCTTTCGACCATCATCATCGTCGCAGGCTTCGTCTGCATGTTCACGCGCGGGTTCAACTTCGGCATCGACTTCACGGGCGGCACGATCATCGACCTGAAGTTCGCGCAGCCCGTCACGATTTCCGACGTGCGCACGAGTCTCGGCAAATACGGCCTCGACGGCAGCACGATCCAGCTGTCGGGCGCCGCGTCCGATGTCACGGCATCGGAAGACGTCATGATCCGCACGACGGACCTCGAAGAGGAGCAGCGCAAGGAAGTCATGGCGACGCTCAAAGCGGACGTCGGTGACTACACGGTGCTGCGCGAGGAGAAAGTCGGCGCGACGATCGGCGGCGAGCTCATCACGAACGCCGTCGAAGCGCTGCTGATTTCCTGGGTGCTGATCATCGTCTATGTCGCGTACCGTTTCGAATGGAAATTCGGCGTCGCAGCCGTGCTCGCGCTCGTGCATGACATCCTCGTCGTGCTCGGCGTCTTCGCGCTGACGCAGCGCCAGATCGATTCGTCGTTCATCGCGGCGCTCTTAACGATCGTCGGCTATTCCATCAATGACACGATCGTCATCTTCGACCGCATCCGCGAAAACCTGAAGCTCCACTTCCGCCGCGGCGGCGACGTCGATGTCCTCGTCAACACGTCGATCTATCAGACGCTGACGCGCTCGCTGTACACGGTCTTCACGGTCATGTTTACGACGCTCGCGCTGTACTTCTTCGGCGGCGAGACGACGAAGGACTTCGCGTTCGCGCTGCTCGTCGGCTTCGGCAGCGGCTGCTACTCGTCCATCTTCATCGCCAGCCCGCTCTGGGTCACGTTCCGCGGCTGGGCAGAGAAGAAGCATGCGGCGAAAGCGACGCCTGCAGGGAAATAAGAAGAAATATCGCTCTCCGAGAGGGAGCTCGATCACAAAAGTGGCTGCCATCCGGCGGCCCTTTCTTTTTGAATCAGGAGACCACAATATGATCAAACGTTGGAACATCCTTCCAGACCCTGGCGCGGCGGCACAGGCGCTCGCTCGTGAGCTCGGCGTCTCGGACGTGCTGGCGCGGCTCCTCTGGAACCGCGGGCTGCGCACGGCGGAGGCGGCGCAGCGCTTCCTCGACCCTGAGCACCTGCAAGCGTTTCATGACCCATTCCGCATGAAGGACATGGAAAAAGCCGTCACGCGCATCGAGAAGGCCATCGCATCCGGCGAGCACATCACGGTCTATGGCGACTACGATGTTGACGGCATGACGGCGTCGTCGCTCCTCGTGACATGCCTGCGGAGCTTTGGCGTCGATGTCGATGTCTACATCCCGGACCGCTTTCGCGAAGGGTATGGTTTCCACCGCGCGGCGCTTGAGCACATCGCGGAAAAGTCGTCGTTGCTCGTCTCCGTCGACTGCGGCATCTCGTCTGTCGCGGACGTCGCGGCCGTGCGGGACCGCCTCGACATCGTCGTCACGGATCACCACATCCCCGGCGACAAGCTGCCGCCCGGCGTCGCCGTCGTGAACCCGCACCGCGCCGATGATACGTACCCAGACAAGAACCTCGCAGGCGTCGGCGTCGCGTTCAAGCTCTGTGAAGCGCTTTCTCAGACGCTGCGCCACGCACCGTGGGACGAGGGGCTAGAGCTCATCGCGCTCGGCACAATTGCCGACATCGTGCCGCTCCTCGGCGAAAATCGCAAGATCGTGCGCATGGGCCTCAGGCGCATGGCGACGACGGAGAACGTCGGCCTGCAGGCGCTGATGGCGGTCGCGGGCGTCGATCCCGCTGCCGTGAGCGCCGAGCAGGTCGGCTTCCAGCTCGCGCCGCGCCTCAATGCCGCCGGCCGCATGGAAACAGCCATGCTCGGCTCACGGCTGCTCTTGACGACCGACGCGGCCGAGGCGCAGGAGCTCGCCACGCACCTCAATGCGCTGAACCAGCAGCGCCAGGCCGTCGAGCAGGACATCCTCGCGCGCGCCGAGCAGCAGCTCGCGGGCGAGGACAAGGAGCAGCTGCCGGCCATCATCCTCGCGGGGGAGGGCTGGCACCCCGGTGTCATCGGCATCGTCGCCTCGCGCCTCGTCGAAAAATACTACAAGCCCGTCATCCTGCTTTCCATCCAGGGCGACATCGCCAAAGGCTCGTGCCGCAGCATCGAAGGGCTGCACATGCACGACGCGCTGACGGCCTGCTCCACGCACCTGACGCAGTTTGGCGGCCATGCGCAGGCGGCAGGGCTGTCGCTCCGAGCTGCCGACCTGCCTGCGTTCCGCGAGGCGTTCTTTTCCTATGCGCGGGCGCATACCAAACCCGAAGACTACATCCCGGTCGCACAGATCGAGTTTGAGATGCATCCTTTGGACGTCACGCTCGACCTCATCGAGGAGATCGCGCAGCTCGAACCGTATGGCGAGGGCAACCCGAAGCCGCTGTTCGGCAGCCGCAACCTGCGCGGCGAAGGCGCCCGCGCCATCGGCAAGGAAGGGCAGCATCTGAAATTTTCCATCGCCGGCCGCAACCAGTCTGTCGACCTCCTGTACTGGAGCCATGCCGAGCTCGCGGGCATCGTCAATGCCGAACCGCTCGACATCGTCTACAAGCCGTCGATCAATGAATGGATGGGGCGTCGCAGCGTGCAGGCCATCGTCGACAGCCTGCGCCCGGCCGAGGGCGCGCAGGTCTATCCCGACCGCACCGCGCTCGCCAACCTCTACCGCTTCCTGCTCGCGCACCAGAAGCGAAACGGCGGCAGCCTGCCCGTCGATCCCATCGAACTCTGCACGCTCTACGCCGAGGACATGGGCCGCCCGATGCAGCTCTACACGCTGAAGGAAGGTCTGCGCGTCTTCACGGAGATCCACCTGCTCGTCACGACGCTCGGCGAAGACCGCTGCCACATCGAAGTGCCGCAGGGCAAGCTCGACCTTCGGTCCTCGCCGACGTTCCGAAAACACCACCCGGAGCTTTGAGAGAAATTCCCACGCGGGCAGTTGTAATCCTGCAATCCATGGGGTATACTTTATTTGATATGAGCAACACGAAAGCGAGGGGATGGAACCATGCAGAGCATCGACAAAGAACCGGTTACCATCGATACCATCATTGAGAAAGTCAAGAGCTACCAGCCAAAGGCGAATCTGCGCCTGATCCAGCGGGCGTACGAGCTCGCGCTTTCTGCGCACAAGGGGCAAAAGCGCGTTTCCGGCGAGGAGTACATCATCCACCCGCTCCACGTTGCCGAAATCCTCACGGAGCTCCACATCGACGATGTCACGGTCGCGGCGTCGCTGCTGCATGATGTCGTCGAGGACACGATCTACACGACGGAGCAGCTCGAGCAGATGTTCGGCAAGGAAGTCGCGCTGCTCGTCGACGGCGTGACGAAGCTGTCGCGCATCAAGTACAAGTCGCGCGAAGAGCAGCAGCTCGAGACGTACCGCAAGATGTTCCTCGCGATGGCGAAGGACATCCGCGTCATCATGATCAAGCTGGCCGACCGCCTGCACAACATGCGCACGCTGAAGTACATGCCGGCCGAGAAGCAGCACCGCATCGCGAAAGAAACGATCGAAGTCTACGCACCGCTCGCGAACCGCCTCGGCATTTCGAACATCAAATGGGAGCTCGAAGACCTCTGCCTGCGCTACCTCGAGCCCGAGAAATACTATGACCTCGTCGAGAGCGTCAAGCAGAAGCGCCAGGAGCGCCAGGCGTTCATCGACGACGCCATCGTGCAGATCCGCGAGCAGCTGAAAGCCGCGAACATCAAGGCGGAGATCAGCGGCCGCGCGAAGCATTTTTACAGCATCTACAAGAAGATGAAGCGCGACAACAAGGACATCAGCGAGATCTACGACCTCTCGGCTGTGCGCGTGCTTGTTGATTCCGTCAAGGACTG
>JAXGCE010000038.1:0-20904 GCA_034186105.1 Selenomonadaceae bacterium
AAGGCTCTCGTTCGTCAGCGCCGTCGTCGTTGCCGTGACCTTGCTGTTGTGCGAGCCATCAACGAGGTACTTGCCGTTGTACGTGACGTTCGCGTTGTCGTTGATCTGGTCGATGCTCTGGTCGAGCTCTTTCTGAATCGTAGCGCGGTCTGCGTCCGTGTTCGTGTCGTTCGCTGCGTTGATGACTTTCTCTTTGAGGGTCTTCAGGATGTCGACCGTGCTCGAGACAGCGCCTTCAGCGACCTTCATCATGCTCGTGCCGTTCTGCGTGTTCTGGTTTGCCTGGTCGAGGCCGCGGATCTGGACGCGCATGCGCTCGGAGATGGCATAGCCGGAAGCATCATCAGCGGCCGAGTTGATCTTCATGCCCGAAGAAACTTTCTTGAGGCTCGAAGCGAGTGCCGAAGAGTTCTTGTTCAGCGTGTTCAGCGTGGAGACTGCCGACATGTTGTTTTTGACTACCATTGACATGATAAATTCCTCCCTGATATGTGAGTTAATTTTTCTAACGGCCATCCGTGACCGTTATCGCCATTTATATAATAGGCAGGTGCTACTGCGGCTGCTAGCTAACCGTAGCGCCGCCTGCTTATTACCAATGTAGTTGTGGTTTTGAAAGAGGTCTTTGCTCTTTTCATACTGTATATCGGATGTTTTTTGGAAAACTTAAGTGGTTTTCGGAATTTTTTTGGGATTTTTTTTCGCACCCGCGGAAGTCACGTTCTGCGAAATGTTTGGCCGGGCAGGGGACTCCCCCTGCCACTTCGTGGCCCTCCCCCCTCTGGGAGGGGGGCTTTCTCTCGCGCTAGTATTTCCTATTAAAGAGATTCCCGACGGGGTTTAGGGTTTGGAGGTCGTAGGCGTGGACGGCGGCGTTTTTGCGGCGGCTTTTGTTGAGCCAGGCTTTCGCCTTGTAGATGAGCTGCATGTCGAGCGGGTGGATCTCGTCGATGAGTGCTTGGCACTCTGGCGTCTGCCGATACGTTTCCGTCGCGGGATTTGCCTTCATGCGGTCGACGAGCCTGCCGCGCTGTTCGGCGAGCGACAGGAATTCATCGATGTCTTCTTTGCCGATGAATTTCAGCAGCTCTTTCGACAGCGTGTGGTAAAGCTCGAAGTCGCGCTTTGCGGCGGCGAGACCGCCTGCGGTGTCAGCCGACATAGCTGCCTCCCTGCACGCCCTGCGTGCCCTTTTCCTGCCGCGCCTTCTTCATGGCCTGTGCCCACGCATCGCGGAGCTCTTTGATGATGCCGCGCGCTTCTTCGAGCATGGCGACGTCGCTTTTGATGTTGCCTTCGACGAGGCGGTCGTACGTGTAGTTATAGAGCGGCATGAGCTGCTTCGAGATATCGTAGTCCATGTCGAGCGTGATGCGGAATTCCGAGATGATGTTCTGTGCTTTTTGCAGCGAGTTGTTCGCATCTTCCCATTTCTTGTCCTTCACGCCCTGGATGCCTTCGTCGATGAACTTGAGGCAGCCATTGTAGAGCATGAGCGTGAGGGCCTCCGGCGTCGCCGTCATGATCTGCTGGCGCTTGTAAGCCTCTGCCGCGTTGTTTACCATGTAGGTTCCTCCTCTATCAGTTGCCACCCGTGATGTAACCGAGCTGGACGGAGAGCTGCTGGATGGCGGACTCCATCGCATCGTATTTGTCATACAGCGCGTTCTCGAACGCCGTCATCTGCGTCTTGAAGTCGCTCATCTTCGTCTTGAGCGTCTCGATGAGGTCACCAAGCGTGCTGCCGTCTGCCGTCTCGGACGAGTCGCCTGCGTAAGACTTCAGCGACTTGAGGTTCGTGTAAAGCGCATCGCTGATGCGGTTCATGACGCCCTCTTTGTCGTAGTCCGTCGATGTCGTGCCGTCGGCGTTCGTGACAGTGCCGCTGGCGGAGAAGACGTTCCGCACGCAATCAGGATCGGCTGCGAGCGCTTTTTTGAGCTTCGTCTCGTCGAGCTTGATGTGGCCTTGGTCCGTCGACGACGTGATGCCGAGCGACATCATCGTGTTGTAGTTGCTGCCCGTGCCCTCGACCGGCGTGTAGAGCGCTTCGCGCATGGCGCTGACGATCTTGCCGACGGTCTTGTCGTGGTACAGAAGGCCAGATTTTGCCTTTTCGTTCCACTTCGTGATCTGGTCCTGCGTCATCGAGCTTTCCTGTGATTTCGTCAGGACGCCGTAGTCGCTGTACTGCGTCTCGTAGTACTTCGAGTTCAGCGAGTCGATCATCTTGTTGTAGTCTTCGACGAACTTCTTGACGTTCTCGATGACTTTGTCCGTGTCCTGCGCGACGGAGACCGTCGTCGTGCCGACGCCACCGAGCGTATACGAGACATTGCCGACCGTGATCTTCGAGCTCGTCGTATCGTATGATTTGCCGTCGATCGTGACCTTACCGTCTGTGCCCGACACGGTCTGCGACGTGTTCGTGCTGTCAAACGACAACGCACTATCTGAAAGCTTCTGTGTCGTATTGCCACTCGTATCCGTTGACGTCTTCACTTGATACAAGTTCAAGTTCGTCAAGAGTGTCTGCGCATTCTTCGCAGCATCGCTCGAGATTGCCTTGCCGTCCGCATCCTTCGTTGTATCGAGGCTGATGACGTTCTCTAAACCACCCGTCTTCTGATAGAGTGAGAAACTGTCGTTGACGCTGTCGTATGATGCCTGGATATTGACGCCAGAACTCTTGATTTTCGATGCGAGGTCGTTGAGCGTCACGCCGTTGCCGAAGATTTCCTTGTACGTAAAAGAAATCGTCGCACTCTTGCCGCTTGTGCCTGTACCATCACTGATCGTGAACGCGAGTGCAGTATCTTCACTATTAGGATCGTATGTATCCGTCCCATTGTAGAAAATATCGCTGAGCTTGATACTCGTAGAAGCAGTACCGTCCGAGTTCTTCACCGAACGCGTGATGCCTTTATCGCCCGACTGCAAATAGGCGTTCGACGCAAGGGACTTGACGGTCACGACGTGCGACATGCTCGCAGCGTCGGCGTTCGCCGTCGCCGTCGCGACGCCTGTCGATGTGCTCTCCGCTGTCATCGGGCTCGTCGTCGAGCTCATCTTGTACGTCGAGAGCGTCGACTGGTTGAACGTGTTGACTTCGCTGTAGAGGTCAGCATAGGCGGATTTCATCCACTCATTCTTGACCGTTTCTTTATACATCTTGTCATATTGGCTCTGCTTGCTCATCATGCCGACTTTGACCATGGAGTCAACGTCGATGCCGGAGCCTGAGAGGCCGTAGATGCCTGTGGTAGACATGATAGATTCCCTCCTTTGGTCGTTGTCAGATCGTCTTGTCGAGGAAGGCGCCGAGCCAATCCTTCGCCTTGATCATATGCTTGATGAGCGCTTCGGGCGGGACTTCTTTGAGCACGTCGCCCGTCTTCTTGTCAAGCATCTTGACCGACATGGTGTTGACTTCCTTGTGGTATTGGAATTCGAGGTTGCAATTGATGCGGCTCATGAGCTCGTTGAGTTCCTTCGTGATGTAGCTGACGGATGCCTCATCGAGCTTCTTTTCGTCATCATCGTCCTGCTGGTCTTGCGGGTTCTGCGCCTTGTCCGTCTGGTCCGCCGCATTTTTGACCTGCTGCAGGATGTCGACGGATGCGGCAGGTGATGCCTGTGCGCTCAGCGAATCCTGCTGCTGGCCCTGCTGTTGCTGGCTGCCGGCCTGTGAAGCGGCCTGCGTCGTGCTCGGCGCACTGGCGGACGCCTCCGTCGCGCCGATGACGACAGCCGCAGAAACGATGTCCTGAATCTGTCCAATCATAGTAATCCCTCCGTAGATCTGTTTCCTGTCAGTCCATGAACTATCTGATATATTTTCAGGGTTTCGGCAAGGCGCCGCTAAGGTCGAGATCCTTCGGGACTTCGCGTGCTGCCTGCTTGTTTTCCTCCTGGATGGCGCGATAAATTTCGCCGCGATAAATCTTGATGGAGCGCGGCGCGTCGATCGCGATGCGGACGTTGTCACCCTGCACTTCGACGATGTTGATGACGATGTCGTCACCGATCATGATCTGCTGGCGCGGCTTGCGTGTCAGAACGAGCATCAGCGCGCCTCCTTTCCAGCATGTTCTGCTTGTTTGGAAAAGAGACGATGCTTCGTCGTATATGGGCTCTTCTCGAGGACGAGCTGTTTTGCATCCATCGTGCGCTGGTTGATGATGACCGGTGCCATGAGATTGGCTGTCATGTCCTCGATGTGCCCCTGCGGGATCGTGAGCAGCGAGTAGACGACGATGTCGTCCGGGCTCTCGAGATGGAGCGCCTGCTCCGTCGCATCGTCGATCTCGAACTCGTAGTCTTTGAAGAACAGGTACGGGATCGTCATGAGGAATGCGAGTTCCGGCGTCGTCGTGCTCTGCAGGAAGACGTACGGGCTCTGTTCATCGTACGGGATGATGACGAATTCGTGTTCGTCTTCAAATGCGGGGATGCCCTGCGCGAAGTGCACGAGTTTCTTTTCATCGATCTCGATGGTGCCAAATCTCACGGTGTCGACTGTTTTCATCAAAATGCCTCCAAAAGACGCATGTGCGTCGTACGTGCTACGCCCGGCGTTTCCACGCGTCAAGCGTAGATGTCATAATGGTCTTCCGTAACCCATTGTTCCACATTCCCTTTTTGCTTGAGATACGTCTGTACCTGCCCCGGCGTGAAGTGCGTCTGCGCAAAGGCGTCCGTGTCGATGTGGACGCTAACATCACCGGGATCCGGCGTGCCCTTGAGCTCGCTCTGATGCACGGTGAGCTTCGGATCCGGGATGTGCTCTGCGACGATGTGGCGATTCTTGCCCTTGTTGATGAACGCTGTGACTTCACCGTACGAAATGTCTTGCAGCGTGTGCGCACCAGGCCGCGCCGCTTGGTCGATGATCTGCCACGCATCCTGCGTGTGGCCCGAGATCGACTGTGCGACGTCGGAAAATCCCTGGCTGCCGTGCTCGCGCGCGAAGTCATCGTGATTCGAGTAGCCGTAGCTGTGGCGGCTCGGATACTGGTCGATGTCAATCGTCATCTGCGTGCAGCCCATGTTCGAGCGGGCCTGGCGATTCTCGGTCGAGAGCCGCGCCGGGGTCGAGTGGGCTTCGAGCTTGCCGAGCTGCGTGTGCATGTCGATCATCGGCTGTGTCGAACGGATATTGAGGTACAACATTCTTATTTCCCCCTCTCCCTGGCGGATTCCTGCCTTCCTGGCAAAAGTTTCATGAAATTATCAGCTGCATCAGCTCAGGTAGTCGGCGAGCGACGATGGGAGGATGCGCGCGCCGAGTGCGAGGCTCATATTGTAAACGGTCTGCGACTCCATGAGTTTCGTCGCGAGCTGCGCGACATCGGCGGACATGACGTCCGTGATGTCCTGCTGGATCAGCGTCTGCTGGTTGCCGAGCATCGTCTTGACGGATGTGTAGAGCTGCTGGCGGGCACCGAGCTTCGTCTCCGTGTTGACCGTCGTCGCATGCGCTTCGTCCGAGAGCGTTTGGCCGTCGTCTGAGAGCCAATGGAAGTTCGTGCCGACGACTTCGGCATGGACGGTCAGCATGTTGTTCAGCATGGCCGTGCCGGAGGCTGCATTGCCGGAGTCAGCATTGTCGAAGATGTCCGTGCCCCAGATGTCCTGTCCCGTGACATTGACCGTGTCAGACGTCGGTTCCGTCGTGCCGTTCTTCTTCGTCATGGAGATGTACTTCGGATCGCCCTGGTACGTCGCAACCTGTTGCTGGACGGTTTCAAACGTGAAGTTCACCGTCGTGCCGTCGACGGTGATGCTGCCGGGCGATGCCGTTTTGTCGATGATTTCGCCCGTGTTCTTGAAGTATTTCGAGACGGTTTCCGTCGGCGTCGTGCCATCCCAGCCCGTGAGTCGGCCGACGGAGTCCGCAGCTGGGTCGACGATGGCGTCGGCATCTTCGGCCACTTTGTCTTTATAGCCTTTCTCGACGAAGTCTTTCGTATAGATGTAGCCGTCTTTCGTGTTGAGGTAGTACGTATTACCGTCATCGCCCGTCAGCGTGAGCATCTGGCGGATCGTGCCGGATTTCGTCGCGGCGCCGTCACCGCTGAAGTAGGCGCTGGCCTTGTCGTCGAGCGTCTTTGCGAGGCCGCGGCTGATCTCCGTCTCCGAGAGCGAGAACGGCATCGTCGTGTCGCTCTGGCCGGCGAACAGGTAGCGGTCGCCCTGCATCGTGTTGCCAAGCGAAACAAGTTCCTGGATCTCGGCCATCATTTCCTTGCCGATGGCAGCCATGTCCGTATCCGTCTTATCGCCGTTCGCAGCCGAGACGGTCTTTTCCTTGAACGTCGTCTGGATGTTCGTCATGGAGACGAGTGCGGAGTCCGATGCCTTCATCCACGAAACGCCGGTGTCGACGTTCTCCTGGTACTGCAGATTTTCCTTGCTTGACGTGTCGTGGCGCAGATACTTCGTATACGCGACGGAGTCGTCGGACGGGCGATGCAGCTTGTCGCCGTCGCCTTGCTCGAGCAGTTTGTCGTAGCGGCTGTTCGAGTCGTTGAGCTGCTTTTTGTAGTTATAAACCATCTGGTTGCTGCTGACGCGGATTGCCATATGGAAATTCCTCCTATTTGATCAAAACATCAGCGGCCGACCATGCCGGTGCTGTTGATGAGCTTGTCAAGCATCTCGTCCATCGTCGTCAGGCAACGCGAGCAAGCACTGTAGCCCTGCTGGAACATGATCATGTTCGAGAGCTCTTCGTTCCAGTCGACGCCGGACGTCGACGAGCGCCAGTTCGTGATCTGCGTGATGAGCTTGTCCTGTGCGTCGGCTTTGTCGTCGACGGATTCGGAATCGCTGCCGAGCTTCGCGACGGTCGCGGAGTAGTAAGCGTTGATGGAGTCGCGGTTGATGGCGCGCACGGACGACTCCGGCTCCGTCATCGTCGTGCGGTCGAGGATCGTCGTCGTGTCATAGTAGTCCGACGTGCCATCGTTGTAGACGAGGAACGATGTCGAATGGACGTTTGACTGATCCATGTTGATGATCGTCGAGATGTTCGTCGCATTCGTGCCGTCACCGGAACCGTTAGCCTTGACGCTGTACGTGCCGCTGAGCGCGCCTGTCGAGCTCGTGTCTTCTTCGACGACGAGTTTGCGCGCGGCGATGAGGTTCTGACCGCCCGTCGACTTGATGTCGTTGCAGACGCCGAGGGCATTGATGATGTTGATGCCGTCGAGGTCTTCCTCGCTTTCGAGCGTGCCCGCAATCGTGATTTTCGGCGTGCGGACGGTGTCCGTGCCGACCGTCGCTGTATCGACGGCCAGCGAGCGCTTGATGTCCGTCATCTTCTTGGCGACGACTTTGTTGTTCGTCGCATCCCATGTATAGAGCGTGTCTTCGTCGCCCCAGAAGTTGCGGCCGTACGACGGGCCGACGTAAGCGTCCGTGCCGTCATCGTCACCGAGCGAGCTGTCTGTGCCGTCGATGCCGGCACCCTGCTGGTGCATGGCGTTGAATGTCGTCAAGAGCGTCGCAGAGATGTTTGCGAGCTTGTCGATATACGCTTTGTCTTCGGCGATCGTATCGAACTGCGCTTTCATGCTGCCGTTCGTCGGGATGAACGCGATGCCGGATTCCTTGATGTTGACGGTATAGTCGCTGATGCCGTACGTCTTATTCGCATAGGCTTCCGACATTTCGAGCGTCAGGCGGTTGTTGCCGTTGACGAGCGTGATGCCGTTCGAGACGACGGAGTACATGCCTTTGTCATCTTCGTAGACATTGAGGTTCATGTATTCCGACAGCTTGTCGACGATGAGGTCGCGCTGATCGCGCAGGTCGTTCGCCGTGCCGCCCGAAGCCTCCGTCTGCATGATGTTCTGGTTGAGCTGCGTCATCTCTTTCGTGTAGTCGTTGATCTTCGCGACGTTGAGCGTCATGTCCTCGTACTGCGAATTGATCTGCGACTGCAACTGCTGCGACGTCGTCTTGATGCGGTCGGCGAGCACGTTGCCTTTTTCAATGACGGCGATGCGATTGCTGGCCGTCGACGCATTCGTCGCAAGGTCGTTCCACGCATTGTAGAACTCCGTCACGGCGTTTTTGAGGCCCGTGTTCTTCGAGTCGTCGAAAATGGCTTCGACCTTGTCGTAGTTCGTCTGCTGCGTCGAGAAGTACTGTTTTTGTGATGTTTCCGACCAGTACTGCTTGTCAGCGTAGACGTTGCGCGCGCGCAGGATCGACGTCGAGTCGACGCCCGTGCCGACAATGACTTCGCCGTAGATGGACGAGACGTTCTGGCCGCGCGTCGCCGCGAGGTTGACGGCCTGGCGGGAGTAGCCTTCCGTCGAGGCATTCGTGATGTTGTGGCCGGTCGTGTCGAGCGAGAGCTGGTTTGAGAAGATGCCTCGCACCATCGTATTGAGTCCGGCGAATGTGGAACGCATATGATCACCTATTTCCTATATTTCTCAGATATTTGCATCAAACATGCGGCGGCCGCGTCGGAGCTCAACTTCGCTCGCCCCTGGGGGCGCATACGTGTCGCTCGCGACAGCCTCGTTCATCATGTTCACATGGAACTCGATGAAGCCGCGACTTTGCTCGAGGAGGGCGGATGCGGCAGCGAGGTCGGTGTGCAGCGCATGTTGCTGCTTTGCGACGCGCGCGGCGAGGCGCAAAGCTCCATCACGCAGCGACGATGGCGGTGCCGCCTTGAGGTATGCTGCGAGGCTGGTGCTCTGTGCTGTATGCAAGAACGCATCCGTATGCTGCGTGAGCTTCGTGAGTTTCTGCAACACGACTTCGAGCGCTTTCGCGTCTTCGCGAACGCCTTTGCCCGACGTGCTCTGCTGCAGCGTCTCGCGGAGTTTCGCGACGGCCTCTGCTGCCTCCGTGCCGTAGACGAGTTCGGCTTTCAGCAGCTGAGCCGCGCGCTTCACGGCATCAGGCGTCGAATTCAAAGTTGCGGGCATGGGTCACGACCTCCTGCCCCGCGCTGCCATATGTGTTTTCCACATGCACGCCGCCGAGGCGGTTCAGATGATATGTCACGGCAGAAAGCGCTCCTTCGATGAGGACGCGATTGTTCTCGCGGAGCTCCTGGGCTTTCGCCGTCGATGCGCCGAGCGCATCGTGGAGCTTCATGAGCAATACGCGGAGCTGGGGCGTCGGCGCGTAGCGCACGAGTTCCTTCATCCGCGTGTCCTTCTTGATGTCCCGGTTTTCCACAGCCAGGTGAATGAGGGCTTTCTGCCGCTGCTGTTCGAGCTGCTGGATGGTCTGCGTGAGCTTCGTCTCTTCCTCGTTGAGCTTCTCGATCGTCTTGAGATCGATGAAGACGAGTGCTTTGTGCTTTTTCTGACTCAGCTCAATGAGAGCCTGATAGCCCTTGTTGATTTCATTGAGTATCTGGATGAGTTCTTTCCACCCAGTGCTTCGCGTTGTCATAAGTCTGCCCCTCCCGCGTCCTGCTGTGCCGTCCTACGCATCAGATGCGCTGGCCGAGCATGGCGGCGGCGATGTTCTCGCTCGAGACCTGGTACGTACCATTCGCGATGGCGTTGCGGTAGTAGTCGACCTTGTCCTGGCGGACTTCCGGCTCCTCGCGGAGCTTCTGGAGCATCTCACTGAAGTTCTGCCCGGCTTCGGAGATCTCGACTTCGTCGCGGGCGCTCTCGACGGCCTTGCTGCGCGCACGATATGCACTCGTCGCCTGCGACGTGCCATAGAGAGAAGAAACGGCTTGGATATTGTTGTTGATGATCATGGTTCCACCACCTTCGATTGCTTTCCGTGCTTGTGCAAATGAAAGAGTCCTAGAGATTTTTTGACTTTCTGCTTAAAGTATCGAAAAAAAAAGCAAGAGACTTAACTCTTGCTTTTCGATGATTACAGTGATTCTGCTTTGTTTTTCTCATGCATGCTCGAAATTTGAACGTTTTCTGCCTATCTGGGAAAATCCGCGTAAAATCAACGCAGGCCGCGGTAACGCTTCGATTGCTTGGACGGCTGCTGCTTGTCGCGCTCAGAGCGGAACGACGACGGGCGCTCGCCATTCGTCGGACGCGGGCCTTTGCCCGTGCCACCTAAGCCGCCTTTCGGCGCAGCTGCGCTCGCGATCTTCTTCGCAGCGCCTGCGAGGTCTTTCTTCAGCGCTTCCGTGCATTTCGCGCAGAGCTTGCCCTGCACGATCGGCGCGCCGCACTTCTCGCACGGATACGTCATCTTGACGCCCGTCTGGATGAAACGACCCTCGCGGATCATACGCTTGATCATGTTCTCCGAGGCACCCGTCGCCTCGATGAGCTCGGCGATCTTGACTTTCGGATGGTCGCGCACGTATTCGACGACTTCATGCTCTTTCTCGCGCATCTTGTCCATGCAGTCGGGGCAGAGCTTTTGTGCCGCCGTCAGCGGCACATAGAGACGCCCGCACGACGGGCAGTTTTTCATTTTTGTTACCATATGAAGACACTCCTCAAATGAACTTTCTGATGTTATCTTTTATGGTATTCGACACGCGCAAAAAAAATCCTTTTTCTTTTTTACATCGCCTTGACAGGCACCGGTCCGCGCGACAGCGCGATGGCACCGGTGCGGGCGATCTCGATGATGCCGTATTCTCTGAGCACTTCGCAAAGCGCGTCGATCTTGCTCTCGCCACCCGTCAGCTCGATGACGACGTCTTCCGGCGTGACATCGACGATGTTCGCGCGGAAGATGTTGACGACGTTGATGATGTCGGCGCGCGATTCTTTTGACGCTTGGACTTTGATCAGCACGAGTTCGCGCTCGATGGAGTCTTCAAGCGTGAGGTTGACGATCTTGATGACGTCGATGAGCTTCTGCAGCTGGTTCACGACCTGCGAAAGCTCCTGTTCATCTTCGACGGAGACGACGATGTTGATGCGCGTGACGTCGGGCTCCTCCGTGTAACCAGCGGAAATGCTTTCAATATTAAAGGCACGGCGGCTGATGAGGCCCGCGACGTGCGTCAGGACGCCCGGCTTGTTGTCGACGAGGACGGCCAACAGGAATTTCTTCATTTTCTTGCTCCTTTCCCGAGCACCATCTGGTCGAGGCGCTTGCCGCCCGGCACCATGGGCAGGACGTCTTCTTCTTCTGGCACATAGACGTCGATGAGGACCGTGCCTTTCTCCTTCAGCAACGCGGGCAGCTTCGTCTCGAGCTCGCTCGCCTTCGTCAGACGCGCGCCCTTGCAGCCCATGGCTTCGGCGAGCTTTACGAAGTCCGTCTTGCCCTTGAGCTCAGACTGCGCGTAGTGATGGTTGTAGAACAGGCGCTGCCACTGGCCGACCATGCCAAGGATGAAGTTGTGGACGACGATGACTTTGACATCGATGTCGTTGTCGGCGAGCGTCGCGAATTCCTGGCAGTTCATCATGATGCTGCCGTCGCCCGTGAACAGTACGACGGGATGATCGGGCTTTCCAATCTTCGCGCCGAGCGCGGCCGGCAAGCCGAAGCCCATCGTGCCGAGGCCGCCCGACGTGATGAACTGGCGCGGACGGCGCGCGGCGTAGAACTGCGCCGCCCACATCTGATGCTGGCCAACGTCCGTGACAGCGATCGTGTCATCGCTCGAGAGTTCGCTGACTTTCTCGATCAGTGCCTCAGGACGGATGACGTCGTCCGGGCCCGTCGCAGGCTCGTACGAGAACGGATGTTCTTTCGAAAGCTCGATCGTATGCTCGAGCCAGGGCGCGAACTGCTCGTGGAAGCCGGCGTCCATCGCTTCGAGCTTCGTGACGAGCAACGGCAGCGAGGCGCGCAAGTCGCCCGGCACGGCAAGGTCGGCGGGCACATTCTTTCCCACTTCGGCCGCGTCGAGTTCGAAGTGGACGATCTTTGCCTTTGGCGCGAATTCCTTCACTTTGCCCGTCACGCGGTCAGAGAAGCGCATGCCGAGGCACAGCAGCAAGTCGCACTGCTGGATGGCCATGTTTGCCGCGTAGGAACCATGCATACCCGCGAGGCCGAGGAAGCCTTCGGCGTCCGCTGCGATGCAGCCGAGGCCCAAGAGCGTCGAGACGGCTGGAGCGCCGAGCCCTTCCTGGAGCTTGCGCACGAGGTCGGACGTATCCGACAGCGTCACGCCGCCGCCGACGAACAGCAACGGGCGCTTCGCCTTGACGAGCAGGCGCGCGACTTCGCTCACGGCTGTTTCATCCGTTGGATACTGGCCCGTATAACCCTTCAGCATGACTTTTTCTGGATATTTGTAGTCGAATTTCGTATCGAAGACGTCTTTTGCGACGTCGACGACAACGGGGCCTGGACGGCCCGTGCGCGCGATGAAGAACGCTTCTTTCAGCACGCGCGGCAGCTCGTGGACGTCTTTCACGAGATAGTTGTGCTTCGTGATCGGCGTCGTGATGCCGACGATGTCGGCCTCCTGGAACGAGTCCTTGCCGATGTAGGGGTTCGCGACCTGGCCCGTGATGCAGACGAGCGGCACGGAATCGATGTTCGCCGTCGCGATGCCCGTGATGAGGTTGCCAGCGCCCGGTCCCGACGTCGCGAACACGACGCCGACCTTGCCCGTCGCGCGCGCATATCCGTCGGCCGCATGGACGGCGCCCTGCTCGTGCCGCGTCAGCACATGCGGGAATTTCATCTGGTAGACTGCATCATACAACGTCAGCACCGCGCCGCCCGGATAGCCGAACACGATGTCAACGCCCTCTTTCTTCAGGCTCTCGAGCACTGCCTGCGCGCCATTCATCAACAAAATGGTTGCCCCCTCTTTGACTGGTAAACACGTTTCTATCTATTATCGCACAATGTATACAGGTTTACAAGCTTTCTTGTGAAAAATGACACACATGTGTGTTCGTCCCTCATGTATACAATCAACATTCGCCCCTGTGCATGGACAACGGGCAAAAGAATCCTTATAATGAAACCGTACTCACAAAGCTTTGCAGAAGGAGTGAACTCTATGCACTTATCCATCAAAATCTTCATCGCGCTCGTGCTGTCCGTCATCGTCGGACTCATCGCTGGGCCCGATGCCGTGCCGTTCATCAAATGGTGGATCGCGCCGATCGGCACAATGTTCATCAACCTCATCAAGATGATGATCGTGCCCGTCGTGTTCTCGTCGCTCATCGTCGGCATGACGAGCATCGGCGACACGAACAAGCTCGGCCGCATCGGCATCAAGACCGTCGTCATCTACCTCGTCACGACGGCCATCGCCATCCTCATCGGCTTCGGCGTCGCAGGGCTGCTGCATCCGGGCGTCGGCATGAGCCTGCCGACAGACACAGCCGTCAAGGTGAAAGAAGCACCGTCCATCATGCAGGTCTTCGTCGCGATGATTCCGGCGAACCCGATTGCATCCATGGCGAAAGCCGACATCCTGCCGACGATCGTCTTCGCGCTCTTCATCGGCGTCGGCATCATCCAGGTCGGCGGCAAGCGCGCGCAGCAGCTCATCAGCTTCTTTGATGCCTGCGCCGAGGTCTGCTACAAGATCATCAACATGATCATGCAGATTTCCCCGATCGGCGTGTTCTGCCTGCTGCTGCCCGTCGTCGCGGAAAACGGCCCGTCGGTGCTGCTGCCGCTGCTGTCCGTCATCGCCTGCATGGCCATCGGCTCCGTCATCCACGCCGTCGGCGTCTACTCGACGCTCGCACGCGTCTGGGGCGGCCATTCGCCAATGAAGTTCTTCTCCGGCATGAGCGAGGCCATGATGATCGCGTTCACGACGTGCTCGTCGGCTGGCACGCTCCCCGTCAACATGAAGAACGTGCAGGAAAAGCTCGGCGTCTCGCGCGAGGTCACGTCGTTTGTCCTGCCGCTCGGCGCTACCATCAACATGGACGGCACGTCCGTCTACATGGGCGTCTGCTCTCTCTTCATCGCGAATGTCTTCGGCATCGACCTCTCGTTCGGCCAGATGGCGATGATCGTCCTGACGGGCACGCTCGCCTCCATCGGCACGGCCGGCGTCCCGGGCGCGGGCCTCATCATGCTCGCGATGGTGCTCCAGTCCGTCGGCCTGCCGCTCGAAGGCCTCGCTCTCGTCGCCGGCATCGACCGCGTGCTCGACATGTTCCGTACCTGCCTGAATATCACAGGCGACGCAGCTGTCGCCTGCGTCATCAACGAGACGGAAAAGAAGTATTCCCATTAAGCCAGCCCCCCTCACAGAGGGGGGACGGGCCCGAAGGGCGGGGGGAGTCCCCTGCACAACAAAACGAAAAGCAGAAAGAGGCTTCCGCGGGTGCGACCAGCGGAAGCCTCTTGTTATTTCAGTCTTTCCTTGTCGATCTTGCCGCAATCATTGAGTGGCATCTCGTCGACGAATGTGATCTTGTCCGGCATCTCGGCTGCTGGCAGTGCGTGGCGGATCGTTTTTCGGACAGTGGCTTCGTCGGCGTCCGCTTCTTTGACGATGTAGACGGCGACACCTTCGCCGCGCGTTTCGTCTTTCGTGCGCACAGCGGCGGCTTCTGAAATGCCCGGCAGGATCTGGAGCTCCATTTCGAGCTTCAGCAGGTTCAGCTTCACGCCGCCGCGGTTGACGTACGCGCCTTTGCGACCGCCAAAGATCAGTTCGCCACGCTCGTTGATGCTGCCCATGTCGCGCACGCTGAACGGGATCGTGACGCCACTGACGTGGTATTTCGTATCGACGTAGATCAGGCCGTCCTGAATCGAGATGCTGATACCTGGGAACGGATGGCCGAGATTTTCCGGTGGGCGATACGGGCTGTCGACGATGGCGTACGTGATGTAGTTCAGTTCGCTCGCACCATAGTAGAGGATGAGCTGCGCGTTCGGCAAGAGCTCCATGATGTCCTCGATCATCGGCGGCGTCAGGAGCTGCGATCCCGTGAACAGCGTGCAGACACCGGGGAACGTGTCGATGCCGTGCAAGGCTTCCGCGAGCAGTACGAGCTTCGTCGGGATCAAGTAGATGCAGTTGACGTCGTAGCGGTCGAGGAGCTTGCCCCAGAGATGGCAGCGCAGATGATTGCTCGTGATGATGGTGCCGCCTTCATAGAGAACGGACAGCAACGAATTCGTGTTGCCCGTGAACGACAGCGAGCCATGGAGGAACATGATGGTGTCCTCGCCGACAGAAAAGATTTCATTCTGCGTCGGGAAGAAGCCGGCCCAGCTGTCGTACGTGCGATACATGACTTTCGGCGTGCCCGTCGTGCCCGAGCTCAAGACGCCGAGGATGTCGGGCTCGGCATGCGGGCGCTGCGGGAGGTCGGTCGGCTCGAATGTGACGGCAGGTGCAGCGCCGTCCTCCCCGACCGTCACACGGACGAGTCCCTGCAGACTGTTTTCACGCAAAATGGCACCGAGCTCCGCGTCCATGTCCTTGTGCGCGAGGATCGGCCGCACGCCGAGATGCTGGAGTGCGAGGAACGAGGCCAGCTGGAGGGCCGGCGTGTCAGCGAGGAGCAGGACGTCGTCGCCAGAGCGGACGCCCTGGACGGCGTCCGCGATCTCGTCTGTCAGGTGGTGGAATGCAGTATATGTATATTCTTCATCATCAACGACCAGGAAAAGCTTGTCGGGATGCAAAAGGGTTTTCTGATGAAGAAGCTGATAATAGTTCATAAAGAACTCCTCCTCTTTTAGATTTAAAATTATTTCATCTGTTGCAAGACTGCGCTCCACAGGCAAGCTCCTCCTCAGGGGGAGCTAGAAGAAAAAGAGCGCATCAGGATGGCCTCGCCGAGTCCGCCGGCGCCGGCGATGGACAGCAGACCGAGACTGCCGTTTTTTTCTTCTCGGAGCGCCGCGAGAAGCTGGATGGCGAGGATGGCACCTGAGGCGCCGTAGGGGTGGCCGTAGGCGAGCGCACCACCGTGGCGGTTGTAGCGATCGATGATTTCGGGGTGCGTACGCTCGAGCAACACGTCGATGACGGCGAATGCCTCGTTGAATTCGATAGCCGCAAGGTCGCTCCATGCGAGGTGTTGTTCTTTGAGGAGCTTCTCCGCCGTCGCCATCGCGCCGCGCGGACTCTCGGCGGGGTCGACGCCTGCGGCGGCGGTCGCGAGGAGTTCAAGCTCTGGCGTCAGGTGATGCTCGCAGACAAAGTCTTCGGAAGCGAGCAGAACAAACGCCGCGCCGTCATTCGTGCGACAGGCATTCGCGGCGTTCAGCAACGTCCCCGGGCCGAGCACAGGCAACAGACGATCGAGCAGGCGCTGGTTCATGCGCGCCTTGATGCCTTCGTCACATGAACATAGCTGCCGCTTGTCCGCATCTACTGGCGGCTGCGTCGTGTCGCGCTGGCGGACGTCGATCGGCAGGATCCAGTCGCGGAGCACGCCTGCTTTTGCGGCAGCTGCGGCGCGTTGATGGCTGCGCAGCACCCAACGGTCGAGCTCTTCGCGCGTGACGTGCTCCTGCTCCATGACGCGCTCCGCGCCCCAAAGCATCGTATCGGGCCGCAGGTCGCCGGGTGCGAGCTCGGCCGTGTAGTACGTGCCGCCCGTCGCGGCGAGCGCTTCGCGGCGCGGATCGCCTGCTGCGTACGTGCGCGCCGGCTGCAAAGAGACGCTCTCCATGCCGCCAGCGATGTAGCAATCGCCTTGCCCTGCCGCAATCTTTGCGAATGCGAGCGAGATGGAGGCGGCCGCCGAAGCGCACTGCATATCGATCGTCACGGCCGGCACAGTCTGTGGGATGCCTGCTAATAGGCTCGTGAGGCGTGCGATGTTGCCGCCCGTGCCAACGGCGTTGCCCGCGAAGATGCCGTCGAGGTCTGAGCCATCGACGCCTGTGCGGCGCAGAAGTTCTTGCACGACCGTCGCGGAGAAATGCTCGGGGCGGATACGAGAAAGGCCGCCATGGCGCAGGGCGATGGGGGTGCGGAGGGCAGAGAGGAGGAAGGCGCGCTTCATAACGATACGACAACCTCCTGACTGACAAACACGGGGATTGTGAATTTCATCAAAAGATACGGACATGCTATGAGTGCCCTGTCCCTGAGCACTCGCTCCATGATCAGCAGTCCTGGCACGAGCGGATTTCCTCCTTCATGCAGGGCGTTCGTATCGTTGACATCGCTGACGAAGGAACGAACATCTTCTGCCGTGAACCGCAATCGGATACTTGTTGCCGCGACGCCTTCGGCTGTCGCTTCGAGGCGAAGCGTTTCATCCGTTCTCGCTGTCCGCGCTTTTGGCGGTTTGCGGCCGAGCAGCATCTTGATCGTCAGCATGCCGCTGTCATCGGCTGCGCGCACGGTCATCATGCCGTGACGGTCGAGCAGGATATCTGGCATGGCATTCTCTGCGAGCGGCTGGCCGTTTCCCTTTCGCGACCACTCGGCCGCCGCAATCACAGCACCTTCATAGCGCTCGCCTTTGAGCCGTGCCGTGCAACGTGCGAGATCTCGGAACATAGAAAACACCCCCTTGCGCTTTCATTATAGAAAGAACGCAAGGGGGTGTCAACGTCTGAAAGACGGCGCGTTCACGGATCGCTGATTTCCTTCATATGGAAGTAGTCACCGACGTAATAGGCGAGCATGTAGTTGAACGCGACGACGGCGTCGTCGAAGTCTGCGCCCGTCAGCTCCTTGAGTTTGTTGATGCGGTAGCTCACGGTGTTGCGGTGTGCGTACATGGCGCGCGCCGTCTCCTGGATGCTGTTCATGTGGAACAGATAGTAGCGGAGCGTCGGCGCGAGCTGGGAGTTGTGCTCTTCGTCGTAATGCAGGATCGGCGCGAGGAGTTCGTCGTACGTCTTTCGGAGCGGCCGGATGTCTTTCAGTGCGAAGAACAGGCTGTAGATGCCGATGCGGTCAAAGGCCATGACGGGCTTTTCCGTCAGGCGCGCGACATCGAGCGCGGCCTCAGCCTGCTGGTAGCTTTCCGTCAGGCCGGCATACTGCGTGTGCACCTGGCTCTCGCCGCAAGACGTCGGCTTCAGGTCATCCGGCAGCTTCTTCCAGAGGCGCTCTGGGATGGAGAAATCATCATCGGGATTCTTGTGAAACAGGATCACGAGCAGCAAATCCTGCTGAAAGAAGATGAGATACGGCTGGCGCAGATGGTTCAGCATGCGCTTCCAGCCTTCGATGATCTGCGGCTTCTTCGCCTCAGGCAGTGCCTCGTGCGAGAACTCGTAGAGCTTCAGCTGAAACGCGGAATGCGGATAGAGCCCGGACGACAACGCCTGCAAGTAGTCGTCCCGTTGACAGCTCGACGTGATGATGCCACGCACGAGCGTCTCAAAGTTCAATTCTTTCTGCTGGGCAAGCAGCAACCTCTCGCAGTAGTCCTGCATGATGTCGGCGAAGCGAACGCGCCACGGCATCGTGAAGACGGGGAAATCCTTTGTCTCGCAGTAGTCGAGCAGCGGCTGCGTCATTTCCTGCTCCGAAACGTATTTGCCAACGTTGAGGATCAGGCCGCTTGCGCGGTAGCGGATCAGGCGCTCGACAAATGATTTCATCCACGTTTCGTGATCGCTCATGAGCCCCGTCGTGATGACGAGCTCATTGCCGCGAAAGAATTTGATGTTCTCGATGTCTTCGCAGAGCTGCACCCACGAGAATTCACGCGTCATGCCGGCCTCACCCGTCAACGGCTGGAGCTGGTAGGCGGCCTGCGTTTCCTGATAGATTTTCTGGATCTGGATGGACAAACCGTCCACCTCCTGTCAACTGAACAAATGATAGAAGCCATATGCCGTACAGACGGCTGCGCCGATGGCGAGATATGGCAGGATGCCGCACCGTTTATGCGCTGCACCGTCTTCTTCCGCTTCGGCTGTGCTCGTCGGGAACACGCCGTGATCCTGGTAGTAATGGCGGAAGATAAAGACCGGGATGATCATCGCGCAGATGATGAGACCCGTGATGATGTTGCTCGTGCCGAGCAGCGCCGCCCCGACCCCGAGGAATGCGACATTGCAGAACGAAAGCAAGACGTTGAAGCCGAGGAGCGCTTTCGGAATCTTGAATGGGCGAAGGACATTCGCACGATCGATGCGATGGATCCAGCCGGACTGGAGGTTCAGCCAGTTGAAGATGATGTAGCCGCAGTTCGATGCGATGAGGACGACCATGTAGTCGGACATCATGAGCAGGAACAGGTTGAAGCAGAGATCTGTGCACATCGCGTAGATCGGCGAGCCGTGCTTGTTGACTTTCGACAGGTAGCGCGGCAGCCAGCCGTCGACGCTCGCCTGATACAGCGTGCGTGACGAGCCGGCCATCGACGTCATGACGGCGAGGATGATCGAGAACAGCAGCATGACGACAATGATGTGCGTGACGGCCGGGCCAGCGCCGAGCATGTTGCCCATCGCACGTGCGACGCCGGTACCATCCACGATATCCGGAGCGCTGAGGGCTTCCGTGCCGAGCACGCCTTCGAAAACGAACGGCACGATGGAGAACATGAAGATGCAGAGGAGGCCTGAGAGGATCAAGGACTTCGGCGCATCTTTCTTTGGATGCTTGAATTCCTTCGTATAGCAGACGCACGTCTCAAATGCGTACGTCGTCCAAGCGGCCACATACATGCCGCCGAGAAAGATGCCGATACCTTCGAAATCCCATGCGCCATTCACGGGCACATATGGCGCGAAGTTCGCGAAATCGACCTTGCCCTGGAAAATCGGGATCAGCGAGCACGCGAGCAGCGGCAGCAGGCCGACGAGCGACAGGAACATCGTGATCTTCGCAGCTTTCGAGATGCCGAAGTACTGTGCGATGAAGATGGCCGTCAGGAAGATCGCACCGAGGAAGAACGTCGAGTTCAGACGGAGCGTCAGGCCGTCGGAGATGAAGCCGAGGTCAGCGAGCGTGTACTGCCACGTCATGATGGCAGAGTCCGCCGGGAACAAGCTCGTCAAGAGATACCCTGCCATCAGGCCTGTGCCGATCGCGAGGATCGGCGTCCAAGCGATCCAGTTGCACCAGACGGAGAGCGGCGCGACGAACTTGCTGTACGGCAGCCAGCCAACGGAACCATAAACGGAAGCGCCGCCCGACTTGTTCGGGAACAGGCCGGAGATCTCCGCATAGGTAAAGGCCTGGAAAAAGCCCATGCAGACGGAGATCGTCCAGACGAGGTTCGACGGCGTGCCGACCTGGTTCGCGAGTGCCCCGATGGAGAACAGGACGAGCGCGGGCACGCCGCTCGCGATGAAGAAAACATCGACCCACGACAACGAGCGCTTCATGGTATTGACTTGATGGCCACGGATGGTAGATTCCATCGGTCTTGCAGAATCCGTGGATCCCGCAGCAGAGTCCACAGGGGGACGTAGCAACAGATCGCTCATGGTGAAAACCTCCTAACTCCCTCACAAAATCAAGAAGCAAAAAGCCCCCATGAAGGAACAAATCCTGTCCTTCATGGAGGCTTCAATGCCCTATAAATATGATCTATGGAAAGTATAGCACCCTCTTCCTCGCAAAACAATGAACTCTATGAACAAAATCTCGAGGTTTTTTTGTGGATCAGCACCAATCATGTGACAGGATGTCTCTTACCACGCGCAAGATGTTCAAGAACTTGCCAGTTTCGCCTCTGCATCCACGTCATCCTCCGACGAGGCTGGCAGCGCATCGGCAAGCAGTTCGGAGATGTCCTTGACGGCGAGCGTCTTTTCCATGCCTTCCGTCTTCACGGCGTCGTCAAACATCGCGAGGCAGTACGGGCAGGCAACGGCCAGCACGTCGGGATGGGCACTCGCGCAAATCTCCTTGAGCCGCACGGAGCTGATCTTTTCCTTTTCCTCGACGTTATACCAGGCGTTACCACCGCCGGCGCCGCAGCAGAAGCTCTTGTCGCCGTGCTTTTCCGGCTCGACGAGCGTCGCGCCCGGCAAGCGCTCGATGACGTCGCGTGGCGCATCGTAGATGCCGTTGAAGCGACCGAGGTTGCAGGGGTCGTGATACGCGATGTG